>PXYT01000020.1:55378-77312 GCA_003023725.1 Sulfobacillus benefaciens | reverse complement strand
GAACTCCTCCTGCAGCCACCATGGCTTGGTCGAAGGTGTAGACGGGGATTTCCGGCGAATATGCGAGCAGAAGACAGTCCACCCAGTCGAGATTTGTTTCCTCAAATTTTTGGAGCGCTTTAAGTACCACGTCGAGGTCTACAACCTCTACACCCTCCAATGCAAAAAACCACGTAGGACGTCTGTGACCTGTCGCCGTGGATAGGCTGCCAGCCTAGGCGACGTGAGAACGTAAATCACTTCGGCGCATACGACCGGATGGATTACCGCGGTTAGTTCTGCTCGCGACGCCCGGTCGAATATCGCCTTTGAAGAGAGGGCATGGTCCTCAGGTTCGCCTAAGAGACGGCGCAGGATCACATTAGCGTCAACATGGGCACGGCGAGCCTCCTCACGCATCAGGTTGACCTTCCTTTAGCTTGTCGATCAAGTGGTTCTGATAGTCCTGACGCGCCTCCTTTACATACATCGACTTGGGCATCCGAAGAATACCAAGGAGATCGGACGTGGTGCGGGTAGGCACGGGAGTCAGGACTATCTTTCCATCTTGGATGTCAAATACGACCCGGTCACCTGGAAGAATCCCGATTACATCGCGAAGTTCCTTCGGTAGAACGACCTGGCCCTTTTGACCAACGCGCGACATAGTCATCGACGTATCACCTCCCACTTCTTGTATCACTATTCTCCCATGTGTGCCACCGGCGGAGTCAAGTCATACCGTGTCCATTTGTAGCATGATAATCCATATGAAGACAACTGATTGACTTAAGTCTGGAGGCTGTGTGGTGATGCGGGATCCTCACACGGAGTCATTATTTTGTTGACGATAGGCTCCCCAGTTTAGACAATTATTTGTTCTCAGGCGTAGGGGGATGATACAAAAAATCGGACCAGGATAAGTAATTATTTTTCTCTGTCCCTCGCGTACACAACAAAAATCGCCTGTTTTTAGGGGTGTCAGAAAAGATAATTGGTTTCCTCAAACACGGCCGTGTGTGTTTACAAAATCAATTTCCTCTCCAGCAAAATCAATTCTACTCTGAGCACAATAAGTTGTTCCCTACAGCACGGGTGGATTCGGGTCAAAAGCATGGATTCTCCCGTGTTTTTGATGCTTAAGAGCGATGGGCGGGGGAAACCCGGAGCAAAAGTTTGGAAGAGAACAAGACGCGACAAATCCCGACATATCAAGGATTTCTCGATCATGACCGCTCAAAAATGAGAAAAAAATACCCAAACAAATCTGCTCCTCTTTGCCCTTCAAGCCCTGGTTTTCACTTTCCCGCAGGGAAATACTTCCTTTTACGCAAAATCGATGATTCTGGAAAAATTACGGAGAACAACGGGTGAGACAAAACCTGGTCCCGGGAAGATCGAATTCAACGGCAGAAGATGGAAGAACTTGAGGGTGAAGTGATGGAAAACCTCGTGGGGCAAGGGAAAGAGCGGAATTGAGACGGGAGATGGCGAGGCAAGAGCCAATTTTTACGACTACAGCAGAATTGGCACGAATTTGCGGATTTGTGCAAGTCCACCGGGGAACCTGTGCACCTTACAAAAAAGCGGCTCGGGTGATCTATTCCCTGGTAGTGGTCCCTGGTAGTGGGTATATCGGACTCAACTTTCGCACCTGCAAGACAACGGACCCTCGCAAATCATGGCGGCTCCACGTACTCCGCAAGGCATGGTAGATTTGGGCCAAGGTCCGGCACTGCCCCTTCCACTCATAGCGGAGGGAGCCGGGACTCTTTGGGGGCGTCCCCATTCGCGCGGGCTGGCGATTTTTCGCCTTGTGTGTGGTCAATAATGCAAAATCTGCCAGGATGACGGTCTGCCCATCCGTCCACACCAGCATCAGCCAGCGGAATCCCCGGCGCATCCGCTGCGCCGCGTGGTCGAAAAACCGGCCCCATAAGTTCCACGACCCGGCTGCGCCAGCGGTCATACAGGTTATCATTCCAATGCGAATACCGCTTCATGGCGTGTCAATGCTCGGATCCGTTGGATAGCTTACGTAGGTGACCGACCCGACTCAGCACCTCCCGCCAATTCCACAGCGGGTCATTCAAGAAGTGGTAGGGGATATCTTTCCCAAAGGGGATTTCTTGCGGTTTCCGTGTTGCCAACCAGCGCCAAAAATTTCGTTGCGTGAAAATGAGACCCAACAGAAATTGGATGATGACGACCGGGGATATCCCGACCGCCTGCTTGTGGATTCCCGCCGCCCGCAGAATGCGCGTAAATCCGAAAGTCTGGAGGAAGTGAGAGAGTCTTGCATCGGGGTGATTTTGTGGTATCACATAATTGCCTCTTTCTGTAGATAATTTTGGTGGGGATACTATAATTACACCAGAAATGGGGCGCTTTTTGTTGGCAAGCTTGGATGAAAAAACTCAAAAATTGGCGTCATTATCGCGTTTCTTGGGAACTTCTCCCTGCGAAAGTTGAGATCGGATTTTACTCGCCGTGAGAAAATATTGAAATTTTGAGAAGAGTTACTGCTATGGAGGAGGATCGGATCGTCTAACCGGACGTCTGGGGTACGCGCCGGAGGAATTCGAGGAAGGTTATTGAGACAATATTATACCGATGGGGTAGAGCATGAAAAAAAAACGACCACTAATATGGTAGGTGTTTCTGGTCCGTCCGCGTCAAATGTTGGGAAGTCATATCCTTGTTCATCTCAACAGAGTCCTGCAGACGCGAGAACGACAGCCCATCATGGATGTCCGTGATCGGGTGTTCAGTCCCCTGCCACCTAGGGCCGAACTGCCAAGCGCCCAAGGGTGGTCAGAACATATCAGCAGACCGCCAGGGAAGTGCCAACCCAAAAGAAGTGTCGGATATCTTCTCATTTGCGGAGGCATTTGAAAGCGCTTGTGAGATCTCTGCATGAGGCATGACTGCCCTCCGGTCCGCAACACCCAAAACAATACATTTATTAAATCGTGGCATGCACGGCGGCAGCATGGGGTGCCTCACCCATGAATTTTCCTCATATGCCGGGGCGTATGCCACGATGACTCGATGAATGGCCCATAAACGTTATTTTTACGGTCCCACCTGAGTTACTGGATTCCCATAATGGTCACTTTTAGATCAGTTCGAACCCCAGCAGAAATTCGTGAACTATTTCATGGTCATGACTGGATGTGGACCATCTGCGTTTACAAGCTTCTCAACCCATCTCGAAGCTTTTTCGGTCGATTCCATATCACCGGATCGCATCATATCCATCAATTCGGTAGGCAAAAACAAGAGGGTGTTCTTATCGGACTTAACCGCCTCCAATAGCACGTTAAGACCACGTAAACGAAACGCTACGGTGGAGGTTTCATAGAGCTTGGCCGCTTTGACAAATTCCTCTGCGGCGACCACTTCAGCTTCACCATAGATCCTGCGAGCGGCTTTTTCGGCTTGAGCCTGAGCTTTACGACTCAGAATGTCTTGGAGCGACGGAGGAATCTCGAGATCACGAATTTCCACATTTTGCACTTCTATGCCCCACGACGTGGCTCGTTCCCGAAGTTGTGCCAAAATCTCATCGTCCAAGCGTCGTTGATCCGAAAGCAATTGTTCCAAGTCGCTCCGACTGACAATGTCACGCAAAGTCGTCTGCGCTGCTAAGTCAATGGTTCCTTGGTAGTTTTTGACATCGATCATCGCCCGCTTCACATCGATGACCCGCCAAAACAACACCGCTAACAAGGTGACTGGCACTTTATCTTTCGATAAAGTGCCTTCAGTGCGAAATTCCGTGGTGGTAATGCGACGGTCCACAATGACTGCCCGTTGAACTCCAGCCCAAACTAAATGAATTCCTGGAATTCGTGTTCCCGAGTACTGACCAAAAGTGAACACCAGCATCTCATCCCACTGCTTGACCACTTTTAAGGAAACCAAAGCGTATAGTACAACAATCGCGATTCCGATTAACCAAAGTATACTCACGAGGCCATCTCCTTTGAAGTTTGATCCTGTTTGAACACGCCGTTAAATCTTGAGATTCCACCAGGCCGGTTGCCTCCTATCTATCGACTCACTCGTTAGAATCGAGAGCGGCCTGGTCCGGTGACGAACCTTTTTCACCAATCCTACGGTGAATGCACGCGTATCATATTCGATTCGGCGGGGATGGTAATACTCATTCATCTGTCGCAAAAAGTGGTCTAGTGCCTGCATGGCAGTATTCCAGTCGGCTAGGCTCATCTCATGAAGATACTGGCCCTTCCACATACTGAGCCGCATCGTAAACTTTTTGAGCCATACCACGCTTTGTGCTCGTTCGTCCAGAGAATTGGTCTCTAAGAAATATTGAAGAGCCTTGATGTCTTTAACCTTGGGATGCCAAAAAATCAGGTCAATATCCAAGCTCGCGAGACCAGCGGAAATCGGAGGTTTTTCTGCATGTAATGCCATCATAAGACGCCTAACCTTTCTGAAACTGAACGACCCGATTTGTTTTCACGGTAAAGTCCAATGGCAGGTCTCGAAAAAGTGGTTTGTTTGTGATGAGTCCAATACCCACCGTTGGACCCGGAACTGTTCGTCGAGTCCCGTGACACCGAATAGAAGAGTTGTTCTTCGACCCGAGTTACAGTAGCCTCATGTTGCATAGTTCAGGCTTTGTCGGATGAACGCAATGGTGTCGGAACGCTGGAGTGAGACCCGCTAGCGTCTTTCAAAAAATACCCCAATCGTCGGTATGTCGGTTATTTTGCCGTGCTGACCGATTGATTTGGAAACAACCGTCGACGGGGTATTGGGAACGCCGTGGATCATTTTCGCCCTCGAATCTTGATGGCTATTTTTTGCCTGTCACCGCAATGGACAACACCATACACCCTTTGCTCCTTCGTCCATCAGTTATACGGATGGATACTGCATCGTTAGTTTGGCCCCCATAATGCCGTCGACCCAATCCATGGATTCGTCACGGTATCTCCGCCCGCCTTCTTGACGAGGGAGTCCCCGACCAAATAATCAGCACTTGAGACATCTCCCGTCATTTAAAGCGATTCGCGTATCTTTTCGTTCAGGCTAGTCGTGGTGCTATCGTATGGCCAACCTAGTTCTTGTTGAGTCCTGGTTAGCTACACCGACCCCGGAATCCAACTCCGGTCTCTAAAGGCAGTTCAGGTTCAACCATTCCCCGGCCCAGAGGGCTCCATGCAATCGCAGAGAGTTACAGTTGATGAAGAACTAGAAGGCGACTCAGGGGATGGTTCCTTAAAGCCTTTTTGTCGTGCTGTTATATACCATGAGATGGTGTGATGATGAACATCTTAGGGAGACAGCTTACTACACCGCGAAATAATCGTTGGCCAACGAAGAATGGGGCTGCTGAGGCAATCGTAGGGAGAGCACGAGTGAGTGTCTCGTGAGACCAAACCCCGCCACCGGGCTTCAAGCCGCTAGCACCCGACAATTCGAAAATTAAGGAACTATGGGGAATGCCGAAATGCTCTAATGGCTCCATGAGGTTCGAAGCATTTGCCAGAGTTGGAGGCAGCGGTGGAGTAATGCAACGGAACCTTTGCATGACCGAGCACCGCCAACATGCCTTATAAGTGGGGTGTGGAGTTGTCAGTCGCTTCCTCGGGTCCGGTTTCTGTGCGAGGTCTATCCGGGTCGAGACGCTCAGACAGATCCTCCGCCACATCGCGGGCTTTCCTGGACACACGGAGGCGCACTTGTTGTGCTTTAGCTTTCGTTGAATTTATCGCCCGTCCGGGCGTGGTCCATACCGTATCTACGACACCGCCTGCCTTCGCCCCGACTTTACCCAGAGCAGATTCAACCGCTCCCGTTTGGTGCAAGGTTTTATCGTCCGTTTGTGGGTAAGACTGTTTTTTCTTTTGCATCATACATCACCTCCTTAGACTTGTGGAAAAGTTTGCATCGATTGGTAAGGGTGAAGAGAGCCTGTGGAAGGCGAAGAAGGAATCATCTAATCGGATCTTATACGCACGTAGAGGTCAATGATTTGCTCGAGTGTCCTGGCGGCCACGGCTATAGCACCGTAACTACGAGCGTCGCCATATCAAGTTAGCTACCCCCCCTGTGCTAAACTAGCCCCGAAGAGCCGAGATATCGTTGCCACAAAGGGGACGGATACTCCATAAATGAATGCTGCGGAAGTACGAAAGAATTGACGTGGCTCTAATAACGTGAGAACAAATCCGGAGGCGAGAAAGGTTGGAAGAATAGTGGTCACGTACCATATGCCAGGGGTTTCGCGGTTCGATTAAGAGCCACTGCTGTTGACCCCTGAAGAATGCCGTGAATCGCAGTGCAGGCCGTATCAGTCTCCGTGATTTTGGTGGCTGAATCTGGAAATATTGTTGTGAGTTGACCGTGCATCATAACACCTCCTGGATTCTAAGACTCCTGTGGAAACAATCATGGGCCATTGCGAGTGTCGGAATCCCTTTGTCTTGTCCTCTTTATCTTACCATAATTATACGGACTTTTGTGATTGTATTGAATAATTATTATTGCTTTATGTCATGGTGGCTTTTCCACAATTACATATTTAGATAAATTGCTGAGTACTTTTTGGTTAATGCACGAAACATGCACAATAGATAAAAGTGCATTATTATGCAATCGGTTGAGGAAGCGAGCTGGAACAGATTTCAGAATATCAGGGATCAGGGTACGTGCCGCAGAAGAGTGAGTTCGTGGGGGAATGTCTCGTTGGATACTTTCCCGGGCGGTGCGACAACGGATGACGGAAGCCCTCGAAATCATTATCGTAGACCTCGAACCTTACATCCGTCACCGTCACTTGACTTTTTTTCTGAACTGTCTTTAAAATTAGGCGGTTGTTGGGATTATGGGATTACGCCAACGTACTCTGAATGGTCAGCACCTCTTGAAGCACACAAATTGTATCTCACGCAAGAGCATCTAGACATTCTCAGCTCCAGAGGATTGTCGGCCCCTTTATTGGCAAGAGAGTCGGACGGGGATTAAAGGAGAGAAGCCCAACATGAATTCAGTGTACTTGATGTCCAATATCAGTGACCAACAGGCCGCTAAGCACCACGCACGATCGGTCACTTGGCAATGGATATGGGGCATGCTCTCCATCGTTCTTGTCACGGCGATATGGGGCTATAGCAATGTGGTCATTCGTCAGGGAGAAGCGACCATCGCTCCGGCAATCCTCCTGTGGATGCGCTTTGGTATTGGAGGCCTGGTGTTGCTTCCGGTTCTTTACCGCGCACGCATCACCCGGCGAAGCTGGATACTGGGTCTGGGATTAGGGATTATCCTCGGAATGTCCATTTTGGCCCAAGGGTGGGCAATGCTAAGTGTACCGGTGGATGATGTGGCTTTCATTACGGCGTTATATGTCGTATTCACCCCCTTAGGCTTGGCAATTCTTCAAAGAAAAAAGCCGGCTAGAGCGATTGGAATGAGTGTGGTCCTCAGTCTGATAGGGGTGATGCTTCTCGTAGGGCATTTCACTTACGAACTCCGTAGCGGGATTTTTTGGTCTCTGGGTGCCGCGGTAGGATTGTCCGCACAAATTATCGGTACGAGATTTTTAGGACAAACGATATCATCCATTCATTTAACGGGATTAGAGTCTTTGGGTGCTGCGGTGGCCATGACCGTTGTTGTGGTCGTGCAAGGCGTATTATTCCAAGTTTCGGATTTTGCCCTTTTTCGCTGGAATACGGCCGACTGGGCTTGGGTGGGATATTTGGCTCTTGTTGCTACAGTCGTTGCGGTTTTTCTGCAGTCGTGGGGACAGACCAAAATTTCCGCCACGGAAGCGGCCTTGGCATTTAACATGGAACCGGTGTGGACGGCCCTGTTTGCGTTGATTGTTTTGTCTCAAGGGATGACAATCGTTCAGATTGTGGGAGCTCTTTGCATTGTCGGCAGTTTGACAGTGGTATCCAGACCACACTCCACGCTTTAGTCTCATGAAATGGGGAACTCTCAGGCATTTGGTTTAATCCTCGAGGAGTGTATCCGATTATTCAACCCTAAAGGGCTTACTCTATATAAAGTTTTATGGGGATCATCACACATATTGTTATTCAGCCCTACGAGGGATCATATTCAGCTTCGTGCTTAAGACTCGTTCGCGACGGACAAACACCAAGAAAAGGCAACTGACTCAGCCACAAAACCGGGGAGCATTGAGGGATACGAAAAAGAGGTGCGAAGGCCCCCTTTTTCGTATGTTCGGAATTTGATATTAGCCGTGAACCGACGATTCGGATGAATTGCGTCCCAACCACTTTTGCCACCAAGGTTTGGCGGGGGAATGGGACTGCGATTTCTGAAGCATGTCCCGCATCTGAGACACAATAAACTGATCACGCTCCCTGGCCAGGCGGGAATTTTGCATATCCTGGTGGTCCATGTGCGACTTAAGTTTTTCGAAAGCTTCTGCCATTACTGAGATGTTTTCTTCACGTTGACGGTCCATGTCGTCTTTGATTTGTTCCAGGGATAACCGCATGGCTTGAATCTCCTCGGATTGCTGATACAGGACTTGGACCATGGCCTGGGCCATATGTTGTGGTGACCCCGCTCCCACTTGGACCAGTTTGGTTTTCGAGGTTTCGACGTTTCGAGGATAAAGCCGGCCCAAGGTTTCTTCGACCATTGTTGCTGTTTGGCCGTTGCGGAGTCCGTCGGCAATTGTATGGAAAACATCCACCGCTTCATCAGGATATCGGCGCTGACGTCCCTTTCCCACAATCGGAACATACTCACTAAATCGGTCTCGGTAGTAGCGCACTGTGCTCTCGGGTAAGTCCAGGCGTGCGGCAATTTCCGCAATTGTTAGCGTATGCATGTTGCCCTCCTTAACAAATAGTACCAATGATACCAGTAAATACCATTTTGTGGACAAACGCAAGGCTTTGCTGCGGTAAGACAGAAAATTTCTTGGGAATTGTAAAATGAACAAAGTCACAATATAATGAACGCATGAAACCCAACTCGTTGCAACAGATTGTCGCCGAAAATTTGCGCCACTGGCGGAAGCTCCGGAATTTGAGCGTTGGCGATCTGGCTTCCCGTGCCGAACTGGCGAAGGGTACTTTGTCACAACTGGAGCGCGGATTGACCAACCCGACTCTAGACACGTTATGGGCGCTCGCTGAGGCGCTTAATGTGCCGTTTGGCACGTTAATCACCCGCGATGCCGAAGAGGATCCTGCGTCTCAAGTTTTTGGGGTGGCGGATCGTATGTCCCGCACTGTCTTGCTTGACCGTAACGTCGGAGATTTTGGCATCGTCGAGAGCTATCGCATGACTTTGAGTCCCCATAGCAAACGACAGGCCAGGCCGCATGGACACGGGGTATTTGAGGTGGTTGTGGGAATAAAGGGCGCCTGCGGTGTTGGCCCGACCGGCTCTCCCAAATATGTGCTGCCCGGAGATGTCGTCACATTCTTTGCTGACGGTCGTCACAGTTATGAAAGCGGTGTCGCCGGATGCGACATCATGGTTCTGGTTTTCTATCCGGGAGAGCAAGAAAGCGGAAGCCAGAGCCCTGACTCCCTTTCCTGGCCCGCGGCGTGGTCTTTGAGCCAAGCACATCTGGCGAGGAACATTTTCCAAGGAATAGTTCCTGTAACTCTGAGTGAGGAAATCTGGCGGGCCAATGATCTGTCGGTGACGCACCGGACTTTTCTCAATCAAATGTCGGATTCCGCATTCTACCGTTTTTACATTATTCCATTGGGGCGGATCATGACCGATAGCGAAGAGGCCGTTCGCAAGAAACTTTCCGGTCACATGGAGGGTGAAGGGCGGATTATCAACCGCACAGACGATGGGAAGGCTCTTCTTCGGGACGGCCATCCGGCAACCTGGAAATGGTTGTATTTGGAAGACGTGGTGTGGAGCCGAGCTCTTTTTCACCAGGCTATCCAAAGATTGACACCCGAAGGCAAAATAATTGTTGTGACGCATCTAATCGACCCGTATTTCGACACGGAGGGATATCAAAGGAGCCGGCTTCTCTATGTTTACAGTCTCGAGATGCACCAATGGCCAGAGCACCGTGTTATCCCTTGTGGGCATCCTATTCAACGAACGCTGGAAAATTACTTACACATCTGGAGCGGAAAGAATGTGAAGTGTGCAAATGCTTTCCCGGCAACGGGTTTGCCTGTGGAGGAAGCGTGGGTGGATGCGGCGACTCTCATGCATTGGGCCGCAGATGAAGGGCTTAGGATGGCGGAACATTACCGTGTCGCTGGAAATTGGTCGTCATCGGAATGGAGTAGCGGACGGCACGTTATTTTATTTGTTAGGGGTTAACGACGATGAACAACACAGCCAAAGACACATGGAGGTATGCGGTTCGGGGATTCCATGACGGATTTCCAATATTTCTCGGATACCTTCCGCCATCCATGGCATTTGGTATGACGGCCGGGCAATTTCATTGGGCTCCTTGGCAAATTGTGCTAGTATCGGCGATTCTGTACGCGGGCACTTCGCAATTTGTTTTGTTAAGTCTAACGGCAGCGCATTTACCCGGCTGGTCCAGTGTGGTTACCGTTTGGATGGTCAATCTTCGGCACGTAGCCTACGGTCCGGCTCTAACGTTGGCACATTCCCGAAAACGCCGATCATTAGCAGAAATTTTGTCTATAGGGTGGGGGTTGACCGACGAGGTCTTTGCGACGGTCTGTCGTCCTGCGGAACGAGAGAACCGTGAGGACTTGACGTATCTTTTAGCCGTCGCCATTTTGGCCTATGCAGGATGGATAGGGGGCACGGCTCTGGGGATCGGGTTTGGACAAACGTTTCTTCACCGGATTCCTCATGCGTCCGCTGCTTTCGGTTTTGCCTTGCCCGCCTTGTTCTTATATATTCTTACCGGTTCAGTTACGGCAAGGCGGAGATGGCAATGGAAACGAATGAGACTTCTGGTCACGGTGCTGGCCCTGTACGTGTTCTTGGCATCTATGGGGTTTGGAATGTCAGGCGTGTTGCTGGCGGCATTGCTGGCGTCTGGCGGAGAAGTGGTGTGGCTTTTTAGGAAATCGGCCACCGCGGCTAAAGAGGTGAAGTTATGAGTTCGGATGGCCGGTGGGTATGGATCCTGGTTTTAGCAGCATGGGGAACGTGGCTCGAGCGCGTTGGCCCTTGGTTTCTCATGACTAAGCTGGGTCCCCGGCTTGAAAAGTACTCTCGTTATGCGGAAATATGGGTGGAAAATTTTGTGCCGGCCATCGTCACAATTTTATGGATCCGCTCGATCCCCGTCAACCAACATCTTGGGATTACCTTATGGGAACAATTCGCGGCGGCCAGCGTGGTGACGGTTGTCGTGGCGTGGATCAGCAATTCTTTAGCGGTAAGCGTATTGACTGGTATGGTGTCTTATTGGCTGGGTTCGTTTATTCGTTGAGCACAAGACCTGTAAATTTTTTATAAATGATGCAATAAGATTTATTGACGTGAATTGTTTTTGGTGTCAAAATTTTCGTGCGGTTTACTCGCAGGAGAGGAGGTGGTGGTTATGAAAACAAAAAATGGGTGGTACTGGCTGTTCTTGATTCCTTTTATTGGCACACTGTGGCCGCCCTTTTACAGTTCCTATCGGCCAACCTTGGCCGGATTCCCGTTTATGTACTGGTACCTTATATTGTGGATTTTTCTGGTCGCGATCCTAAGCGGCATTGTTTATTTTATCGACAATCGTTAATTTAAGCCACGAAAGGGGTGATTTTCCATGCATTGGTCGGCATTTATTGTTTTTCTGATTCTCTTTGCCATCGTAACGGTGTTAGGGTTTTCCGCTTCCCGCTGGCACCGGGGGGACTTGGATTTGATTGAAGAATGGGGACTGGCGGGACGACGGTTCGGCACTTTCGTGACGTGGTTCTTGCTTGGTGGGGATTTATATACTGCTTATACGTTTATTGCGGTGCCAGCCCTAGTGTATGGAGCCGGCGCCTTCGGTTTCTTTGCCGTGCCCTACACGATTGTTGTCTTTCCCATCATGTACATTGTGATGCCTCGCCTATGGCGTGTGTCAAAGCAACGGAATTACGTGACAGCCTCCGACTTTGTCCGTGGGCGGTTCGACAGTTCACTCTTGGCTCTCGCCATTGCGATTACCGGTATCCTGGCGACGATGCCGTATATTGCTCTGCAATTGACGGGAATTCAGGCGGTTCTCACCGCTATGGGGTTGGCTGGCCATGGATTTTTGAGGGACCTTCCCCTGATCATTGCGTTTGTGATTTTGGCTGCGTACACCTATACCAGTGGTTTAAGAGCCCCGGCTCTAACGGCTATTTTAAAAGATATTCTTATTTACATCACGGTTATCGTAGCCTGCATTGTCATTCCGGTCGAACTCGGGGGATATGGCCACATCTTCCATGTAGCCGCTGCCAAATTGCCTGCAACCAAAGGCTCTCTGATTTTGTCTCCTAAACTGTTCATGGCATTCTCAACATTGGCACTTGGTTCGGCCTTTGCTTTGCTGCTGTATCCACATGCCGTAACCGGAAGCTTGGGAGCTAAAAGCGGGAAGACGATCCAGCGTAATGCTGCTTTGTTGCCGCTGTATTCCTTGGCTTTAACCTTTATCGCTATCTTGGGATATATGGCTATTGCGGCGGGAATTCACACCAAAGACACTAGCCTGGTGGTGCCTCTGTTATTTTTGAAAACTCTGCCGGAATGGTTCGCGGGATTCGGGTTTGGGGCGATTGCCATTGGGGCTCTAGTCCCGGCGGCTATTATGGCTATTGCCGCGGCGAATCTGTTTACCCGTAATATTTACCGAGAATACTTCGCCGCGGCTGAAGGACCCAATCGTGAAGCGCAGGTGGCGAAAATCGTAGGCTTGATCGTGATTCTGGGGGCCTTGGTTTTTATCGTGGCTATTCCCTTGCAATACTCTATCTACTTCCAAACTCTGGGTGGTATTTGGATCTTGCAAACGGTGCCTACGATCATGTTTGGCCTCTATACGAAGTGGTTCCACCGTTGGGCCTTATTGCTGGGATGGCTGGTTGGCATGGTAACCGGCACTTCCATGGCGGCCGCGGAATCCTTTAAGACCTCGATTTATCCCTTGCATCTGGGTCACAGTGTATATCTCGGCTACGCAGGGATATGGGCGATTATTGTCAATATTATCATTGTGGTCGTGTTAAGTCTCGTCTTCAACTCTCTTCATATCTCCAACGGGAAGGACGATACCCAGAGCCAGGATTATGTGTCGGACTCGAGCCAGGCGGTGGGTCAGTAAAGGGAGTAAAAAATAGAATCAAATGGTGTCTTGGACGGGGGTCTAAAAGACCTCGTCCTCGTTTTGATGCCATCATCCAAATTTGTCTGATAAATTTGGACCGAGAAGAGATGAATTGTGGCGTATGGCCATCCGTGACAGAAGAAAAGACGAGGGAAGAGGGGATGTGGCACGTTTTCCGAACACCCGAAAAGAGCCCGGTGAATGCCGGGCTCTCACGCGTTTGGCGCACGGGGACTATCCTTCCAGCAATAAAGACTCCGGATCTTCCAAAAGCTCTTTGACTCGGACAAGGAAGCGCACAGCCTCACTCCCATCCACAATGCGGTGGTCATAAGACAAAGCCAGATACATCATGGGACGGATGACTACTTCTCCTTTGATCGCTACCGGGCGTTCCTCAATTTTATGCATGCCCAAAATAGCGACCTGCGGCGCGTTAAGAATCGGTGTGGAAAGAAGAGAACCGAAGATACCTCCATTTGTAATGGTGAATGTTCCGCCCTGCAGATCGGTTATCGACAATTTATTATCGCGGGCTTTAACGGCCAATTCCGCTATCGCTTTTTCCAATTCTGCAAAATTCAGGGAATCTGCATTGCGGACGACCGGAACCACGAGGCCATTTTCTGTGGAGACGGCAATACCAACATCGTAATAGTGCTTGAGAATCATGTCTTCACCGTTGATCTCGGCATTCAACCGTGGGAAGGCTTTAAGCGCTGCGATTGAAGCCTTCGTGAAGAAAGACATGAAGCCAAGGCGGATACCGTGGCGTTTTTCAAAATTCTCCCGTCGTCTTTGGCGGATCTCAAGAATTTTTGTCATGTCCACTTCGTTAAAGGTGGTCAACATAGCTGCGGTTCGTTGGGCATTCACCAGCCGGTTTGCAATAGTCAATCGTCGCCTGGACATATGAATGCGCTCGACGCGCCGTTGACCGCCCTCTTCGGCCGCGATTGCCACATTGTCCTGCGGTGGCTGTAAAATCGTAGCAGCGGGTTGGAGGGGCGAAGGCGGAGATTCCGGAGATTCCGGAGATTCCGGAGTGGTTCTGTCCACTGTCGCCACGTTTCGGGCTTGTTGTAAGTAGTTTGCCATATCTCCAGGGGTTACGCGTCCTCGGTTTCGCTGAGTGGGCACTTCATTTAGGCTGACGCCTTCTTGATCCGCTAAACGCCTGACACTGGGGATCGCCCGAATGCTTCCCATGGTTTCATCGTCGCTAGTCACTGAGGTCGGAGTTTTTGAAACCGGAGGCGGAGCCTGGGTTCCCGATTCTGAACTTCCCGTGGTGTCGTGGGCAGATCCTTCGCTCATTATGGCCAGCACGTCGCCTACAACGACAGTTTCGCCGCTTTGTTTTAAAATTTCCTGTAACGTGCCGTCTTCGTTGGCGGTGATTTCCAAATTGACTTTGTCAGTTTCCAGTTCTACCACGGGGTCCCCAGCTTTCACTGAGTCCCCCGGTTTTTTTAACCATTCTCCAACCGTGGCTTCAGTTACGGATTCGCCAACTTCCGGCACCGTAATCTGTGTCATGATGTATGTCCCCCTAACGGCTAATTGCTTCGTTGATGATGCGGTCCTGCTCAATCGCATGAATTTGGGCAAAACCCTCTGCCGGTGCAGAATGTGGTTGTCTGCCCACATACGTTAATGGTAGGCCATTTACGTTGTATTGCAAAGTTGTGGCAACATAGGTCCATGCCCCCATATTTTGCGGTTCCTCCTGAACCCAGAAGACCTCACGCAGATTGGGCAGTGATGACACCATAGATTCCAGTTCAGCAAATGGGAAGGGATATAATTGGTCGAGCCGGGCCAAAGCGATATTTTCAGCTGATGGATTTTTGTCTTGCAAAGCCTGAGCTATTTCCAAACCGATTTTTCCGGCGCTCAGAACCAGTCGGGTTACTTTTCCGGGATCCGTGACAGGAACCATGTACAATGGTTGAAAGCGACCCTGTACGAGTTCAGAGGCATCTGATGCGGCCAAAGGATTTCGCAACAGGCTCTTTGGAGTCAACACGACCAAGGGGCGTGGGCGCTCCCTTATCCATGCGGCTTGCGAACGCAACAGATGAAAGTACTGGGCTGCACTGGTGGGAATCGTGACGCGCCAGTTTTCATCGGCTGATAACTCGAGAAATCGTTCCAAACGAGCACTGGAGTGTTCGGGCCCTTGTCCCTCGTAACCATGGGGCAAAAGCATGACGAGTCCCGAAGACTGCATCCACTTGGCGCGTCCAGGAGCAATAAACTGATCGAAGAGGACCTGAGCCACGTTGGCAAAGTCACCGAACTGTGCTTCCCAAATCACCATCGCGTCTGTGGCCTGCGTGCTGTAGCCGTATTCGAACCCTAATACCCCCGTCTCGGACAAGGGGCTGTTGGAAACAATAAACGATGCTTGGCCGTGAGCCATGTTTTCGAGCGGACAAAATTTTTCTCCGGTTTTGGCGTCGTGAAGGATCAGATGACGTTGACTAAAGGTTCCGCGTTCAGAATCCTGGCCGGTCATGCGAATGGGCACACCCTGGGCAAGAATGGTTCCCATGGCCAGACTTTCCGCCAGAGCCCAGTCAATGCCGCGCGGGGTATTGAGTGCATCCTTGCGCTTGGCCAGGATTCGATCGAGTTTAGGATACGTTTGGAAGCCCTTGGGGCGACGTAACAGTTCTTCGTTGATGTCTTGGAGCAGCTCGCGTGAAACAGCCGCGGGGACAGGGTTGACGGGCTCCTCTGGCAAAGTGTCCCGGGGTGTCAGCTGAATTTCTCCTCGTGTCATTTTTTGGTAGATTGACCGCAGATCCTCTTCAACCGAATGAATAATGTCGTCGACAGTTTTTTCGCTGACAATGCCTTCCGCTTGCAACCGGCGGGCGTAGACCTGCCATGGAACCGGATGAGACTGGATCTTTTGATAAAGCAGCGGCTGGGTCCCCACGGGGTCGTCGCCTTCATTGTGTCCCCACCGGCGGTAACCTAAGAGATCGATGAGAAAGTCTTTGTGAAAGTTCTGGCGGTAGGCGTGAGCCATCTCGACGACACTCAGGCATGCTTCAATGTCATCACCGTTCACATGAACGATCGGAATTTCAAATCCTTTGGCCAAGTCACTCGCATACAGTGTGCTACGACCTTGATCCGGTTCCGCAGTAAACCCAAGGTAGTTATTGGCGATAATGTGGATTGTTCCTCCTGTATTATAGGCAGCCAGCCTTGAAAGGTTGAGTGTTTCGGATACAATGCCTTCGCCTGGGAAGGACGCATCGCCGTGGATCAATATGGCTAAAGCCCGGTCGACGTCCTGCACCGGGGACCCCGGACGCTCCCTTGAGTCCTGAATCGCCCGTGCCATACCTTCTACCACTGGGTCGACAAATTCCAGGTGGCTGGGGTTGTTAGCGAGAGCCAGGCGCATTTCCACCAAATTCGATTCTTGCATGATTTTCCGGGCGCCCAAATGATATTTGACGTCGCCTGTCCAACCATAATTGATGCCAGCGGACCCTGCAGATGGCACCAATTCCTTATTGGGTGAGGTGTGAAACTCGGAGAAAATGTCCGCATACGGTTTTCCAAGAATATGGGCGAGGACGTTGAGCCGTCCTCGGTGTGCCATTCCCATGACAACATTGCGGATAGGCGTAGTGGTGGCGGTGAGGTGAATCAAGCGATCTAACATTGGCACCATCGCATCGGTGCCTTCTATTGAAAACCGCTTCTGGCCCGGAAAAGTGTGGTGCAAAAACTTTTCAAACTGATCAACCGCAATGAGCCGTCTTAGCACCGTCCGTTTATCGATCAAGGGAAGAGGCTGCAGGACACGGTGAGATTCCACATAATCCGTTAGCCACTGGCGTTCCTCTACGTTGTGAACATGACTGAATTCAAAAGCCACGGTCCCGGTGTAGAGAGTATAAAGTTCCTGAATGGCATCCCATCCCGTTCTGAGGGTTGGAGAGCATCCGGGCCATAATGAATGTGCCGGAATCTGTTGTAGTTGTTGTTCACTTAGGCCATAGGTTTCGAGTCGTAACAGAGGAGAAGACGGCACCTTGTCGTCGAGGGGATTGAGATGCGCTTGAAGATGCCCGTGTTCCCGGATGTTACGGGCCAATTCTGTGCCCCTACGAATGACCTCCAGTGAGGCCGTGTTCGTTTCCTGACGGGGTGCCTGGTCTTCGGCACTAAGATCGGCTGGAGGGGGACCCCATTGCTGAAACAAACGCCGACTAATCTCGTCTACCGAATTGGGGTCTTCTAAGTATTGTTCATATAATTCCATAATGTAGCCCGCATTCGGTCCGTAAAACTGTTGCCATAATGAGCGTAATTCACGCGCAGTGGCCATTATTTCCATCTCCTTTTACCACTCTTGAGCATAACCAGATCATCAAAAAGTATTCGCCATCGGTTTCAACGCACTCAAAGCATCGAAAACCATCTCCGTCGGCATTTCTTTGTCCGTTTCTACTATAGTCATTCGTTTCTATTCTGGCTAATCACCGTTTTCTATAAGAAAGTAAACTTTTAGTTATATAATGACGAATAGATGATTGCCAGACATTTGCTGTTCACGTAAAATTGCGGGGGTACATGCCGTGGCTGCATGAGGAGGTTTAAGGATACACGTGGGATATTTATCCATAGAAGGGTATGTGTGGGCACTGTTGATAGTATTTGCCGCTTTTGGCATCCGCGGCATGCTCGGATTTGGGTCAGGATTGATTTCGGTATCCTTATTGATATTTTTCCTGCCTATCAAGGAAGTGGTCCCTGTTGTTTTTCTGTTGGACGCGGTGGCTTCTTTAGCCTTGGGTTCTTATGACTATAAGCAAATTCGGTGGAAGGAAATACCTTGGTTATGGGCCTTTACGATACTCGGACTAATTGTGGGGGCATGGGTACTCAAAACATTGCCCGCTCAAAGCGTCACCGTCCTTTTAGGAGTCTTCATTTTGTTGTATGTCGGTTATGCAATGTTGACTAAGCCGGAACGTTTGCCGCGTGTGTCCCGGATCTGGGGCGCGCCATTAGGTTTTCTGGGTGGACTCATTGGGAGTCTCTACGGAGGCGGCGGCCCGTCCATTGTGGCCTATTTTCAAATGCGTCATTTGGAGAAGCGCGCTTTTCGAGCATCGTTTCAGTTTATCGCGGTGACGGACGCGGTGGTTCGGGGTACGTTGTATTTTCTCATGGGCTTGCTCGGTTCCCGAACCGTGGTGACTTCGGCGTGGCTGCTGCCCGCGGTTGTTTTGGGGCTTTTGGCTGGAAACTTTTTGCATTTTCGCATCGACTCAAGGCGTTTTCAAATTCTGGTTCTGCTGGTGCTGGCTTTTGCCGGAATTAGGCTGGTGATCCCCTAAAAAGGACGAGGCTTTTTCTAACGGCCAGTGTTTGGGGCAATCGGGTGATTGACGGGACAAACTATAATAAAATTGAGTGGCATTGTCCCGAAAGTTTTGGGAAACAAAGGATGTTGGACACGATCAAAGCGAGAAGCTGGGATTTGGTATCGCTCCTGGTTATGAATTTCATCTGGGCGGGAACATATCCTGCCACGGCCTTTGCACTCATTTCCTTGTCGGCGCCGTTACTAACCCTGATTCGGCTTGGAACTGGGAGCATCGTGATGATGCCATTTTTATGGCGTAGTGTCCGGTCCTGGACGGCACCGGCGATCGGGCGCGTCATGATCCTCGGTGTTGTGGGATTTTCACTGCCGTTGGTACTCCAAACCCAAGGACTAAAGGCATCCACCCCGGCAATGGCGGCAATTTCTATTGCGTTGGAGCCGCTGGTAACGGCTGTGATGGCTGGCCTGTGGCTGAAACAGTCTTTACCGGTGGCCCGGCGTTGGGCCTTGGTTATAGCGAGCGCGGGGGCATGGGCGATCGCTGGGTTTCCGCGGCCGGGGGTCAAAGGCTATATCTTGGGTGACGGTCTCTTGGTCCTGGCTGTTGTCTGTTTCGCTGTGTACAATGTTTCTTCTGCATCCTTGAGCCGGTATCTCGGGCCGGGAGAAGCCACGGCCGGCACATTTCTGGCCGGATTCATCGGCACGGTGCCCATCTGGCTTGTCACGGGAGCCCGGATTCCAGTCGTTTGGAAGTTGCCCAGCTTGGAGGCTACCGCATACCTGGCATTGCTGGGAACTGCCCTGGCCTACTTTTTGTGGATGCATACGGCCTCTAGGATTCCCGTGGCATTAATGGCTCTGTTTTTGTATTTGCAGCCTGTATTAGGTGTGGTTCTTTCCATCCTCTTTACTCCCAGTCATGTCGGGTGGCCCTTTATAATCGGCTCTCTGGCGATTTTAGGGGCCTTATATATTGGCCGAGACCCTCGTCAACGGGCGTGAATTCTGTCATCAACCCGGTGCTGGTAGTTCCAGCGACAGATGACGCGGCTGCCGGGACAAACGGGTTCCTGCCGTGTGCGTGGGAGATAAGCCGAGAAGGATTCCCCCCGGCTGGTTCTTTGCCACATTTGGGAGCAAGGTGTGCGGAGGGCTGAGAATATCAGCAATGACTCCCTCCGTGCCAAAAATGTTGCGAACGTTCTCGGGGTACCATATCCGCTTGTGGGTGGGCTGTGATGCCAAGGATATCCTTCCCGGTTTCTTTGGCTGACGTTTTGCCAATCATTCCTAAGAGTGTGGTCGCATGAGCTGTTTGTCACACCGTGAAACCGGGAAGCTCAAAGCCGTTTTGATTAGCCGTGTGCCTCTTCATATTGGGAAATGCGGTCTTCATACTGCAAGGTCCGAGCTATGTCATCGAGCCCATGGAGTAAAGTGTCTTGCAAAAAGGGATCCAGGGAAAATGTGTAGTGATAACGTCCGTCATCGCTATGGATACTGAGGTGTTCGACATCGACCGTAAGGTACAAAGGATCAGGGCCTTCGGCTGCCGTCATCAAGGCACGAACTGTCGCTTCCGGTAATTTTAGCGGGAGCATGCCATTTTTAAAGCAATTGTTGTAAAAAATGTCGGCGAAAGAGGACGCCACAATGACGCGAAACCCGTAATCAGAGAGGGCCCATGGGGCATGCTCGCGCGACGACCCGCAGCCAAAATTCTGTCCAGCGATAAGAATACTGGCTCCTTGATACCGCGGCGCGTTGAGAATAAAGTCGGACCGTGGCTCACCGGTCTGGTCATAGCGCCAGTCAAAGAAGAGAAACTGCCCAAATCCGGAGCGTTCCACGCGTTTGAGAAATTGTTTGGGAATGATTTGATCGGTGTCAATATTGGCGCGATTTAGAGGAACGGCCAAGCCTCGATGCTGTCGTAACGGAGTCATCGTCTTCTTACTGCCTCCTTTGTTGGGTGTCTATTTCCGCTTTTATTGCAACAGGGTGCGAACGTCGACGAAGTGTCCGTGCAAAGCCGCTGCGGCCGCCATCTGCGGACTAACCAAATGTGTCCGGCCGCCTTTGCCTTGACGACCCTCAAAATTCCGGTTCGATGTCGACGCACATCGTTCGCCCGGTTCCAAAATATCGGGATTCATACCCAAACACATACTGCAACCCGGCTCGCGCCATTCAAATCCGGCGTCTTTAAAGATTTGATCCAGACCCAGTTCCTCTGCCTGCCGTTTAACAATGCCGGAACCGGGGACAACCATGGCCCGAACTCGGCTGTGAACTTTTTTTCCTTTGACCACATCGGCCGCTTTTTTGAGGTCTTCCAATCGGCCATTTGTGCATGAGCCAATGAAGACCCTGTCCACGGCCACCTCGGTTAAGGGAGTGCCAGGCTTCAATCCCATGTAATCCAGCGCGTATCGTGCCGACTCGCGCATGGCCTCATCATCGAAACTATTTGGATCCGGAACGGATTCATCAATTCGGGCAACCATTCCCGGATTCGTACCCCAGGTGACCAGGGGGACCAGATTGGCTAGATCTATTACCACTTCGCGGTCAAATTGAGCTCCCGGATCCGTCGCATAACCGAGCCACCGTTCCTTTGCCTGTTCAAAGGCGGTGCCGCGAGGAACGTGGGGACGTCCTTGAAGATATGACACCGTGGTGTCATCGGGCGAGATCATCCCGGCTCGGGCTCCGGCTTCAATGGACATGTTGCACAAAGTCATCCGTTCGTCCATGGTTAATTCCCGTACAGCGTCGCCCATGTATTCAATAACATAGCCTGTGGCGCCGGAGGTGCCAATTTGCCCAATAAGGGCTAAAATCATGTCTTTGGGTGTGACGCCCGAAGCCCGCCTGCCGGAGAATCGCACGGCCATGGTTTTAGGCTTGGACTGGATCAGACATTGGGTTGCCAGAACGTGCTCCACTTCACTGGTTCCGATACCAAATGCCAAAGCTCCGAAGGCTCCGTGCGTTGAGGTGTGACTGTCTCCACACACGATGGTCATTCCGGGCTGGGTCAAACCTTGTTCCGGGCCAATAATGTGAACAATGCCTTGCTCGGGATGGCGCAGGTTGAACAAAGGAATATTGTATTGTCGGCAGTTTTCTTCCAAAAGATCCATTTGACGTTTGGCGATGGGATCAGTGATGGGAAGACTCCGATCCGTCGTGGGCACATTGTGGTCCATGACGGCAAAAGTCCGCTCGGGACGCCTCACCCTGCGACTATGAAGACGCAATCCTTCAAAGGCCTGGGGAGACGTCACTTCGTGAACGAGATGTAA
>PXYT01000020.1:0-55288 GCA_003023725.1 Sulfobacillus benefaciens | reverse complement strand
AAGTAATTTAACAACAAACAAATAGGCACCAAGAGAGAATTGCATAGGTGTTCAGAAAAATATACACTGATTTGACCAATTTGCCAAGATAAAGCAATGGAGACCCCGAATGGTTCCGGGATCATCGGAAAATGCATGGGCCACTGTAAAGATTCGCAATATCGCGGGCATACGAAAAACGTAAAAGGCCCGTTTTACGGGCCCGTTCGGTCTGCAATCACTGGTTATTCACAATTTTACTCATCCTGATCCAGCTTAGTAATGTGCAGAAACCACTTCCCGAAAAATCCAAACACAACCGTGCTGACAATAATGGCCCCGATGATGGTGGGAACAGTCGGATGATAAGATAAAACTTGCGGTAATTTCGGCCACATAATCAATCCCCTTCGCCCATTTTGTCTTGTTTACTCATATTATTGCTTTTAAGTGTAATACCATCAACGTTCACCGTAAAGAGACACGGATCTCATGGGGCCAGTGGGGAAAGGCTTGCTTAACGTATGTGTCCTGCATCCAAGCCGGCTAGTCGTTTGAGGCTTTCCATTTTGGTTCGGTCATCGATGCGGGCTTTACGCAACGCCTCTTCCAGGACTTGCAAGGAACGTGTGTAATCTTTTCGATTAACCGGGTAGGGAATACCGTCTTTACCACCGTGAGCAAAGCTGTAACGCACTGGATCGCGATATGTGATCGGAGATCCGTAAATGATTTCAGACACCATGGCCAAAGCGCGTACCGTGCTGGCTCCTACTCCAGGCGTCATGACCAGGTCCTGGTAGTTCTCGGGACTCTGCCGGTAAATTTCATTCAGGGCCTTGTTGATGTAGCGTGAGCGTGGTATGTCATGGTGATGCGGCATGACCAGCTGTTTTTCGCCGTCGTGCTCTTCCAGCCGGCGCAAGGTCAAAAGAACGTCTTGGGGTCGCGTGGCTAGTTCCAGCGAGGATTTATGGAGCGGTACATTACTTTTTTCTGTCAGGTTAAGAACATGGGAAGCCGTTTGTCCAATAATCCCCTGGTGGGGCTCTACGACGTAGCTTTTAACTGTTTCGCTAAGCCAGTGATATCGCCTGGCCGTGCCCTGGCGATCATTCATTCCCTGCTGAACCACGGCCCAGTGTCCACGGGAGGTGAAGATCATCACATGATGATAGAGCTGATATCCGTCCTGAACCAGAGCGCTGTCTACTTTGGCCACCAAACGGCTCGTGTCTTTGAGTTGGCCAATATCCTGGGGTAGTGCAGCCGATTCTCCTATAGCATCGATTTCTTGAGGAGTCTGCCGGGATGCTTTGCCTTTGCCGCCGACGATAAAGAGTCCCAATTCCTTCTGTTTTGGGGCCAGACCTTCTTTTAATGCTCCTAATCCCACTGTGGTGAGGCCTGAGGAGTGCCAGTCAAAGCCAATGACACAACCAAACGCCTGGAACCATGCGGGATCCGAAAAGCGGCGCAAAATCTCGTCTGGACCAAATTCTACAATAATCGCCTCGACAATCGCGGAGCTTAAGTGCGTCATTTTCTGAAACAGCCATGGAGGGCAATGTCCTCCATGCAAAGGAGACACCGCACTGCCCACTTTGGACACAGCTCATCACCACCTTGAAATCTTTTACGATTATACCATGGCTTGGCATCATGACGTTCAGGGGAGGGCTGATGCCGCCTGAGAGTCGTGACGAAGGAGGAGTCGCGGAATAAGAGTGACTTTGTCCTTCCGCTGCGACCCACGGCTCCGTTATTCTAATGTGGGAAATGTTGCAGGTAGAAGGGAGTGAGCCGGTCTTGGAGTATAGTTGGAGGGGGTTAGCGGATAAGGAGTTCTTCGACCAACCCACTTTGGATCTGGCCCGAAGTTTGCTGGGAATGGTAATTGTGCATGACCATCCCTTAGGATGGTGTGCTGGGCGTATTGTAGAGGTCGAGATGTATCAGGGGCCAGAAGACAGAGCTGCCCATAGCTATGGGGGAAAAATTACAGAACGCACTCGCGTGATGTATGGTCCCCCCGGATATGCCTATGTCTACTTTGTCTACGGCATGCATTATTGCTTAAACGTCGTCAGTGGACCTCCGGGACGTCCCGAGGCGATCCTCATCAGGGCCCTGGAACCTCTCCAGGGTATTGAACTCATGGCTCAGCGGAGACACATCGAGATAGATGGGGCGTCCCTGAACTTATGCCGACTCACCAACGGCCCGGCTAAACTGGCCCAGGCACTGGGGATTAGTCAAAGCGAGTACGGACTGGCCTTGTTTGATTCCCGGCTTTTGCTTTATCACGATCAGGACCCGCTGCCTTCCCAAGACATCGCAGCGGGTCCGAGGATCAATGTGAATTATGCGGGGGAAGCCGCACTCTATCCCTGGCGGTTTTGGGTCAAGGACCATCCCTGTGTTTCGGTAAAAGGCAAGGTTCAGAAGACGAAAACCTGATCAATTTCCGGTATTTTTTTAAGATCTTGAACAAGATCTTCAGGAGCGGTCTGGTCCAGAGACAAAATCATCAGGGCCTTGTGCGTCATTTCGTCGCGAGCCAGATGCAAATTGCCAATATTGACACTATACTGGCCAACCAAGGTCCCGACCTTTCCGACTACTCCGGGTGCATCACCGTGTACGGTCATGAGCGCATTTTTCGGCCACGGCAGATCCATAGCGATACCGCTGATGTGCCTTATGCGCGGCGTGCTGTTGTCTAGTACCACTTCTGTTGTGGTTTTTGCATGCCCTTCGAGACGCAAAGCCAAAGCGGGAGGTTTATTAGGGTCGCGTTCCTCGACCAACAGTTTTAGTCCTTGCTCTTCGGCTTTAATCGGAGCATTGACGGCATTGACGCGTCCATCAAGCTGCTCGCTTAACACAGCTGCCAGGACTGTTTGCTTGAGCCACGGGATGGCATTTTGGGCAATCGGACCCTGCAGCGTCAATACCAGGGGGGCCGTGATTTTCTTGTTCATTTGGGCAAAGATCCGGCCCACTACCCGGGCCCCTTCGTCAAGGATGCCGAATTCGTCCGGACTCAGAGGGGGTACCGGCACATTAACAATATTGGGCGGGGTCTGGCCTTGAAGAGCGGCGATGACACCTTGTGCAGTCATGACAGCCACTCCCGTCATGGCTTCCTGGGTGCTTCCGCCTAAATGCGGAGTCAGGACGGCTCGCGGATGTTTAAAGAGAGGAAAATCACGGGGCGGGGGTTCCTGACTAAAGACATCCAGCCCGACTCCCAGCAAGTGGCCCATATCCAGCAATTCAGCTAAAGCTTCCTCGTCAATCATGCCTCCTCGGGCGACATTGACGACAATGGCGCCCTGAGGCAGGCGTGAAAGCAGGTTCATATCGATCTGCGGCCCCGACTTGGGGGTGTGCAAGGTCAACACATCAGATACGGGCATCAGGTCTTCCAACGAGTCTATGCGGGTGACATTGTGAGCCTGAAAAATTTCATCGGACACAAACGGGTCGTAAGCATAAACTGTCATGCGAAACCCATGGGCAATGCGGGCCGCTTCCCGCCCGACTTTTCCAAATCCGATGATGCCCAGCTTTCTTTCGTGGAGTTCACCTCCCAGGAATTTCTTGCGGTTCCAACCGCCCTCCCGAACGTGTGCATCGCCTAAGTGGATATTTCGCAGAATGGTCAACATGTGCCCAAAGGCCTGTTCGGCGGCGGCAATGGCATTGGCGCCGGGCGCGTTGACCACGGCAATGCCAAATTCTGTGCAGGCTTTGAGGTCCACGTTGTCGACCCCCGAGCCTGCTCTGGCCACAACCTTCAACTGGGGACGATTCGCCAGAACCTCGCGCGGAAGTCGGTGGGCACTCCGGATAATTACGGCGTCATAGTTTCCTAAAATTTCGGGTAACTGTTCTTTTGGCAGAAGGTCATACGCATCGACGTCGGCAATCTCGCGCAACATATCTATTCCTTCCTGTCCCAAGGTTTCGGTGATAAGGATGCGTGGGCGTGTCATCAACTGTGAACCTCCTCGTCAATTGTGATGGCCTGGTGCCAAGTGACCCAAGCGGCTTGGAGTCCGTCGAAACCGGCAGGCAACAAGTGAGCCAATGTGGCCAGTCCCTCGAACAGTTGCTCGGGCAATATTGCCCCTACATGGCCGATGCGAATGTAATCATGGTGCCACGGGCCCATTGCTCCGGCGATTTGCAGCCCCAACCGGGCGGTTTGTTTGCGAAATTCAACAGGATTCATGGTTTTCGGAGCCGCTAAAGCGGTAACCGTAGGGGAGGCAAACTCTTCTTCGACTGGAGGTGTCATTCCTGAAGCCTCACCAAAAGCACGGGCCATTCGGCTCAGCAGTTGGTGACGGGCTAGACGGGGCTGTTCACCTTCCTCCGCCAGTAAATGTAACGCCTCCTCCAGTCCGTACCACAGAGAAACCGCAGGAGTGTAAGGAAACTGTCCGTCGAAATAGGGTTGCAAGTTGAAGAACAAACGGCCGGGACGGTCTGTGATGACCTGATTGCGGGCACGCTGCGAGACAGCCAAAATACCCAGACCCGGGGGACACATAAAGCCTTTTTGTGATGCGGCGATAATAACATCAACGTGATTACCTACGACTTTCAAGGGCACTGACGGGACCCCTGAGATACTGTCAACAATCAGCAAGGGAGGATCGGCTATAAACTGGAGTGCATTGGCGAGTTGCACAACCGGATTCAACAGGCCGGTAGATGTTTCGTTATGAGTTACCAAGATGGCCTTAGCATTCGGTTCTTCTTTCAAAACCTCAAGAATATACTCTGGGTCGAACGCCTTACCGTAACCGACGCGGATATGCCGCACCTGAACCCCCATTTTCTCGGTGATGTCCACAAAGCGCTCGCCGAATGTGCCGGTGCTCACTCCAATCACCTTGTCTCCCGGCAAAAAGAAGTTTTGGGCGGCGGCTTCCAAAGCTCCCGTCCCGCTGGTGGGAATCACGGCAACTCTGCCGTCCGAACCAACATCAAAGAGTTCCTGCAGCTGAACGAGCACATGGTCTTTGACTTTTGTGAAGACACTGCCCCGGTGATCAGACATGGCCTGTTGCATGGCTAAATTTACGCTGGGCGGCACGGGTGTGGGGCCGGGTAATAGGATTTGCGGCGGATATAACATGAAAAAATTCCTCCTCGAAATATTGTTGTGGGCCGATTTGTCCGGTATCTGATAACATGATGCGGTTAGCTGGCTATGAGAAGAGGGAACGGTGAATCGCAAAACAAAAAACGCCCCTAAACCATTAGGGACGGTAGTCACCGCGGTGCCACCCTATTTGACAGATGTTACATTCTGCCCTCTCTTTGGCTATAACGCAGCACTGCGGCCAACTCATCGCTGACATCCTCCTGGGCGGAATCGGGTTCAGGCAACTCATCGGGTTCCATCCTACCGACTTTCTGGAGAATCACCTGACTCTTCCCATTCATTGGGTGTTTGTGAAATTATAAACATAGTTCCGCGTGTGTGTAAAGAGGTTTTATAAAGAAAATTTGTCCAACAGGGATTTTGCGGGTTGGGGAAAGAGCTCATGGCGGTGATGTACAATAGGCTAATGAGCTCAGAAATATTTTTTGTGAGGCTGTAACGCCGTGGCGAATGATTTCAGAGGGAGAGACGGCACTATATTTAAACAAAGAAGGTCATGATGGCGATGAAATCTCGTTATGTGCTGATATTAGGCCTTTTAGGGATGGGGTTGTCGGGTTGCGGACTGTTTGCCGGTCCACCGCCCCAAAAGGTGTCGTCGATGGTGGTTCCTTCTCCGTCCCACAGTACAAAGCGTTGGATGCGTGTGAATCGTTCTGCGCACTCCATTCAACTAACTGTGATTGCCGGCTACCAAAATCATGGGTTTAACTTCAACGGAACCCAGAACGGGGCTATGCAAGTGACGGTACCGAAAAACTACAAGGTGACAATTCACTTTGTCAATGATTCGGGTCTGTCCAATTCCTTAGCCGTTGTATCAACCGCCCGAAGCCGAAAGGCGGCCTTTCCAGGGGCGTCAACCCGTGATCTGAGTACGGGTTTGCCGCCTCAAGCCACTCAGGTCTTTTCCTTTCGGGCTTCGCGGGTGGGGAATTACCGTCTGGCAAGCCTGGTGCCGGAACACGAAGTGTCGGGCATGTGGGCTCGGCTTGTGATTACTTCGGGGGGGAAGCCGTCGCTGCATCTCTAACGGACCCGGTCAGAAGGAAACGAGAGGGTGGATCAGAACGTGGAGAGTTATCCAGTGCATGGGGTCTGTCCTCATGATTGCTATGATACCTGTGGCTTGGAGTTGACGGTTTCGGGGAACCGTGTAGTGAAAATTCAAGGCGATCACAATCATCCTGTAACGCGTGGCTTTGCTTGCTTAAAGGTCAATCGCTACCTGCAACGCCTTAGCCATGAGGACCGTATTCTTTTCCCCCTGCGCCGTCAGGGTCCAAAAGGTTCAGGACTTTTTATTCGCAGCAGTTGGGATGAGGCGATGGCCGACATCGGATTCCGCCTCGGCCAAATTGTGCGGAAATTCGGCGGAGAGGCCATTCTTCCCTATAGTTATTCGGGAAATATGGGAGTCTTGAGCGAGGCGTCCATGGACCGGCGGTTTTTTCATAGGATTGGGGCCAGCCGATTGGCAAGAACGATTTGCAGCGCATCGGCTGATGCTGCGCTTAAGTGGGTATATGGCTCTCGCATTGGCCCCGATCCGGAGATGATTCCTCAAACTCGCCGGATTGTCTTGTGGGGTTCGAATCCGGTCGCTACCAACCTGCATGAGATTCCTCTTTTGGACCAAGCAGTTGCCGGGGGAGCCAAGGTTATCGTCATTGATCCGGTAAAGACCGAAACTGCCGCACGTTACGGGACATATATCGCCGTTAATCCCGGTTCCGACGCTATGTTGGCTATGGGCATAGGCCGTTATTGGTTAAGAGAGTCGCTCTTTGATGCCGATTTTGTTGCGGACTACGGGTCGGGTTTGGAGCAATACCGTCAGGCCGTGGAGCCTTGGACCTTGTCTCGAACGGAGCAAGCCACCGGACTCACCCAATCCGTCATTGAAAATCTTGCCCATGAACTGATTCGGGTTCCTCCCTTGCTGATTCGCACCGGATACGGTGTGCAGCGGCATCGCTATGGGGCCCAGGCTATTTGGGCAATATCTGCATTGTCCATTTTAAGTGGGTCTTATCGTCATTCCGGAGGAGGACATTTGCTTGGCAACGGGGACGCTTTTCCGATCAACTGGAAAGTTCTGACACGACCTGATTTGCTGCAGGGAACCCCTCGGGAGATCAATATGCTGCAATTGGGACGGGCTTTGTCTCCGGATTTGAATCCTCCCGTCAAGGCATTAATCGTCTATAACGCTAATCCGGCGGCTACGGCTCCTGACCAATCGGCGGTACTTGAAGGCTTGTCGCGGGAGGATTTGTTGACCGTGGTGCACGAACAAATGATGACGGATACGGCCCGTTATGCGGATTGGGTGCTTCCTGCGGCAATGTTTCCAGAAATTCTCGATTTACACTTGTCTTACTGGCACCGCTATATTCAATTGAATCACAAGGCTGTTGAGGCACAGGGAGAAGCGGTGTCGAACACAGAGTTCTTCCGCCGGCTTGCCAAGGCGGTGGGCTATGGAGGAGAAGGCTGGGCCAAGGACTCGGATGAAACATTAGTCCGCCAGGCTCTGCAGACGTCTAGCCCCTGGCTTGAGGGAATCAGTTGGGAATCTCTTCAGCGCAATCCCGTGCAAAAAGTGAACATTTCACCACAATTCCGCCCGTTTATCGACTTTAATATCCCTCTGCACGCCTTGCGCCTTGAGCCTTTGCCCATTGCGGACAGTCAAAAAGTGAAGGAAAATCCCGTGAATTTTCACTCGGAGGGGGTTGGGTTTCGACTCCTGACCCCCTCTAGAAAAAATACCATCAAGTCAAGTTTCGGCAATATCACAAGTCTGCTTGCCCACGAGGCGGAACCCACAGTTTATATGCATGTCCAGGATATGAGCTCGCTCCATCTTAAGGACGGCGACGAAGTCCTTCTTTCCAATACCCAAGGTTCGGCCAGATTCATAGTGCAGGCCAGCGAGCGGGTATCGGCCGGACTGCTTCTGAGTTACGCCGTCAGGTGGAACCGCGATAAAGACGGTGTCAACGTGAATCAGTTAACGAGCCAGGAATTATCGGACTATGGCGGCGGTTCTACGTTTTATGACGCTTGGGTAAGAGTCGAAGCTTGTAGACGGGAGGAACCATCATGATATTGGAATGCGTTCCCAATTTTTCGGAAGGACGCCGCCCCGACGTTGTGGAGGCTATTGCACGATCGGCTGAAATTCCAGGCGTTCGTGTGTTGGGTATAGCTATGGACGCCGATCACAACCGTTCGGTGATGACGGCTGTGGGAGAAGCTGAGGACTTGTCCGAGGCGATGTTTCGTGCGGCTCGGACCGCTGTGGAATACATTGATTTGCGGGTGCATCAGGGCACGCATCCCCGCATGGGGGCCGTCGACGTAATGCCATTCGTGCCGTTAGTAGGTGCGACAATGGAGAATGCGGTGCAAGTAGCCGAGAAACTTGGACGCCGCATGGGTAAAGAGCTTCAGCTGCCTGTCTATTTATATGAAATGGCGGCCACAAAGTCGTACCATAAAAACCTGGCGGACGTTCGTCGGGGGCAATTTGAAGGATTGTCATCCAAAATGGCGAATGATCCTCCGGACTTTGGGCCGGCATACCCCCATCCGACCGCAGGAGCTGTCGCGGTGGGAGCCAGAAATCCTTTGATCGCCTTTAATGTCTTATTGAATACGGATAGCATGGATGTGGCCGGGAAGGTAGCGGAATCTGTGCGCGGATCCACGGGCGGGCTGATTGGGGTCAAAGCATTGCCCATGAATACCGTGAGTCAGGGGAAGGTCCAGGTTTCCATGAACCTTGTCGACTATCCCAAAACTCCCCTTCCCAGGGCTCTGGAAATGGTGCGGGAGGAAGCAGGGCGCTGGGGTGTCAGCATATTTCGAACGGAACTGGTGGGTTTCATGCCGGCGCAGGCGTTGGTGGATACGGCGCGTTATTATCTGCAACAATTCGATTTTGAGTTGACCGATGTTTTAGAATGGGCTTTATGCCGTCCGCAGGAAGAAGACCAAGGCCGAGAGCTTTCATGAATCCCATGAACACCACGATTGGCTGCCTTGTTCCCGTTCGGGATTTTTCGGCTATAATGGACGGGTCAGAAGATGTCAGCTCTGGATGGGAAAAGAATGGAGAACCGTTCCATGATTTACGGAATTGGGATCGATGCCACGGAGATTGCCCGAATAGCCCAAGCGTTACGGAATCCCCGCTTCGTTTCCCGGCTGTTTACCGCCGCAGAAGCTCAAAGCGTCGGAAATGGTCCTGAAAGCGTTAGACGCTGGGCTGCCCGGTTTGCAGGCAAAGAAGCTTTGATTAAAGCGTGTGGCGGCATCCGTCACAGCCAGTGGACCGATATCGAAATCATTCGCCGGGTTCATCAAGAACCCGAGGTGCGTGTTCAGGGGCCACTGGGCGAATGGATTAGGCAGCATCGGTTGAAAATTTGGATGTCTTTTACGCACGAACGGCACTACGCGATTGCGATGGTCGTGCTGGAGCAAGGGAGTCTTGTGATGTGAGAGGAAATTGTGCGGTTTGGACAGTCGATGAATCGCGTGCACATGACCAACACGCCCAGAAATTGCATATCGATCTATCTTGGCTGATGGAGACGGCCGGAGCCCGTGCGGCGTATTATCTGCTGCCGGAATTATCCGGGCCAGGGCTGATCCTGGCAGGAAAAGGACATAATGGAGGAGACGCGCTCGTTGTGGCCCGGCACCTGGCGCGGTATCTGGATGTCTCTTTGGTGATGCCTTTGGGTCAGCCGTCATTTCCCCGTAGTGAAGAACTGCTTCAGGCAGCCAGATCCTATGGTGTTCAGGTTGTTGACGCTTCCGTGAATCCAGGGAATTACCACTGGATTGTCGACGGCGTATTTGGCACAGGATTTCATGGGACCGTGGCGAGCGCCGAATTGAACCGTCTATCGAAAGAATTGTCAAAGAGCAAGATTCCAGTTTACGCCCTGGACATTTTGTCCGGGATCGACGCGGACAGCGGGGAGTATGGTATGGAACCCGTCTATGCCACCAAGACGCTGACGTTTGGAGCAGCCAAATGGGGGCATTTCGGCTATCCAGGAGCCCGTTATGGTGGACAACTGGTCGTGTTGGATATTGGATTGCCCGACATGGGATCCTCGTCCGGTTACTGGTTGAATCCATTATGGGCTCAACAGCGGGTGTCTCTTCCCGATTTCTATACCCATAAATATCGGCGAGGAACGGTGGCGGTGCTCGGAGGATCGGAGTCTATGCCGGGAGCGCCGGTTCTGGCTGGCCTCGCGGCGCTGAAGACGGGAGCCGGGTTGGTCGAACTGTTTGTCCCGGAGGACATCTTGAATAGAGTACAGGCTCCCACACCGCTTTTGGTTAGAGGGATAGGGTCTAATGGGCCGTGGGTGTTCAGCCCCGAGGACCGGGAGAGATTGAAGCGGGCGGATATTATTATCGTGGGGCCAGGCCTTGGACCTCGTGCTCATCCTCGCGTTCTTCACGATATTGCCGCTCTAAATAAACCTTTGGTGGTTGATGCGGATGGTCTTCGTCTATTGAGCGAGGACTCTTCCGTGGCGCTCCCTTCCGGCAGTGTTCTCACGCCACATAGCGGGGAAATGGGGCGGCTTTTGGGGATGACTGCGCAGGATGTGGATAGGTTTCGTTACCGGGCGTTGAAAGAAGCTGTCCACCGTTTTAAGGTGTCGGTTGTCCTCAAAGGAGCTTTTTCATTAACGGGCGGAGCAGGATTTTTTGTGAATACTGCCAATACCCCGGCTTTGGCGACTGCCGGTTCCGGTGATGTACTATCCGGGATTGTCGCTGCCTTGCTGGCAGGATCGCCTGCTGACATGTATGGCGAACGCGTTGCCCTGGCCACCTATTTGCACGGATGGGCGGGTATTCACGCCGAACGCGATCAGGGGCGCGGGGTCATTGCTACGGATATTATAGCGGCTGTAGGCAAGGCGTGGGAGAGTCTGCGGCAGGGTGAAGCACCTCCATCTTTGCCGGAAAGCCTGTAAAAGTTGAAATCCTCTGCCGTGTGCAAGAAGGGAACAAGGAGAGGCAGGCACAGTTTAATGAGGCCGACAGTTGCGACGGTTCATTTAGATCGATTGCGTGACAATGTACAGTGGATTAAATCTCAATTGAATCCCCGCGTTTCCTTGATGGCGGTGGTCAAGGCCGATGGCTACGGGCATGGGGCGGAACCGGTGGCTCGAACTGCACTGGAAGCGGGTGCACAGTCTCTGGGAGTCGCGTTGGTGGAAGAAGGAATTGCCCTGAGGGATCGGGGAATTCGGGCACCGATCCTGGTTCTGGGACAAATTCCCCTTCGTCAAATAGATGATGCGGTACAATCCGACTTGGATATGGTGGTGTTTGATGCCCGAACATTCGACCAGGCTGTGATGGCGGGGAAAAAGAGCGGAAAGCCGGTGAGAATGCACATCAAGATTGACACCGGAATGGGCCGTATCGGCTTGAAGGCGGAGGACTTTGATGAGCATTGGCTTGAACGCCTGCGACATCCAGAGATAATGTTTCAGGGGCTGATGACTCATTTTGCTAACGCGGACGCCCGAGATCACCGAGGAACAACAAGGCAGGTATCGCGATTTTTGGACGTGATCGAAAAGTGCCGGAGAGGCGGAATGGATCCTCCTTGGGTGCACGCAGCCAATTCGGCCGCCACTCTCCGCTTACCCGGAACACATTTTAACCTCGTGCGGGTTGGCATTGCCATGTATGGACTGGAAGCTTATGAAGGCATGCCGTCTCCCTTAAAACCGGTTTTGGAACTGAATTCTGAAGTGGTATTTGTCAAAGAAGTGGGGAAAGGGTTTCCTGTGGGATATGGCAGTACCTATGTAACTCCCGAGCCTATGAAAATTGCCACGGTGCCTATAGGGTACGCCGATGGCTACCGGCGTGGACTGTCGAACCGGGCCAGCGTTTTAATCCGTGGCCGGTCCTACCCCGTGATCGGCCGTATTTCCATGGACCAACTGAGCGTGGGCGTGGGACTGGAGGATGAGCTGAGGGTCGGCGACAAGGTCGTACTCATTGGAGAACAGGAGGAACAATCAATTTCAGCGGACCAATTGGCTGGTTTGCTGGGTACCATTGGTTATGAGATCGTAACCGGCTTGTCGCCAAGAATTCCTCGCGTATATGGTAATTGACAGTAAAATTTTGTGAAGTCTATAATTGACCTGGAAGACGGAAAGAGGTGGGCAGTTTGGAAGAAAACCGTCGCGTAATAGTGCGTTTACCTCATCGTTTGGTAGATGCACTGGATAAGATGGCGGATGGAGAAGGCCGTCATCGAAGCGAAGTGATTCGCGAAAGCGTCGAGTTTTATCTTGCAGAACAGCGAAAGCAACAACTCCGGCAGGAACTGATTCAAGGATATCAGGAACTTGGTTCGCTCAACGCCGCCCTCGCCGAAGAACACTGGGAATATGCCGGATATTTCAGGGAGTAAAAGGTGGCGACCTCAGATCTTGCAGTGAAGCGTGGCGACATTTTTTTTGCGGATCTTTCGCCTGTGGTGGGTTCGGAGCAAGGCGGGATACGTCCCGTCCTGATTTTGCAAAATGATATTGGCAACCGCTACAGTCCGACAACAATTATTTGTGCGGTGACCTCACAAATATTCAAGACGCGGTTGCCGATTCACGTGGAACTGAGAGCTGAGGAGTCCAATCTCGACCGGGATTCGGTGATTTTACTGGAACAAATCCGCACAATCGACAAACGGCGACTGAAAGAGCGTATCGCTCATTTAAGTCCTGAAGCGATGAACAGAGTCAATCAAGCCATCGTGATTAGTCTCGGTTTGACTGATTTGTGAGGAATTGTGGTGAGTCCGTTTGAGGGCTCACTTTTCTTTTGACTCGGTCCATCCTATCATAGCAATCATCGATGGAAACCTTATAATAATTCGTGGAAAGAGGCGGCAATAGTGACAGCGTCCGAGGCAATGAGACCTCTAATTGGGATTTCCGTCTCGCGTGAGACTGGATCCGATGGTGTACCCCGCGATTTTGTGCGTTCAACTTATCTCCATGCCATTCAACGTGCCGGAGGGGTTCCGGTGATGCTGGCGAATATCAACGAGAGCGCTGAAACTTTGAAGTCCTGCCATGGACTCCTGTTGACCGGTGGAGGAGATTTTGATCCGGCTCGTTACGGAGCGAGTGACGCCGGAACAAAGTGGGACGGTGTGTCACCGGATCGTGACAGCACGGAACTCTTGCTGACTGAAACCGCTTATGCCTTGTCTCTGCCCATTTTTGGCATTTGTCGAGGGATCCAGGCCTTAGCAGTTGCAGGGGAGGGATCATTAATCCAGGACATTCCTTCCAGATATCCGTCGTCAGAATTGCACCACTATCAGGATGAGGCCCGGTCTCAGGTTACGCACCCGGTGCGTGTGGAAGAATCCAGCCATTTGGGGACCATTTTGGGAACCCAAGAAGTTTGGGTCAATTCGTTTCATCATCAAGCCGTGAACACCGTGCCCGACGGTTGGGTTGTCACGGCATACGCCGAGGACGGGCTGATAGAAGGAATGGAACGTCCGGATTATCCGTTTGCCATTGGGGTGCAGTGGCATCCTGAAGATCTGGTAGATTCCCGTCCGGAAGCTTTGCAGTTATTTATTTCGTTCGTGCAGGCCGCACGACAATATCGGGAGGCAAGTAGTCGAGCATGGCGGAAAGAGCAGTAGATATTATACGAGGTACAATGGTAGAGAGTGGGGCATTTGCCGATATTGCCGTCGTGGACAGCTTGGGACACATCCGGTATTGGCTGGGCGATCCGGAGCGCTCAACTTTTTGGCGGTCCAGCGCCAAACCTTTTCAGGCTTTACCCGTGATTTTATCGGGTGCAATGGACCGATACCAGTTTTCGGGAGAAGATGTGGCTATTATTTGCGCCTCTCACGGAGGAGAACCTCGCCATGTTCGGCAAGTGGTTTCCTTGTTGGAGCGAATAGGCGCCACTCCAGAGGATCTGGCCTGCGGAGTACATCTTCCCAGTCACCAGCCATCGGCACGACTTTTACAGGAATCGGGTGAAAGTCCGACGGCTTTGCATAACAACTGCAGCGGAAAACATACGGGGATGCTGACCATGGCTCGTATGCTGAAGGCCCCCTTAGCCGGATACGAAAAACCCAATCACCCGGTCCAGCAGCGCATTCGTCGAATGATCGCCCTGATGACCGATGTGAATGAGTCGGACCTGCTCACAGCTACCGACGGATGCAGTGTTCCGACATTTTATCTGCCCTTGGCTAGAATGGCTCTGGCCTACGCACGCCTGGTGGATCCCCGGGGACTGCCGGAGGAAATTCAGGCAGGGGCGGCAGTGATTGCCGAGGCCATGCGGATTCACCCGTATTTGGTCAGTGGGGAAGGCAGACTGGAAGTCACCCTGGCTGAGGCGACTCAAAACCGATTTATTGCCAAAGGTGGTGCAGAAGCCGTCTTTTGCGTCGGTATTCCCGAAAAGGGGCTGGGGATAGCGATCAAGATGGATGATGGCTCCGCCCGTACGATAGCCCCCACACTTGGTCGTGTTCTGGAAGAAATGGGTATTCTTTCTTCCGGCGAACGGATGGCACTGGAACCACTCATTAGCCCAGTGATTTTGAATCACCGGCGGCTTGAAGTGGGCCGTCTTAAGGCGATTTTCCATTTGCACAAAGGAAGACTCGAAGGGGGAGTGCAGCCTTCTTCGGTATCTTGAAGGTGGCGATGCGAGGATCGGGGCCACCTTTACGCGCTAAGAGGGTTGTGTGAGCACAGCGTTGACAGACAAACTGGGCGTGATGGACGGCTATTTGCAATCTCTGGTTGGATATTTTATGTCTCGTTGTGAGTGATTCGGTGTGTTTTGTGCAACCCGTGGTTGACCCAGCTGCCTGAGTTGGGGGTTTAATAGTCAGCATCACGCTCAGATCAGGGGTTAACGCCGGTAACTTGACGTGTATAGTGGGGGGATCAGTACAGGGGCATGGGAACGTTGTTTTCTGTGCGTGAATTTCAGCTCACAGACGTCGATCAGATTGCGACGCTTTTTTACGACACCGTACACGCGATCAATGCGCACGATTACACGGCGGAGCAGTTGGCTGCTTGGGCTCCAAAATTGTCGGCAGACGAGCGCGAGGAAAAGATTCAGCGCCTTAGGGCATCTTTGTCGCAGAATATTTCCTATGTTGCCGTCGTGGGTGACACCGTTATTGGCTTTGCAGACATTACCGGGAATGGATATCTTGATCACCTATTCGTGCACAAAGATTTTCAAGGACAAGGTATTGCTTCTGGCCTATTGCGCCGTGTTGAACCAGAAGCACTTGGCCGTGGCGTGAAACAGATAAGCACGGATGTCAGTATTACGGCCAAACCATTTTTTGAACACAAGGGATACGTAGCCGTTTGTCCTCAAACCATCTCGGTGCGTGGTGTTTCGATGGGCAATTTCAAGATGATTAAGGGGTTTTAGCCATGTTCGGAACCGTATTCCTTATTGCGGTAATGGGGGCGTTTGTGCACTGGCACCGGCCCTCAACCCATCGCTGTGATCCATGATTCGCAGGTGCTCCATCACGGAGCACTCCGATTGAGTTTCCAACTCGTGAGGCATGCAAAGCCGTTGCGGAGAAGTAGCCATTCCAACCTGAGTTTCGATGGCCGCAGAGGATGGCTTCGGCGAAAAAGCCGGAAATTCCAACCTCGCATGGCACTTAGCCGATTGAACCGATTGTTCCGCTGATACCTGAGCACTTGGGCACATTTCTGGGAACTTTGGGCGGGCAGGATGGTGGTGACCAATTTACCAGGACGGCCCGATTGAGCCCGTGCTTGGCCCGTCTTCCGTTCGGAAGAAATCGTCCGTTGGCATCGCGCTCGCCCTTGGGGTGCTTTGGCTTATTTTGGATTTTGAGGCCCTCAATAATCATCATGGCCTGCCGTGATGACTTGTTTAGTGGGCGTAGTCCCGTTGGACGTGCTTTTCGTATTGCCGATATCAAGCCACTTTTTGATCACAGTTTTAATCAATAGCCGATATTGGCCTCTTGTGACAACTAAGATGGTTGGTACGGGAATGCCACAGTCTTAAGTTGTAACGGAACGAAAAGCGCAAGGTGAATACCACGCCTCTGCGAGTCCCTCGAAGGATGGTACCGGTCAGGGAAAGGATTCACCCGCCCTAAGTGAGATTAGCTTATTTAGCGGTCCAAAGTTGTGTGGCCCCGTTCTTGGATCCGGTCCAAGCTGCTTCTTTGTCCTGATCCGAACTGCTGCCTTTCAACCTGCCAGGGTGTGGTAGGCACAAGAATTACAAAAGCGAGCGGGAGGAGTTCCTGGTTAGTGAAAACAAGGTATTGTATTATTTTAGATCGTATCTTAGAATAATTACTAGGTAATGATTATTACCAAAAATACAATGAGGGGGATTATCATGCCAGCCTTAGCGAACAGCAAGACTCATACGAATCTCAAAGAAGCATTCGCTGGTGAATCACAGGCGAACCGCCGTTATCTATTTTTTGCTCAAAAGGCCGATATTGAAGGACGTCCTGAAGTGGCAGGATTGTTTCGTGACGTGGCAGAAGGAGAAACGGGGCATGCTTTCGGTCACTTTGAATTTCTGGAAGAAGTTGGTGATCCAGTGACGGGTGTGCCCGTGGGCAGTACCGAAGACAATTTGAAGAGCGCCATCGAAGGAGAAACATACGAATATACCCAAATGTATCCGGGCTTTGCCAAAGATGCCCGGGAAGAAGGATTCGATGAAATCGCGGAGTGGTTTGAAACTTTGGCGCGGGCTGAAAAGAGTCACGCCGGGCGCTTTACCAAGGGATTAGCGGCCCTTGAGGAGTAACGAAATGAGTAATGAGGGGGCGCCAGCCCCCTCCAATATGGCGTGAGGGGGGATGTTTTATGGAATATAATCCAAATACGGAAACGTACTGGGACGAAAGTGCCTTGGCCGCTGACATGAAAAAAGCCTTTGACATTTGCAACGGTTGTCGGCTCTGTTACAGTCTGTGCCCATCTTTTCCGGATCTTTTCAAATCGGTTGAGGGCCATGACGATTCAGTGGACCTATTAACCGACGAAGAGTTGTCCCGGCCAGCGGATTTGTGCTACCAGTGCAAGTTATGTTACATCAAATGTCCATACACTCCTCCTCACCGGTTCGATTTGGATTTTCCTAGGTTAATGTTGCGCTCGAAGGCCGTACGCACGAAGAAGAAGGGATTGGCTTCCGTTGACCGGTTTTTGGGCGACCCCGAGCGGATTGGCCAAATGGGCACCCGTCTGCCTGGCTTATCCAACTGGAGTAACCGCAGCCCCGCGATGCGGCGGATCATGGAAAAAATGACGGGAATTGATCACCGGAGGCATCTACCCAAATTTGCCGTGACACGTTTTTCCAAATGGGCTCTCAATCGGAAAAAATCGATAGGCGAAGCAGATGTGGCTCTTTTTACCACTTGTACGGTGGAATATCATCATCCCGGAATCGGCCAGGCTACTATGAACGTGTTGACTCATCACGACATCCATGCGGATGTCCCTGCCAATCAGCGGTGCTGCGGCATGCCTGCTTTGGACGGTGGAGACATTCCGGGTGCCAGGGAACGTGCGCAGCAAAATGTTGCGATTTTGGCGCCCTATGCCAAGGCGGGTAAGAAGATTTTGGCGTTGCAGCCCACTTGTGCATATGTTTTGAAAGAAGAGTATCCTCTGTTAGTAGGAACGGATGATGCCAAAAAGGTTAGTGAGGCGACGCTTGACGTGACCGAGTATTTTGCCCAAATGGCCCGTCGCAAGGAACTGAAAAAAGACTTCCTCCAAAATTCGGTGGGCACTGTGACCTATCACTTGTCATGTCATAGCAAAGCCCAGGGGTTGAGGCGTTCGGCCAAAGACCTTTTGACCTATATCGAGGGGACAACCGTCAATGTTGTCGACCGTTGTGCGGGCATTGACGGAACATGGGGACTTAAAGCCGAGTTTTACGATGAATCGCAGAAAGTTGCGGCCAAATTGACTGAATCCTTCCGTCAGGCCCATGATACCCAGGCGTGTTCCGATTGTGCTTTGGCCGGATTACAAATTGAAACCGTAACCGATTCGGCTCCCAAACATCCGGTGGAAATCCTAAGTGCCGCTTATGGTTTAGAAAGTGAGGGAAAGTGATGAAACCATTGACTTTAGCGGATATTATGCCGATTGAAGATTATGTGAAGACCCGGGATCCTTTTCGCCGCCGGGTCATAGATGTCAAAAAAATTCGTCGGGTTGATGTGGGGCCAAGGGTCTCCGTGGTATTTGAGAACCGCGACACGATGAAATTTCAGGTGCAGGAAATGTGTCGAATTGAACACATTACCCAACCTGAGCTGATTCAGCAGGAATTGGACGTTTACAACGATTTGTTGCCGGTTGGCCACGCTATTGGGGCGACGCTCTTGATTGCTCTCAATACGGGTGATAACATGCCGGAAATTCTTCGGCAGTTGTCCGGAGTCGAAGAGCATGTTTACTTGGAGGGGCAGAATCTTCGCATTCATGCCCAAGCGGAAGCCGGACGGTCAACGGAAGAGAAAACCAGTTCAGTTCACTATCTCACTTTTGGTTTTACTCACGATCAAGTTCAGGAGTTGGCGGAATCTCCCGAGATTGCCCTTGCCATTCATCATCCCCAATATGAGTATCAGGTGAAGTTGTCTCAACCCACCAAGGCTTCGCTGTTGGCGGATCTCATTCAAGACCGGTGATGGGCATGAGATCGGCCACCCGTACCCTGGATATCTTGCGGTCGTCGGGAATCCGCATTACTCCTCAGCGTCTCGCAGTGTATGAAAGCATTGCCGTTTTGGACCATCCGGCAGCGGATGAGATTTATGAAAGCCTTCGGGGCGTGTACCCAGCCATGAGCGTCGCGACGGTCTACAATACGGTGGAACGGTTGGTGCAGGAAGGGCTCGTGCATGTGGTTACAGTCAATGGGAAAAGGCGTTACGATTTCCGCCTGGAACAACATGATCACTTATTGTGCCAAGTATGCCACAGACTGGAAGACTTTCCCGATGATTTGCCTGCTTTAGGTACTCCAGGACCACGGGAGATACCAGTAGGAGGCGGGAAGTGGAAAATAAACCAACAAACCGTGATATGGGAAGGGATTTGTCCGACATGCATGACCTCGCGGTCTTAGAGCTGGAAGACTGTCGGCGCTGCGGGTTATGGAAGGCGAGAACCCGAATCGTTAACGGATCGGGCAATCCTCGGGCAGCGGTGATGTTTACAGGAGAAGCGCCAGGAAAGGCAGAAGATCTCAAAGGGATTGGGTTTCAAGGGCAGGCCGGAAAGATCTTTGAGGCGCTATTATCCTATCTGGGACTTTCCCGGGAAACAATATGGCTTAACAATGCCATTCGATGCCGACCTCTGAACGGGCGTAAAAATCGTACTCCCCGAATGGGGGAGATTGAGGCGTGTCGTCCCTGGTTACTGCAAGATATGGAAACTGTAGACCCCAAGGTTGTCGTGACGCTGGGACGCATCGCCTACGAATCCGTAAGCGGACGGCAGGATTTTACCGAAAAGCGCGGCCGACTTCTGGACATCAGCGGCGGACCAGCTCTGTTTCCTCTATTTCATCCAGCCTATCTGATCTATCGTCGGGCGTCTCGCCAGCTCATGTGTCATGACTTGATGGAACTTGGACGTTATTTGGATGAGATAGGCATTGATCGTGCTAAACAGACGCGCCCTGGGGACGTGTTTTGCGAGTCATAAGTGCGACCGGGGGGTCGCAGTCTTACGCTTATCGCGCTTTGGCGCATTATGTTGATCATCACGGCCGCGACACCAAATAATGGTGCGCGGATCAGCGTCGGAAAGGGGTGAAGAGCAGTGGCGGCGGAATTGCATGACCGTCACCAGGCACACGTTGCCGCAACCTTCAAAACATACGTCCAAGCGGAAGAGGCGGTTCGTGGCCTCATAGACAATGACATTCCGGTTGAGAACATTTCACTCGTGGGGAAAAATTTCTCGATTAAAGAAAGACCTTTGGGGTATACCACGATTAGCGGTGTGGCAAAACAGGGAAGCAAGTTCGGAGCCTTGTGGGGCGGTGTTTTGGGGTTGCTCATGGGCTTCACGATTTTATTTAGTCCCACTGCGGGTCCGTTAGTTCTCTTTGGGCCCTTGGCTTATGCGCTGACCACTGCCGTCGAAGGGGCGGTTTTTGGTGGTCTTGCCGGTATCTTGGTCGGATGGGGCATGAAACACGAAAAGGCCATTTGGTATCAGCGTTCAATCGAACAAGGAGACTATTTGGTGACAGTCAGCGGTGATGAGGCATTAGTGAATAAGGCCTATTGGTTGTTGAAGAAACAAGACTCGGCACAAGTGGATTTCCTTACTTCGGACAACGGTTAATATGGCTGTAACGCTTTCATGCTTCGTTGATCAGTGAGGAAGGACGCAGCGTGAAGCCGTTTCGTAGGGCACTCACCCTTCGCAATCCCGAGAAATCTCCGTTGTGCGAAGGGAGCGAGGACAGATGCTGGAGCGCGTGGGTTGCGTCAAGCCCTATTGGTTGACCAGCCTGGACAACGCAGAAAACCGGGGAGAACTGAGGGGTCTTAGGGAGCGAGGGGCTTTTCTCGATTGGTGCATATCATGGGGAACCACTTCGATTCCGTGTTCTGTGGTGCTCCCGTTACACACCAAATAGGGCCATTGCAAGCCATGAGAAAGACATGTCACCACCTGATCGAACGTTGGCGAGGCGGGACTTTTTGCAGAATACGTCACCCGTCTCTTACGGGGAAAGGAGTTGGTCACAAACAAAAGATTTGATGCTTTGAACCGAAAAGCGATCCCGGTAATTATTCGGGCGCAGCCGAAGGGACAATCACACCCGCGCTTCGACTGGATGCTCTCACGATACTCCGCCGGGAATAAAGGATCGCAAAACCCGGTAGCGGAATCCGCTTCCACTGCCGAAAACACCCAATGGGCTGGATGGCGATGGACCAGACGAGGCATGGGTTGGCCAAACTGTGTAAGGTTTCTGGTCGAGGGCTTTGGAGTAACGAGCCCGGGTGCGATGCCTGGCCTACAATTTTTCGAAAAAACATGACGACAATTGCCTGCGGGCCGGCGAAAGCACCTGGAACAGCTTCGGTTACTCCCGCCATTTGTGCAATTTTGGGGTTGCCTCAGGCCGGACCGCAGGTCCATACGGATTTCCGATTCGGCCACTGGCACGGAAGTTTTTGAGTTTAAAACTGGGTTCTCGTCAGCACCGTAATTCTGTCACGGAAGTTCGCAGACGCCTGGCTGGGTTGTGCCATGGCGAAAGTGGCGTTGGTCTCCGCCGTGGAGAACGGAGGCGAACGCCACAAATTAGGATGGAGAGTGCCGATCCAGGAAACTGCGAATGGATTGATTAGTCAAGTGCGGGGCTTCGATGTGGGGAAGGTGACCGACTTCGTCAAAGACCACCAGTTCTGCGTTGGGCAAGGCTTTTTCGAGAGCTTTTCCATAAGCCAGAGGAATGATGCGGTCTTCTCGCCCCCAGATAAGCAACGTTGGCATGGTTATTCGGGACAGATCCAGTTCCGGGTCCGGGGTAATGCCTTGGGATCCTAAATATCGGGCAAATATCTGCCGTCCGTGATTCAGTTCCCGAGCATCGTCAAGTGTTCGGTAAGGAGTGAGTGCCCGGTAATGATCGGGATGGTACACCAAACCGGACATGAACTGGTTAGGAGGGAGAGTCAAGGGATTTACGACCGGGACATTCGACAGTGTCAACCCAACGCTGTCAAGAATAATCAGATTTGAAACTGTTTGCGGATATCGGGAGGAAAAGGAGAGCGCCACCCGTCCGCCCATGGAATTCCCTCCCAAGATACACCGGGTGATTCCCAAAACTTCAAACCAGCCGCGTAGTGCGTGCGGTATTTGATCGACACTGTGGATATCGGCGATCCATTCTGATTGGCCAAATCCAGGCATATCGGGGGCAATGACCCGGTATGACGATGCAAAGTATTGGAGTTGTGCCTGGAAAGCTTTACCGGTTCCGCCTCCTCCGTGCAATAAGACGAGAGGGTACCCCCGACCGGATTCGAACCAACTAAATCGTTGTCCTCGCCACTGACTGGAGTGACGTATAATATCGATGGAAATTGTTTTCGCCTCCTTGCATAAACTGACGTTATTGTAAACTTGTCACCCACATATAGGGAAGAGAAGGGAAGAATTTAGAAAAGAGAAGATATGGATATTCTGGATATAAGAAAGCTAAGACGTCCTGAACAGGGTGCAAAGATCAAAGTCAAAGACGTCGGTGAGCGGTCTCTTATCTCGGCCATTCACCGTTTACAAGCCATTGTTCCCATGGGATATGTGGGCATCGGGGACGACGCGGCATATCTTCCCCCTTCATCGGCGGGGTGGCTCATCAGCCAGGACATGCTGGTTGAAGATGTACATTTCCGGTGGGAGTGGATCACTCCCGAACAACTTGGAGAAAAGGCGGTGATTGCCAATATAAGCGATATTGCCGCCATGGGAGGCATTCCCAAAGCGATCTTAACCAGTATTGCCGTCCCGGGTTGTTTTGAAGTAGAGGCCATTGAGCAGCTGTACCGGGGCGTGTCTAAAGCTCTTGACCGGCACGGAGCGGTCCTGATTGGCGGGGATACCGTGTCTTCTCCGGATAAATTTACGCTGGATGTGGTTGTGTTAGGGAATCCGGGAAGCCGTGGCCCCGTGCTTCTTACAGGAGCGAAACCTGGTGACAGGCTCTTCGTCACCGGACGTCTGGGGGCATCGTACGCGGGGTTGATTCTCTTGTCACACAACGTCAGGTGGCCTAGCACCTCTCTGTATCACCGCAGCGTCCTTCAGGCCCATTTGGCTCCTATGGCGCGGGTGGAGGCAGGCGTAAAACTTGGTCCTTTGGCCCATGCCATGACCGACATATCGGATGGGTTGATTAGCGAATTGAACGCGATGACCCGATTCGGGGGCATTGGCGTGAAAATCGCCGCAGAGAAGATTCCGGTAGATGACGCCACCAAGGCCGTCGCGCATGAATACGGCAAGGATGCTCTGGATTTTGCCTTGTATGGTGGCGAGGATTACGAATTACTGGCCGCGATACCTCCGTCCCGGGTTCAGGAGGTTGAAAGGCTGTGCCTGGTCTGTGGAGTGCCCGTCACGGAAATTGGCGTGGTGACGGACACACTGGGAATTCATTTAGTGAAAAACGGAGAGGAGCTGGTGATCGATGAGCGAAAAGGATTCCAACACTTTGCCGTGGACCGTGATGAGTCATAGTGTGACGGAAACCCGGAAAATTGCCGACATCCTGACGCGCCTCATTCTGCCCTCGGCTGTTGTGCTGCTCTCCGGAGACCTCGGCAGCGGCAAAACCACCTTAATCCAGGCCATCGCCGCAAGTTTAGGCTATCGGGGTGCCGTAAAATCCCCCACGTTTGACTTGGTTCACGTTTATGAGTGTGATGCTGTCCGCATTTATCATGTTGATCTATACCGGGTTCAGAGCGCCGACGAACTGTCTGTACTTGATTTGCCTTATGCCGGTGAGGACCGCACCTTAGTCTTGGCCGAATGGGGTGACATGTTGGCTCCGTGGTACCCGGACCATTTTCATTTGACCTGCGAATCCTGCGGTTCGCGGTGCCGATGTTTTCGTCTCGATGCCCAGGGAGAAGCGTATTACCGAAGGTGGGAGAAGTGGCTTGGCAGCTCAGAGACGATAGAGAAGGAGATAGGGCACTAACGATGCGCGTGTTGGGATTGGATGCGTCCGGACCGACGTTGTCCGTAGGTTGCATTGCTGATCAGGATGTGCTTGCGGATCTATACTGGAAACATCCGCGCACAGCGGGAAGTCATCTGGTGGCATGGGTTGAGATGGTGGTGCGCGAATTTGGTCGGCCGGATGGTATCGTCGTGGGTCTAGGACCCGGGTCGTTCACCGGTGTCCGCATCGCTCTCAGTGCAGCAAAAGCCTTGGCCTTTGCCTGGAAACTGCCGTTAGTGGGTGTGTCGTCGCTACAGGCGTGGGCTTATTCGGTAAGTGGGTATCAGGGAACGGTTTTTGTCTCCAGTGAGAAGAGAGGTCTAGCTTTTTATGCCGGATTATATTTTATTGGACGCAATCCCCTGCCAGAAGTTATCATTCCGGAATGGGCGGTGAATGGGACCTTGCCGGACCGATTCCCTTTGACGGAGTCGGTGGCTGTGCTGGGCCCTTTGGCGTCCGAACCGTCGGAGATGTTACGGGTGAGTGTCAAACCGCACGCCTTGACGTGCCCGATATTGGGTAGCCGAGTGGCATTTCTGGGTCAAAGCAGGTTACAATTGGGACAGGTGGACGATCCGATGACACTGGCTCCCGTATATATTCGCCCACCCGCGATATCAACGCCGCGAGGGCGAATAAGACCTGACGGGAAAGGAAGACAATAGGTATGGCAGTCAATGACGACCGAGTTCCTGAATTGGCAGACTCTTCGCCGGATATTGTTATCCGGGACATGTACATGGCCGATTTGGATGCGGTTTTGGGTATTGAAAGTCACTCTTTTACAACGCCATGGTCTCGCAATGCCTTTCAAACGGAGCTTTTGGAGAACACCTTTGCAACCTATCTTGTTGTGGAGTTTCATGGCAAGGTTGTGGCTTACGGCGGCATGTGGATTATCTTGGATGAGGCGCATGTGACCAACATTGCCGTTCACCCAGACTACCGCGGTCATCATTTGGGGGAGGCAATCATGGTAGGCCTCATGGCCCGGGCTAAACATTCCAAGGTCGTCCGGATGACGCTGGAGGTGCGGCGAGGAAATCTTGTTGCCCAAAACCTGTACAATAAGTTGGGATTTGTGCAATTAGGCGTTCGGCGGGGATATTATACCGACACGCGGGAAGATGCCTTTATTATGTGGAAAGATCCGTTGTAACGGTTCTTTAGGTTGGCGGCAATTTGCGAGAAGGCTGCCTCAGGTTCGCGATTTCGTTTGAACATTGTCTTTCGGACCGGGGGTATGAGAAAAGGGGGCACTTTGAGCACCCCACCAAGTGGCAAAGCCGCCCCATAATCCATAAAACCCGGCACTAAATGCTGAGATAATCAGGGCGCCCGATACCGGGTGAATGTGCAACATAGCAGAGACAGCGAGGGGCGGTACGCCATGTAGGCTTAACGATAGGGCGTGCTGAGCGTGGGGTAAGCGAATCGTGTATTGGTAGACGGCGGAACCCAAAATAGCTGTGGCGGAACCGATGATTGTGCCTGGCCAAAAAGGTGCATGTCCCCGTTTTTTGAGCTGCCTGCCGAGAATGACAAAAGTGAGACCACTTACGATGAAGGTTATGAGGTGGCTGGGGGTAAGGTAGCGGTAGGTTGAGGCAGACAAGGCGAGGAGAGAAGGGCTGCTCATGACCAGGAGCAGCCAGAGAAAGGCGATCAGTCCTGTTGTCTTCGTCACCTTTTGCCTCCTCTTTTCGAGTCTACGGGTCACATAGCATGTAGTATTGGGCGTATCCCGGGAAATATACACGGTTGCGGGTACCCGGCTGGACAAGAAAGTGAAGGGCGGCGAGATCCTACGAAAATCCTAGGCATAGAATCATCATGCGATGAAACAGCGGCAGCGATCGTTGAAGATGGCCGTCACCTTATCGCTACAAGTTTATCCTCATCCGCTCAAATTCATGCCCAATACGGCGGCGTGGTCCCGGAGGTGGCGGCAAGAGAGCACGCCATGGCTATTTTACCGGTGGTGGACTCGGTATTGAATCTGTCCAATTTGACGCTGAATGACGTGGACGGTATTGCCGTGACGCAAGGTCCGGGCCTTTTGGGAGCCCTGCTGATTGGTGTCACTTTTGCCAAAACCCTGGCCATGGCACTGGAAATTCCGGTGGTCGGGGTACACCATCTCCAGGCGCATCTGTATGCGAATGCACTGGAAGAACCTCTTCATTTCCCAGCCTTGGGCCTGTTGGTGTCAGGAGGCCACACTTCATTGTTGTTGTGGAATGACTATCTCGATTGGGATGTTTTGGGAGAAACTCGCGACGACGCGGCCGGTGAGGCATTCGACAAAGGGAGCAGAATTTTGGGATTGGGATATCCTGGGGGACCGGAAATTGAACGATTGGCTCGCCAGGCTCAAAAGAGATCTTTACGGTTGCCGGTTGCAAATTTAGGGGACACTCTCGATTTTAGTTTTTCAGGGGTCAAGACCGCTACCAAAAGTTTGTGGCAGAATCATTCCGATCAGCCGGAGGAAGTAGCCTATGCTTTACAACAAGCCGTTGTGAAAGCTTTGGTCGGAAATCTCGAAAAGGCCCTGGCTCGCTATAGGGTCCAGCACATTTACATTGCTGGCGGGGTCAGCGCCAACCAGGGATTGCGTGATGCCCTTAGACATCTTGGAGAGGAACGGAACATAAGCATCCATATCCCCAGAATCGAATATTGCACCGATAACGCAGCCATGGTGGCGGCACTTGGCTATTATCGACTGCGGGAAGGAAATACTTTAAACATTTTTGAAGGACCTTTGGCTACGCTACCCTTGTCGTGAGGATCGGGGAAGGACCGTGGTCGCGTTTGGTCCAGGGACCGGGAAGAGGTTGGTAAGCAGATATGCTATTAAAATTTGGCGATTTTTATCCGCAGGTGGGAAATCCGATTTTCATCGCTCCGGGATCCTATATCATCGGTCAGGTGAGCATGGGAGATTATGTGTCGGTATGGTTTAATGCCGTTATTCGCGCGGACACAGAGATGATCCGGATCGGAAGCGGCAGTAATGTTCAAGACAATGTCACCATCCATGCCGATCCCGGGTTTCCTTGTTTGATCGGGGAAAATGTTACTATTGGGCACAATGCGGTGATTCATGGAGCCCAAATCGCGGATGAGGTTTTGATTGGTATGGGAAGTGTGCTGATGAATGGAGCCAAAATTAGCCGGAACGTATTAATTGCCGCCGGGTCACTGGTACCCGAGGGAATGGAAATCCCGGAAGGGATGCTGGCAATGGGACGTCCTTGCCGTGTCATCAGGCCTGTCAGGTCGGAGGAAGTGGCGGCAATTTCCCGTGCGGCCAGCCATTACCGGGATCTATGGGTTCAGCAAGGCTGGCATTTCCGGTAGGATGCATGCGGCAGGGAAGGCATGAATACCTGAAGGTTGGTAAATCATACCCCAAAAGGCATGGAGGGATTCATTGTGAAGCACGTACACTTCATTGGGATCGGCGGATACAGTATGAGCGGTCTGGCGTTGTTACTCCATCGGCAGGGATACCGGGTAACCGGCTCCGACGTGAATCCTTCCAGCCGAACCGAACGTCTTCAAGCTTATGGCATAAGGATTGAATTTATGCACAAGCCGGAAAATGTGCAGGGAGCCGATTGGGTTGTTTACAATACAGATGTGCGCGAAGACAACCCGGAAAGGCAAGCTGCCAAGGACCAGAGCATTCCCTTGTTTCACCGCTCCGAAATTTTGGCGCAGTCCTTGGCGGGGCACAAGGCTATTACGATCAGCGGAACTCATGGCAAGACGACAACCACGACCATGATTGGAACCATGTTGCAAGATGCCGGTTTGGACCCCACCGTGCTGGTGGGCGGTGAAGTGCCTCAATTTGAAGGAAATGTGCGGATTGGACAGGGGAGTTATGCGGTAGCCGAAGCTGATGAAAGTGACGGAACATTTCTACGGTATGATCCCTGGATCGCGGTAGCGACGAATATCGAGGCGGAGCATCTCGATCACTATCGCGGGCAATTTTCCGCCTTAATTGGATCATTCCGAACATACTTGGAGCGTGTTCCGGATGACGGTCTGGCGGTTATGGGGATTGACAATCTGCATCTTGCGGATTTAGCACGGGTTCTCCAAGTGCCGTCGGTGACTTACGGGTTGCACAAAGAGGCTATGGTCCGTGCCGAGCATATAGAGCTCATGGGAAACCAGACGCGTTTTCAGGTTCAAGTGCACGGGCATCCGGTGGCCGACGCCATCTTGTCGGTGCCCGGTATTCATAACGTGGTCAATAGTCTCGGCGCTATGGCTGCGGCGCATCATGCCGGGGTTTCGTGGCAGCAATCAGCCCGCAGTCTCGAAAGTTTCATTAACGCCCACAGGCGTTTTCAGGTCCTTCTCGACCACCCCGTCATGATAGTGGATGATTATGCCCATCATCCGACGGAAGTTCGCTCCACGCTTAGTGCATGCAGACAGCGTGCGCACGGCCGGGTCTATGCGCTCTTTCAACCCCAACGGTACATTCGGACGAAAAATCTATGGGATGAATTCGTCGAAGCATTTGGCGACACGGATGTGTTATATCTCACGGACATTTATGCTCCGGCAGGTGAACTGCCCCTTGACGGGGTAAGTGGGGAACGGTTGGCGGAGGATATTGCCAAGAGCGGAAAAGTGGTTCACTTTCGCCAAGATATGTTTAAGGTTGCCGAAGACGTGGTGAATATCTTAGAGGCGGGTGACTTGTTTATTACTATGGGCGCGGGCAATGTTTATCTGGTGGCCCGGGATCTGGCCAAGAAATTGGGAGCCCGAGGTGTTTTGGACCAAGGGATGTGATAGACTGATTAGAAATTCCGAACGATCGCGGACAGGAAACAAAGGAGAGATAAACCGTGGAGTTTCACGAGAAGTTTGGGCCAGAGGCCTTAACTTTTGATGATGTCCTATTATTGCCGGGACATTCTAACGTATTGCCAAAGGACGTGGATGTGACAACCCGCTTTACCCGCCATGTCCGGCTCAATACGCCTTTGGCGTCCGCTGGGATGGACACCGTAACGCAGAGCCGGATGGCTATTGCGATGGCCAGGGAAGGCGGCATCGGGGTGATCCACAAAAATATGTCCATCGAACGTCAGGCCGGAGAAGTGGACAAGGTTAAACGTTCCGAGCATGGCGTGATCATTGATCCGATTTTTTTGGGCCCGGACAATATGGTGCGGGAAGCCTTGGAAATGATGGGCCGCTATCGTATTTCCGGAGTGCCGATTGTGCGGGATGGCGGTTATTTGGTGGGCATTCTCACTAACCGCGATTTGCGGTTTGAAACCGATTTCGACCGTCCGATTCAGGAGGTGATGACCAAAGACGGCCTTGTCACCGCGCCGGAAGGTACGACTCTAGACGAAGCCAAGGCGATTTTGGGGCGTCATCGCATCGAGAAACTGCCTTTGGTTGACCAGATGGGACGGTTGCGTGGACTTATTACCATTAAAGATATTGAGAAGGCTAAAAAATTTCCCAACTCGGCCAAGGATCCCAATGGCCGTTTATTAGTGGCGGCGGCTGTGTCGGTGGGGGCGGACACGATTGAAAGGGTCGAGGCTTTAGTCGCTTCCCGAGTTGACGTCATTGTAGTCGACACGGCCCACGGACATTCTCAGGGTGTGCTCGACACCGTGCGCCAGATCAAGGAACTGTTCCCGACAGTAGATGTGGTAGGCGGAAATATTGCGACGCCGGAGGCGGCGGAGGCCTTGATTGCAGCTGGTGCCGACGCCCTGAAAGTCGGAGTGGGACCGGGGTCCATTTGCACCACCCGGGTAGTGGCCGGGATTGGTGTCCCGCAAATTACGGCGGTCTGGTCTGTTCACCAAGTTGCCAAGAAATTTGATGTGCCGGTGATTGCGGACGGCGGAGTGAGATGGTCCGGTGACATTACCAAAGCCCTGGCCGCCGGGGCTTCTTCGGTGATGATTGGATCCCTATTTGCTGGAACCGAAGAAAGCCCGGGAGAGATGGAAATCTTTAAAGGCCGGTCATTTAAGGTCTACCGCGGCATGGGGTCTTTGTCGGCCATGAAAGAGGGTTCGAAAGACCGCTACTTTCAGGACGAGCAAGATGTCGAGAAACTCGTACCGGAAGGTATTGAAGGCCGCGTTCCTTACCGCGGTTCTGTGGCCGATACCGTCTATCAGTTAGTGGGCGGTCTACGGTCGGGGATGGGTTATTGTGGAACCCCCACCCTCGCCGATTTGCGGGAGAGGGGACGATTTATTCGAATCACCAATGCGGGACTACTGGAGAGTCATCCTCATGATATTCAGATAACCAAAGAGGCGCCGAATTATAGTTTGTAGTGAGGGCACGAAAGGCGGGTTGACGTGGGACGGCTGGTGATTGAAGGACGCTATCCCCTCCATGGGGACGTGAGTGTGGAAGGATCCAAGAACAGCGCGTTGCCGATTATCGCGGCCGCGGCACTGGCAGCGGAAGGAACGTCGGTGTTGGAAAATGTGCCCCGTTACACCGATATTCTGGATTTGTGCGAGATTTTGCGGGAGCTGGGAGCGGATGTGAACTGGATAGGCGACCGAAATCTTCAAATCAATGCGGCCAATCTTTCCAATTACCATGCTCCTTATGACCTGGCCAAAAAGCTCAGAGGCTCGACTTATGTTGTGGGATTGTTGCTGGCCCGTCTCAAGCAAGCGGATGTCGCGTTTCCCGGGGGGTGTCAAATCGGGTCCAGGCCGGTCAATTTTCATATCCAGGGATTTCAGGCGCTGGGGGCGACAATGTGGCTTGAACATGGATCCATTCATGGAAAAGTGGAACAATGTCTGACCGGGAACCGTGTTTACGTTGAGCGTGCATCATTTGGGACTACTATTAATCTTATGATTGCGGCCAGTCTGGCCTCCGGTACGACCACGTTGGAAAATGCGGCCATGGAGCCGGAAGTTGTGGATTTGGCCAATTTCCTTAACGCTATGGGAGCCAAAGTCAGAGGAGCTGGAACCAATCTCATTCGCATTGAGGGTGTGAACGTCTTGAACGGAGTACGCCACGAAATTATTCCTGACCGTCTGGAAGCGGGGACTTATCTTATTGCAGCTGGGGTAACCGGAGGCGTGGTCAATGTCGTGAACGTGATACCCGAACACCTTCGAACCGTATTGCTGAAGCTGGAACAGGCAGGAGCCAGTATTAATGAAGATATGGACCGGATCCAAATTCGAGTAGGGGAACGGTTGAAATCTGTCGACATTGAAACCTTACCACATCCGGGGTTTCCTACTGACCTCCATCCTCAGATGGTGAGCTGTCTCAGCTTGGCGGATGGGGTAGCTGTTGTTCAGGAGACGGTGTTTGAGAACCGGTTTGGTTACGCTCACGAGTTGGTACGATTGGGGGCAGATATTAATCTCGAAAGAGAAACAGCGATTGTTCGGGGGGTTCTGGAGTTAACTGGAGCACCGGTTCAAGCTCAGGACATTCGCGGGGGAGCAGCACTGGTATTAGCCGGACTCGGGGCTTTAGGCACGACACTCGTTGAAGGGGTAGAATACATTGATCGGGGTTATCACGGACTGGAAGAAAAATTGGAGCGATTGGGAGCGCGGATTTATCGCGAATCCTGACCCCATCGTTCCTTCCCTCATTTCCCTTAGGATGTATTCCTTTGGGACGGCAGTATAATGACAACAGAGCCAGTTGAAAACGGGCCGTGTACTTGTGCCGCCGCCTTCGTCTTATGTAAGAAGGCAAATGGTCGAGAACAGGGTGGTTATCGTGCCTGGTTTTCCTGGGTTAAATAGTGTTCCGCAGGCGAAGGCTCGCGGACGAAAGGCAGATGACAGACAATGCCGGAAAGTGTTGTGGTAAGTTTAGCGCGTACTCCATTTGTGCCATTTGGCGGTGCCCTGAAAGATGTGCCGGCAACTGAACTGGGCGCACATGCCATTCGCACGGCTTTGGGTCGGGTTCACATTGACCCCGCTACTATTGATTATGTATTTATGGGTCAGGTGGTTCAAGCCGGTTCCGGCCAAATCCCCTCCCGTCAGGCATCCATGGGAGCCGGGATGCCCGAAACCGTTCCTTCGGACACGATCAACAAGGTGTGTGCATCGAGTCTGCGAGCCGTAAATATTGCAGATATGGCCATTCGGGCGGGAGAAATCCACTCGGCGGTCGCAGGGGGCATGGAATCCATGAGCCAGGCTCCGTACCTCATAGAGGGGGCACGGTACGGATTGCGCATGGGAGACGGTGTTCTGGTGGATTCTGTGGTTAGAGACGGCTTATGGTGCAGTTTTGGACAATGCCATATGGGAGTCTACGGCAGTGAAGTGGCCAAAGAATTCAATATATCCCGCCAGGCGCAGGACGAGTGGGCCTACCGGAGTCATATGCGCGCCATTCAAGCCATCGACAAAGGGATCTTTGCCGAAGAAATTGAGCCGTTTATGGTCCAAGGACGACATGGGGAAAGAACGGTCATTGAACACGACCTCGGTCCGCGCCGCGATACAACGTTAGAGAAAATCAGTTCATTGCGGCCCGTGTTCGTGGAGGACGGGACGGTTACTGCTGGTAATGCTCCGGGGCTAACCGACGGCGCATCCGCATTGGTGATCATGGAACGGCAAAAAGCGAAGGAATTGGGCCTCGAGGCTCTCGCCACTATTGTGAGTTCCGGATATGTATCTAGGGAGCCAAAGTACCTTCACACGGTTCCAGCCTATGCGGCCCATATGGCATTGGCACGAGCGGGAATCGATAGATCCGAGTTGAAGCGTATAGAAATCAATGAAGCTTTTGCCGCAGTGACTTTGACCAGCATCAAAGTGGGCGAATTCAATCCCGACATTGTGAATGTCAACGGGGGGGCAGTAGCTTTGGGACATCCTATTGGGGCTTCGGGGGGAAGAATTCTCATGACCCTGATTCGTGAAATTCAGCGCATAGGTGGCGGCTATGGTGTGGCGACCATCTGCAGCGGTGGCGGACAGGGCGAAGCCACATTGATTCGTGTTGATTAGGAGATGATGGCGCGTGTCATTGCGTATACTTGTGGCGGGTGCTGGACAAATGGGCGGAGGTATTGCCGAAACGGCAGCCCGATACGGATTTGAAGTGTTTTTGTGGGACAGCGTGGCTGAACAGACGAACAAGGCTCTCGAGACAATACGCGCTCATATGGACCGGGCCATGCAAAAAGGGGAACTTGTGGACAAGGAGGCCATTTTAGGCCGGATTATGGTTCCTTCGCGTCTCGAGATCGTGCCTCGGGTCGACTTGGTCGTCGAGGCCATTGTCGAGCGGGAAAACGAGAAAGCCAAACTCTTCACAACATTGGGCACTCTTTTTGACCAGTCTACGATTTTGGCCTCCAACACCTCGTCTATCTCCATTTCCCGTTTGGCTAGTTGTGTGCCTGACCCGCAGCGGGTTATTGGCATGCACTTTATGAATCCCGTACCCATTATGCGCCTGGTGGAAGTGATAGCGGGAACGCTGACCACAGACGCGACCATCAACCAGGTGAGTGCATGGGCGCGGATGATGGACAAGACTCCGGTCATGGTTCAGGATTATCCTGGGTTTATATCCAACCGAATTTTGATGCCCATGATTAACGAAGCCATATTTGCTTTGCAAGAGGGGGTCGCCAGCAAAGAAGGTATCGATACGGTGATGAAACTGGGCATGAATCATCCTATGGGACCTTTGACCCTTGCAGACTTCATTGGCCTTGATACGTGTTTAGCGATTATGGAGGTCTTGTATCAAGGATTCCGAGATTCAAAGTATCGTCCGGCCCCTTTGTTGCAGAAAATGGTGGATGCCGGACTACTTGGTCGCAAGAGCGGTCGTGGGTTTTATGATTATTCCGACAAGAAGCACGGCTAAGCGTCCAAACTTTTGGGGGGTGGGTGCTAAAGTGCGGGGGGTGAGGTGCTGTCCTTGACTAGAGTTGGCAAGGTCACGATTTTGTATCCCATTTGGGTTAACTGTTCCAAAATCGTATTTAACGCTACCAGTGTTTGGGAACGGTTGCCGCCGCCGTCGTGCATTAAAATAATGGCACCGGGCTTAATTTGTGCCCTTACATGTTGAATGATGGATGTCACTCCCGGACGGGTCCAGTCCTTGGTGTCAATTGACCATAACACGACCCGATAACCGTGTTCACTAAAGGTTTTCAGGAGATCATGAGATACCAGACCATAAGGAGGCCGGTAAAAGGGGACAACGGATATACCCAGCGATGTGATGTATTGGGCGGTTTTGTCGGCATCGGCCCAGAGGGCCGTCGCTCCTTCATTGCGTAAATTGAGATGGCTCCACCCGTGATTGGCCACAACCGATCCCTGTTTGGCGATGTCCAAGACAAGGTAAGGAAAACGCTGAGCCTCACGGCCAACAACGAAAAAGGTGGCATGGGCATGGTACCGCGACAAGGTCCTGAGAATGAGAGGAGTGTATGTGGGGGAAGGCCCGTCGTCGAACGTCAGGGCCGCGATTTTCTTGTTGGTGACCACATGGATTAAAGCCCCCTGAACGCTTGTAGGCTGGCTGACTAACCAAAAGGCTAGCGCTATGATGATCATGGGACTGAGAAGAAGCCATCTTGAGCTGTCATTCACTGTGAAGTCATCTCCTTCCAGAGCGCACCCGTCCAAGCTTACCTGATGTGTACGCCAATTTGGAAAACAATATGCAATAAGGAACGAGGGCAAAGGAGCTGGGAAATCATGGACCAAACACTGTGGCAAGAAATTCAGCCCTGGATGGTGAATATAAGACGTCAAATTCATCAATATCCGGAACTCGGCCTCGACACCCCAAAAACGGCGGCTCTTATCGAGGAGGCACTGGACAAGTTGGGAGTCCGCCACAACCGTGTTATTGAAACTGGGGTCGTAGCGCATCTCGGGCCTAGCGAAGGCGAAGCGGGTCTATTGCGTGCGGATATGGACGGCCTCCCTGTAATGGAACAGACCAACCTCCCTTTTAGTTCCGGGGTTCCCAACCGTATGCATGCCTGCGGGCATGACGCCCACACCGCCATGCTGCTGGGTGCGGCGTATTATTTAAGCCGCTATGAGTCGGAGTTGACCCACCCGGTCACACTGATGTTCCAGCCAGGAGAAGAGGGACCGGGCGGAGCGTTACCCATGATCGAATCCGGAGTGTTGGCCAATCCCCCCGTAAAGTGTGCATTGATGACGCATGTCGACAGCGACCTGCCATGGGGAACAATAGGAGTGTTCAGTGGTGCGGCCATGGCCTCTCCCAACGATTTCACCATTCAAGTGTACGGCCGGGGCGGGCACGGAGCCCATCCCAATGTGACAATTGACGCCATCGTGGCGGCCAGTGCCATTGTTCAGGGTTGCCAAATCTTGGTGAGCCGGGAACAGGACCCGACTGAGCCGTTGGTTGTGACCTTCGGCACCATTCACGGCGGATACCGGGAAAATGTTATTGCGGACTATGTCGAATTGACTGGAACGATCCGCATTTTATCTCCCAATAAGGTAGAGCCGATCCTGGAACGATTCGCCACGCTGGTGGACCAGATGGCCCGAAGCTACCGGGCGAGAGCAGAGGTGACAATAAACCGGGGATATCCGCCTTTACTGGCCGATGTCCAATGGACCAATCAGGTGGAAACCCTATTGCGGCGGGAATTGGGATCCGAGGCAGTCTTGCGTTTGTCCGCTCCGTCCATGGGGGCCGAGGATTTCGCGTATATTGCGCAAAAAGTTCCCGCTACTAATTTGCATGTGGGTGTGGTGGGTCCGGATTTCGTGACCGGTATTCACTCGTCTCAGTTTAATCTCGATGAAAGAGCACTGTTGACGGGAGCCAAAGCCTATGCCGCGGTGGCTCTTTATTTGTAGAGAATACAAGGGGAAAGGTGGCGGACGTGGTGGTGAGGGTGGTCGGCTTTTGAGAGAGAAAAGTTAGGGAGGTGTGGTCAATGGACAATTATCCCAATCATTTAAACGAACGCGGAGAGGTACACATGGTTGATGTGGGGCAAAAGGCTCCCACTGAACGCATGGCACGGGCGCGCGGGATATTGCGCGCATCCCCGCAAATCTGTGAGGCCGTGCTGTCGGGCCGCGTTCCCAAAGGAGATGTTCTGGCAGTGAGCCGCGTTGCCGGCATTATGGCTGCCAAGAAAACCGGAGACTGGATTCCTCTATGTCATCCTCTGCCGTTGACGGGAACGGAAATCCGAATCGAGGTGGGCCAGGATCGCTTTGTGGTTGAATCCAACGTCCGCACAACCGCTCCCACGGGGGTGGAAATGGAAGCCTTAACCGCTGTTACTGCGAGTCTATTGACGCTATATGACATGCTCAAAGCCATGGATCGAACCATGGTTTTGAGTGATATCAATCTTGTGGAGAAATCAGGAGGGCGTTCGGGCCATTTTATCCGGGAGGGCGAAGACTATGTGGAAAATAGCGATTCTCACCAGTAGCGATCAAGGTGCAGCCGGCAAACGTGAGGACACATCAGGCCGTTTTCTCCATGAGAGCGTGAGGACACTTGGAACCGTCGTGGATCACCAAGTCCTTCCGGACGACGAGGACGGTTTAGCGGCGCAATTGCGCGCGTGGATTGCCCAAGGCGTTGACCTGATTTTGACCACCGGCGGCACGGGGTTGGGGCCCCGAGACAATATGCCCGAGGCTACGCGCCGGGTGATGACCCGTGAGATAATCGGGATGAGCGAGGCCTTGCGGGAGGAATCCCGCAAGCACACACCACTGGGCATGCTGTCCCGAAACGTATGCGCTCAGGCCGATGATACTCTTATCATCAACTTTCCCGGATCGCTAAAGGCGGTTCAGGAACTCCTTCCGGTCGTGCTGCCCGTGCTTGACCATGCTCTCTCACTGATACACGGACAGACAGAACACAAAAATTCGTGATTTATATAGTTTTCCAGAGAAATTCTATGATATTTGGAGGAAAATGCCCAAATATCGGGACTATCTTTGTCTGGGAATTATTTGACGCCCCTTAAGCTTTTGAGTACACTGCTTTATGGGTACGTTAGCACTCACCGATGTCGAGTGCTAACAAAAATAAAACATAAATCACACGTTGCAAGGAGGAGAACTTCTGTGGAAATTCGTCCACTTGGCGACCACATTGTGGTGCAGACAGTAAGTGACGATGCCATGCCTTCGGGGATTGTGTTGCCCGACACTGCGAAGGACAATCCGCAGCGGGGACGTGTGGTGGCGGTCGGATCAGGACGGTTGCTGCCCAACGGCACCCGAGTACCTTTAGAAATTCAGTTGGAAGACGTTGTGTTGTTCAATGACGCATCGGCAACGAAAGTGAGAGTCGAGGGCCACGATTACTGGCTGTTGAAAGAAGACGACGTGTTCGCGACACTGAGTCCGTCTCTGGCTCACATTTAACTATAGCGAATCGGCTAGGAGGTAAAAATCAATGGCTAAGCAAATGGTCTACGAAGAAGAAGCTCGTCGTGCGTTAGAGCGAGGAGTAGACAAACTCGCCAATGCAGTGAAAGTGACCTTGGGCCCTAAGGGCCGGAATGTAGTTCTGGAAAAAAAGTTCGGGGCTCCTTTAATCACCAACGACGGAGTTACAATTGCCCGTGAAATTGAATTGGAGGATCCCTTTGAATCCATGGGGGCACAATTGGTCAAAGAAGTAGCGACCAAAACACAGGATGTGGCCGGTGACGGAACCACGACGGCAACCGTGCTGGCTCAGGCGATGATCCGAGAAGGTTTAAAGAACGTGACTGCCGGCGCCAATCCTATGGGCATCAAACGGGGTATTGAGCGGGCAGTTGAGGTGACGGTTGAGGAAATTCGGAAATTCTCCACTCCCATTGAAGGCAAAGAGGCCATTACGCAAGTGGCGTCGATTTCGGCCAACGACGCCGAAATTGGCCGGCTGATTGCCGAAGCCATGGAAAAAGTCGGATCCGACGGCGTGATCACGGTCGAAGAGTCCAAGACTATGGGAACAACCCTCGAAACCGTTGAAGGAATGCAGTTTGACCGTGGATATATCTCCCCTTACATGGTTACGGACACCGAAAAGATGGAAGCGGTATTAAGTGACCCCTACATTCTTATCACGGACCGCAAAATTTCCGCTATTCAAGACTTGTTGCCAGTTCTGGAAAAAGTTGTGCAGCGTGGAAAGCCTGTTGTCATCATTGCCGAAGACGTGGAAGGCGAAGCTTTGGCCACTTTGGTTGTCAACAAACTGCGCGGCACGCTGACTGCGGTAGCGGTCAAGGCTCCGGGATTCGGTGATCGTCGTAAGGCGATGTTGGAAGATATCGCGATCTTAACGGGTGGGCAGGTCATTTCCGAGGACATCGGACTGAAGCTGGAGAATGTGACTCCGGAAATGCTGGGGCAGGCTCGACAGGTTAAAATCGCCAAAGAGGAAACCACTATCGTCGACGGTCGCGGTTCGGAGAGCGAAATCAAGAAGCGAGTTCAGGTCATCAAGAAACAAATTGAGGACACGACATCGGATTATGACCGGGAGAAATTGCAAGAGCGTCTGGCTAAACTGTCTGGTGGAGTCGCTGTGATCCAGGTAGGCGCGGCCACTGAGGTGGAACTCAAGGAGAAGAAACTGCGTATTGAAGATGCTTTGTCGGCGACTCGGGCTGCGGTGGAAGAAGGCATTGTTCCTGGTGGCGGAACCGCTTTGATTCGGGCTATTCCGGCGGTAGATGCCATTGACGCCGTGGGCGATGAGCGAATTGGCGTGAACATCGTGCGCCGTGCTTTGGAAGAGCCCGTTCGGCAGATTGCCTTTAATGCAGGGCTTGAAGGGTCCGTCATTGTAGAAACAGTGAAAAATGCATCAGGCAATGTCGGTTACGACGCTTTAAACAATCAGCTTGTGGATATGGTGAAAAGTGGTATTGTCGATCCGGCTAAAGTGGTTCGTTCGACCTTGCAGAACGCGGGTTCGATTTCTGCAATGCTTCTGACCACAGAAGCCTTAGTGGCCGACAAGCCGGAGAGGAAAGAACCGGCCGGCGGCGGTGCTGGTGGCATGGGCGGCATGGGCGGTATGGGCGGCATGGGCGACATGATGATGTAAACGGCCATTCTTGCCGAAAGAGGAGAGCCGAGGGATTTTTCGCTCTCCTCTTTCTTTTTTTGTGTTCGACATTAATAATAGACGAAAGAGGGAGAGTCATCGGTGGGGGAAAAGTAACGAGACTGTCGTGTGACTCGGGGACCTGGTAAAGAACGAACGTGAGGTTGAGGGGGTGAAAAACTCCCGACGTACCGACGGGGCTGCATCCGGAACCAAACGAGGAGGAAATGGTGTGCCGCCACTGCAGGCAGTTTTGGTGTTGCTGGCGTCTTTTATTGTGGGGTCAGTGCCGTTTGGATATTTAATGGCTCGGTTGCGTTTTCAGACAGATATTCGTGAACATGGCAGCAAGAATATTGGAGCTACCAATGTCGCACGGACTTTCGGCATCCGTGTCGGATTGGGTGTATTGCTCTTGGATGCCCTAAAAGGCGCGTTAGCCATTACAATGGCATATCACTTGTTGCCTCATCAAGGGGCGTGGGTTTCGCTAGCAGGCGTGGCCGCCATGCTGGGGCATGTTTTCTCGCCGTTTATGAAGTTCAGGGGGGGAAAAGGAATTGCCACTGGCCTCGGAGTGTTGATTGCGCTGTTCTGGCCCGCAGCGGCTATCGCATCTTTGGGGTTTGCCTTGGTCGTGTTCTTGTTTCGGATTGTTTCCCTGGCATCATTTGCAGCCATGGTGGCGGCTCTTGTGAGTTTTTGGTTATTTGGCCAAACGACTGACTTCTGGTTTTTCGGCGTTCCCGCCGTGATGTTGGCGTTTTGGGCTCACCGAAGCAACTGGCGCCGCTTGTTACAAGGCCAGGAGCCCCGTTTTGGCCGCTAATTTGCTGGTGCGATTTTGCCTGCGGGGGTTATTCCACGGCGGTTTGTTTCGGTGCGCGAAGAGTTAGATATGATTATGGAATGAAATAAGTAAAATGGGGAAAGCTGACTATTAGATAATACCTTTACCAAACCAGGGTCAGAGTACAGGAATCTAAGAGTCTAAGGAGGCTTATCTCATTGGAAGTGACCTTATCCCAACTTATCGAATCAGCACCGGAGTTGGCAGTGGTTCTGCGGTCGGATATACGCAAGGGACGGTTGCCGGCCAAACGGCAGGAAGGCGTAGCCGGACGTCCCTATGTTGTTGATATGCAGGATCTTTTAGAATCGGATCGCGAGGCTTTTCGTCTTTTGGCCCAAGATTTTGAGGCGGGACGGGAGGTTGTGCGTCCAAGGCGGAGCCCATCATCCCGCCTGCCGTCGTCTTCTTCAGGGCCCAATGACACCAACTGGCAACCCTTTATGAAGATTATGGAGTCACAGCAGGCTATGATGAAGCAGCTGCTGGAGGTGTTAACTGATGAAATGAGACACCGTCAGGAGCGTGTGGACAGGCAAGCCCGGGAAATGCAGGAGTTGTCCTACAAACTTGGACAGTCTCATCAACAGATCGAGCGATTGGAACGCTTGCTTAAGGATCGCTCCAACAATCATCTTGAACAAGCCTAGAGAGATAGCATAGGTTGTTTGGAACTGTGTCAAGAATAGGGGTAGGTGATTTGGCAGGAGCCTTGGAGGCTTTTACCAAAATCTCACCTATCCTGTTTAGTTTCCTGTCAAAGTTCGGTAAGATGGTGACGGAGAGTTAATAGAGTTCGTTGCCATGTTACACACAAAGGAGTTGCGCTATGAAACACGCCAATCATGCGGATCAGCCTACGTTTTCCATTGGTGTGGTAAAAGAGGCTACCGGTTTAACAGAGAGGCGAATAAGGTATTATGAGACGTTGCATTTCATATCGCCCCGGCGTACACAGGGCAATCAGCGTCTGTATACGCAGGCAGACATTGATCGCCTCAAATATATCAAGAGTTTGCTGGATCACGGTGTATCCCTAAAAGAGGTTCGTGTCCAGCTACAGCAGGAAGACCTGATGAATTACGAACGCGACTATGATGATGAGGTGGAACGCGATGCGGAAAGTTACTTTCAGGGTAAGCTCATTGCCCGAAGAGCCGAAGTCCACCGGGATTCGCTCTATCCATTAATCAACCGCCATGAAATTATACGCCGGTTAACTCGTAACCATGCCAATGGTCACGAAGATAAGAAAGGGGACCAGTAAAGGTTGCAGGGAATACAGAGAGAAGAGCTGGAGGTGCTCTTGTCTGCGAAGGAAATTGCGGGTCGGGTTGACGCGCTTGGTAAGCGAATTACGTTGGACTACCAAAACAAACCCTTGATTCTGATCGGAATCCTCAAAGGGGCTTTTATCTTTTTAGCCGATCTTATTCGGGCGATTGATTTGCCCATTTCCGTCGATTTCATGGCTTTATCGTCCTATGGCAATTCCACCAAGTCTTCGGGCGTGGTTCGCATCATCAAAGACTTGGATTACAGCTTGGAAGGCCATCATGTCTTAGTGGTGGAGGACATCGTCGATACAGGATTGACGTTGAATTACATTTACGGACACATCAAATCGCGGGGCGCTCTTAGCGTAAAAATTTGCTCATTACTCGACAAATCCGGACGCCGGCAAGTGGCTGTGCCTTTGCACTATAAGGGGTTTGAAATTCCGGATGAATTTGTTGTCGGCTATGGCCTGGACGTTGACGAAAAATACCGTAATTTACCCAATATCTGCAAGCTGGTGAGGGCAATCGATGAGTGAAACAGTTCTTATATTGGATTTTGGCGCACAGTATAACCAACTGATTGCGCGAAGAGTACGTGAAGCTCATGTGTTTTGTGAAGTCGTGCCGGGCAATATATCCGCCCAGGACGTAAGACAAAAAGATCCCGCCGCTATCATCCTCTCCGGAGGTCCCGCCAGTGTGTTCGAAACTGACGCACCGGGCATGGACCCGGCCATTTTGTCTTTGGGAGTACCGACATTGGGCATATGTTACGGAATGCAGCTGATGGCTTATTTACTGCATGGAACGGTGAGACCGGCCGAACGCCGTGAATATGGCCGAACGACGATGACCGTCGTTCAAAGCACACCGCTTTTTGCCCGCATTCCGGAAGTGAGCACGGTTTGGATGAGTCATGGAGACCATGTTCAACGGGTGCCGGAGGGTTTTCAGATCCTGTCGTCGACGGACACCACGCCCGTTGCGGCTATGGCTGATCCCGCTCGAAATTTATGGGCGGTGCAGTACCACCCTGAAGTGCATCACACCGAATCCGGATTTCAGATACTGCAAAATTTCTTATATGACATTGCGCGCATACCTCCTAACTGGAAACCCGCTCAGTTTATTCCGGACGCGGTGAGGCAAATTAGGGAGAAGGTTGGAGAAGGGAAGGCATTGATTGCCCTCTCCGGAGGAGTAGATTCGGCCGTGGCAGCGGCTCTTGCCCAAAAAGCTATAGGATCGCGGCTTATCGCTTTATTGATCGACAATGGTTTAATGCGGGAAGGCGAAATTGAAGAGGTGCTTGCGGCGTTTCCTTTTCTTGATCTCCGCGTAGTCAGACGCCAGGATGTATTTTTCGGGGCATTGGAGGGGGTAAGCGATCCGGAAACAAAACGGAAAATTATTGGACGGGAATTTATCCGGGCATTCGAACAGGAAAAAAAGGCCATAGGCCCCGTTGATGTATTAATTCAAGGTACGGTTTATCCTGACGTCATTGAATCTGGCGGCAAGACGGCCCGTACCATTAAATCTCACCATAACGTGGGAGGATTGCCCGAGGATATCGGGTTTGAGATTGTGGAACCCTTGAGATGGCTGTTCAAAGATGAGGTGCGGCAGACAGGCGAAGCCCTGGGATTGCCTGAAACGATCGTGTGGCGTCAGCCGTTTCCGGGTCCAGGACTGGCCGTGCGGATTATGGGGGCGGTGACACCAGAGAAGGTGGCGATATTGAGGAAAGCCGACGCGATCGTGCGCCAGGAAATTCGTCGGGCCGGTCTTGAACGATCCGTTTGGCAAGCATTTGCCGTTCTTGTCGACGTTCGGACGGTAGGTGTCATGGGCGATGAGAGAACCTATGGGTTCCCTGTGGTGATTCGTGCTGTTGAAAGCTCAGACGGTATGACAGCCGACTGGGCGCGCCTACCCTACGATTTGCTGGAAAAAATGGCAAGTCGCATTGTGGGTGAAGTTGCCGAGGTGAATCGAGTCGTTTATGACGTGACGTCGAAACCCCCCGGAACCATTGAGTGGGAGTAAGGGTTGATTTTTTAAGAAAATAGAGGGCCGGGACGCGATGGATCCAGCTCTCTTTTTCATTGTTCGAAGATATGTAAACTCTCGACAATCCCGAACAATTTCTATAATATTTAAGTTGAATGTTCGGTAATCATGAGGAAGGAGCGGATTCAGTGATAAGCCGCTACACACGGCCTGTGATGGAAAATCTTTGGTCCGATCAAAATCGGTATAACCGGTGGCTGGATATCGAACGCTACGTTGTGGAAGCGTGGGAATCTTTAAAGGTTATTCCGCAAGGTGTGGCCGAGAGATTGAAACAAGCCACGGTGGATCCCGAGCGGGTAAACATTTATGAAAAGACGTTTCACCATGACGTGATTGCTTTCATTAATGCTGCCGGAGAAACCGTTAGTCCGGAAGATGCCAAATATATTCACTTTGGACTGACGTCTACGGATGTTGTGGATACCGCGCTGTCTTCCCTCATACGAGACAGTTTGGAAATTATTTTGGAGGACCTGATCCAATTACGGCTGGTTGTGCGTGAACTGGCCGTTCGCTACAAGATGGTTCCCATTATGGGCCGAACTCATGGCATCCATGCCGAACCAACCAGTTTCGGATTAAAACTTGCGTTATGGTGGCTGGAATTGGGACGGGATTACGACCGCATCGGGCGGGCACGTGACATGATAAGCGTGATAAAAATTTCAGGAGCCGTCGGTAATTATGCCAATATACCTCCTGATATTGAAGAAATCGTTGCGCAAAAATTACGGATGAAGCCGGCTCCTTTGTCTACCCAGGTATTACAACGCGATCGGCATGCGGAAGTTATTTCTTCTTTGGCGATTTTGGCGGGAACTCTAGACAAAATCGCTACGGAAATTCGGCATCTGCAGCGCACCGAAGTCGGGGAGGTGGCCGAGCCTTTCGAGGAGGGTCAGCGCGGTTCATCGGCTATGCCGCACAAACGCAATCCCGTCATGGCCGAACAAATTTCGGGATTGTCCCGGATTTTGCGTGGATACGTGACCCCAGCTTTGGAGGACGTGGCCCTTTGGCACGAGCGTGACATCTCGCACTCTTCGGTTGAACGCGTAATTTTTCCTGACGCGACCACTCTTGCGGATTACTTGCTCCATATTGTGACCCGCATTATGCAAGGGCTGACGGTGAATACCAAGAGAATGAGAGAAAATATTGACTTAACCGGCGGCTTGGTGTTCTCTCAAAAAATACTTTTAACTCTCGTTGAGGCGGGAATGACTCGGGAAGAGGCGTATAAGCGGGTGCAGGCTCATGCGATGGCCGCGATGCATGAATCCGTCCCAAGTTTTAAAGACCGCATCCTTCACGATCCGGATCTCAGTCAATATCTCTCAGCAGAGAAGATTCAATCGCTGTTCGCCATTGAACCCTATTTGAAAGAAGTTGACACCATTTATCGGCGGATCGGGTTGTTGGATGACAAGGAGGGAGAATAATTGAGATGACATCCGGAGAATTGATATATGAGGGCAAGGCGAAAAAAGTTTTCCACAGTGATGAACCGGGTGTGGTGATTGTCGAATTCAAGGATGACGCCACCGCGTTTAACGGAGAAAAGAAGGGTCAGATTACCGACAAAGGGATCGCTAATGCTGCTATCTCGGCTAGGTTGTTCCAGGTATTAGAATCTCAGGGAATTGCCACGCATTTCCGAGAGCAGTTGGATGCACGCCATCTGGTCGTGGACTGGCTAGAAATGGTTCCTCTGGAGGTGGTTGTCCGCAACAGGGTGGCCGGTTCTTTGGAAAAGCGCATTGGATTAAAGGAGGGAACCGTACTGGAACAACCGGTGGTGGAACTCTACTTTAAGAATGATCAGTTGGGTGATCCTTTGTTGAATGATGACCACATTCGGGTGCTGGGACTGGCAGATCCGGATGTATTGCACCAGCTTCGCACTCAATCGGGAACAGCCAATGCCATTTTACAAAACTTCTTTGGGCAGCGAGACTTAATCCTTGTCGACTTTAAATTGGAATTTGGCCTCAGGCACGGCCAATTGGTTTTAGGCGATGAAATCTCCCCGGACACGTGCAGGCTGTGGGATGGAAAGACACTGAAGAAGTTGGACAAGGACCGGTTCCGACGCGACCTCGGAGGCGTCGAAGACGCATACCACGAAGTGTTGGAGAGGGTTTTGTCATGACCTACGACGTTGTTGTCAACGTATCGCTTAAAGAGGCCGTTTTGGACCCAGCTGGCCAGCAGGTGGCCAGAGTCTTGCACAATATGGGTTACGCGATGGAGGACGTGCGCATTGGAAAACAGATTAAGCTCCGTTTTCAGGCGGCCGATCTTACCGAAGCGAAAGAGAACGCCCGCCAAATGGCAGAAAAGCTATTAGCGAACCCAGTACTCGAAACGTATGAGATTCTGGTGACTGAGCCATGAAAGTGGGGGTTATCATTTTTCCCGGTTCGAATTGCGACAGGGATACTATTGAAGCCGTGGAACGGTTGGGGATGGAGGCGATCCCTTTATGGTACACGCGGAAGTCTTTGACAGGCATTGACCGGTTGATCTTGCCGGGGGGATTTTCGTATGGCGATTATCTTCGGAGCGGGGCGTTGGCGGCCCAGGCCCCAATTATGGAAGCTGTGGAGCAGGCCGTTTCGCGTCAGGAACTGCCGGTTTTGGGTATTTGCAATGGATTTCAGATTCTGTGCGAACGAGGATTGCTGCCTGGAGCCCTGAGGCCTAATTCATCGGGAGAATTTCGGTGCACATGGGAGTATATGCGCATCACATCTGTTCCTCGCGGGTTTGCCGGTTTGAAGGAGGGTGATGTGTTGCGGTTGCCCATCGCCCATCATGAGGGGGCTTATGCAGTGCAACCAGGGCAATTGCAGTCATTGTTCGAGAATCACCAGATCTTTCTTCAATACAGTGACGAGACAGGGTCCGTTCATGCTCTCACCAATCCGAACGGAGCCGTCGCCAATGTCGCCGGCATCAGTCAGGGGCTCGTTGTTGGGTTGATGCCTCATCCCGAGCGGGCTATGGCATCGTACCTGGGTTCATCTGACGGTCAAAGGTTCCTTAAGGCATGGTTAGGGGAGGGCAGCCAGTGAATTTCAGGGATGTTGGACTGACCCAGGAAGAGTTTGAGATTATCCAATCACAGTTGGGGCGCAATCCGAATGATTTGGAACTCGGCTTGTTTGGCGTATTGTGGTCTGAGCACTGCAGCTACAAGAGCTCAAAAAGTTTGTTGTCATGGCTGCCACATGAGGGCCGGGCTGTGGTTCAGGGCCCAGGCGAAAACGCTGGGGTAGTGGCCTTAAATGATCGCCTTCATGTGGCTTTCAAGGTCGAAAGCCACAACCATCCGTCGTATGTCGAACCGGTTCAAGGAGCCGCCACGGGCGTGGGCGGAATTTTACGCGATATCATCGCCATGGGGGCCCGCCCTGTGGCATTGGCCGATTCCTTGCGCTTTGGAACCGATAACTCTGCGGCCATCATTCAAAACGGTGTGGTGGAAGGAATTGGGCGTTATGGCAATGCTATCGGTATTCCTACGGTAACCGGGGAAGTTGCGTATAGCTCGGTCTATGACAAAAACCCCTTAGTCAATGTCATGGCAGTGGGGTTGCTGCCTTTGGACCGCGGTGTGAACGCACAAGGGGCCCGTCCCGGATCCTATCTGGTTCTTCTCGGTCAGCCCACGGGGCGCGACGGGATCCATGGAGCGAGCCTATTGGCCTCGCAAGACTTTGGAGACGCCACGGAGCACATGCGACCAACAGTACAAGTGGGCGACCCCTTCATGGGGAAGATGCTGATGGAAGCCACACTTGCGGCCATTGCCACCCATAAACTGGACGCAGTTCAGGATCTGGGAGCTGCGGGACTGACTTCCTCCGTGGCTGAACTGTGTTATCGATCGGGAGTCGGCGCAACTATCCGGCTGGAGGAGGTACCGTGCCGGGAACAGGGTATGACTCCCTACGAAATTATGTTGTCGGAGACCCAGGAGCGTATGTTGCTGGTGGTCTCCCCGGACAACTGGCCGGGAATCGAACCCATCGTGCAACATTGGGAAGTGCCGTACAGTGTTATTGGGGAAATTATGGACGAACCCCATCTGGTGATTACGATGAGGGGCGATATTCATGCAATGGTGCCTCCCGAGATATTGGCCGGATCGTGCCCCAGCCGCCCGGCACGATCAGAATGGGCCAATGAGATCCGGCAAAATGTGCCCCACCTAACCTCGTTCCGACCCCTGACATTTGACCCGGAGCAAGCCCTGGCGGTACTGGGTTCTGTCGACTGCCGTAGTCGGCATAGGATATTTGAACGCTATGATTCCATGATCTTAGCCAATACGGTGTGGGGTCCCCTTCATGATTTGGCTATTTTACGTACAAAAGGGTCAAAAGAAGGACTAGCCATAGCTCTCTCGGGACCCGGGCGTTATGCGGCCCGTGATCCGTACAGCGGCGGACTGGCCGCAGTCAGTCGGGTTGTTGGCCTATTAGCCGCTCAAGGAGCTGATGTGCTGGGACTGACGGATGGCATCAATGCGGGCAATCCCGATAAGGAACGCGTGTTTCGTGAGCTCACTGGCTTAATAGCGGGCGTGGCAGACGCCTGTAACATCTTTGCCGTGCCGGTAACCGGGGGTAACGTATCGTTGCATAATGAAACGGAAGGGGATTCAATCTGGCCGACCGTGGTCATTGGGGCGGTGGGACGCCATCACCATCCGCTGGAACCCGTGCCCGATTCCCCATGGCAGGAAGGAATGGATATTGTCCGCATTTATCCAGGGGGTGACTGGAGCCTTGGTGCCAGTGTGTTTGAGCTTTTGTTCAGCCAGTTGAGCGCATATCCTCGTCCCGATCTGGAACGCATTCGGCGAGTGTATCAGGCATTAGACGAGGCTTGGAACAAGATTCCGTCCTATGGGGTGCGCATGATTGGAGCGGGAGGCCTGTTCGTTGCCGCAACCAAGGCGTTGTTGGCTATGCCCGCTTCATTGGGAATGGAAATTAGCGTATCGCCGGATGACGCGGTGAGACAACTGTTCAGCGAGGTGTCAGGGCAATTTCTGATTTTTTGCGATCCCCAGGCTACGCCCCGTTTGATGGAACTGTTGGGACCTGGCATAGCGGGAGAGATCATCGGATCGGTAACACCCGATTCTAATCTCGTCATTCGTGCGGGTCGCGCACATCGGTTCGAGCGAACAAAACTCGACAGAACATTTCGATTCGGTTATGGAGGGTAACCATGGCAGACGAATTGCATGATGAATGCGGTGTGTTCGGGATCTTCGGTGACAGCCAGGCGGCGTTAAAATCCTATTGGGGTACCTTCAGCCTTCAGCATCGGGGCCAGGAAAGCGCGGGACTAGCGGTGTTGCATAACGAAGAGATCACGGTTCATAAGGGAATGGGACTTGTGACCGAGGCACTGAAAATCGAGCAGGAAAATCAGCGTCCCGGTTATGCTGCCATGGGGCATGTGCGGTATTCGACCACCGGGGAATCGTCCCTTGTAAATGCCCAGCCGCTACTCATGAAGACGCGTTTCGGGCTTTTGGCTTTGGGACAAAACGGCAATCTCGTCAACGCCATGGCGCTTCGCGAGCAACTGGAGGGAGAAGGCGCCATTTTCCAAGGAACTACGGACAGTGAAGTGCTTGCGCATCTGATTGCCAGAAGCGAAAAGAACTCGTTTGACGAGGCGCTCAAAGAGTCCTTGCAAAAACTTCAGGGAGGCTTTGCCTTTACTGTCTTGACCCAAGATGCACTCTATGGGGCGCGCGACCCTCGAGGAATCCGGCCGCTGGCACTGGGCCGAACAGAGCGTGGTGCCTATGTGCTCGCCTCGGAATCGTGTGCTTTTGATGTTATTGGTGCGCATTATGTTCGGGAAATTGAACCGGGAGAACTGATCACAATCCGGGAAAATCACGTGGAAACGAAGTACTTCGTCGATTTTCCCCTCCCTCGTTCTCTATGCAGTTTTGAGATGATTTATTTCGCTCGTCCGGATTCTCGCATGGAAGGGCAAAGTACCCATATGGTTCGGCGTCGACTTGGAGAAATTCTGGCTCGGGAAGCTCCTGCCGAGGCCGACGTGGTCATCGGGGTACCAGACTCCTCTACACCTGCAGCCATGGGATATGCCCAGGCTGCCAACATTCCCTTCGATATGGGGCTGGTCAAGAATCGATATGTGGCCAGGACCTTCATTTCGCCCAATCAGTCACTAAGAGAAGCCGGGGTTCAGCTAAAACTCTCTACAGTCAAGGAAGTCGTCGACGGGAAACGCATTGTGCTCGTCGATGACAGCTTGGTGCGAGGAACCACCTCTAGGCATTTGGTCCAGATCTTGCGTCATGCCGGAGCCACGGAGGTTCACATGCGGATTGCTTCTCCCCCATACACGGATCCCTGTTATTACGGCATTGACACGTCCCGGGCTACAGAACTGGCCGCACGCAATATGAATGTCGAACAGATCCGGACGGCCGTAGGCGCGGACTCCCTAGCCTATTTATCTCGCGAGGGTCTGAAAGCCGGGCTGTCTCAAGGCGGCTGGTGTATGGCGTGTTTTGGCGCGGGCTATCCCGTGCCCTTAACGGACCAGGCGACCACTTCCTTTAGTGTTACGAAAGGCGGCACTTAGCGAGATGACAAACCCGAACCGAAGCCGTAGACGTCTGGAATATAAAGATGCCGGCGTTGATATTGATCAAGGAAATGAGGCTGTGCGACGAATTCGACCGTGGGCCTTAAAAACCCATCGCCCAGAAGTAGTGGCGGGCGTTGGGGGCTTTGCCGGCTCATTTGAGTGGGAACAACCGGGAGTTTTGCTGGCGGGAGCCGACGGTGTGGGATCCAAACTATTGATTGCCCAGGAACTCGATCGGTTAGGTACCATCGGGATTGACCTGGTTGCCATGAATGTCAACGACATCTTGGCACAAGGCGGCGAGCCGCTATTCTTTTTGGACTATATCGCGACACACAAAATTGTGCCGGCAGAAATTGAGCAGTTGGTTCAAGGGATTGCCGAAGGCTGTTTACAGGCGCACTGTGCACTATTGGGTGGAGAAACTGCGGAATTGCCTGATCTTTACCAGCCACGTCACTTTGATTTGGCCGGTTTTTGTGTGGGACGTCAGGCTTATGTCTGCGAGAACACCGTGGAAGAGGGCGACTTGATACTGGGCCTGGCTTCCAGCGGATTTCACTCGAATGGTTACGCGCTGCTGCGGACAATTGTCCGGGATAGCATGCTGGAGTGGAACCGAAGTTATCCCCACACCGGCGGCGAGTTGTTAGGCGATGCGTTGCTGACCCCCACCCGGATTTATGTCCGCGCAATCCAGAAACTTTGGGGTGTCACGGCCATTAAAGCCATGGCTCACATCACCGGGGGAGGACTGACGGAAAATGTGCCCAGAACCCTTCCGGAAGGATTTACCGCGGTTATTGATCGCAGTGCGTGGCCGAAAAGTGGGTTGATGCAATGGATGCAGGAATTGGGCCCGGTGAGTGACGAAGAGTGGCGGCGAACATTTAATGACGGGATTGGTTTCACTGTAGTGATTGCGCCCGGACACCTCCCGTCTGCTCAATCTGTCCTGTCAGAAGAGGGTATCGATTCGTATGTTATTGGCCGGATCGTGCGAGGCGAGGCCGAACGAGGAGTGATTTGGGCATGAAATGGGCGGCCCTGGTGGGCGGTTACGGCAGCAATTTGGAAGCCATGCTGGAATATGGCAATCCCATTTCTTTGGTAGTCTCTCATAAAGCGAATGTTCGTGCGCTGGATGTGGCACAAAGGTTTAGGGTTCCTTGCATGACTCTCCTGCCAAAAAGTTTTCCTACGAAAGAGGCCTATGATCAGGCTCTGCTAAATCTCTTGGTTGACGAGGGCATTGAAGCTCTCGCCCTGGCGGGATATCTCCGATGGTTAGGTCCTGCCGTGGTCAATGATTTTATGGGGCGGGCTGTTAATCTGCATCCGGCTCTTCTGCCGGCTTTTCCCGGATTGAACGCTGTCGAGCAGGCTTTTGATTATGGGGTGTTGTGGACAGGTGTAACAATTCATTTCGTGGATAACGGTCACGACACCGGGCCGATCATTGCCCAGGCGGCTGTGCCGAGGTATCGCGAAGATACGCTGGACGATCTTTTCCAACGAATTCACTATCATGAACATCACCTCTATCCCCGGATCATCGACGCACTCGATTCGGGACTGGTGGCATTGGAAGGGAACAGGGTAATCTGGAAGGAGTCGAAATCATGGATCAATGGGCAATATTAAGTGTCAGTGACAAAACCGGGCTGACGGAGTTGGCGCAGGGATTCTTGTCTCAGGGTATCAAGCTTATCGCAAGCGGAGGGACTTACCGGTTTCTCCGAAACGAAGGCATAGACGTTGCTCCTTTGGAAGATCTGACCGGATTTAGCGAAATTTTGGGAGGACGGGTCAAAACGCTTCATCCCCGGATTTATGCCGGTATTTTGTCACGGGAAACCCCGGAAGATGAGAGGGACCGGGAAAGCATCGGCGCACCCATGATTGTTGCTGTGGTCGTGAATTTGTACGCGTTTGAAACCCGTTTGCAAGAGGGTGCGAGTCAAGAACAACTAGTTGAGGAAATTGACATTGGGGGGGTGGCGCTTATCCGGGCGGCAGCGAAAAACTATGCCCGAACCCTGGTTCTTGTGGACCCGAGGCAATATCATGAGGCATTACAAACGCCCTTGGCTGAAATGTCTCCATCTGAGCGACTGAAACGAGCCCAAGAGGCATTTCTTCATATTGCCCACTATGATGCGGTGATTGCAGACGCCTTGAGCCAATGGACCGACCCTGCCGTCAGGCCCGTGACCCAGGACGTGTTTGTGGTGAGCGGGCGCAGATGGGGAGAGTTGCGCTATGGGGAAAATCCTCATCAGCAGGCGGCTTTCTATGCCAGTCCCGGACAGAGAGGATTTCAGAGCGCCACTCTCCATCAGGGGAAAGCCTTATCGTACAATAATCTTGCCGATGCGGACACCGCCTGGCGCCTCTCAGCCAGTTTGCCTGCTCCCAATGCGGTTGCGATAAAACACCAGACACCCTGCGGAGTGGGACTGGGCAGGACTTTGGAGGAGGCGTACCAAAAAGCGTATGAAGCCGATCCGGTATCGATTTTCGGCGGAATTGTGGCTGTCAAAGGTACGGTCGGTGAAGCGCTGGCGCGGCAACTGACCAGCATCTTTCTGGAAGTTGTCATTGCCGAAGAATATACCGATCAGGCCCTCGGCATTCTCGCTAAAAAGAAGAACTTGCGGGTGCTGGCCATGCCTTTTCAATTGCCTCTCTATGCCGAAGAAATCCGCACCATCACAGGTGGATTTTTGGTTCAGCAGCGTGATAACGTGACACTTTCCTGGGACAGCTTGACCCATGTGGGCGGTCCCAAAGCGGATCTTGCTATGTGGAAGACAGACCTTACGCTGGCATGGACTACGGTTGGATTTGTCAAGTCAAACGCGATAGTAGTTGTCAAAGACGGCATGACAGTGGGAATCGGTGGAGGGCAGACCAACCGGATTGATGCTGCCCATCAAGCTTTGGAACAGGCCAAGGATAGGGCTGTGGGTGCCGTGCTCGCTTCCGATGCTTTTTTCCCATTTGGCGATGTCATGAAGGAAGCGGCTCAATACGGTGTCGGTGTGGTGATTCAGCCTGGCGGCTCAGTCCGGGACAACGAATCCATCGAACAAGCCAATCTGCATGGAATACCGCTGTACTTCACGGGTGAACGTCATTTCCGCCATTAAGAGAGGGGTCAGACGATGACAGGGGACACGACCACAGTATTGCCGCTATCCCGGCTCTCGGGAATTCTGGTTATCGGAAGCGGGGCTCGCGAACACGCCATATTATGGGGAATTTCGAAAGATTCACCGTCTGTTCCTATATATGCCGCACCGGGCAACGCGGGTATCGAAACGCTAGCCACACGTGTTTCGGCCTATACTCCCGCCGATATTGTTCGATGGGCCGAAGACAAAGGTTGTTTGCTGGTGATTGTGGGCCCCGAAGATCCATTGGCCCAAGGGATTGCCGATATGTTGCGACGTCAGGGGCATGTGGTGGTGGGCCCATCTTACGAAGCGGCTCGATTGGAAAGCAGCAAAGTCTTCGCTAAACGATTCATGAACCGATATCATATTCCAACGGCTTCATGGCAACTTTTTAAGGACCCCAAAGAACTGCACAATTTCCTTGTCGGCCGGAAGATATGGCCACTCGTGCTCAAACAGAGCCGATTGGCGCAAGGGAAGGGTGTGGTGGTGGCCAATGACCCAGATGAGGCATTCGGGGCGACGGATCAATGGAACGAAGATCCTCATGTGTATGACGACGGGATCATCGCCGAGGAATGTCTGGTAGGTCGCGAGGTGTCCGTTCACGTTCTCACCAACGGCGAAGAGTATGTCTGGTTGCCCTTGGCTCAAGACTACAAACGTTTGAATTCCGATCCGCACAGTCCCAATACCGGAGGCATGGGTGCCTATGCGCCTGTGGATTGGTTGAGCGACGAGGAACGAAAGACAATTGATGAAGAAATTTTGCGACCGGTTATTGAGGCGATTGCTCAAGAGCGGATGCTGTATTATGGAATATTGTATGTGGGCCTCATGATGACGTCTGATGGACCGAAAGTACTGGAATTTAATGTACGTTTGGGCGATCCGGAAACGGAGGTGATCATTCCGATTCTGGACATTCCCTGGACGGCGTGGTGGTGGGCATTGGGTCAAGGACGTTTGCTGGCGCCTCGTTTGCCGGACCCTCAAAGTACAGCGGTGGCTGTGGTAATGGCTTCCGAAGGATATCCCAGAAAGCCGGTGACGGGCCAGCCCTTGGAGATTGATCCATCTCCCGGAGGTTTAATTTTCCATGCGGCGACGGTCCGTGATCAAGGGCGTTTGATGGCACAGGGGGGACGTGTATTAACCGTTGTGGGCCTGGGATCCCGATTGGAAACAGCCCGGGAACAAAGTTACAGGCAGGTGGAAGCTATTCGTTTTCCCCAAAGCCAGCACAGAGATGATATTGCGAGAGAGGGGGATCAATGAATAATCTTCAGATCTTAGGGCACTCTGAACACATGATCATGTTGTGTTCGGAGGGGCGGATGACGATTGCGGAAATTATGGGGTTTAACCTTGATGAGTGCGGTTCTGGTGGTGATGCCTGCGTGCAGTTTCACTATGGGAGCTCCGGCTCCTGAACACGGAAGTACGGCGGCCAGCAACAAGACTGAGGGAACAACCGGTTCCGCCTCGGGCACGTCGTCATCAAAGGGAGGTTCATCCAGTTCGAGTTCATCTTCCTCAGGCAAAGAACCCCCCACGGAGATACAAAAGGCCGTCCGAGATGAAATGGAAACGCCGCGAATGCAACGCCTTATTGCCGAGACCATTTCCACCACTCAACTCCAACAGGCTTTAATGACGCCTGCGGGCCAGGCAACACTGGAAAAGGCTGTCATGATGGTGATGAGCAGCCCCGCATTTCAAAAGACTTTGGAAACGGAAATAACCAAATCCCTAAGTTCGCCGCAGATCACGACGATAATCGATACTGCGGTAAAGACGAGCTTGGTCAAAATGGCTTCATCCTCTTCCGGCAGCAGTTCCGGTAAATCGACCTCTTCGTCCGGGGGCTCTTCTTCCTCCTCACCATCCTCGGGTGGAGCCGGTGGTTCCAAGAGCGGCGGTTCCTAGGTGAGCCGCCCAATTGGGCAGGTAGAAGTGGGGCTGCCAGCCATTGTATCTTGTCTTTAGGAGCCATGAAATTTTAACCTACGACCTCTTGGCGATCGGTATTGACATGGGGCCGGATAACATAGTTCCACTGTGAATTTTGGTCGTC
>PXYT01000002.1 GCA_003023725.1 Sulfobacillus benefaciens | reverse complement strand
CGGCCCCGCTCTATGGCTTGGCCGCTCTCTTCTATATTGTGATGACGCTGGGATTGACCCGCCTGGGCGCCATGCTGGAACGGCGAGTCCAGGCGTACCGATGAATCCCGGACCAAAGGATGTGATAAGGTTATGGGCTGATGAATTCTCATGCCTTTTGTCTATCGGCCTGGTGTGACCGTAAGCTCCTGTGAAACGGCGAAGAACAGCGCTGCCCGGATCAGTCGTTGTCCAACAAAGAAAGTTCGTCCGTTTTCTTCCCTTGTTGCTGTTATTAGCTATGACCCTCCTAAAAATCGCAAGGCCTCGTGCTCGTGCCCAATGTAAAGTAGAATAACACTTGTTGCATACTATGAAGATAAAAGGAGAGTGTACTCATGGCTGAAATGAACGTTTTGGCGATCGCGTCACTGGATGCAGTGGAAAGAGAAGCTAAAATGGGAGAATTGTTTCAACAACTGTTGCCTTTGCCGGAGTCCGAGCAGCTATCGGCTTTGCAGGCGTTGATAAGAGAGATGGGTGAAAAGGCCACAGATGACCAATATAGGAACTTGTGCTTCACCAATTTAAAGTTGGCCGCAAACCTTCCGGATGAAGCCTTGAAAAATTTCCTGCGGGTACGCTTGGAGGCGGGCCGAACATTGCCCCCGCAGCTGGCGGAACGGGATCAAAAGCTTATGAAGATGTCATTGGGAGAAGTGGACGAACAAATTCGAGCCAAAATTAGTAAAAATATGTAACGCCTAGATTCATATGACAACCACCGAAATCGCCTGGGAACGCGATAGGGAAGTTTCCAGGCGATTGATTTGAGAGCCACGGAGTACAAACACTTGGTCGATGTGGTGAGTTTCTGTCATGGCTTGTTTCTCCAAAACGGAGCCACGAAAATCGTCCAGTACTGCGATACGTCCCGGGTGCTTGGATGAACCTGATTGCCGTTCCGCACCCAGTGATATTCTCCCGGCCGATCGGTCCAATAGAGTTGGAACTTTTTCATCTAATCTACCCCCTAGTTTTTCTTGCCTCTCTTGGCAACTCCCTGCCGTACGTATTATAGACCCAGCAATGAACGCAGTATCAATTCTGACCATTGTGGGATTGATACAACTTGTCACAATCAAGAAACAATTTGAACAGAGTTAACTTGATTGTGTGGAGTGTACCGCGTTCTGATCTTGTCCGCCCTCTCATAAGCATAAGGCGAAGCAAAGACGGGAGGGATGGGTGTGACGGAGTTATGGCATACCTTAACCGGCGAAGAAGTTCTGATTCAACTGCGATCGGATTTTGCTCGTGGCTTAAGTGCGTCAGAAGCGGAGTCGCGGTTACGGGAGATTGGTTTTAATGCTCTGCAAGAGGCAAACAAGACACCGTGGTGGAGTATTTTCCTGAGTCAATTTCGGGACTTTATGGTCCTCGTGTTAATTGGGGCGACAGTTGTGTCTTTCTTTTTGGGGGAAGTCGGCGATGCGGCTACCATCGTGGCTATTGTCATCATGAATGCCATCTTGGGCTTCTTCCAAGAATATCGCGCCGAGAAGTCCGTGGAAACTCTGAAAGCTCTGACCGCTCCGGAAGCACGCGTAATTCGCGATGGCCACCTGATTACGGTGCAGGCGGAAGGTCTGGTGCCGGGAGATATTTTGACACTAGAAGCGGGGGACCGAGTTCCAGCCGATTGTCGTCTCTTAACGGTTTATGACTTACAAACCGATGAAGCACCCTTGACGGGAGAATCCCAGACGGTTAGTAAAAATACGGATGCATTGCCTAGCCCCGACATTCCCGTAGCCGATCGTCGCAATATGGTCTACATGGGCACGACAATCGCCAGAGGACGCGGTACAGGGGTGGTCGTAGAAACCGGCATGCACACCGAAATGGGGAATATTGCAAATTTGATTCGAGATGCGGTGGAGGGTCAGACGCCGTTGCAAAAGCGCTTGGAACATCTCGGGAAAATATTGGTTTATCTGTCCTTGTTGATTGTAGCTGTCGTGGTTGTGACCGGATTGTTCCGAGGCGAACCGCTTTATCAGATGTTTTTGACGGGCGTCAGTTTAGCTGTGGCCGCCATTCCCGAAGGCTTGCCAGCTATCGTCACGATAGCTCTGGCTTTAGGTGTGCAACGTATGATCAAGGCTCATGCCATTGTACGAAGATTACCCGCAGTGGAGACGCTGGGATGTACGACTGTTATCTGTACTGATAAAACCGGAACTTTGACAAAGAATCAGATGACTGTAACCAAAATTTGGACGGATAACGACTTCTTGAGCCTTCCCCATGACGTCCGTGATGCGGAAAATTCTTCGACATTGCCCAAATTATTGGCCGCAACTGTTCTTTGTAACAACGCGCATGTTGATGAACAAGATCCTTTCAATGCAGCGCGGGCGAAAGGGGACCCGACGGAGGTCGCGTTACTGTGGGGAGCCCTAAGCCTTGGTTTGGATCTTCAAAATTTATCACTTGAGAAAGTGCGGTGCCAAGAGATTCCGTTCGAATCCGACAGACAACGGATGGCTGTGATGACGGTCGACGGACGCATGGCTCACACCATCTATGTCAAAGGAGCCCCGGATGTGATTGTGGGATTATGCCGCTACGTCGAGGATCGTGGCAAGCTGGTGTCGCTAACCCGAGAATGGCGCGAGAAACTCCGGAACATTAACGATGATATGGCTGATGGTGCTCTCAGGGTGCTGGCGGTTGCTTATCGTTCAGCGTCGGACAACGAACCCAAAGAGCACTGGGAACGCGATCTGGTGTTGTTGGGACTGGTGGGTATGATGGATCCCCCGCGCCCGGAAGCGATTCAAGCCGTGAAGGATGCGGAGCGGGCGGGAGTGAGAACCGTCATGATTACGGGAGATCATCCTAAGACAGCCCGCGCCATTGGCGAGGCAATGGGTATGAGAATCGGTTCCGATGAAATTATCACCGGGCCAGAGCTCGACGCTCTAACCGAAACCGATCTGGTTCAGCGCGTGCCAAGCATCCGCGTCTACGCGCGAGTCTCGCCTCCTCATAAACTTCGCGTCGTACGCGCATGGAAATCTCGGGGTGAGATTGTGGCGATGACTGGGGATGGAGTCAATGACGCACCGGCGTTGAAAGAAGCTGATATTGGGGTGGCTATGGGAAAGACCGGAACTGACGTGACCAAAGAAGCTGCAGCCATGATTTTGACTGATGATAACTTCGCAACCATTGTGCGGGCTATTGAAGAAGGGCGCGCCATCTACGATAACATTCGAAAATTTATTCGCTATTTGCTGTCATGTAACGTTGGGGAAGTGTTAGTGATGTTTTTGGCGGCGTTTCTCGGATTGCCGTTGCCCCTTCTCCCCATTCAAATCCTGTTTGTGAATCTGGTAACTGATGGTCTGCCGGCCATGGCTTTGGGAGTTGATCCGCCTGGCCCGGGGGTCATGGACCGGCCCCCCAGACCGCCGAAAGAGAATATTTTTGCGCGAGGTTTGGGTCAGAAAATTGCCTTTAGGGGGATCTTAATCGGGGTGAGCACCCTATTGGTGTTTGTTTGGTGTTTGCAGGTATGGGGCATGGGATTGCGGGAAGCACGAACCATGGCTCTGACTACGTTAATTCTGAGTCAACTGTTCCATGTTTTCGATGCTCGGGCCGAGGATCGGAGCTTTTTGGAAATTGGTTTGTTCTCCAATATGTGGGCTGTGGGAGCCGTGTTATCCTCCATTTTTATGTTGCTGGCTATAATTTACCTCCCGTACTTGAGGGAACTTTTCAAAACGGATCCCTTAGGAGGGCTGGATTGGGTTCTTGTTGTTCTGGCATCGGGATTTATTCAGTTATTGGCGGCTCTAAGAGACGCGGTGCTTCGTCCTCTTCGGCATATTGGACGAGGTTTAGCAAGGTAGAGGGTTGGATAGAACATGTTATGGGAAACCCCTCTCTTTTCGCCGCTGTTGTTCCACGGCCAAAAACTTTATAATGAAAGTCAGTCTTCATATTCTGCGCCGCTATGCGGAAAAGAGGTTGGAAATGAGAGGCAACCAACCTGCCCGGGACTCCCAATAGGCATCCGCTGCACGACGGGAAACGACAGCAGGTAGCGCGGTTTGAGAATTTCTTGAAGCTCCATCGGTTGATGACCAGGCTCAGCCACCGAATTCGACAGAGACCGCATGGAGAGGGCCCAGCAAGGGAGTAGCCTTTGTTCGGTAGGTGCACATCCGGGCATTCTCTTCGGTCCCTCATTTCGTGGGGCTCCGTAAAGCGCCGGCTGGGGCGGTGCAAGCTGTGCGAAAAACAGCGCACCATCCCGTTGAACGTTGGCGGGGAGAAAGTTTTCGGAGAACACGTTACTGGGCCCCTACGAGGAAAAGAGTCGATTATAGTCTGACAAAAGACTTTCGATGATTAGCGATCACGTCAGTTGCTTGAACGTGTCGGGGCTGTCATTTGCGAGAGGGATTCGTTCACGATGTCTCTCAAGGATCACGCTACGGAGGAGTCAGCCTTTCGGCCGTTGCAGACCCAGTTCGATGCCGGGAGCAAGGCAACCGGGGTGGCTATCATCTGGGAAAGGGCTAAAGGCCCCACCATCATCTTTTTCGGAGAGATGGTTCGAAAGCGAGTATCAAATCTCGACCGGATGCCTTCACGGCCTCCCACCGAGGCCCTAGGCATCGCCAACGAGGGGGCACAGGAATCCGGGGCGCCGAAAATGCGAAGGTTTTCAGCCAGCAGACAAGCACTGCAAATTAGGATGGAGGGTCTTTATTGGGAGAGCTAGGACCGTTACGTTTTACCAAAATGCATGGTCTGGGTAACGATTATTTGTTTATCGATGCGCGTCGTCTCAGTTTACCGGACAATCTTTGGCAGCAGTACGCGGTAGCTATGAGCGATCGGCACTTTGGGGTTGGAAGCGACGGTATTATCTTGATTACTGAGTCTGACCGGGCTCCGGTAGGGATGCGTATTTTCAATTCGGACGGATCGGAATCCGAAATGTGCGGCAATGGCCTGCGGGCGATGACCAAGTGGCTCTATGACCGGGGTGAACTGACCCCGGGACAGGGTATCGAAACCGGAGCCGGGGTTTTGTATCCGGAAATCGTGGCAACAGACGGCTCACGAGCTTCTGTGATCCGGGTCAACATGGGTCCGCCCGGGTTGACGCGAGCCGAGATCGGAATGGCCGGTGATCCAAAGGCCACTTGCATCGAGGAACCATTTGATTTGGACGGAACCCTGATTCACATGACTGGCGTGTCTATGGGCAATCCACATGTCATCGTGTTTGGACCACTATGGAATCCGGACATGATGACGCAGATAGGATCCCGGATAGAGAACCATACTATGTTTCCGAAGAGAACGAATGTTCATTCTGTGGAGATTGTGGATACACGTCATCTTCGCATGCGGCACTGGGAACGAGGAGCCGGTTTGACTCTGGCTTGCGGTACCGGTGTTTGCGCCGCAATTGTGGCGGCGGTGCTGACCGGGCGGGTGGAAAGAGAAGTTTCCGTCGAAGTGCCCGGCGGGACCCTCGACGTGGCCTGGGACGAGCGCAGCGGCAATGTCTTTTTGACTGGAACGGCACAAGAAGTGTGCGAGGGGACATTCGAAGTGAAATGAATGGGGCGCAGAAAATGTTTTGAAATAGGCTTTTGGCACATTAACCGACAATGGGGCCATGCGAATTAACGGTGCCGTAATAAAGCCATTCTCGGATCGCCGCGGGGGAAGGGGGGCCGAGCGTTGTTACGGTTTACTGGTGTCTTGCGCCTCTAAGGTTTCTTCATGGGTTACGGCATTTAAGACTTGCCGTTTCTTTTTACGCCGCTCATACCACCACCACAGGACTGCCAATGCAACGATCCCAACGACGACAGGAACTTCATATTGTTTTGTAGCCTTAAGCCCTGAAATCACGTGAGGTCCAAGCAAATAACCTGCTGTGACCGCAATGAGAGGCCACATGATCGAGCCAATGACCGTGAACAACAGAAACCGCGGATAAGGCATTTCAAACAGACCGGCCGGAAACGAAATGATCATGCGCACGCCCGAAATTATGCGGCCGATGAGAACAACCTTGTCTCCTTTTGTCCGAAAGTAATTTTCCCAATAGGCAAGACGCTCCGGTGTTCGAAAGACCCAGCGAAAATGTTTGAGAATGAGGGGACGTCCTCCTAGACGTGCAATAAAGTACGCGCCCGTAGCTCCTGTCGTGCTGCCGGCTGCGGCCACCAGAACCACGACGGGATAGGAAAAATGGCCCAACCATACTTCATAACCCGAAAAGAGCAGGATAATTTCGGACGGGCTCGGAATTCCTAGGCTTTCGACAAGTAACACGATGTAGACCGCGAGATATCCAGCCTCGTTGAGCCATTGAGTTACTGTATGAATAGCAGCCAGCACAAAGCAGTCTCCTCTTTAAAAGTGTCTTCTACAAAGTTGGATTATAGTATAACATGCGCCGAAAATTGCACGGTGAGAGAACAACAAATATTGCCGGCCGTCTGTCCGGATTGCGGATGCTCGTAAAAAGGGGGAGCGCCGTCTCTGCTCGCCCTAACGGACTCCATCGTCACGACATTCTTACGAAGAAAGAACCGATCAGTGACTCACAACAATCTAGTTAGTCATTTAAGTGTAATGGCTTTTGGGAGAATTGTCTACGGTTGTAACGGTCTCCTTGTAACCGGGATGATTGATTTTAGGCCATAAGTTTCTGTTTAACGGTTATTTTGGTCAATGCCGGGAAAAATATCCCGGGAGGTTTGTTCATGACAAGGGTCGAAGTAATGATGATGATTAGCGGGCTAGGGGCGCTCATTTTCGGAATCGTGGTTTTCAGCGAGCCACGGCTCGCGTTATCTGAACCTTTAACTTTAAAGAAACCGAATATGCGGAACATGCTCCGGGAAAATTATGGCTGTCGGGAAAGAGAACATTCGAGTGAAATCTTAAGATTCACCCGGGCCAATCGGGGGTGGATATGGGGGGGTTGGAAGACCGCGGCCATATGGTACCCGAAAATCCCGGACAGAGAATTTTACGAAATGCATTTGTCCTTACCCGTCTTTTGGTTCGCCTGGCCCGCCCTGTCCCTTAAATATTGGCATAACTTGCGGCCTGTTATGGCAAAGCCGTCTTCTGGAGATGGCTGTTCCGGCTATGTTTTGAGTTTGAACGGGCCACAACTCAACGGCAGGTTTTATTCAACACAAGATGTGCTGGACAGCCATGTGAATTCATCTTCAGAAATTGTGGAGAACCCCAAGGGCCTTCGTGCGTTGGACACCAAAGGATCGCTTGGTTCTGTCTGGTATTCGGGTCATGGGGTGTTGACTCCGGAGCTTTCAGACGTTATGAAGCGCGCAGTCGGTCCTGTGGGCCGGGAACTCGCGAGGATGGTCCCAAAGAGTCTTGGACCGCTGACTCCGGTTCGGTTGTTAGATCTGGGCAATCAAGAGAGGGTACAATACGGATATGGAGAAAATCAGGTGGAAATGGTGATTTCTGTGGAACCTAAAACCCGGAAACCATTTCCGGCTGATCTACTGCCTATACCTGGGTATCTGCCGTTTCGGGGAATTTCCGACGGCCTTGGGAGTGCGGTGTTTTTTCGCAAGGGATCCTACTGTGTGCGAGTCTTTGGTAACCGTCCCCTTGGTCTTTTGGCCCGGTGGAGTCAGAAGGCGTTTTGGCCTCGGGGCGCTTATAAAATGGTTAGGGTTTGAAGAGCGAATATTCGCCAGGAGTGTTCCGGAACACGCTGTGGCTAGCAATGCTGAAAGAGGGGCCACTTCCGCGGACAAACTTGTTTTGCGATGCGTTATCTATGTTATGATGGAACACGATAACGGAGTGAGAGAGACATTGGTCTGCAAGCCACTTTCTGGAGGCTACGGATTGGATATTAAACTCGTCAATATAGGTTTTGGTAATATTGTTTCGGCAAACCGAATTGTGGCAATTGTTAGTCCTGATTCAGCACCTATTAAGCGCATTATTACGGAGGCACGGGACCGGGGTGTCTTAATTGATGCCACCTATGGGCGTAGAACACGAGCTGTGATCATTACAGACAGTGACCATGTGATTTTGTCGGCGGTCCAACCGGAGACTGTTGCGAATCGGCTGGCCAGCCGGGAGGTTTCGACGGCCGAAGAAGACGAAGATGACAATGACGCGGATGACGCATAAGAAAGAGGAGCAGTGACATGGATCCGAAAGGTCTAACGGTCAAAGAGTTAACGGACAGACACGAAAGTAAGTATGCGCTGGCGGTGGCCGCCGCTCGCCGCGGCCGGGCTATTACCGAAGGAAGCCATCCTTTGGTGGAATCACGGGCGAGCAAGCCGGTAACGATTGCTTTGGATGAGATTCACCGCGGTCTTATTACTGTGGAAGTACCTTCTACCGGTATCAAATGAAATCATGCGGGTTATTTTAGGAGTCGGAGGCGGCATAGCCGCCTATAAGAGTTGTGATTTGGCCAGCAAGTTGGTTCAAGCCGGCCATGAAGTCTTGACGGTTATGACGGAAAGTGCCACACGGTTCGTGGGCCCATTGACATTTCGCGCCTTAACGGGGAACCCGGTCGGGGTAAGGTCCATGGATGAACCGATGGGCCCGGTGTCGCACGTGAAGATGGCACGCTGGGCCGAAATGCTCGTGATTGCTCCGCTCACCCAAAATCTGCTGGCACGCTTGAGCTTAGGTTTGTCTTCGGATTTGCTGAGTCTGATCTTCCAAGGCTATTTGGGGCCTAGTGTGGTGGCTCCGGCTATGGAAAGTGAAATGTGGTTAAGTCCCCAAACCCAGGCCCGTCTGGAGGATTTGAAAAAGGATCGCGTGATTTCCGTTGTCGGCCCCAATGACGGACGTTTGGCTTCGGGGCAAAGCGGTCCCGGACGAATGGCGGAGCCTCACGAGATTATGAATGCCATGTGGGCTCTGACGCGGCCTAAAACGCTTCAAAACCGGGTCATCCTAATAACTGCCGGACCTACATGGGAGCATTTTGACCCGGTACGCATCTTGACCAATCCCTCCACAGGCACGATCGGCCTGATTCTAGCTCGTGAGTTGACTGCAAGGGGAGCTCACGTCATTCTAATCCATGGGCCAAGGGTAGAAGAGCCTTTGTGTTCCGGGGTTGAGTATCAGGAGGTCGTGTCTGCCCAAGAAATGCTCGAAGCTGTTGAGAGTCGAATTGGAGAAGCGGATACGTTAATTGGAGCCGCAGCCGTCTCAGACTTTCGGCCGGCAAGCCCTTTTTCCGAAAAACAAAAAAAGCGCCAGCTGGATTTAATGTGGCCTATGGCAGTTAACCCGGATATTATGGCAGAGATGGGAACCAGATATCACGACTCAAAGATCCTTATAGGGTTCGCGGCGGAGACGGACAATGTTTTGGCTCAGGCACAGGAGAAGTTGCAGCGTAAACATCTGGATGCTATCGTGGCCAACCAGGTGGGCCGACACCGCGGATTTGGGAAATCGGACTACGAGGCTCGCATCATCCTTAAAGGGGATGGGCCAGGCAATTTTCAAAGTGTGAGCAAAGACGAACTGGCAAGTCATGTGGCGGATTTATTAAGCGTTCTGAGGCCAAAAATTGGCGGGAATTCCCGATCCCCCTTATGAGCATGCGTACGATTGATCGGCTTCAAGCCGCCCAGCGGATGGGAGCGGCTTAGGTGTTTTTTCGTTAATCGTTAGACCTTGGCCGGTATTAAGGGACTCAGAGCTCGCTGCTATTCCTTCCTGCGGTGTAACATGCACGAGGATCCGAGGAGGGAGACGCCGGAGGCGAAATCCACGGGAATTGTCGATAAAGGGCGAAGTCGAAACATATCCTCTTGACATGCCTAGCGGAAAAATAAACCCATGGAGTAGGACGCTTTTTATGAGAATTGCAGATGTGGTGATTGATCGAGTTATCCCCGGATTGGACCAGGCATGGAGCTACGAAGTTCCCAACGAACTGTCTGTGACCGTGGGGCAGCGCGTCCGCGTTCCCTTCGGCAAAACGCAGAGCCTAGGGATAGTGAGTGCGTTACGCGAAAATGAGGGTTTTGATAAGGAACTGACACTCAAACCGGTTCTGGAGGTCGTTGACCCGTATCCTCTACTGAATCCCTGGATGGTGGAATTGGGGTTATGGGTCGCGCAAGAATACCTATGCTTCCCCATGCAAGCCTTTAAGGCGATGCTTCCGCGTAATATCCGGCTTAAACCCTACACCAATCTGGCGGCGGAGGAAGTTTGTTCTGTTGTGGGACCCCGTCCAAAGCGCGGCCGAGCGGGATCCAGGCGACAACAGTTATGGAATCTGCTCGCGGAACGGGGTCCCATGTTGAAGCGGGAGTTGTTGGCGAGTATGCCGGAGATGCGCACAACCTTGCGCGATCTGATCAAGGAGGGGACGATAGCCGTCATGCGCATGGATAAGGCTCAAATCCCTGCCGGCACGGAGCCTCACCCCTCTCCTTATGTCCTCAACGAAGAACAGGCCCGGGCTGTGGAACAGATTTGGGCGGGCCCCGCCGGATCAAAATGGCTTTTGGAAGGTATAACCGGTTCCGGCAAGACTGAAGTGTACTTGCAACTTATCCATAAGATGATTCACGACGGGTCTCAGGCGTTGGTGTTGGTGCCGGAAATTGCGTTAACGCCCCAAACCGTGATGCGGTTTCAAAGTCGTTTTGGCAACCACGTGGGGCTGTGGCACAGTTCCCTGACAGACAGCGAGCGAGCCAAAACATGGCAGGCCGTCCGGAAAGGTGATCTTGCCATCGTGGTGGGAGTACGCTCGGCGATTTTTCTGCCTTTTGGACATTTGGGGCTCATTGTTCTGGATGAAGAACACGAAGGCACGTACAAGCAAGAGGAACACCCTCGCTATCATACGCGTGACGTGGCGTTCTGGCTCGCGGATCACACCGGGGCTAAGGTGATATTAGGCAGCGCCACACCCTCCTTGGAAACAGCATTTTTTGCTCGGCAGCATTTAATCGGATGGATAAGGTTGACCCGGCGGATTGGAAGCCGTACTCTTCCACCAGTACAGATTGTCGACATGCGCGAGGAACTGCAAGAAGGTAACCACTCCATTTTCAGCCGGGCCTTACAACAGGAATTGACTCAGGCCTTGGGCCGCCATGAGCAAGCCATATTGTTTTTGAATCGCCGGGGATATGCCAGTTTCGTCATGTGCCGCGACTGCGGTCATGCCGTACAATGTCCGCGGTGTTCCGTAACGCTGACTTATCACCAGAATCAGGATCAGTTAATGTGTCATTACTGCTTCTTTACCATGGACCCGCCGAAAATATGCGGCCACTGTGGGAGCCGCCGCATTCGGTATTTTGGGGCGGGAACAGAGCGAGTCGTGGAAGAAGTGCACAAGTTGTGGGCTGACGCGAGAGTGTTACGGGCGGACCGGGATACTCTGAGGACCAGGCAGAGTTACTACCAGTTATATCAGGATTTTGTGGAACAACGCGCAGACGTGCTGGTTGGCACCCAAATGATCGCGAAAGGCATGGACTTTCCTCACGTTTCGGTAGTTGGTATCGTGGCGGCGGATGTGGCCTTGCACCTTCCTGATTTCAGGCGCTCAGAAAGGACCTTTCAGCTGCTGGTGCAGGCATCGGGCCGCACCGGTCGTGGCGAGCGGCCCGGCAAAGTTGTGGTCCAGGCGTACGAGCCCGAGCATTTTGCTATTCAAAGTGCCATGAGTCATTCCTATGACGGATTTTATCAACAAGAGATTGAATTCCGAAAGGAATTGGGATATCCTCCGTATGGCAATTTGTGGCTTCTGGAAGTCGCTGATCCATCCGAGGCGCGTGCACAAAACACGGTGTCACGAATTGCCGATAGGATTGGTGTCCTCGCGGATATGGGGTTGCAGATTCTGGGTCCCGCTCCCGCGCCTTTGCCCAAAGTGCGGGGACGCTTTCGGTATCATATTTTGCTAAAGGGACCGAGGAATCCAGAAATCGTTGCAATTCTTTCTAAAATTGAGCATGAGGAACTATCGTGCAGTATTACGGTTGACCCGTATTATATGTTATAAATGGTGAGACAACGACGTCACATGCGAGGTGGTAGAAAATGCTAGATATCCTACGGGCCGAAGATGCTAAATTACGTCAGACCGCGGCTCCTGTTCGGAAGGTCAATCGGGAGATTCGGGGTTTATTAACGGAAATGGCGGAAACCATGTACGCCGCTGAGGGAATCGGGTTGGCAGCACCACAGGTCGGCATATCCAAGCGAGTCGTAGTCGCCGACGTGGGTAGTGGACTGGTCGAACTGGTCAATCCGCAAATTCTCTACCGCGAAGGGGCACAATTGGGGTATGAAGGGTGCCTGTCCATTCCAGATCTGGTTGGTGAGGTGGAACGGGCCCAGTCCATTCGCGTCACCGGAATGGATCGTCACGGCCATCAAATATGGATGAATTGTGACGGATTGCTTGCCCGGTGCCTCCAACATGAAATCGACCATTTGGACGGGGTCCTCTTTACCGATTTGGCCTTAGTGGTTGTTGAGCGCGACAAGATCAGCGGTCAGGGAAAAAACGAGGTGGTGTTGGATTAAGCGTGAGAAGGATACTGTTTATGGGGACTCCGGAGTATGCGCGCATTATTTTAGAAGGGTTGATGGCGCTGGGCAACTTGAACATCCGGGTCGTAACCAAGCCAGACACGCCTCAGGGGCGGCATCTGCGGCTTACACCTTCCCCGGCAGCCCAAGCGGCTGAAATGGCGGGGCTAGAGGTAGACAAGCCGGTACGTCTTCTTGACTTTAAAGACACATGGGTCAAGTGGGAGCCGGATCTAATCATTACCGCGGCATACGGAAAAATACTCCGTCCGTGGCTCTTAAACCTTCCCCGGTATGGAACCTATAACTTGCATGCATCGCTCCTTCCCCGGTGGCGTGGGCCTAATCCCATAGCATGGGCCATTCGTGAGGGTGACACGATCACGGGTGTGACATTAATGAAAGTAGACGAAGGGGTCGACACCGGTGATATCGTGGCCACTCGAAGCGTGCCCATATTACCGAACGTGACCGCTGGCGATTTAACACAAATACTGGCTCGTGAGGCGCGAGATCTGCTTATAGAGTATCTTGATCGCTTGTTTTCCGGAAAAATCGCGCTGTTGCCCCAGGACCCAAAGCAGGCGGTGTATGCGGGTAAATTTGATGCTGGCGACAGTCATATCCGATGGAATCAGCCTGCTCAAGTGATTGACCGCCTCGTACGGAGCATGACTCCCGAGCCCGGAGCCTATACTATTTGCCACGGAGTACGCGTCAAAGTAGTGCAAAGCGCATATGATAAAGGGGAACAGCCCGTAGGATGGGCGGAATTGAATGGGAACGACTGGCATGTGGGCACAACGGATGGCGTTGTGGTTGTGAAGAGGATTAAACCAGCCGGCAAAAAGGAAATGACCCCAGGTGACTTTCAGCGGGGTTTGCGAACATTAGGCAGGGTGGTGTGTGAATGACGGGAGCGGGTCCGGCTCGAATCGAAGCGTTAAATGCGCTGATGCTCATCCGCGGGGGGGAACCGGTAGGAGAAGCATTGGCCGAGAGGACGCGGCGTGGCCAGCTATCTCCGGCAGACCGCTCACTGATGACACAAATCGTGTACGGGGTATTGCGCAACCAACGGTATCTGGATGCATGGCTGGCGCCGTTTGTACGTGGAGAACTCGAGCCAGTGGTGCGGGATATTTTACGCATGGGCCTGTTTCAAATGGGATTTTTAGACAGGGTTCCCGCGTATGCGGTTGTCGACGCGGCGGTTGAGCAGACCAAAAATGTTTCGCCCCGGGCTACCGGTATGGTCAATGCGATTTTACGGCGTGCCCCCAGTAAAAGGCCGGAAAATCTGTCACTGGCTGTCGAATATTCCCATCCTGACTGGTTGGTGCAACGGTGGCAGAAAAGATTTGGAATCGAGAGGACACGCAGGATATTGGCCATCAATAATGCCATACCTCCTTTATCACTGCGCGTGAATCTATCAAGAACGTCCCGAGAAGCGGTACTGGAGGAAATTCGCCGGGAAGGGGTCCACGCGGAGGGTTCCGCGTATTTACCCGAAGCGATTCGCATAAGCGGTTCATTTTGGCTAGAAGATCTCCCGGCTTTTCGCACGGGATTGGTCACGGTTCAGGATGAGAGCAGTATGCTGGTGACGTGGGTTCTTGATCCCCATGACGGCGAAAGCATTGTCGATTTAACGGCGGGTTTGGGCGGTAAGACGGGGCATATTTTGGAACGTACGCAGGGTAAAGTCCGTGTCACAGCCGTGGATGTATCCCGGGCCCGACTGAATTTGTTGAAACAGAATATGGCCCGGTTGGGATTCTCGGGACATCTTTCCTTAAAAGAAGTCGATGCGCGCGTTTTTGCCCGTGAACATGTCCATGAGTTTGACCGGGTGTTGCTTGACGCTCCGTGCAGCAATCTGGGAGTACTGCGCCGGCGGTCTGATGCCAGATGGAAAAAACAAGAAGAGGACTTGAAAGAGCATCAGAAGCTGCAGCAAGAACTTTTGGAAGCGGCTATTACCCTGGCGCGGCCGGGCGGAGTGATTGTTTATAGCACGTGTTCCATTGAGCCGGAAGAGACCATGTGCGTCATTGACAAAATCCTGAAAAGTCGTTCGGATGTCCACGTGGAGGGAGTGAACCCTTACCTGCCGTCAGCGGCTTTTGAGGACTATATTGTGGACGCCAAGCTATTGCTGCTTCCAGGGGATCTGGGAATGGACGGTTTTTTCATTGCACGTTTAAAAACATGAGGTGAAGTGGTGGACAAATCAGAAGACATCCTGTCGCTTAACCGGGACGAGATGGGTGCATGGATGCAACGCCAAGGATGGCCCCGCTACAGGGGAAATCAGCTGTTTGGCGCCCTGTGGCGCCAGAGAGCCGCGACTTATGAGCAAATTAGCTCATGGCCCAAGGAGCTGCGGCAGACGATGAGCGAGAGGGCGCCGTTTTATCGACTGCAGGCCGTGACCGTACAAAAGGACAGGGATGGGACACGCAAAATTCTTGCACGGCTTTGGGATGGACAACAGGTGGAGATTGTTGTGCTGCCTCACAATTACGGATATAGCGTGTGCGTGTCGTCTCAAGTGGGTTGCAACATGGGATGTAAATTTTGTGCTTCGGGCATTTTGAAGCGAACAAGAAATCTTACTGCCGGTGAGATGCTCGATCAGGTGCGCTTGGCCAATGATTTAATTAGCCCCGAAGATCGGATCATTAGCCGAGTGGACTTGATGGGGATTGGGGAACCTTTGGACAATTACGACAATGTTATTCGCTTTATCAAAGTGGCTCACGATTCTCAGGGATTTAATCTTGGTTATCGCCACTTTACGGTTTCGACAAGCGGTTTGGTTCCCGATATTTACCGGCTGGCTCGGGAACATCTGCCGATTACCCTGGCTGTTTCACTGCACGCGCCAAACGATGCACTGCGCAGTCGTCTTATGCCTGTCAACAAGGCCTATCCCATCGACCGACTTATTGCTGCCTCTAAATTCTATTTCGAAGAAACCGGTCGGCGTGTGAGCTTTGAATATGCCCTGCTGGCAGGGATTAACGATTCCGGGGAGATGGCTCACCAACTGGCCGATCTTTTACAAGGATTGTCGTGTCATGTGAACTTGATTCCGTGGAATCCTGTCCCTGAACACCCGTTTCAGCCTTCACAAAAAAAACTGGTGGAAGAATTTCAAAGAATTGTGCAGAACCGAGGAATTTCTTGTACGATACGAAAGGAAATGGGTCAGGATATTGAAGCGGCTTGCGGCCAGTTGCGACGGCGTGAGGAGGAGTTATTATCACCGTGAAGACATATGGCCGTTCCGACCAGGGCCTGGTGCGAAGCGAGAATCAGGACGATTTTCTCATTCGTCCCGTGGAAGCGCAAGGGCATTTGCTGGCCGTGGCGGACGGGATTGGCGGTGGCCCGGCCGGCAGCCGGGCAAGCCATATGGCCTTGAGAGCGATGGACGACGCGGTGGGGCTGAAGGTATTCGATGTGTCCCGGTTGGCCTCGGCAGTCTCTCTGGCCAATAGGCGAATTTTCGAATTAGGGCAGAACGAGCCTCGTTTTGAGGGAATGGGAACGACGTTAACGGCCGCAGTGTTGTTTCCTAACCGATTGTTGTTGAGTCATGTGGGAGATTCCCGAGCTTACCGGATCCGGCATGACCAGGTTATCCGGTTGACTATGGACCATTCCGTAGCGGGAGAAATGGAACGGGCGGGGACGATTACACCGGAGGAAGCGCGTGATCATCCTAAAAAGCATGTTTTGACCCGGGCTTTGGGGCCTTTTGATCATGTTCGAATTGATATGGCTGACATGCCGTGGTCCATTGAGGATCGATTGTTGCTCTGTACTGATGGTCTTACCTCTGTAGTTTTTGACGATGAGATTCTTCGATACGCCGAGCGTTATCACGGTAAAGAGCTCGTCGATAGACTCGTGGATGTGGCCCTTGAAAGAGGGGGTCCGGACAATGTGACCCTCGTATTGGCAGAAGTGGTGCATGACCATGGTGAAAGCAATGGTAGGTAAAATTCTTGGAAGTCGTTATGAAGTATTGGAACGCATCGGGCAAGGCGGCATGTCGTTAGTCTACCGGGCACGTGACATTACTTTGAACAGGCTGGTTGCAGTAAAGATCCTGAAACACCAGTGGGCGGAAGATGATGAAGTCGTTCACCGTTTCGACCAGGAGGCGCGTGCCGCGGCTTCTCTTGTCAATCGACACATTGTTCAGGTCTACGACGTGGGACGCGACGATCCGGACATTCATTATATGGTTATGGAGTTAGTGTCGGGCGAAACATTGCGTAACAAGCTCGACCGCGAGGCTCCTTTGTCCATTGAAGAAGCTTTAAGCATAACGGACCAAATTGCTCAGGGATTGGAAGCGGCACATGGGCAAAAGGTGGTCCACCGAGATATCAAGCCCCAGAACATTCTGATCGCTTCGGATGGCACAGTGAAAGTTACGGATTTTGGCATTGCTTATGCGGCAACATCGGGTACTCTTGTGAACACGGGGTCGTTGCTGGGCACCGTGCAATATCTGAGTCCAGAACAGGCGCGAGGAAAATTGGTGGGACCCCAGTCTGACTTGTACTCGCTGGGCATTGTTCTATTCGAAATGCTAACGGGGCGATTGCCTTTTGAGGCAGACAGCCCTATTGGGGTAGCGATTAAACACTTGCAGGATGAAGCTCCGGAAGTCAGGAGTTTGCGCGCCGGTATTTCCGAGCCGGTCGAAAAGGTGGTTCAAAGGGCCCTGTCCAAAGATCCGGCAGAACGGTATCAAAGTGCGAAAGCTATACGACAGGATATCCGGCGTGCGCTGGAAGGAGACGAGGGAACGGCGAATCCCGGGGCGGGTGCGATGCCATTACAAGAGTCTCGTCATGGGGCCAATCCTCAACGGCGACGTAGGTGGCTTCGGTGGCTCATTGCCACCGCTGTTTTACTGGCTATTGTGGGAGCCGGCCTCTATGCGCTGGACCGCTGGATTTACAGTCCGGTCATTACCCTTCCCAACGTGAGGGGAGAATCATTGAAGACGGCACAATCGAAACTGGGACGGCTCGGACTCACAATAAGTATTGGGGGTCATTCACCGTCGTCTCATCTGCCGAAAGATTATATTTTGAACGAGATTCCTTCACCGGGTACCCAAGTCAAAGGAGGCCAAACCATTCAGGTTGTGCTTTCGACGGGGCCACAACAGGTGTCGGTGCCGGATGTCACGGGGGAAGATGCATTCCAGGCTGAACAAAATTTGACAACTCAGGGGCTTCGCATTGTGACCCGGAATATTAAGAGTCATGCTGTTAAAGGACAAGTTGTGAAACAAAGCCCCAGGCCGGGAGTGCGGTTAACGCAAGGGAAACCCGTGACTGTCTGGGTATCCGACGGCCCCCCTGCCAGTACTCTAATCATGCCGAACCTGGAAGGATTATCGGTGTCACAAGCGGCCAGCCTTCTGATAGGAAAGAACGTATCGGTGGGAACCCCCACCTCAACTTACAGTACCGAGCCGGTGAATACGATCATTGATCAAAGTCCCGAGCCGTACTCAGCGTTATCTCATTCCAGTCCGGTGAATGTGACCGTGTCCGAAGGTCCCAGCCCCGCAAGTGCCAAATTGCCGAAGAACAAAACACTGGTTACGTGGCAAATTCCGAACAACGCTCCAGCGAAATCTATTCTAAAAGTCGTCGTCACCGACAGTGCCGGCAATGAGGAAGTATTTTACCAACAGGTGAATCCGGGTCAGCCTGTTCAGATTCCGGTGACTTGGTACGGCTCTACCGGACAGTTGCTGGTGTTTCTGAATTCCCAAGCCCAGGCTCCTCAGCCTCTTACCGCAAACGGTACAACGAGTCCCGGAGCCGGAAGCAATACACCGCCGTCATAAACCAAAAGGGGTTTTCGGATTGCAAGGTTTAGTGGTTTTGCTAGAGGCGAATCGTCCTACTGTGGAGGCCGAGGACGGTACAAGATTTTTGTGCTATCTGAGGGGAAAAATCAAACGCGATCAGGGTCGGATTATGGTCGGTGACCATGTTGAAATCACACCCACGGATCCAGGAGAAGCAATAATCACCAAAGTATTGCCACGTGTCAACTCTCTGTTTCGACCTCCAGTGGCCAATATTTCGGGGCTGTTTGTCATATTCAGTTTCGGTCAACCCACAGGGAGTCTGGAACTATTGGATAAGCGGCTCGTGATGGCGGATGTGCTGGATGTTGATGCGGAAATAGTTGTGACCAAAACGGATTTAGTCAAAGATGAAGAAGAGTTATTGCGATTTGTCCGTTTGTATGAGGAGATTGGATACCGCGTTTGGGCAACCAGCGTGGTTACTCATCATGGCTTATCGGAACTGCTCTACTCCGCCCGACACGGGATTTGGGTCATGATTGGGGAAAGTGGTGTCGGCAAATCTTCGCTGGTTAAAGCGATGTTGCCTCATGAGGATGTGGCCGTTCAGGAATTGAGCCGTATAGGACGAGGGCAGCAGACCACCCGTTGGGTCAGGCTGTTAAAGGTTCAGGATTTTTGGCTGGCGGACACGCCGGGCTACACTGCCTTGGAGATGGCGGTGAGTGACGCGCACCGTATACGATCAGCGTTTTGGGAATGGGATAACGCCGCCTGCCGCTTTCAGGACTGTTTCCATATCGACGAGCCAGGATGTGACGTGCTGCCAAAAGTGCGCCAGGGATTGTATGACCCAAAGCGCTATGAGCATTATCGTCTGATTCTTCAGCAGTGGGTCAAGTCCTATTAAGCGCGGATAAATTTTCATGAGAAAACACACCTCTCTTTAGGCAAAACACCACGACTCACATTTGATCTCTCTCGCATATGATTAATGGAAGTCAGAAGGCTGTGCCCGCCTCTTGCGGTGCATTGGCTCACCCTCTTAAATTCGGCCGCATGGTTCATGCACCATTTACGGCGGAGACCGTACCATGATGGATGAACGGCAAAGGGGGTGAGGGGGATGAGATATCACCGTTACGGAATGGGGGCCAAGGCCGTAGTGAGGCGACGGACGACCGGGATGGGGCTGGCCCTGGCTGGTAGTGTGATCGTGATTAAGGTATTCCCGTTATGGATCTGGCCTGTTATTGTTGGCTTGTGGATATTTCTGGCAGGAATGGTCCCCGTATTGGTGGGGATGGGCCTGATCTGGATCGGATGGAGGTTTTTGTCTGGTTGGTAGCGAGAGTGGAGAAGTCCTGAAGACTTAACAGAAAGGATGGATAGACTATGCAGGTACAAGTGGTGAAAGTTCCTCGTCTCGTTGGTAAAATACTACAAGTGGTGTTAGGTTTTTGGGCGAAAAACAAGAAATAAAATGCGGGGTGATAGATATCACGGATTATCGACGGAAGGCGACGGCAGCAGAGGGAACGATGCGAGTTATAGTGGCACAGACTCGGGAAACTGCGCTAAAAGCGCAGAAGGCCCACAAAGCGTCTCCGGTGGCTGCCGCCGCCTTGGGGCGGCTTCTGACGGCTGCCGCCCTGTTGGCAGCGGACTTCAAAGATTCCGCACTGGTTCGAATTGAGGTGAACGGCAAGGGCCCCATCGGTCGCGTTGTTGCGGAAGCGCGCACGAACGGGCGACTCAGAGCCAAGGTAGAAAATCCGCAAGTGAGCTTGCCCCTTCGTTCGGATGGGAAGCTGGCCGTGGGACATGCCGTAGGGAATAACGGGCTGTTTAAAGTGACCCGGGAGGAACATAACGGCTTAATCTATCAGGGACAGGTGGAGTTGGTCAACGGGGAAATCGGACAAGATTTTGCCCAGTATTACACGCTGTCGGAGCAAATTCCCAGTGCTGTCGCTTTGGGGGTGCTCGTGGGACGCGATTCGTGGGTTCAGGCGGCAGGGGGGATGGTGGTGCAGGCATTGCCTGGCAGCAGCACGTATGTCGTCGACGGCATTGCGGATCGGTTTTCGAGATTGGAGCATATTAGCCACCGCCTGGCGGAAGGCGATAGCCTAGAACAACTTGCCGAGGAAGTGGTTGGCACGCATCTTGACTGGTTCAGTCCCGAGTCCCTGTCTTATCACTGCGAATGCAACAGATCCCGGAGCCTGGAACTTTTAGCCAGTTTGCCCCGGGAGGAAATCCACGAATTAACAAAAGATCAGGGAGTAGAAGTTGTCTGTCACTATTGTCGCACAGCCTATCGCTTTTCACCTGATGAGGTGGAGCGGCTTTTAGACCGGGCCGCAGATTAAATAGCCCGGTCTACGCGTCCTGAACGCAAGCAGCGTGTACAGACATAAATACGTTGTACTTTGCCATTAACCCGTGCACGCACGTGTTGGATATTCGGTTTCCACACGCGCTTGGTTTTGTGGTGGGAATGACTCACGTTATTTCCATGTACGGTATGCTTTCCGCAAATCTCACAACGGTACGCCATTACGGAACCTCCTCGGTACCTTGACATTCGTTGCTATGTTAACATAGGGTCAAGTGATGTGCAAGAAGAGATATAAGCCGCCAGCCAAGGAGGAAATGTGACAGTGGAAAAACGTACGGAATATGGAACATTAGCAATCAACGACGAAGTACTGGGGGCGATTGTACAGTCAACGGTTTTAGAGATTGATGGAGTGGCTGACGTTGGCGTCTTCGGTCTGGGTGAAGGGCTGAGTGAACTGATCCGTAAGGATTCGGGCATCCGAGGAATTGCCTTTCAGGAGACAGATGGGGGTCTCGTGGTGGAAATCGCGGTGATGGTATATTACGGCGTCAGGATTCCTGAATTGGGTCGCATAGTTGTTCAAAGGGTTAGCGACGCCCTCGCTGAAGCCGTGTCCATTCGGCCTGTGAAGGTCGCGGTAGAAGTGCAAGGCATACAGCAAAGAGATTCGAATCGTCATCCGCAACGGGATTAATGGCCGAGGAGGGAGTTCAAGGTGGCAAAAGGCCGCACGGAACCGGAGTTGAGTTTAGGCCCGGGAGATCTTGTGGCGAGGTGGCCCGGTATTGGGTACACGCGAGCACAGGAACTAGGAAATATGGGTGTGAAAACCTTCGAAGACTTATTGGGATTGTGGCCAAGGCGTCATCAGGACCGCTCTGTTATCACCCCTCTGCGAATGCTGCGGGATGGTGAAACGGCCACCGTGCAGGGAGAAATCCACAGTGTTCGCTATGATCCGGCCAAAAAGATCCTCCGCGTGCAGATCACGGAGGGACGCGTAACCTTGATGGCGATTTTTTTTCATGCAACATGGATTCAGCGGCAATTTCATGAGGGGTATCATGCGGTATTTAGCGGAAAAGTTGAAAAGAGGTGGAACCAGTTGAATATGGTCCATCCTGAACTTCAGGTTCTGGCTCCGGGGGAGCGCCCTTTTTTGGGCTTCATCCCCATATATCCTCTATCCGGGTCTTTGAAACAAAACTTTTTGCAACGCATGATGCGCGACATTGTGCCTCGATTTGCGCCTCAACTGCCTGACCCGCTCCCGCCCGACATTCGCGAACAGCAAGGGTTGACCAATCGTGCTGAGGCCATCCTCCACCAGCATTTTCCGGCAGATTTGCCGTCTTTGGAAGAGTCGAGAAAGCGATTGGTATTTGATGAATTTCTCCGTATGGCGCTGGCCGTCTTGATTATGCATCAAATCGATCCCAATACTCCGGGAATGGTGCAAAATCCGGGAGGCCCTTTGGTTAACAAATTTTTAGCTTCGTTGCCATTCCCTCTGACTCCGGGCCAAACACACGTTTGGAATGAAATTCAGACCGACTTGAAGAATCCAAGTCCGATGGCCCGTTTGCTACAGGGAGATGTGGGTTCGGGAAAGACCGTCATTGCCATCTTGACCATGTTGGCGGCCGTGGATTCGGGATTTCAGGCGGCATTTATGGCTCCGACGGAGTTGCTGGCTGAACAGCAGTGGCTGGTACTGCAGAATTTCCTTCAACCTCTTGATGTTCCCGTTGCCTTTTTGACGGGAAAAGACCGTAATGCAAGAGAATACCGTGCGGCGTTAAAAGAGGGCACTATACCGGTTGTCGTCGGAACCCAGGCTCTTATTGCCGACCGGGTTGAGTTTAAACGTCTAGGTGTGGTTGTGGTCGATGAGCAGCACCGTTTCGGCGTTAAACAACGGGCCCGGCTTTCTCAGAAGGGGGAGTACCCCGATATGCTGGTGATGACGGCTACACCGATTCCTCGTACGTTGGCGCTGACGGTCTACGGCGATTTACAGGTCTCCCGGATTGTCGGACTGCCTCCCGGACGGAAGCCCGTTGAAACGATTCACCTCTCGTACAGGGAGAGGCGTTTTGCCTATCAGACCGTGATGACGGCTGTGAAGCAAGGAGATCAGGCTTACGTTGTCTGTCCCCTAGTCGGAGGCGATGATGAGGAAAGCCAAGTGAAAGCAGCTGTGGATTTGGCGGAGGGGATGAAGAAAGTACCAGGGTGGCGAATCGGATTATTGCACGGAAAGATGTCTTCCAAAGAGAAAACCCGGGTTATGGATGAATTTCGCCGCAAAGAGCTCGATGTGTTGGTAGCCACAACCATTATAGAAGTGGGAGTCGATGTGCCCAGTGCTACGGTTATTGTGATTGAAGAGGCGGACCGCTTTGGCCTGGCACAGTTGCACCAGCTCCGAGGCCGCGTTGGACGGGGAAACAAGGCCGCGACTTGCTTTTTGATTGCTGATCCGAAAACGGATCAGGCTCGAGAGCGCTTAGAAGCCATGGTGCACTATCAGGACGGGCTGAAGCTTGCTGAAGAAGATCTCAGACTGCGCGGCCCTGGAGAAATTTTAGGAATGCGTCAGCATGGTATTACGGGTTTTCAATTAGCGAATCCTCTCAAAGACTTGGAGCTGTTGCAGAGGGCCCGTCGGATTGCGAGGGAGATCCTCCAAAGGGATCCGCAGCTCATGGCTCCGGAACATCGCTTGTTACGCCATTGGGTCGGCGGTGCTCTGGAAGACGGCATTCCCGCGCAGGTTTTGCATTAGGTGTGTCCATAACACAAACAGCCCAGACAGGGGCAAGGGTCTGACCCCGGGGAGCCATAGTCGGCCAAGAAAACATGCGGACAGAAGCCTCTTATTTGGCGAAGTGCCGGACATACAGGGAGGAAAATTTGGCGATTTCGCTGGTGAGCAATCCTGCGCTTGTGGGGGATCATTGGCTGCAAACGCCGGGAAAGCCTTCACAATCCGTGCATGGTGATGTCCACTACGGCCAGGCGATAAATCGACCTATTGACACTCTGGTTGCGCCTTTGTAGAATAAGTTGAAACGTTATAATGATTGTATGCGATGAATGGGAAGAGTATCAACAAGTAACCTTTGTAGCGAGCTGGCGTCGGTGAAAGGCCAGTAGGGGGACTGTTTGAGAATGGGCCCATGAGCTGCCAACCGAAATCGAGTAGGCTTGGCCGGGTTCTTCTACCGTTATCAGAGAAGCCATATCGGTTTGAGTTTGAGAACCTGTATGGAAGCAAGAGACTGTTCGTCAGTCTGAAATAGGGTGGCACCACGAAGAGGCCTTCGTCCCTTACCAGAGGGTAGAAGGTTATTTTTTTAATTGTGAACGGTTTTGTGAATGCATGGAAAGGAAGGACCGAGGAATGGACCGAATAGGCCACAATGAAATATGGGATAGTCCGGATTGTGAACACGTAGCCATCGTCAGAAACTTTGCAGTGGATCAAATCACTCCGATTTCGGCTTTTTTGCGGCTACGCCCGTTTGGGGCTCATACCCTGCTTGAAAGTGTCGAAGGGGATGACAAAGTTGCCCGATATTCATTTATTGGTATCGGCGAGTGGGCCCGGCTGCTGGAGGCGGACGGGCAAGCCATTCTGGTGGGACCCGAAGGTACGGAAGTGTCCAACGACCCGCTCGAATTAATTAGACGTCAGCAACACCGTCAGCGGATCCCTGTACCCCAAGACGTGGAATGGCCTTTTGCGGGAGGTGCTGTGGGCTATTTCGGTTACGATTGGATACGGCGTTTGGAAAAGCTTCCTCGGCGCCACGCGAAACGCGGACCAGACTGGGAATGGGTGTGGCCGAAGGCGGTAGTGGCCTTTGACCATCGTAAGCAACAGGTGGCGGTTGTGGTGGAGTCTCTGCGTGATCAATTGGACCAGAGCTTTACAAGAATGGAGATTCTTTTGGATGCCTTACGCCAGCCCTTGATGTTGGCCGAACCACATATAAGACAGTTGACACCGATAAAGTCCAATATGACGCGGGAGTATTACGACAATATGATTAGGCGGACTAAGGACTATATCGTGGCGGGTGATATTTTTCAAGCGGTGTTATCGCAGGCTTTGTCCACGCGAATCTCGGGGGATCCTTTTTCCTTGTACCGTAAATTGCGACACGTTAATCCCTCTCCGTACCTGTTTTACCTGGAAACACCCCGCCGAACTCTTGCCGGTGCCTCGCCGGAAGCGTTAGTCCGGGTCACGGATAATGTGGCGTCAAACCGCCCTATTGCGGGAACCCGAAGAAGAGGGGGAAGCCTCCAGGAGGACGAGCGCTTGTGGAATGAATTAATCAATGACCCGAAAGAAAAAGCTGAGCATGTAATGTTGGTGGATTTAGCCCGCAATGATCTGGGACGGGTGTGCGAGTACGGTTCCGTTACCGTTTCGCAATTTATGACGAAGGAGATCTATTCCCACGTTATGCATATTGTTTCCGAGATTCAAGGACGGTTGAAGCCGGAATTCGACGCCTTAGATGCTCTGGCATCCTGTTTTCCCGCGGGAACCTTAACCGGTGCGCCAAAAATTCGCGCCATGGAGATCATCGAAGAGCTGGAACCCGAGGCCCGCGGAGCTTACGGGGGCGTGGTCGGGTATTTTTCCCACCGGGGTAATCTGGACACTTGCATTACCATCCGAACCCTGGACATCATGGGTGATAGTGTCACGGTACAGGCCGGCGGGGGAATCGTTGCTGACTCCCAAGTGGAATATGAGTTTCAGGAGTCAATGAATAAGGCCGCAGCGGCTCTTTCCGTACTTCATGCCAGCGAGGAGGAATGGCTGTGATTCTGGTTGTGGACAATTATGACTCGTTTACTTATAACCTCGTGCAGTATTTAGGTATTCTCGGCAATGAGGTTCGCGTTGTGCGTAACGACGATTTGAGTGTGGAAGACGTTAAGGAGCTAGAACCTTCCCGGATAGTTCTCTCACCGGGTCCAGGCCGTCCTGAGGATGCTGGCATTATGGTGGAGATCATCCGCCGTTTGGGAGCCACGATCCCGATACTGGGTGTTTGCCTGGGACATCAAGCCATTGCGTACGCCTATGGCGGAGAGGTTGGTCCGGCCGTGCGCTTAATGCACGGCAAGGAAGACAAAGTCTTTCATAATGAACAAGATATTTTTTGGGGGATTCCTCAAGGATTTTCGGCGGGACGCTATCATTCCCTCGCGGTTAAGGTGGACGGGGTGCCGGATCTGGAGGTCACCGCCTCGAGCAGTGATGGAACAATTATGGCCATACGCCATCGCAGACAGCCGGTTTTTGGGATTCAGTTTCATCCGGAATCTGTTCTGACTCCTTTAGGCCTAGATATATTGCGAAACTTCCTCGCGTTGTCAGATACAGTCCAATCTGGTTATCAAGGAGAGCAGTCGTTATGAATAATGGCGAAGAGGTGATTCGTCGGGACTTACTGGTCCTGAGTCAAGGTGGCACTTTCAACGAGGACGAGGCCTACGCTTTGATGGACGCAGTGATGAGTGGGGCGGCGACCCCGGTTCAAGTTTCCGGAATTCTTATGGCTCTGGCGCTTCGTGGAGAAACCGTTGATGAACTGACCGGATTTGCACGGGCTATGCGGGCCCACGCAGTGCCGGTGCCGCTAAATCAAAGACCAGTCCTGGACACGTGCGGAACAGGAGGAGACCGTTCATTCAGTTTTAATGTGTCCACGGTGTCAGCATTTGTGGCCGCCGGATGCGGCGTTCATGTAGCTAAACATGGAAATCGTTCGGCGACATCCAAGAGTGGCAGTGCCGACTTGTTGGAAGCGATGGGAATCCGTATAAACCAGAACCCCCACGAAGTGGCCCGGCTCGTGGACGAAGTCGGATTTGGTTTTTTATTCGCGCAGCAAATCCACACCTCTATGCGGTTTGCGGCTCAGACCCGTAAGGAACTGGGCATACGAACGGTTTTCAATTTGCTGGGACCGTTGACTAATCCCGTTCATCCAGAATATCAGCTGTTAGGAGTCTTCGCGGAATCATGGGTGCGGCCTGTGACGGAAGTGTTGTCCCGTTTGGGGCTGAAGAAGGCGATAGTGGTTCATGGGTCAGGCGGATTGGATGAAGTCTCTTTGGCTGGTCCCACTCTTTTTGGTGTGGCAGAAGGAGGCTCCGTGCAATTTGGGGAATGGACTCCCGAGGACTTGGGACTGCCGTCCTATCCTCCCGAGGCTTTCAGAGGTGGAGACCCGGCCACGAACGCAAAAATTTGTTACCAAGTCCTGGACGGGGAACCGGGGCCGTACCTGGATATGGTGTTAGCCAATGCGGCAATCGGCCTTTATGCGGCCGGTGTCGTTGATTCTCCCAGGAATGGCGTTGCCATGGCACACGAGTCGATTAAAAGCGGCAAGGCGTCACGCGTAGTCGAGGAATTGATTGCACGCAGCCGGCAACAAGAGGAACAGGAGGCCTAAACATGTTTCTCGACCAGATAGTTCAGTCCGTCAGAGAACGGGTGGAGGCGTTGAAAACTCGTGAAGCCGTATTATATGATGCGGCCCGCAAATCCGAACCCCGGCGTTCTCTGGCCGCCGCTATTCGCCGTCACCCGTCGATGCCTTTGGGTATTATCGCCGAATGCAAGCAAAAATCACCGTCAAAGGGCTGGTTAACCAGCACCTATGACCCGGTGACCCAAGCCAAAGAGTATGAGCGTCGCGGTGCCCATGGTATATCCGTATTGACGGAACCGGAGTTTTTTGCCGGAGACAATCGCCACCTTGAAGCTGTCAGGGCCGCTGTCAATATTCCTGTTCTGAGGAAGGATTTTGTGCTGGATCCGGTGCAAATCTTTGAGAGTCGGAACATCGGAGCGGATGCGGTATTAATCATTGTCCGTATCGTCGACAATATGTTGCTGAGAGATTTGGCGCAGGCGGCACGCGATGTGGGCATTGAGATTTTAGTGGAAATCCATGCTCAGGAGGAACTGGATCGGGCCATGAGCATTAATCCCGATATTTTAGGGGTGAACAACCGTGATTTGGACACTTTTGATACGAGCCTCGACTTTTCATTAAGCCTTGCACCACTCATTCCGTCTGAAGTCGTGAAAGTTAGTGAAAGTGGCATTCAATCTTCGGCAGATGTTGAACAAATCAGGCGTCACGGATACGCAGGGATACTGGTCGGCGAGCATCTGATGCGAGGAGGCAATTTGTTGGAGGTTCTCCAAGGTGGCTCCTGAGGTCAAGATTTGCGGGGTAAAGGACGTCGACACGGCACTGGCAATATACGAAGCCGGAGCGGACTATATCGGCCTGGTATTGGCCAAAAGCCCCCGACAGGTCTCTCTCGGCCAAGCCCGTGAAATTACCATGGCGTTGCCTCGGGTTCGATTTGTCGCAGTTGTTCGCAATATGGACCGGGAGACGCTGGACAAGACCCTGAATCGAGCCCCTTTCTGGGCTGTCCAGTATCACGGGGAGGCGAATTTTGATTGGATTCGTGTCGTTCATGAATATGGTCTCAAGGCCATTGCGACTCAGATAAATCCGGCGGCCGACATCATCCTTATGGATGGTCCGGAGCCGGGGAAAGGCCAGACGTGGGAGTGGCAACGCCCCAACTGCCCCCAGCCCATCTGGATTGCCGGAGGATTGACGCCGAACAATGTCAGTAACGTCATCCGTAGTCTGCGACCCGAGGGGGTCGATGTCTCAAGTGGGGTAGAAACCAACGGAGTTAAGGATCTGGTAAAGGTGCGCCAGTTTATTAAGGAGGCCAAACAATGGCAACGATGAAAGAGGTCCCGGACGAACGTGGGCGTTATGGATTGTTTGGAGGCAGGTATGTCCCGGAAACATTGATTCCTGCACTGGACGAACTGTCGGACGCCTATTCACAGGCACAAAATGACCCCGGCTTTCAAGCCGAATTCACATCGCTTTTGAAGGATTACGTGGGGCGCCCAACGCCCTTGCGACGGGCTCACCGCCTAAGTGAAGCGTTAGGTTTTGACGTGTATTTGAAGCGCGAAGATCTAAACCATACCGGAGCTCATAAAATCAACAATACAATTGGACAAATTTTGTTGGCGCGGCGAATGGGGAAATCCCGTATTATTGCGGAAACCGGCGCGGGGCAGCATGGTGTGGCTACAGCCACCGCTGCGGCGTTGTTTGGGCTGAAGGCGCAAGTATATATGGGTGAGGAAGACGTTAAGCGGCAGGCTTTGAATGTCTACCGAATGCAGCTTTTGGGCGCCGAAGTTATTCCCGTGGCCTCGGGATCAAAAACCTTAAAGGATGCGACCAACGAAGCTATTCGGGATTGGGTGACGAATGTTCGCTCCACGTTTTATGTTATTGGGTCTGTGGTGGGCCCCCATCCCTATCCCATGATGGTGCGCAATTTTCAGTCCGTCATCGGCCAGGAAGCCTATCTCCAGTTTCAGGAACTTACAGGTGGATTGCCGACGCACATTGTCGCACCGGTGGGGGGAGGCTCCAATTCCATGGGAATATTTTTCGCCTTTCGAAATGATCCGGTGGCATTGATTGGCGTGGAAGCAGCCGGAGAGGGTATCGATACCGGTAAGCACGCGGCGACTATCACCTCGGGTGTCAAAGGCATCTTGCATGGCAGTCTCAGTTATTTATTGCAAGATGATGACGGACAGGTAATGCCGGCTCATTCGGTGTCTGCTGGGCTCGACTATCCTGGCGTTGGCCCCGAACACGCTTATTTGCACGATATTGGACGTGCGCAATATGAGGCAGTTACGGATCAGGAAGCGCTGGACGCTTTCCACCGCCTCTCGAAACTGGAAGGCATAATTCCTGCGTTGGAAAGCGCCCATGCGGTGGCATGGGTTATCAAGGCCCAACATGATCTGCGACAGAAAAAGGCAAAAGTTATCATTAACTTGTCGGGGCGGGGAGATAAGGATGTCGATTCGGTAAGGGAATATGAGGGAGGACAGCCATGATTAACACAGGGACCGCGATTTCGGAAGTCTTTGAGCGCACCAGGAGGGAACGGCGCGCGGCATTGATACCATACGTCACCGCAGGGCATCCCCGATTAACGAGTTTGCCTGAACTAGTTCAGGCCATGAATGACGGGGGTGCCGACATCATAGAGATCGGCATTCCTTTCTCTGATCCGCTTGCCGATGGCCCAATCTTGCAGAAGGCAGCAACCAAGGCCTTGAGCAACGGGGTGAAGATTCGCGATATTTTGAGAGACACCGAGGCGCTCAGTGCCCGATCCGTGCCTATCGTATATCTGACTTATTTTAATCCCGTGTTTCATTTCGGGGTGAGAAAATTTTTGGAAATTGCACAGAACAGCGGAGTGACGGGGATTATCATTCCGGACCTGCCGTGGGCCGAAAGCCAGGAAGTGTTTGACGATACCCAGGATCTGGGAATATCGCTGATTCCCTTGGTTGCACCCACATCGACAGATCAGCACATTTCCTCGTTAGAAAAAGCGACAGGATTTATTTACGGAGTGTCCGTAACCGGTGTGACAGGCGTCCGAGAGGATGTGGACGCGGGATTGAAGGTCCTTATCGACCGGGTGAAACAGCATGTTTCATTGCCCCTGGCAATAGGCTTTGGAATTTCTACCCCCGATCAGGCGGCATATGTGGGCAAAATGGCGGATGGGGTGATTGTCGGGAGTGCTTTAGTTCGCCTTATCGACCAAGACTGGTCGCGGGCTGCAACCAGGGCCCAGGAATTTGTTGCATCGTTGCGTCACGCGCTATCAAATTGAGGTCTTGACATTACCCGGACAACGAGGTATTATCCCTAAAAACATGTAAAAGCGATGAATGGGAAGGGGTCGGAAGTCGAAGGCGCAGAGAGTCGGTGGCTGGTGTAAACCGATACTTTGAATCCAGACCGTACCCCCATGAGTGTGAATCGAACGTGTGTGACTATCACTAGTAGAGAATCCGGAGTCCTACCGTTATAGAGGAGTGGCTGTGTTAGCAGTCAGCTGAGTGGCTAGGTAACTAGTCAATAGGGTGGTACCACGGAGAAGTCAAGGCCTTCGTCCCTAAGGGACACGGGCCTTATTTTTTTTGGGAAATTAGCCAAGAAAGAGGGATGCAACGAGATGGTTGTGGTTATGAAACGCAATGCTCCCGACCAGGATATTGATGCCGTCACCGATCGCTTGAAATCCGAAGGATTTCAAGTGCATATCTCGCGGGGAGTAGAAAGAACGGTTATTGGGGTAATAGGCGAACAGACAGAGGAGGTATTTCGCTTGGCGTCAATGCAGTCTGTGGAGCAAGTAGTTCCGGTAAGACGGCCGTACAAACTGGTGAGTCGTGATTTTCACCCGGATGACACGGTGGTTGAAGTGGGGAAAGCGCGGTTCGGCAGCAAACAGGTTGTGGTTATTGCGGGCCCTTGCGCGGTTGAGGGCCATGATCAACTGATGCAGGCGGCCAGAGCCGTTCATGACATGGGATTAATGGTTCTGCGGGGAGGAGCCTACAAGCCTCGAACCTCTCCGTACAGTTTCCAGGGAATGGGTGTGGAAGGTCTGAGGATTTTAGCAGAAGCCCGGGAACGCTTTGGACTCATGGTGGTTACCGAGGCAGTGGACAGGGAAAGTTTGACTTATGTGACGGAGTGGGCCGACATTATTCAAATTGGCGCTCGTAACATGCAGAACTTTGAACTGCTGAAGGCGGCCGGTCAGGCTAATAAGCCCGTTTTGTTAAAACGCGGTCTCTCGGCGACCATTGACGAATGGTTAATGGCTGCGGAATACGTCGCTGCCAATGGCAATCCCAACATCATTTTGTGCGAGCGCGGAATCCGCACCTATGAAACCAAGACTCGCAACACACTGGATTTAAGCGCCATTCCGGTGGTAAAACAATTGTCTCATCTACCGATTGTGATTGATCCCTCACATTCTACGGGTCAGTGGAGCTGGGTTGCACCGATGGCACGCGCTGCGGTGGCCGCGGGCGCGGACGGGTTGATTATTGAAGCGCATCCGAATCCGTTGGAAGCTTTATCTGACGGTCCCCAAAGTCTGAGTCTGCCTCACTTGGGAGAATTGGTGGAATCCCTCAGGCCTCTAGCCGAGGCAGTAGGACGGACTTTGTGAAAGTCGGCGTGATTGGGCTCGGGCTCATTGGGGGTTCGATAGCAAAGGCGTGTCTGAAGGCCGGATGGACAGTATTCGGTTACGATGTGAATGCGGAAATTATGAAATCGGCGGCGACTTTCGGGATTTCTGTTGATACACGGTGGGATGAGTGGGCGCAGAACGTTGATCAGATCGTCTTGTCCACGCCGCTCGATGAAGCCGACGGATGGATTCGTGCCATTCTGTCCTCCGGTAAAGGGTGCACCATTGTGGATGTGAGCTCGGTTAAAGGCACGTTAAGCGACACGTATTCTCAAATCCATCCGCCTTTTGCTTTGTTGTCCATACATCCCATGGCCGGAAAAGAAGTTCGCGGGTTTGCCCATAGCGATGCTCACTTGTTTGAGGGCCGTCCCTGCCTGGTGGTTGAAAGGGAGGGGATCGAGCAGGACAGGAAGCTGGTTCAAGGGTGGATGTCGGTTTTGGGAAGCACTCCGGTTTGGGTTCCATTTAGCCAACATGATGCGTTGATGGGAATTGTCAGTCATACACCGTATTTGGTGTCCGCCGCCATACTGGTGCTGGCTGAGAGTTACGGATCACGGTTCCCTTTGTGGCCTGAGGTTGCTGGAACAGGGTTTCTTGACGTCACGCGAATCGGTGCCAGCGACCCTCGGTTGTGGGAAGAAATTTTACGGGCCAACCATGACAATGTTAAGGAAACTTTTGCTGCTTTTACGCATTTGATTCAGGAATGGAATGAGGATATCCAGCAGGGCAAATGGCCCCGGGATCTGCGACAAACAGTGGCAATCCGCCGTAAGACAATAACTGACGGGACTGCGTAAAGCCCGTGTGATCCTTACCAATTCCCCCGGATCCGGGAAAGGAGTACAACCATGGCTATGGAATTACGTCCCTGCCGACTCCCGCTCACAGGAACCTTGCGTCCGCCGAGCGATAAGTCAATTACACACCGAGCTATTTTGTTTTCTGCTTTGGCAATGGGATCAACGCGTATTGTCCGGCCGTTAGTGGCTCAGGACACTCTGTCCAGTCGGCGCGTAGTGGAGAGCCTTGGCGTAAAAGTCGATGCCGGACGGGATGAGTGGGTGTTGTCTTCTCCGGGACCGGACCACTGGCTTATGCCATCTCAGGCGATTGACTGTGGTAATTCGGGGACCACAATACGCCTGGCGATGGGCCTTTTTTCTCTTTCCCGCGAACCTCGGACGCTCACGGGCGACGCTTCTTTGTCCAAGCGCCCGATGGAACGGGTTGCCCAACCCTTGCGTGAAATGGGCATCCGGGTTGAGACCACACGGGGGTATCCACCTGTCACCGTCCATCATGACGGGGCAATCCGCGGTATTACCTATGATATGCCGTTGGCCTCGGCTCAAGTTAAGTCGGCTCTGATTCTTGCCGCACTGAAAGGGTTGGAACCTTCGGAAATCCGCGAACCTTATCCCACCCGTGATCATACGGAGCGTATGCTTCGGCAAATGGGAATTGAAATCTCTCAAACACAGCGCGGTATCCGAGTGGAGCCGGTGACTCAGTGGCAGCAAGTTCGTCCGGCAGAATTTCAGGTTCCGGGAGATCCCTCCTCTGCAGCATTTTGGGCAGCCCTGGCAGGACTCCTTCCCGGTTCGCATTTGGTTCTTCGGGAAGTATCTGTAAGCGCACGACGTACCGGATTTTTCCGCCATCTTCAACAAATGGGAGTCCACGTGGATATTGCTGACTTTCCTGGTGAGGGCCAGATAGGAAACATCGCCGTCGGCTATAGGCAACTCCGGGCTACGACTGTTGATGCGGCTCAGGTACCCGATATGGTTGATGAGGTCCCATTGGTGGCTCTAATGGCTTCCCAAGCTGCTGGTGAAACGATCATTACGGGCGCCAAGGAGCTTCGTGTTAAAGAAACCGATCGCATTCGAGCTACTGTGGAGAATCTTCGGACTTTGGGGGTGGATATTGAGGAGAGACCCGATGGTATGATTGTGCGCGGGCCGACTCCCATCCGGGGGGGACGGGTGAAAACCTTTGGCGACCACCGTATGGCCATGATGCTGGCGGTAGCTGCCGCGGTGGCGCAAGAACCGGTTATTCTCGATGATCCCGACAGCGTGGGAATCAGTTATCCGGCGTTCTTTGAACGGTACCGATTCTGGCAACAAGGGCAGACATTTCGAGATTAAGGCTGGGTAATGGAACCAGATACCCATGTGATACTGCTTCAGGCCCGCTATGACCGTAATACCAGAAGAAGAAATGTGCGGCTCCTTGTGGGGAGTACACCATACGGATCATAAACCTGTTGTGCTTTCCGCGTAGAGTGAGCGATGGCCAACAGAAGGGCATTCTGGCCAGCATCCTGGAAATCTCTCCGCATGTTCCGGGCGATACATCCCGTAAGATTTGTTGACGTGACAAAAGGAGGACACCACTATGGTTTGGGGTGTTGACGGAGGAGGAACGTCGACTCGCGGCATCGCGCAACTTGGTCAGGATTGCTATACTGATATCATGTCGGCATCGGCCTCCAATATCCTAGTTGTTGGCCAAGATGCGGCATTTGCTGCGATGGATGCTGTGTTGGACCGTCTGGAGACATCCGTGGCATTGAATTCCGGTTCCGGCCTTCTCGGATTAGCGGGATGCGATCGAGTTGCTGTTCGCCAGGCGTGGCGCGAGTATTGCCTGAAAAGGGGCTTGAAACGCATCTGGATAACGGGGGATTACTGGTTACCATGGGCTAATTTTACCCACGGAGAAGATGGACTGGTCGCAATTTTGGGAACAGGGTCCGTGGTTTTTGGCTTACATCACACGCATACCATACGGCTGGGAGGATACGGCTGGAAATTGGGTGATCCCGGCTCAGGGCTTTCCGTGGGACAATTGGCTGTGAAAAAGGCGGTCCAGTCGTGGGAAGGTATCGAAGAACCCAGTGTGTTGGTAGAAAAGGGTCTGGCATTTTTTGGTGTCCAATCAATGGTGGACGTGATGGAGAGACTTTACGAACCGGCTTATCCTCTGCGTCAATTGGCGGATTTTGCCCCCTTCGTTTTTGAAGCGGCCGCACAGGGCGACGAGGTCGCGGAGAAAGTGCTGCTCGAAGAGAGGTCCCGTATTCTGGAGATGGTTCATACTGCAATCGACAAGTTGGGTCTATCCGCCGGGTCTGTCGGCCTCAGCGGCGGAATGTCTCGGTTATGGCATCCCTATTTGCAAAATCGTCTCGGTATCCTAAAGAACGGGGCACACTTCGAACTTATCACGCGTCAGGCTGTCTACGGGGCTTTGTGGCTTGCAGAAAAATGGAATCAGGAGAGACGGCCTTATGATACCCAGGAACATTACTCGCAATGAAAATGCCGTGGAGGGACGGGTATATTTATCGGCAACAGGGAATCCGGAACCTGCCCGTGTGCAGTGGAACCGGATGGGAAAAATCGAGCGGATTGTCCGGTTAGACACGCGAGCCAATGATTTACCCCTTATTTTGCCAGGATTCATCGATGAGCATGTGCATGGGGCCCAGGGGCATGATGTGATGGAAGCTAATATTGAGAGCTGGTCCACAATAGGCCAGGCCTTGGCCAAACATGGGGTGACAAGTTTTCTGGCCACCACACTCTCGGCTTCAGAACCAGAACTGCAACAGGTGATGGAATGCGCACAAAATTATCCCGAACATCCTCAAAACAATTTGATAGGTTTACATTGGGAAGGGCCTTACATCGATCCGGCTTTTAAAGGAGCGCAGCCCTTGGAAGCGATCCGTGGGGTTGATATGAAGGAAATACAGTCTCTTATGAGGGAAAAGAGTGGAGTTGCAGTGCCTGTTCGGCTCGTGACCCTGGCACCTAATCTTCCTCGTAGCATGCCACTAATAGACTGGTTGGTGGAACGGGGCATACGCGTTAATTTGGGGCATAGTGGAGCGGAACGTGAAGAGACCATAGATGCTGTGAAGCATGGAGCGGATGGTATTACCCATCTTTTCAACGGCATGGCCGGACTACATCACCGTCATCCAGGGATGGTCGGGACTGCCTTAACTGAGGAAGCTCTGTGGCTGGAACTGATTACCGATGGCATCCATATTCATCCGGACGTGGTGCGCCTCGTTTTTCATGTGGCGGCATCCCGGGTGATTTTGGTTACGGATGGTATATCAGCCACAGATTGTTCGCCTGGGAAACATAAGCTGGGAAAGTGGCTTGTTAACGTCGATGAAGGTTCAGCGCATCTCGAAGACGGCACACTCGCGGGCAGCATTCTGAGTACGGATCAGTCGCTCAGAAATTTGTTGCAGTGGGGAGTTCCGTTGCGCCAAATCGTCTACAGTTGGTCTGAGGCACCTGCGAGGCGGTTCGGGCTCACAGAACATGGACGTATCGAACCCGGGTATTATGCAGATTTGGTGGAGCTGGATTCCGAGTATCGCGTGCTCGGGACCCTGAAGCATGGACAATGGATTTATGAGAAGGAGTAAGCTTGCCAGTCTATAGTAGTGGGTTTAGGCGAAAGCCCATGCAGCATCACCAACACTGTGAGTTCGTCGCCGAATTTGGCAGGCGCCTTCTGGCTAAATCGCGGGGATAACGGGTGGAGCGGTATGAGAAGGCCGTCGCTCTGGGCTTTGGTTGGGTTCCACGCTCTTTTCGCCGGTGGAGAGGGTCGCCCCTCAGCACCCCTGACCATGGTTTGGTTTCGCGATAGATCCAGAGACGGCCGGGTATCCCAACAGAGAAATTCGAAAACCAGCGGGTAAATCTTCCCTCCTTAGGGCGCACAGTGCCATCCAAGCACTGGCGCTTGGCATTTTGGATCTTCTTTTGAGAATGCGGGTGATGACTCGACATACCGCGTTTTCATCACGGTTTTTCGAAGAGGGTTCAATCACTGTTTGGGCCGCCACCGTGCCAAGTCGTACAGCCGATAGCCATCTGGTGTGTGTTCGTCGGGGAACACCTGGGCGCGCTTATGTTCTGCTCGGCGCAAGTGATGGGGTCACAGTTAAACATTCAGCGGCTTTACGAATTCCCCAAAAGTTTTTCAGTCATGCCTAAATGTTTCAAAAATGGATAATAGTGGGGGTTCAATAAAATGTTAAACTCTTTGGCTTGGCGGACGAGTGCAATTTATGGAACAGGACTTTGTCCAACGAATTCGTCGTGCGCAAGATCTGTTTCCATGGCCTTGTAGAGCCTAAGAGGCTCAGCTCAACTGGCCTTTGATGATAGAATCTCTTTAGACTCTGTCTTAACGTGAGGATTTGCCGGAAGCCAAGCCGTCCTAATGTTGAAAGATTCCATGGGCGGACTTCGATTATCTGCAGGATCGCATGAATTTATTTCTTACAGCGGTAGCGTGACGTCGAAAGCGTTAGTGCCATATGTCATGTCGCGCGATGCGTGGCTTCATCCTTCGCGCCTTACCAAAAAGGGAACAAGTTCCATCCTCTGGCCCAGGACCAATAGAGGATCACTGCCAGCATGGGGGCTAAAACGGCACTCAGGATAACAGTGGCTTGAAAAATCGAAATGCTGAGGGTGGTTGCAAGTCTCACGATAAGAATGATAATGGCCATCAGGGCTAAAATGTCGCATGGCCAATAGGCGGAAGTCATGCAGGCCACAAACGCGATACCTGCAATCCATGGCCCTGTGGACAGGAAAACCGACGGAAGCCTCTGAAAATTGTCGCTATAGTTGAATAAGGTCAACAATTGTTGCGTAGCAAAGGTGAGGCCATACAATAGAACGAAGGCTCCTCCGTACACCACAAGAACACCCACGGCGATACGCACCAGGGCCTGGCGAGCGGGCAGAATACTGAAGAACTGATAGAGTGATACTAGAAGGGCCGTGATGAAGATGCTGGTCCAATAGATCGCAGAGGGATTGGCGGTATCCCCCAGGACGAAGTGCCGCAAGTACTCGACGGGATGGCGCCAAACGACCCAGAAAGGGGGGTGGGAAGGTTGAAGTGTAAGCCGTTTTCGCATAGGGTGTTCTTCCTTTCGTTCTCAGTGGTTTCGTTCTTCCACAGTCGCGGACGAAATCGCGTGGTGACGATGACGTTTGTCTGGTAAATAGTTTATGGTGAGGGGTTGAAAAATATGAAATAATGATATAGATTTCTTATCGGAGTTCGTTAAGTTTCTTGAATACCGTTATGTGGTAGACTCTAAGGGCAGACAGAGTTATTGTTTTTGAGGATGTGGTGCTGTATGCCGATTCATGGTCCTGACGAGCCCGTGTATACTATCGGTGTGATGGCACGGCTGGTCGGGGTATCGTCGCAGATGCTGCGCATATGGGAGCGGGAATGTTTGGTGGCCCCAGCCCGAACGGAGACAAATAATCGGCTGTATTCAGAAAATGATTTTTATCGTCTCGTACGAATACGCGAATTAACCCGGCAAGGTGTCAATGCGGCGGGAATTCGCGCTATATTGGGCATTACGGAAATGCCTGCGAAGCACTACATAGAGAGAACATCGAAAGACAAGGAGAGGGAATTAACTTATGGCCAAGGTCGTGGGAATCGATTTGGGAACGACTAACTCGGTAATTGCGGTCATGGAAGGAGGCCAACCCACCGTAATTCTGAATAGCGAGGGGAGCCGCCTAACGCCATCCGTGGTTGGTTTTGCAAAAAATGGAGAGCGTCTGGTCGGGCAGTTGGCCCGTCGCCAGTCTGTGATGAATCCTGAAAACACCGTGTTTTCTATTAAACGGTTTATCGGCCGGCGTTATAGTGAAGCTTCTCAGGAACGGGAACGGGTTCCGTACAAGGTTGTCGAAGGGCCGAACCAGCAAGTTTTGGTAGATCTTCCCAATGCAGGGAAAAAAATGACGCCGGAAGAGTTATCGGCGATGATATTGGCCAAGCTGAAAACCGATGCGGAAAAGCATCTCGGTGAAACCGTGACGCAGGCCGTGATTACTGTACCTGCTTATTTCAATGACGCCGAACGGCAGGCTACCAAAGATGCAGGAAAAATTGCGGGTCTTGATGTTTTGCGTATTATTAACGAGCCGACAGCGGCTGCTTTAGCCTACGGACTGGATAGGAAGAAAAATGAAACGATTTTAGTCTGGGATTTGGGGGGCGGAACATTTGATGTGTCCGTGCTCGAAGTGGGCGATGGCGTGTTCGAGGTCAAATCCACGGCCGGGGATACGCATTTAGGCGGTGACGACTATGACATGAAATTGGTCGACTATATCGCCGATGACTTTAAACGGGAAAACGGGATTGATTTAAGGCAGGACCGCCAGGCGTTGCAGCGTTTGATTGAAGCCGCCGAGAAGGCGAAAATTGAACTGTCGTCGGTGACAGAAACCCAGGTTAGTTTGCCCTTCATTACAGCGGATCAAACAGGTCCTAAACATTTGGAAATGACGATTACCCGGGCAAAGTTTGAAGAATTAACCCAGGATTTGACGGAACGTACGGTTGGACCTTTTCGTCAGGCATTGCAAGATGCCAAACTGACAGAAAGCCAAATTGCGGAAGTCATTTTGGTGGGTGGCTCGACCCGTATGCCGGTTATTCAGGAATTGGTCAAGAAGCTGACAGGGAAAGAACCGCACCGGGGTGTGAATCCGGACGAGGTTGTGGCGGTTGGAGCAGCGATTCAAGGAGGTGTTCTGGCAGGAGAAGTCAAAGACGTTATTCTCCTCGATGTGACGCCGCTGTCGTTGGGAATTGAGACAATGGGAGGGGTTTTCACAAAACTTATCGAACGCAACACGACCATCCCGACGCGCAAGAGTGAAACCTTTACCACTGCCTCGGACAATCAGACGTCGGTAGAAATCCACGTTCTGCAAGGTGAACGGCCGATGGCAGCAGACAACAGGACGCTGGCACGCTTTAGCTTAACCGACATTCCCCCTGCTCCACGAGGAGTGCCGCAAATCGAAGTGACTTTTGATATTGATGCCAATGGCATCGTCAATGTTTCGGCTAAAGATCTGGGAACTGGAAAAGAACAGCGGATCACGGTGACGGCATCGACGCAGCTATCTAAAGAAGAAGTTGAACGTCTGGTTCGCGATGCTCAGGAAAAAGCTCAGGAGGATGAGCAGCGTCGAGAATTGGCCGACTTGAAGAACCGCGCCGAGTCTATGGCCTATGCAACCGAAAAGAGCATTCGAGACTTGGGAGACAAAGTCGACGCAAACGACAAAACCCAGGCCGAGGAAGCCGTCAAAGCGGTGCGGGAGGCAATTGAACGCAGTGACAAGTCTTCCATAGAGTCGGCATTGAGCCAATTGGAAACCGTGTCCCACCGACTGGCCGAAGCGTTGTACAAACAACAGACAACCAATTCACAGGACCAGAACCCGCCACCGAATAGTGGAGGTGGGGGCAGTAACGAAGGCGGCGACGATGTGATCGACGCGGACTTCCGGCCTACAGAATGATCTTGACCACCAAGAGGGGGGGCTGGCTTCCACGCCAGCCTTCTCAGTGCCGAGGTGAGGTGACGGAAACATGGCTGCGCCAAAGGATTACTATAAGGTCCTCGAAGTAGGAGAAAATGCCGATCAAGAGACGATTAAGAAATCCTATCGGCGTTTGGCGCGAAAATACCATCCGGACGTGAGTGGCAAGTCCGGGGAAGACAAGTTCAAAGATATCAATGAGGCCTACGAAGTTCTTTCCGATCCGAAGAAACGACGCGAGTATGATCAAATGCGTCTGGGTTACGCGCAACGCCAGGCCCGAAGTCAAGGGCCTGGTTACCAGCGTGTAACTTTTGACGACGATTTTGCCGGATGGGGCAGTATTTTTGAGGACTTGTTCTCCCAAGCCGGGGCCGATTCCGGCTTTACCACAACGAGAACCCGAACACAGAATGTTCCTGAGGAAACCGTTACCTTAACTTTAGAGCAAGTGGCCCGGGGAGAAACTGTTCAGCTGACCGTGAGTGAACCTCATGTCTGCCCGGTTTGCCATGGAAGGAATGCAAATTGCCCCCGGTGTGGAGGGCTTGGTCAGGTCACAGAACCTAGAAAATTTTCGGTAACGATACCGCCGGGTGTGGAGGCAGGTTCCGTTTTGCGGGTGGGAAATTATGCGCGATTGCGAGTCGAAGTGGCCCCTCATCCGCGATTCGTCCGTCAGGGTAATAATTTGGTGGGAAGACTTATGGTCCCCGTCCCTTTGGCCGCGAGGGGAGGCGAGGTGCCAATAAAACCTTTGATTGGAGATACGGTAATGGTTAAAGTGCCGCCACACACCAATCAGGGAAAAATGTTGCGCCTACGGGGATTGGGTTTGGTGCAAAGGGGGACCAATATCAAGGGAGACTTATTGTTGGAAGTGACTCTACGGTTTCCTGAGCCCTTTACGGCAGAAGACGACCAGCTTTATGAAAAACTCCGCGAGAATCATAAAGAAGTGGGGGGAGAAATTCATGCGCCTCGATAAGTTGACGGTTAAATCGCAAGAAGCGTTGTCCGAGGCTCAGTCAATTGCCCGGGAAATGCAGAACCAGGAAATTGTTCCTGAACATCTATTGGTAGCGTTGGTGGAACAATCTGACGGCATTGTTCGTCCCCTGATTGAAAAGGTGGGAATTCCCTTATCTGCTTTAGAACAGTCCGCTCGGCACGCATTGGCTCAACTGCCGAAGGTGAGCGGAAGCCAGCCTGGCGCTTACTTGAGCCAAAGTCTGGTTCGGACTGTTGAACAGGCCGAAAAGGAAGCCGACGCTCTAAAGGATGAATATATCTCCACGGAACACTTGCTTCTGGCCATGATTGAACAGCCGGGAACCGGTGCGGGACGGATCTTGCAGGATTACGGCGTCAAACGCAATGCCGTGTTGATGGCCTTACGGGATGTTCGGGGTCAGGCGCGGGTGACAGACCAGAATCCGGAAGAAAAATATCAGGCTTTGGCCAAATATAGCAAAGATTTGACCGAACTGGCCCGTAAAGGGAAATTAGACCCCGTTATCGGCCGGGACGAGGAAATTCGGCGTGTCATTCAAGTGCTGTCGCGGCGAACGAAAAATAACCCGGTGTTAATTGGTGAGCCCGGGGTGGGCAAGACAGCCATTGTGGAGGGGCTCGCCCAACGCATCGTGCAGCAAGATGTTCCCGAAGGATTGAAAGACAAGAAAGTTCTGGCCTTAGATTTGGGCTCGCTCGTGGCGGGCAGCAAATTTCGGGGCGAATTTGAGGATCGGTTAAAAGCCGTTCTAAAAGAAATCGAGAGTGCACAAGGCGGTATCATTCTCTTTATTGATGAGTTGCACACCTTAGTGGGAGCGGGTAAGGCGGAAGGGGCAGTGGACGCTGCAAACCTCTTGAAGCCGGCCCTGGCGCGGGGGGAACTGCGCGCGGTGGGAGCCACTACCCTTGACGAGTACCGGAAGTACATCGAAAAGGATGCTGCTTTGGAACGTCGATTCCAGCCTGTTCATGTGGACGAACCCAGTGTGGAAGACACCATTGCTATCTTACGAGGTTTGAAGGAACGTTACGAAGTGCACCATGGTGTTCGAATCCGGGACAGCGCATTAATTGCTGCGGCGCGGCTGAGCCACCGTTACATTACGGACCGTTTTCTGCCGGACAAGGCCATTGACCTGATCGACGAAGCCGCATCGCATTTGCGAGTGGAAATGGACAGCATGCCTGAGGAATTAGACGAAATGGAACGTCATCGTCTGCAACTGGAAATAGAACGGGAAGCTTTGGCTAAGGAAGATGATCCCGCTTCGAAGGTGCGGCTTGCGCAGCTGGAAGAAGAGTTGGCCAACGTTCGCGAACAGCGAGATGCTCTCATGGCACGATGGGAACGAGAGAAAGCCCATGTGGCCAAGGTCAATAAGATAAAACAGGAAATTGACGAAACCCGCGTTCTCGAGCAACAGGCTGAGCGTGAGGGAGATCTGGCCAGAGCCGCCGAACTGCGATATGGAAAACTTTTGACTTTGCAAAGGGAGCTGGAGGAAGCGCAAAGGGACGTGCAAATGCTTGATGGGTCAAATCGCCTATTGAGGGAAGAAGTCATGGAACAGGATATTGCCCAAGTTGTCGCCCGATGGACCGGTATCCCGGTGAGTCGCCTTTTGGAGGGCGAACGGGCAAAATTGGTCGAAATGGAGAAACGGTTGAGTGAGCGGATTGTTGGTCAACAACAAGCTGTGGAAGCGGTATCCAATGCCGTTCGCCGGGCTCGGGCCGGATTATCCGATCCCAGAAGGCCCATGGGGTCCTTCCTGTTTCTCGGTCCAACAGGAGTCGGAAAGACCGAATTGGCTAAGGCATTGGCGGAATTTCTGTTCGACGACGAAAATGCTCTGGTCCGCCTCGATATGTCGGAATACATGGAACGTCACACCGTATCGCGCTTGATAGGCGCTCCGCCAGGCTATGTAGGATATGAAGAAGGCGGACAACTGACCGAAACGGTCAGAAGACGCCCCTACTGCGTCGTGCTCTTGGACGAAGTAGAAAAGGCGCATCCCGAAGTCTTTAACATTCTGCTGCAGGTGTTGGATGACGGTCGGCTGACAGACGGCCAGGGAAGGACTGTGGACTTTCGGAATACAGTGATTATCATGACATCCAATTTAGGCAGTCAGATTATTTTGGAAGAAGAACGGCCGGATGTCCGCGAATCCCAGATACAGAGCGTTTTACATCAGGCCTTTCGTCCAGAGTTTCTAAATCGGATTGATGAAATTATTACATTCTCCCGATTGACGCCGGAGGACCTCAGGAGGATTGTCCGCCTTAACTTGAAGGATATTGAGACGCGTCTGGCGGAACGGGACATCACGCTGCGAGTCACCGAGAAGGCGCTCGATTTGCTGGCGTCCCGAGGATATGATCCGCAATTTGGGGCCAGACCCTTAAGGCGCCTGATTCAAAGGGCCGTCCAGGACCCTTTGGCGATGAAAGTGTTGGATGGCGAACTGGTGGGTAAGCAATTGGTGACCATTGATGAGGTGGACGGACAGATTCATTTCGATATCGCCAATGTCGCGGATACGCCCGTGTACAACGGATAGGAGTGGAGATCAGGGAGGGGAGGAATCGGGTGCAATCTGCCAAACGCGTTGCCGGATGGGTGGTTTTGTTCGGGGCCTTTCTATACGGAGGTTACTTGGTTGGGCATTCCACAACCGGCGTGTCCTCCGAGACCCATCATACCACCTCAAAACCTATCCATACGGCCTCGCATCCTTTAGCTTCGGGACATCCGTCATCATCCGTTTCGGTACATGGTACCCGGGCAAGCTCCGGAACTTCCGGTACCGCGACTGCGACTGCGACTGCGACGTCTGGTTTGCAGGCGGGTCAGTTCGCGCCTGGGTTTACATTGCGCACGACCACGGGAGCGAGAGTGAGCTTGTCGCAACTCCGTGGCCACCCGGTGTGGCTGAATTTCTGGGCCACATGGTGCCCTTGGTGTCGCAAAGAGATTCCCGAACTGGAGAAAGTCCAACAAGAGTACGGAAAACAGGTTGACATATACGGTGTGGCGGTTCAGCAGCCACAGGAGACAGTCAGCCAATATATGGCCCAGGCGCATATGAATTATCCTGTGCTTTTAGACGCTCAAGGTTCCGTAGCGGCGCTCTATGGGATTGAATTCTATCCCACGTCAGTTTTTATTAGTCCCGGCGGAAAAATACTGGCAGTTTATCAAGGAGCATTTCTTTCCGAACACAATATGAGGCCTTATCTCCAGAGGTTGCTGCATTCTTGAATCCTCCTCCGCAGTTAGGGTTCTTCTTTGTGGTCCAGACTTATGCATTTTGGGGCTGTAGACCGGGGAATACACCCTGGTCTACAGCCTCATGCGGAAAGAACGTCCTGTCATGGCGAGCGCGGCAAGGTAGGCAAGAAGACCCAAGGCGATACCAGCCACGAGCTTAACTAAGGGATTCACGTTCAAGGGCATGCTCCACACATGCCACAGAATGAAGGTCAGCAAGGCGGGTATGGCACTGATCAAGGGCACGGCGAGGATGGCAAGCCAAGAGATGGAAATGCGGGTCAAACGGGAGAGACTCCATGTGTTGAGTATGGGACTGATAACAAACCCTATGGCTATGGCCGTTGCAACACCGGTTGGTGCGATCGACAAGTTTGTTGTTAACAGCCAAATGAGAGTCAGCTCGACCCCGCTCGCAATTAGGTCGTTGCGCATGGGAATGTCCGTGCGTCCTAAACCGCGCAGGGCTCCGGACAGGGTAATATCGAAATAAAGAAAGAATCCTCCCAACGTCAAGGGATAGAACAAACTGGCGGGGATATGCGCATGAAAAAAGAGATCGTCGAGCTGAATACCAAATATGAGCAAAAACATCGTGACCGGAACGGTGAACACGGCAGTGGTTTGTAAGCTTTCCGTTAGTACCGAACGGATGCCGGCCTGGTCGTGACGGGAATGGGCTTGGGAAACCAAAGGGATGAGATTGGTGGCCAAGGCCATAGTAAGCGCCGTGGGGAACAGAATCAAAGGAATAGCCATTCCCGTCAACTGTCCAAAATAACGTATGGCATTATATGTGCTCATGCCAGCCTTTTCTAGGCGCCAGGGAAGCCAGAATGCCTCGATAACGCCAACGAGCGATCCCAGCAACCGGCTTAAGGTTACAGGCACGGAGAGCTCAAGAATTTGAGAAATGGTAGTGCCTCGGGGTTCCGACGATGAATTCCAAGGCAGCTCGTGGGAAAGCGTGTGACTATAGGCACTAGCCAATATGATCAGACTGATGCCTTCCCCCAGTGGAATGAGGGCGACGGCAACCAACGGCGCATTGTTGAAGGCCTGTTGTCCGAAAATGTTCAAAATGGTGTAGAGAATGACCACGCGGCTGAGCTGTTCGGCCACTTGCGAAAATGCCGGATAGCTGAGATGTTGAACGCCAACAAAATATCCCCGCAAAACGGCGGAAAATCCTACGGCCAGCAAGGCCGGGGCAACCGTTATCAAAAAGACGGAAAACTGGGTGTCATGGTAAAGCACTATGGCCAAGGGCCTCGCAGCCAAAATCACCAAGGTTATGAGTGGAAGGCTTGTGAACATGACAATCGCAAGAGACCGGCGGACCAACAGCACCCCGTTAATGTTTTCCTCGGCAACGAGTTGTGAGACGGCTACGGGTGTACCAGCCACAGCCAGGGTAACCAGTGAGATGTATAACGGGAAAATCATTTGGAAAAACCCCAGTCCCTCCGAGCCCAGGAACCGGGCTAATAGCATCCGGTAAATTAATCCCAGCCCGCGAGATGCGAGCGCGGCTCCCGTTAAGGTTAGTGTGCCCCACCACAAAGCGCGTTTGTGTTGCATGTCCGTCCCCCCTCGTACGTTGTATGACTGAATACCATCGATATTGCTATCTTTGGCCCTCCGTGTGGAAAGTCAGAGAGCTTTTGGGAAGCGACAGGGTATAAAGGTGGCTGAGCTTTTTCGCTAGCAAAAGGCTTTGTGGAAACGGGAGAAGGCAGGAAATTTGAGCAGGCTGATTCAAAAAAATTCAATGGGAATATTCTCGCCTGGTCAGCACAGTGACACCGGCGGAAGGGCCCTCATCGTTGCAAATTTGCTTCGATGTCTTGCTAGCTTGAGGAGCAGTTAAGTGAGTGGGCATTTGGAAGCGGGTTTGCGTCTTACGAGAAGCCTTCGCGGAAATCAGGCTGAGATCAGTCAACACGCATAAACTTGGGGGAGCGTGTGAAGTCTAGGAATAAGTTGCGCGAGGAGGCGGAAGCCGTATGGCAGATTTTCGGCCCATACAAGTATCGACGGACATGGCCATCGAGGCCCGGGATATCGTCCGTGGAGATGCTCATGAAGAAGTTCCGGGTGTTCGCGTGGACCGGAAGAATGACCAGGGTGTGGAAATTACCCGTGTGAACGTTTTTACGGATGAGGGAGCCCGATTGATGGGAAAACCTCAAGGCCACTATATTACGTTGGATGTTCCCCAGTTTCGCGAAAGGAATGCACAGGTGCGTAAAGGGCTGATTCGTGTCCTGACGGAAGAACTCAAGAACTTGATCCCCGAAACCGTGGAGAGGACGGTCCTGGTGGTGGGATTAGGGAACTGGAACGCAACGCCGGATGCCTTGGGTCCTAGAGTGGTGGAGCGTCTCTTGGTAACTCGCCATCTTACCGGTGTTGTTCCCGACGACATCAGACAACGGATGCGATCGGTGGCGGCTGTGGCGCCGGGAGTTTTGGGTACGACGGGCATTGAAACTTTGGATATGATCAAAGGCATCGTCAACGAAAGCGGACCGGATCTGGTGATTGCCGTCGATGCTCTTGCGGCACGCAGTTTAGACCGATTATTGGGAAGTGTGCAAATTGCCGACACCGGTATTCACCCGGGATCCGGCGTGGGCAATCGACGCCAGGGGTTGAATCAGGACACGGTGGGTGTTCCTGTTGTGGCAATTGGGGTTTGTACTGTGGTGCAAGCCATGAGCATCGCGGAAGAAGCCGTGCACTTACTGGCCCAGGAGCTCGCGAATGACGTCAAGTTTTACAAGATACTGGAAGAACTGGGGGAGTCTAATCAAAAAGGCCTGATGCAAGAGGTTTTGGGAGAACGTTTGGGTGAATTAATGGTCACACCCAAAGAGATCGATCTCCTAATCAATGACATGGCGGATGTGCTCGCCGAAGCTCTCAATCGGACACTTCAGCCGCGTCTCGACCGTAGTGAATGGATTTAATCCTGGCGAATGCGAGCCCAGTTGACGCACGTTTGATGTGGCAGCGCACTCAGTTGGCGGTAAAGGGAAGAGCGTTCCAGTGCTGTCATAAAGGCTTCGAACCAGGGCTGATGAAGGCTGGATGGCTCGGCTATCCACTCAAAATGTTCTGTGGCCCAGGGCTCGAACGCAAGACCTTGCAATTGGGCTAAACTGCCGATCGATACACCCTGCACTCCGGAAGACCGAACAAAGGCTACGAGATCGGAATGGGTCAAAAAGTGTTGAATTTGAGTGGAAAGGCCGGGGTCTAGGGTGCAGTGGCGGTAAAATAGAGCTAAAGCTTCGCTGCCCGGCTCCCTAAGTGCCCACATTTTATGGCCACCGGGATTTCCGGGAGCATACACGCGCCCTTCTTCCCAGTCGAGGTAACCAATATAGATCCACCTTTCACCGCTTCTGGCTATCCGGTTATATACGTGCCGTTCGGGATCGTATAGGTGAGAACCGGCCAAATGCACAACCCCCTTGCGGAGGGCATCGACGGCTTTTTCACTGGCCATGGAAAACGGTATGAGGCGAAAAGCACTGTGGTTTTCGTGAAAGGCGCGGACCAGCCAGGGGAGAAAGGGATCACATCCGGCTGCAAAAATTTGTCGTGATATGTCTTCCCGGTTATACCAATGGATGCGCCCAGTGTCCAGGTCCCACCATCCGTTACTGACATCTTGCGTTAAAGTGGCCTGAATGGGAGACACGACTACCCGCTCTCCCACAATTGCACCGACCACCGGCCCCGATTGCGCCGGCATCTCCGGCCACCATTGAAGATACGACTCCTCCGGGTTTATGACGATGGCGATTTGGTCGAGTGAGATGCCGAGAATTTTCTGCAGTCGCGCCATCGTATGAAAGGGAACGGCCACTTTGTCTTGTTCCGCATTGATGAGGGTTTGCCGGGAAATTCCCAACAGGGCAGCCAGTTGCGACTGGGTCATTCCTTTGTGCTGGCGTTCAGTGCGAATAATTTTACCAAGAGACATGCTGAGCATATGACTGAGCCTCCTCACGGTTTAGCGCATAGGATACAATGACGGGGTCGATAATGGTAATGGCATTTCCCTGCCATTCCTTGACATATTGAGGCAAGTCCCAATGCCAGGTAGTATTATGTCCGCTCACGGTCCACTGGCTCAGCAGGGAGCGGGGTTTTGACCGGACATCGATACGCGCAGGGTACACTAGGCCCTGTTCCGGATGAGCCCCGAGAACAACTCGGGCGGGATGAATGAGGACAAAGCGCTGGCTGTCCAAAGGGAAGCTTCCGCGATATCCGAGCATCCAAGCGACATGCGCGTTGGGGGGGGCCATAAGAAGATCTTGCGGTGTCTGAGGACTGTGGATCTGTCCTTCAGTAATGACAGTTAGGGTATCACTGAATTCAAGAGCCTCCTCCAGACGGTGCGTGGAATAAAACACCCAGGGAACCGGAGGATTGTGTTTGAGACATTGTAAACAGTGTTGCCGGAGCCGGTCCTCAACCTGAGACAAAGCTTCATCCAGTAACAGCATCGGCTGGCCTGTGGCCAGTGCCCGTAAAATGGCCGCTCTTTGCTGTTCTCCTCCGGACAGCATCCGGGGATAACGGTCCAATAACGGGAGGATTTCCAGTTCCTCGGCCCATTCTTCCAAGTACGACCGGGAACTGGGGGACAGCACCCACTCGATTTGCTGGCGGATACGACGAAAGGGGATGAGGCTCGGATACTGGGGAACAAAAGCGATGGGTCTGAGATAGGGAGGCAAATAATGATCACGGCCTTGCCACGCGGCATTTTTGAACCGAATGTCAGCCGTTTTTTCACCCAGGCCTGCCAGGAGCCGCAGCAACGTGGTTTTTCCGGCGCCCGACGGCCCAATGATCGCGTTGAGTCCCGAAATCCACTCGGCTTCTCCTCGTAAAAAAGAATGCCCAGCCGTCTTTAGTGCCAAGCTCATAGAATGCCTCTTTTCTTCCAAGTCAGCCAGGCAGGCAGAGGCAAGCCAATTAGCACAAGCCATAATGCCAGAGCCAATGCCTGGGGCAATCCGGATTCTTCAATCGTAATCCAAATTTGCACGGGCAACGCCGTTGGATGGTAAGCCACGACGACAGGTGACCCGAATGCCCCTACGATGCGGGCCCAAGCCATCCATGTGGCTGTCAAGAGTCCTGGTCGGGAAGCCGGCCATAACACAAAACGAAAAGTCTGCCACGGAGTTTTGTGCAACACCCAAGCTTCTTCTTCCCACTCTCTGGGGATCATAGCAAAAGCGCTCCATGCGGTTAACACAAAATAAGGAAGTGCCTCGTAGACCTCGGCGAGAACCAGGGCCGTAAACGTGTTGGAGGCGCTGTGGACCGTATTGAGCCAGGATCCTATCAGCGTGGTTGGTGCCAAGATATAGGCTAGTACCAATCCCAGGACTAATGGGGGCATGAGCAATGCTGTGACCAGCAAAACGGCGGAGATTTGCTTAATGCGGGTATGTGAGCGTTGATTGCCCAGCCAGTAAGCAGTGGGCAACCCTATCACAAAACATAGCCCCAAAGCTAGCACGCCGGATGATAACGTGGTCCACAAGGCATCAGCGGCACCGGGAACAGTCATAGCGGAGCCAAAAAACCGCGAACCCTGTCCAATTAGAACCACAAGGGGCACTGCCGTTAATATTAGGACAAAGATTGTTACGGCCTTTCCGGCCTTATAGAGCATGGTTCAGTTCCTTGCCAAAAGCATGGGGCAGAGCTTTAGCCTGACCCAAGACAAAGGGAGGAAAGACGGTATAGCCCTCCTTGCGCAGAAGGGATTGGCCTTTGGCAGAGATCAAAAACTTGATAAAACTGATCGCTTGGCTTGAAGGAGGATGGCCAACGGCCGTGACATCGATGGCAAGGGGGGTTCCATAAACAATGCTGCCGTTAGACAGCCTCACATGGGCCTGTCGGTACCATCCCGAATCCTTGGGGTCGGAAAAATTAAGTTTTGGGGGAAAGACGATATAATTCAAGTGCCGCTGTATAGCCTCCGATAAAAATGCACTGGAGGCATCAAGACCGCCGGATTGAAGAAGCGAGAGAATTCCTTCTTCCGTGTAAATTTCTGATCCTCCCGTTGTGGAACCTAAGATTTGTTTAGGCATACCCCGAGGTAGATGGTACAGCTTCTGCGCCAACTCCATCGCCATAACAAAGGCCTGGCCTTGAGGATCGGTATTCGGATTGGTACGGCCTAACTTGAAACCCGGTCGTGTTAAGATGCGAAACAGATCACGGAAGGGCTTTTTTCCGGAGCGAATTTGGTTGAGTTGGGCGGCATACGGTGTGTGATCGTTGTACGCGAGAACCAGCGGGCTCGAGGCTACAGCGAGGGCCCAAGGATTTCCGGATCTCCCCAAATCCTGAACCGGACCGTAGCCAATGCTTTCAAACACGTTGGCCGACACACTGCCCGAGGCAATCTCATGAGCCATACCATAAGAACCGCCTCCTTGTCCCTGATAACGGATATGTTTGGCTTTTTCAAATGCAGGGCCTAGATATTGATTGTTAACCAGTTCCAGGGAACCGGCAAATACAACGTGAACCATGGGCTCAGATCCACTATGGGCTGGTGAAGAGGCAGGCGATCCGCATCCGGCCAGAAGACCGGTACAACTGAGGATCGCCACTGAAAATCGGACTCGTTGCCTTAGCCTTATCATGGGTGTCGCTGTCTCCTTGCACAATGTCAAATATTATTTACATCATAAGAAAAGATATACAAACATGCAAGAAAAATGGACGGGCGCCCGTCCATTTTTAAGTGCTACCAACGAGTCCAAGGGATTAACGATTGGTGCGGCCGGCCATATTTTGTTCGGCCATTTCAATCATCTTACGCACCATGTGCCCCCCAACTGCTCCGCATTGGCGGGCGGGAATCTCTCCCCAGTAGCCATCTTCAACGCCTTGCAGACCCAGTTCGTGAGCCACTTCGTACTTGAACTGGTCCAGGGCTCTTTGAGCGCCGGTTACCAGCGCACGGTTTCCGGTAGTGCTTCCTCGTGCCATTGTTTTCACCTCCTTGTTCGCGTGGTGTTGTTAGTATGACTCCCGTCGACGTTTTTAATCCGGAAACCTTTGGGAATTGTTTTCGAAGCCTCAAAAGAATTGACAAAGAATGACAAAACTCATAATGCTAATCAACGCAGAGGGGGACGGGTAGGAGGGACATATATCTTAGATGTCTCGGAATCGGGACTGCCACCAGGACCCCCGTTGCCGCCTCGAATTGATTTGGGCAGCATTTGTCTTTCATTGATGAAAAACCAGCATAACAACGCCGTCCCTGCGGCGAGAGCGGAAGTGGCCCAAAATGTGACATACGGATGAATCATGGCCATTGCAAATAGCGGGGGTCCCATGGCAACACCGAAAAATCGCACGCTGCCGTAAAGACTTGTGACCACACCCCGTTCTTTTGAGGAGGTGGCACTGGTAACCAGGGTGTTAACGGAGGGAAGCACGCTGCCGGTCCCAATGCCCTGCAGCACAAGAATAGAAACGGCCACGAAGGGATTGACTGTGGCGAAAAATGGTTCAATGGCCATAGCCAGAGCAACAAGACTCATTCCGAGAACGACGATGGGCCGGGACCATTGGGCCAGTCGTTTTTGCAAAACGGTGCCCGAAATATAAGATGTCAGAGCCGAAGCCAGCACCGGAACCGCGATAATCAGGCCACGGGCAAATTCACCGTATCCAAAGTTTTTTTCCAATATATCGGCGAGGTAACTTAAAACGCCAAAAAGAATGAAGAGAACCACCGCACCTGCTAAAAAAGTGGTGAGAATGGATGCGGTTTTGGTGGTAAATGTTGTCTTCAATCCTTGCCAATACTCTGTCATTCCGCCTTGGCGGTCGGGACGGGGTTCTTTAAGGAAGATCCATATTGCCAGAGCGACCGGAAAGGACAACACTCCATAAACAAAAAACGGAGCGAACCAAACGATGAGGGCCAAAGCGGACCCCGTGATGGGCGAGACCACCTTGCCCAGTCCATTCGCCGCTTCTAAAATGCCCAGAGCCTCAGCCCGTTTTTGTGACTGAAACATGTCTCCGGCTACGGCCATGGCCAACTGATAAGTACCTCCCGCTCCGATTCCCTGCAATAGCCGAAACCCCATGATCCAGTAGTAGGGATGAGGGAGCGGCCACGCGGAAAGTCCCGCTCCCAATCCCGCGAGACCGTACGTTACTAAAGCAGGGGTCATGATAACACGCCGGCCAATACGATCGGATAAGGCACCGGCGAAGGGAATGATAATCCCGGCGGGAATGGAAAAAATCGTGATGATGAGTCCCGCTTGGAACAGGGTGAGATGCATGACTTTCATCATCTTGGGCAAAACCGGAATTAACATTGAATTACCCAGAACCATAATAAATGGAACGGTAGTCAGAATCCATAACTTCCAGCCATGGGACAGCTGGTCCAAGGCATCATTCGAGTGATGCCGGTTGCCCTTTGGGGCACGTTGAGCCATGCCGCTTGCCTCCCTACCTTGTCGTCAACTTAACACCGTTAACATGTCCTGCTTTAGTTCCGGGCATGATTCCAATATTTGTGAGGGGATCCTCGCTCCTCCTACAGATCTTCGAGGACGCCGTTCTGGGAGTCTCCCGGGTCCCGGGAAAAAGCGGCGTCATCCAATATTTCTCTCTCACTTTGTCTGTTGCGTTCGAATATGGTGCCAAAGAAATAAAAGAAATGGAGGCACCCACAGTGAGTAGGACAGACAAAGCCTGGTTTGATATATTGGACTTTCCCCATCCCGATCGGACCGAAAAACCACGACAGCGTGGACTGACAATGGTCATTGACAAGGGACTGGGTTTAACCGATACCAGGGATTTAATGGAGCTGGCGGGTGATTATGTGGATCACGTCAAGCTGACTTTTGGCACCTCGGCGTTTTACAAAACGCGGTTGCTGAGGCAAAAAGTTGAGTTAGTCAAATCTTATGGGGTGGACATATTCCCCGGTGGCACTTTTTTAGAGTTGGCGTTATTGCAAGGACGTGTGGTGGAATATTTTGACCGAGCCAGGGATCTGGGCTTTACTGGTATCGAGGTCTCGGACGGCACCATTGATCTGGATCAGGAAACCCGTGTCCAAACCATCCAGCTTGCCCGTGCCTATGGATTTTCGTTAATTCTTAGTGAAGTCGGTAAGAAAGACCGTCGGGATAAAATGCGGGCCATGACATTGTGGCAACAGGTTCAAAGGGATTTGAAATCCGGAGCGGACACGGTAATTGTGGAAGGCCGGGAAAGCGGAGAAGGGGCAGTTATTTATGACGACGAAGGTCAGGTTCTTGAGGACGAATTGCAGGAACTGGTCACGCACATAACCGATCTTGGCCGAATTTTGTGGGAAGCACCGCAAAAGAGCCAGCAGCAGGAACTTATCCTCCGATTTGGCCCGAATGTCAATCTGGGAAACGTGCAGCCTCAGGATGTTCTCGCTTTGGAGGCCTTACGGGTTGGCTTGCGGGGAGACACCCTTCGCCATTATTATTTAACTGTATGTCAAGTTAAAACGCCTGCCCTCGGTCCGACATCGGTGAAGAGCAGCGTAAAAAGAGGTGTGAACCATCCGCTCAGTTGATGTGATATTTCGGTGGCAAGATGACATGCCGCTTCTTGACAATTGTGCCGTGGTAGTTGTGGACGCCCTGCGTGCTACCACAACGATGGCCAAGATATTGGAGGCGGGTGCGAAAGGTGTGCTGCCCGTTGCCGATGTGGAAAAAGCCTTCTCAATGCGGGCTGAGAACCCTGAGCTCTTGTTGGGCGGAGAACGGCAAAACCGCCCGCTTCCTGGATTTGATGCAGGCAATTCGCCTTTCGACTATCCAGAAACCATGGTTCAGAATCGTCTTGTGGTTCTGAGCACCACCAACGGGACCCAGGCGGTGCAGCGTGTGGAGCGTGCTCGCTGGGTGGCTCTAGGATCCTTGGTTAACGCCAGGGCTTGTGCCGAGGCTCAGCGGCGAGCGAGTGATCAAGGATTAGTGGTTTGTGCCGGTACGGAAGGTCAACTGGCTTTGGAGGATGTGTTGGCAGCAGGCGCTATCGTCAGTTACTGGCCCCAAGAATTTCGGACCGATAGCGCTCATTTAGCTTGTGCTCTCTATAACCGGTGGCAAGACGATCTGATCCAGGGAATTCGCTTAGCCTCGCACGCTAAGACACTCATTGACCAAGGCTTGGAACAAGACGTCGATTTTGCCGCGTCCCTAAACATTTATTCCCGGGTTCCCATCAGGCAATCCACGGGATGGTTTGCATACTTGTGACGCCAGAAGACGATATAGCCGGTCCCCATAAGGGGGCCGGTCTTTTTTTGCCCTACCGTTCATAAACTGGCCGTGGGACAAGGAATAAGGGGGCCGCTATGTTTACCACGGAAACCGTTGGTCTTCTCTTTATTTTAATTTTGGGAATGTGGGCCCGGTCGCATTTGGTGGCCGCATCGGCCACCATCCTCTTAGGAATTCGATTTATGCGCATGAGCTTCTTGTACCCTGTCCTGGAACGCCGAGCGGTGGAAATGGGACTGCTGTTTTTGACGGTGGGCATGTTGGTTCCTTTTGCCGTGGGGAAAGTCAACATGAAAGAGGTTTTCCACGGCTTTCTAACCGTTCCCGGGATTTTGGCGGTAATTGGGGGGGCCGTGGCCACAAATCTCAACGGGCGAGGACTTCAACTGTTGGCTGACAATAGCCATTTAATGTTTGGATTAATTGTGGGTTCGATTTTAGGAATTGTATTTTGGGGGGGCATACCGGTGGGGCCATTGATGGCCGCGGGGACCACGTATTTAATGCTACAAGTGATTGAGTGGATGACCCGGTTGATGCGGTAAAAAGGCCGACCAAGAAAACCGGACAGGAGGAATGAATGTTATGTCGAGCGATTTGTATTTGAAAGGGATGGTCTTGATTCGATTAATTTCCGCGAGTATCGAATTGACTGGGGCACTCTTCATGTGGCACTACCAACGGCTCGATATGGCTGTGAGAATTAACGGTTTTTTAGGCCTGGCCGGTCCCATTGTTTTGACCTCGACGATGCTTCTCGGCATCGCGGGACTCACTGCGAGTAATATCTCCTTTAGCAAAATCGCTTGGATTGGGGCAGGAGTGGTCATGATTCTGTGGGGCACGACGCGATGACGGGGTTCTTTACCATATCACTGCGGCGTTTTTATCCCCACTGGAAACTCATTCTGGCTGTTATGCTTTTGCTTTCGGGGATGGTGCAATGGCATCGAAGCGAGGCAGTTTCTCTGCGAGGGGGAACCAATCCTCATATTACCTGGTATGTGAAAACCGCACAAAAGGCGGTGGCGCTGACATTTGACGATGGACCCTGGAAGTCGTCCACTCCCAAAATTCTTCACATATTAACGTCAAATCATGCCGTGGCCACGTTTTTCGTCGTTGGACAACAGGTGGTTCGCAACCCCCAAATCGTTCGCCAGGAAATTCGGGACAAGATGGAAGTCGGTAATCATACCTACAGCCATATCAATTTAGCCCGGCACACTCTGCGTGAAGACGTGGCGGACTTGAACAAGGCGAACCATGTGATAAAAGAAGCGACAGGTATCACGCCAACTTTGCTGCGCACCCCATACGGGACATACAACCGCACAGTGCTTGAGGCTGCCCGGTCGGCCCATTTGCATATGGTCATGTGGTCATGGACGGAAGATACTCGGGACTGGTCCAACCCCGGGGTGCAAACAATCGTCAGTCGGGTTCTCAGCCACATTCAGCCGGGGGACATTGTGCTGTTCCATGACGGGGGTTCAAACCGGCAGCAGACGATTGAGGCGTTGCCAATCATACTCAAAGATCTGAGATTGCGCGGATACCGCTTCGTTACCGTCTCGCAATTGATGAAGATGCAATAGGGGACAGGTCAATGGTATACTGGCAGTGCAATCAGTTCCTAAATGTATTAGGGAAGAAAGGGCGTTGTACGGATTCGTATCGTTGGAGGAGAGCTGTCGGGACGGCGAATCATGGCTCCCGGGGGGCACTTTACACGTCCAACCGGAGAACGGGTACGGGAGGCGGCGTTTAATAGCCTTAAGGACCGTCTGGCTGGAGCACGTGTACTTGATCTGTATGCCGGAAGCGGAGCGATGGGACTGGAGAGCCTTTCGTGGGGGGCACAAGATTGTCTGTTTGTTGAACCCAATCGGCAGGCCCAAGCTTCAATCCGCACCAATATTGCGATTCTCGCTGTACAGCAATGGGCGGAGTTGTGGCCCGTTACGGCTGAACGGGCGGTAACGGAGTTATTGGAACAAAACCGAATCTTTGATTTAATTGTTTGTGACCCGCCGTGGCGTGAAGGAGTGACAGAGGTGATCCGCCGGAGCTTGTCGGCGCTGCTGGACCATGGCGGAACCTTGTTGGTTGAACATCCCACCGGAAGAGACTTTGGTCCGTTCGAGAATCTTGTTTTGCGGAGGCAGCGAAAATATGGCGGGACGATGTTGAGTTACTGGACATGGGAGATAGTGCCGTGAGCTCTCATTACAGGCGGCGTCGAAGGGAGGACAGTGATGGAAAGGCTTGCAGTCTATCCAGGTTCTTTTGATCCCATTCATCTAGGCCATGTCGATGTTATCGAACGGGCGGCCAAACTGTTTGATACGCTGATTGTGGCGGTCTTTGTAAATACAGCCAAAACCCCTTTGTTTTCTGACTCCGAACGTTTACAGATGGTGCGTGAATCCACGAAGCATATTCCCAATGTTATTATAGAACGCAGTGAGGATCTCCTGGTGCGCTACGCCCAAAAGCGGGGCGTTGATGCGATTGTGCGCGGATTGCGTGCGGTATTGGATTTTGATTACGAGTTTCAGATAGCGCTGATGAACAAAAAAATGGCTCCAAACCTGGAAACGATATTTATTCTTACGGGAGAGAAATACTCTTATTTAAGCTCAACGCTGATCAAGGAGCTCGCTTCCTACGGCGCTGAGTTAAAGAATCTGGTTCCTCCCCACGTGGAGTCCCAGTTAGTCCAAAAATTCAACAGAAACCGAGGATCAGTATGACCAATGAACCCATGATATCGGAGTTAGGCGTTCTCTTGGACCGCTTTCACGATCTTATCCGCCAGTCGCGGCATCTACCGTGGACAGGCCGGGTGTTGATTGATGAGGCACAACTCACCACATTAATTACACAGATTCAACATATTCTTCCCGAAGAAATTAAACAGGCTCGGTGGATCATTCAAGAGCGAGACCGGATCCTGCGTGAGGCGGGAGAACAAGCCGATATCCTCGTGATCCAAGCTCAAGGACAGGTTGAAAAGTTGTCCAACGAATCAGAGGTGCTGCAGGAAGCCAGGAGAAAGGCGGACCAAATAGTTGAACAGGCGCGGATTACAGCACGCGAGATTCACAAAGGGGCCCGGGCTTATGCGGATGAAATTCTGGCCAGGTTGGTGGCGGAATTACACCAAGTTAGTGAGAATCTCGAATCCAATCGGGTGGAATTGCGCAAGGAGTAGCGCCGACAACAGCCGCGTTGCGGCGCCAGAGATGTGCCACGAAGAGATTTTTCAACAACGGGGTCCGATCTTTCGCGCAATGGCCAGGGTGATAATAAGAAAACCCCTGTCGCTTATGAGCAATGCGGGCACTTGAAGCCAGAGGCAGGAATAGGAAACACCAGGAATAACCGGTTTCGTCGCGATCATAAGACGGGTGGCCGGAATAGACAAGGTTTGCTCTGGTGCCAGCAATCCGGAGCCGGTCGAGGTCAGATTCATGGCCTGCAAAACAGCTGAGAGTGTTCCAGGAATATGGCGGTTAAGAGGGACACGGCATCCATGGCAAGAATAGGATGTTCGTGGGAAAAGATTAAGGGATTGCACAAAATTGCCGGATGGGAGGGTAGGGCGAAATAATTGTTCTTTTCCGAGTATTGTTGTTGAGCCATGTAAAGGGGAACAATGGGTAAAGTAGTGGTAGTCTTAAGTACCACACTAAAACGGGGAAGCGTCCGGTCGGTGTGACGGGTAATGACGCAAGACCAGCAATAACGGCGGAAGTCAGGCTAAACCATGATATCCCACCAATACAAGATCGAATGACGACCAGGGCTGCAGATATGGTGCAAGGGAATCGACACTCCCAGAGTGATGAGGAAAACGGCGGGATGATAGCCCAAGACGGATTGGGCGAGTTTTTTAAATGTATTGGCCTAGCAGTGTTACCCGCTTTGTTTCCCGCTTCACGGGAATAAGTGTTTCAATTGACAGAACATCCCCCAATCGCACGGCAAAATACCCGTTACGGGCGACTTTTTGGGGTATTGTTTCGGGAGGTGCAGGCGTCTAACCCGATGAAAACACAGGGAATAGCATTGGCGCTGTCGTCGGGGGGAGCCCGGGGATTGGCCCACATTGGGGTGCTAAAAGTCCTGGAGCGCCATCATATCCCTATTGCGGGAATAGCCGGGTCAAGCATGGGTGGAGTAATCGGAGCGCTTTATGCAAGCGGCTATTCGGGCGAAATGATTGAAAATATTGTCAAGGGGATACGACGGAGCCACTGGATAGACTTTTCTGTGTCCCGGATGGGGCTTCTGGCGGGAAAAAAACTAGAGGGACTCATAAATTTGTTCACCCAGGGAAAATCGTTCGAGGACTGTCATCCTCCCTTGCTAGTAGTGGCTGTGGACATTGAAAAGGGAACCGAGGTCGTATTGAAATCCGGCCCCTTAGCGCAAGCCATTCGCGCCACCGCGTCGATACCGGGGATTTTCAGTCCGGTGGTTATGGACGGGCGGATACTGGTCGACGGTGGTGTGATTAACCGGGTGCCGGTCAACGTGGCCAAGACGATTCCGAACAGTCTGGTGGTCGCTGTTGACGTTGGGGTGGATTTGGCTCCACAAGTAAATTCGATGTTTGATGTCCTATTCCAGACATTTGATATTATGGTACGAGAGCTACGGCGTTATCAGCCTGTGGATGCCGATGTCGTGATCGAACCGCGTGTGGGTTTTACCCGCGATGCCCATGTCAGCCATGTGGAAGAATTAATCCGGGCGGGAGAGGAAGCGGGTGAGAGGGCTATTCCGTTAATTTTACACAGGCTTTACGGTGAATCGGATGCCATATCCCACAAGGACACCGAACAAGGAGGCATACAATGACCAAACGAAAATCCCTGAAATGGATCATCTGGAGTTTTGTTGTATTAATTGTGGCGGCCATTGTATTATGGTTCATTCCTACCCCGTATATTGTGGTTTATCCTGGTGTGACCGGCAATCTGGCGCAAATGGTCAAGGTCAAAGGCGGAAAACAGAACAATAAGGGGAATTTGTACATGGTGGCGGTTGGCATTGCTCCTGTCAATGAACTCACGTATTTAGGATCCCGTCTTGACCCCAATGTGGAACTGCTGAAGGCTAGTTATGCCATGGGCGGCTTAAGCATGAAACAGTATATCCAGTACAATGTGAACCTGATGACAAACAGCCAGTTGTCGGCTGAAGTTGCAGGGGAGCGGCTGGCTGGACTTCACGCTTATGTTAAAACGGTGCCCGGAGCGCTTGTGGTATCGGTTATGAAAAATGGCAATGCCAAGGGGAAACTGAAGCCTGGGGATCTTATTACCAAGATCGGACCCTATCCCATCACCAGCCCTACTCAGGTGCATGGCATTATGCAAAAGGACTTTAAATTTGGGGAAGTTGTTCCGTTTACCGTCAAATACCATAACCAAACGAAGGTGGTGCCTATCCGCACCATGCACATCCCCCAGGATACGGCGCCGGCCATTGGGGTGGTAATCACGGCTTTGCAGAAACCGGTTATTCCTCGTCCGGTGAGTATTAACAGCGGTAAAATTGGCGGTCCCAGCGCTGGAATGATGTTTGCTTTGGAAGTCTATTCCCAAATTACCGGAACCAATCTGGCTAAAGGGCGAAATATTGCCGGGACTGGCGAAATTACCCCGTCGGGGAAGGTCGTGGAAATCGGAGGAGTTGCACAGAAGGTGATTACGGTTCACCGTGCCGGAGCTACGATATTTCTTTGTCCGAAGGCAAATTACGCCAAAGCCGAAGCGATGAATAAACGGAAAGGGTACGGGATGAAAATTTACCCCGTAACCAATCTCACTCAGGCTCTGCACGATCTTCAAGGCTCTGCCACCTAAGGGCATAGGTCCGCCGCATTTATCCCATACTACTAGCGACACAGACTCTGGGAGGGTAGCTATGGGCACACAAGACCCCGGGCCGGGCCATAATGAACAGTCTTTGCGTGAAATGGTCCGGCAAGAACTTAATCGTATTACGATCAGTGAGAATTCGGCGCAAGACGGGAAGTTCGCCTCATCAGGCCAAAAATCCGATCACCAATCGTCATCCCCAAGGGATGGTGCCAAGGGCCTTAAAGCATTGCGTAAAATTATTCACCAAGAACTTTTGGATGTGCAAGGAAACCGAAACGGGAGCGAGGGTGAAAAATCCGGTGCCCAGTCCTCATCCCGCGAAGCCGGGCAAGCAAAATCCAAAGACACCACCAAGTCGTCTGGTTCCCAGGGAAATTCCCGTTCGTCTTCGGGTTCGTCCCATGCTTCCAGCAGTTCTCAGGTGGGTGAGAGCCGCAAGTCCAAACGGGCGACCGTACAACCCAAAGTGTCTGGGAGCACGGAACAAACTGTCGCTCAAGTCCTGACACAGGCTCAATATGAATTGAGTCAGGAATTGGAGACTAATCTCCGCAAATTGCGCAGTGTTATTCGGCAGAGTCAGGAAATCGCAAAAAAAATCGAGCTTGTGTTGGGCCATGGAAATAAAGGGAGCGGCAACAAGTGATGAAGGACGCTTCCATGCGGATTGGGACCATTTGTTGTCTGCGCGCGAGACGATGAATGCTGGCGAAATAGTTGCGATGCAGGACCATGCGGTGGTGCTTGACCAGGTAGTGAAAAGGCTCGCAGGGACGCGGGGAATTATGATGCAAGAGAAGGCCCATGAACATTAGACCGAACCACTTGCGCCGGACCTGGGAAATCGCGGACGTTTTGGCCCGCCATGGTTTCGTTATGGTCTTGGACCGCTTAGGCCTTTCTCGCTACCTCCCTTGGTCCGCGCGCTTGTTGGGGAAATTTCAGCCGGATAAAAGGGCAAGCTGGCCGCAACGTCTTGTGCTGGTCCTTGCCGATTTGGGTCCAACGTATATCAAACTAGGGCAGTTGGCGTCAACGCGCCCAGACCTTCTTCCCAAGCCCTTGATCCAGGCTTTGTCGCATCTCCAAGACAATATCCCGCCTTTTAGCTTTGAGGAGGTGCGAAACATCCTGGTAAATGCGTGGCGCAGCCCCATTATGGAAGTACTGGACGACTTGGACCCCGAGCCGTTGGCGGCTGCCTCAATTGGACAGGTACACCGGGGCGCCCTCAAAGGAGGGCGCAGGGTGGTGGTGAAAGTCCGGAGACCGGGAATTGTGGGGCGCAGTGAAGCCGATTTCGCCATTTTGAGAAGTCTGGCGGATGTAGCGGTAAGACGCACCGAATGGGCCAGGCAGTATGATTTAAAGCATGTGGTGGATGAACTAATCGATGCACTTCGCAACGAGCTGGACTTTACGACAGAAGCCCATTATACAGCCCTCGCCCATAAAACTTTACCAGAAGCCAGTTTCCGGGTCCCTTTGCCCATTTCAGAGTGGACGCATCCGAATGTTCTTGTTCTGGAAGAACTCGTTGGCGTAAAGATATCCGATACCGGACGGCTGCAGGCAATGAACTTGGACGCAAAGAAAATTGCCGAGCGTTATATTTTGGCGATTTATGGACAAATCTTTATGGCGGGCTTGTTTCATGCGGACCCACATCCGGGCAATGTTCATGTCATGGCCAATGGAGATCTTGTCTTTTTGGACTGGGGGTTGGTCGGCATGTTTTCGCCTTCTATGCGAAAACGGTCACTGGATTTAATTATCGCTCTCATCGACGGCCGGTCCGACAAGGTGGCCGGGGCTTTGCTGGCAATGGGCGTGGCCCCGCCTTACGTGGATACGGAAAGGTTTTACTATGATGTGGAGCTGTTGCGGCGCCGGTATTATGATAGAGACTTCCAAGACTTCCATGTGGGTCAGGCTATTGTTGATCTTCTTCACGTTGCCCAAAAATATCGCATCCGCCTTCCCGGCGAGTACACCTTATTAGCTCGTACTGCCATTATCGCGGACGGGGTTGTGCGTCAGTTGGACAGTCATCTGTCTTTGGCGGAGATTGGACGCAAACTGGCCCCTCGTCTTATATGGGCTCGTGTCAATCCGGCGGAGTGGGGTGAACAGGTAATGGATGCCGTCAAGGATTGGCCCAAATTGGTTTCACAATGGCCCAGCGACATCACGAGTGCATTAAGTACGCTGGGGCGGGGGGAATTCCGTGTTGTCGTGGAGGACAGGCACATCGAGAAAATTTTGGTCCACTGGGAAAAACTCGTGAATCGACTCGCTTTTAGTTTGTTGCTCGGAGCCATCATGCTCGGAACGGCATTCGTGGTGTATGAGGACCACATTCGGCGGATAGCTGACATTCCCGTGGGGGACGTCGGTTTTTTCTTGGTGGTGTCACTGGTCCTCTGGGTATTCGTGGAGGCGGTGACCAAGAAGCATCTATGAAACATGATACAATAGAGTGGACAAAGGGGGTGGAGTCGGGGAACGCAAAAGTTGACAGACAATGTGGGTAATGGCTATAATTCATTGGAGTTTTGCGAGGTGGGTTGCATGCATATCCGGGTTTCCGACGTAAAGAAATGGGTGGGTCGCCAAGAAGCGAAGCATTTTTGTGAAGAGTGGCCGGAGCTGGTGCAAGAACGCTCTCCTTATCCCATGCGGGGAGCAGCGGAAATGGATGTAACAGTGCGAAATGTCGGCCGAGCCTTGATTGTGGAACTAGAAGGTTTAGGGCATGTTGAAGCTGTGTGTTCACGGTGCCTTGAAACGTTTGATTTGGTCGTACCGTTTTCGGCGGCGGAAGAATTTCGTGAAGAACCTGGCGCGAGCGATCCAAATGAGGATTTTTTTCGTTTTCAAGGAGACAAAGTTTTTCTCGACGAAGTCGTGGCGGATGTTTTCGGGGCATCAATTCCTTATGCTCCGGTTTGTGGCGATGAGTGTCAGGGATTGTGTCCGGTATGTGGAAAAAATCTGAATGCGGAGACGTGCCATTGTGAAACTTCGACAGATAATCGCTGGACTGTCTTGAGTCAGCTGGAGTTTCCGGACGACCCATCCTCATCGTAGCACAAGTGTCGAAGAGTTTAGAGGAGGAAGAAAATGGCTGTTCCAAAGAAAAAGCTGTCTCGATCACGGACGCACAAGAGGCGGTCTATGTGGAAGTTGACCCCGCCCCAGTGGGTCGAATGTCCTCATTGCCACGAAGACCGCTTGCCTCATCATGTGTGTCCGCATTGTGGGTATTACAACGGACGTATCGTTGTTCAACACGATGCGTAAGAGAGGATTCCATGGCTTTTGGTCATGGAATCTTTTTATTGTTATTTTTATGACATAGTCATATTATTTGTTCATAAGTGGAGGTGCCGTATGGCTCGCTTAAACCGTGTCGAGCGGCAACGGAAATTAGCTGAAGCTCTTCGGGAGAATCCTTTGCAAACGGACGAAGATCTGGCCCAACACTTTGGGGTGAGTGTCCCAACGATTCGGCTCGACCGACTCCATCTTGGCATTCCCGAACTGCGCCTTCGCTCGGAAGGTCTGGCGCGCTTGAGCGTGGTGCATACCCGCACTCTTAAACGCCCGGATATGGTTGGTGATTTGGTCGACTTGGTGATTGGACAAAGCGGACGGTCTTTGCTGACCACTGATGAATCTATGGCCTTCGCCGGATCAGGAATTATCCAGTCCCATTTTATTTATGCCCAAGCCGACTCTCTGGCTTTGGCGGTAGTGGATGGAGAGAGCGCTGTGACCGGACTCGCGAACGCGAAGTTCAAGCATGTAGTGGAAGCGGGACAGCAAATCGTGGCAGGGGCCGAGGTTATTCGCCGCCGGAGCAATCGGTGGGTTGTTTTAGTAATTAGCCGAGTGGGCGACAACACGGTTTTCCGGGGGAAATTTGTGGTTCTGACCGATCCTTTTCACGGTCACAAACTGGAAGCCAAGAAGGATCGTAAGGAGGAGGCCTTACCTTGAAAATCGCGGTTGACGCGATGGGTGGAGATCACGCGCCATCCGCTCCGGTCGAGGGATCGTTGCAGGCGATTGAGCGTATTGGGGATTTGGAAGTCATCCTTGTGGGCGCCCATGAACAAATCATGCCCCTTTTGAAAAACAGGCCGCGGCATACCCGGTTGCATATTCATCATGCCCCGGAGGTCATTGGGATGGGAGAGGCTCCCGTCCAGGCGGTGCGCCGGAAACCAGATTCCTCAATGGTTCAGGCTATGCGGCTGGTTCAATCCGGCAAGGCCGACGCAGTGATTTCTGCGGGCAACACCGGAGCTTTGATGACGGCGGGGTTGTTTGTCGTTGGCCGTATGACTGGTATTGAGAGGCCTGCACTATCGGCCTTGTTGCCGGTGATGAAGGGATGGGGATTGCTCTTACTGGACGTGGGCGCCAATTTGGATCCTAAGCCTTCCCAGCTTGTTCAATATGGGATAATGGGTGCCTATTATTGCCAAGAGGTTTATGGCATTGAAAATCCCAGAGTAGGCCTTTTGAATGTTGGCGAGGAACCACGCAAAGGCACACCCTTGGTACGGGAAACGTATGAGCGACTTCAGACATCGGGACTGAATTTTGTGGGAAACATTGAGGCTCGCGAGCTTTTACAGGGGCGTGCCGATGTTGTGGTGGCGGATGGGTTCAGCGGAAATATTGCTCTCAAGCTGACGGAAGGTTTAGCCCGTGACTTAATGGGCGAATTTAAGGCGCTTCTCATGCGAAACTTTAAGACGAAACTCGCAGCGTATTTTCTGAAAGACGGACTCATGGCATTGAAAAAGAGGATGGACTATCAGGAATATGGTGGAGCTCCATTACTGGGACTCGACCAAATTGTGTACAAAGTGCATGGAGCCAGTCAGAGCAAAGCCTTTTACAGCGCAGTGGAAGTGGCTTACAATTATTGCCATAAAAACACCCAAAATCGATTGCGGGAACGGGTAAGGGAGGAAGAGGCGCACCCATGATTACACGTGCCGTCGTGGCAGGGCTGGGGACGTATGTCCCGGAGGCCGTCTTAACAAATCAGGACTTGGAGAAAATAGTGGAAACTTCGGACGAGTGGATTGTGACCAGAACGGGGATCCGCGAGCGCCACATTGCCGGCAACGACGAGACTACGTCATCCATGGCAACTGAGGCGTCGCGCCGTGCCCTGAGAGACGCAAAAATTACGGCTGAGGATCTTGATTTTATAGTTTGTGCCACCAATACGCCCGATACAATATTTCCCTCCACGGCCGCCAGAGTTCAACATCAATTGACGGAGAAACCGATTCCAGGCTTCGACCTCCAGGCTGGGTGCACGGGGTTGATTTATGGTATGGAAACGGCTTCGGCTTTGATTAAAAGTGGGAAATATCGTAACATTTTGGTGATTGGAGCGGATAAACTGACCAGTATTACGGATTATGAAGACAGGACGACGGCGGTGTTATTTGGGGATGCCGCCGGCGCGTTTGTTCTTCAGGCTAACGACAACACGGAGTTCGGCATCTTGAGTTCGTATTTGCAGGCAGACGGCCGGGGCGGTGATTTACTTATCCAGCCCGGGGGAGGCTCTTTGATGCCGGCGAGCAAGGAAAGTGTTGAAACTCGTCAGCATTATTTGAAAATGAATGGGAACGAAACCTTCCGTTTTGCCGTCAAGGCACTGCCGGAAGCGGTGGAAGAAGGCTTGAAACGCGCCGGATTAGAGGTTGGCGATATGGACCTGCTCGTTCCCCATCAGGCGAATTTGCGTATTATCGATGCTGCTGTCAGACGTTTTGAACTGAGCCCCGAGAGAGTAGTGATCAATATTGATCGCTATGGAAATACTTCAGTTGCGACTATTCCGCTGGCTCTTCAGGAAGCCCGCATGGAGGGGCGTCTGCATGATGGTGACGTTGTCGTGTTATGTGCTTTTGGTGCCGGACTCACGTGGGGATCCAATGTCATTCGATGGGGCCGGTAAGGGCGACTAGGCCGGTAATTGCGGAGAAGAGGGGGAAAGATTGTGTCACGATGGGCCATTATGTTCCCCGGTCAAGGATCTCAGTATGTGGGAATGGGGTTGCAACTGTTTGAGCGGTATCCGGAGGCTCGAATCGTTTTTGATGAGGCCGATGACGCGTTAGGCTATAAGTTGTCACAGATTATTTTCGAAGGGCCCGAGGAACGCCTGCGAGATACCGAAGTGCAGCAGCCGGCTATATTGGTGGTGAGTGTAGCTGCATGGAGAGCTTTTCAAAGCCTCCGTCCCGACCTACCCATTGCGGTGGGGCTCGGTTTGTCTCTTGGGGAGTATTCCGCCTATGTGGCCGCCGGGGTGTTTACCCTTGCGGATGCAGTTCGTTTAACCCGTATTCGCGGACGAGCCATGCAGGAGGCGGTCCCGAAGGGACTAGGGGGAATGTCGGCCATATTGGGGTTGAAAAGTCATGAAGTGGAGAACTTGTGCGAAGAGGCGTCTGTTGTCGGATGGGTTCAACCTGCGAATTACAATGCACCAGGGCAAATTGTGGTGTCGGGTTTGCTTTCCGGTTTAGCGAGGGTGGAAGAACGGGCTCGGTCGATGGGGGCCCGAGTTGTGCGCCTCTCGGTATCGGCTCCTTTTCATTCACGACTCCTCATTCCTGCCGGTGCTGTCTTGTCTAAAGCCTTAGGCGACATTCGGTTAGGCCAAGCGGCGTTCGGTGTTCTGGCAAACGTTGATGCGGCTTTGTGCTTTAACGAGTCGGAAATTATACCTCGTCTGATTACTCAGGTTTCTCATCCTGTGCAGTTTCAACAAAGTGTCGAACGGGCCAAAGCGATGGGGGTTCAAGGGTTTATCGAATTTGGACCGGGACGCAGTCTCACAAGTTTGATAAAAAAGATTGATCGCAAGCAAAAAGTCTTTAATGTAGAAGATGAGAGCAGCTTAAACAAAGCTCTTGAACTCATCCAGGCCCCAGGCTATAATAGCTAAGAATTATTGCCTGGAAGCTATATGTATTGATAGGGAGAGGATCTGCGGGTGCCTTGGGATCAAAGAGTAGCGCTGGTGACGGGAGCCTCCCGCGGCATTGGCCGCGCCATCGCCCTAAAATTAGCCCAGCAAGGTGTGACAGTGGCCGTGAACTACCGTGGCAATAATGCGGCTGCCCAAGAGACCCAAGATATCATCCGGTCACAGGGTGGGCACTGTGCACTTTATCCTGCTGATATTTCGAATGTTGACGACGCCCAAAACCTTGTTAACTCAGTGGTGCAAGAATGGGGTCATTTGGATATATTAGTGAATAATGCCGGCATAACCCGGGATACATTGTTGCTGCGCATGCGGAACGATGATTGGGAACAGGTCATTGCCACCAATCTTACCGGGGTTTTTGCTTGCACCCGAGCTGCCTTGCGTCCAATGCTGAAGCAAAAATTTGGACGCATTGTGACAATTTCGTCGGTTGCGGGTATTCTCGGCAATGCGGGCCAGGCGAATTACGCGGCGGCTAAGGCGGGAGTCATAGGGTTTACCCGCTCGGTTGCACGGGAGGTGGCATCGCGGCAGATTACCGCAAATGTGGTGGCCCCCGGGATTATCGAGACTGAGCTGTCTCAACGGATGAAGCCGGATGCTTATGAAGAATTAGTGCGTCAGGTCCCGTTAGGACGTGCCGGGCGGCCGGAAGATGTGGCGGATGCAGTGTGGTTTCTTGTTCAGGCGGATTACATTACAGGTCAGACGCTGATTGTGGATGGCGGCCTTGTAATGGACTAATTTTGGAGGTGTGTAAATCGTGGCAAACAAAGAACAGGTATTCGACAAGGTTAAGGAAATTATTGTGGACCAGCTAGGTGTAGACGAAGAAGAAGTTACATCGGAAGCCTCTTTCATCGATGATTTGGGAGCGGATTCTCTGGATATCGTCGAACTTATCATGGCACTGGAAGAGGAATTCGGCTTGGAAATACCGGATGATGAAGCCGAGAAAATCAGCACGGTTCACGATGCCGTCGAATATATTCGGGAAAACGCCTAATTTACGGCCCTGGTTCTGGGGAGCGGATTCCTGGGTACTAGGGGAGGGAGCAAGGAATGGAGCGCGAACGTGTGGTGGTTACGGGGATGGGAGTGATCTCCCCGGTTGGGTCCGGCCTTCCTGCTTTCTGGGACGGACTAACCAGTGGACACAGTGGTGTCGGACCTGTAACCCGATTTGATGTGTCACAGTTTTCAACGCGCATTGCGGCTGAGGTGCACGATTTTGATCCACTGAAGTATCTTGAAAAAAAAGAAGTTCGGCACATGGATCGTTTCGTGCAATTAGCCATAGGAGCTGCGCAGGACGCCTATAATGACGCCCTTTTGTCGGACGTAGATCCGGCTCGTGCGGGGGTTGCCGTGGGTACGGGTATTGGGGGTATGGAAACATTAACGGAACAACACGAAACCTTGCTCGCGAGGGGGCCTAACCGTGTCAGTCCGTTTTTCATTCCCAAAATGATTGCGAATATTGCCGGGGGACAACTGGCTATACGATTTAATTTTCAAGGTCCGAATGTCACCCTGGTTACGGCATGTGCATCGTCGGGTAGCGCTTTGGGCGATGCTTTCCGAGCCATTCAGTTTGGTGAAGTGGATGTGATGCTGGCCGGGGGAGCTGAAGCAGTATTGTTGCCTATAGCTTTCGCCGGATTCTGCGCTATGAAGGCCATGTCCACGCGCAATGAAGATCCGGAACACGCAAGCAGGCCCTTTGATCAGGAACGTGACGGGTTTGTGATGGGTGAGGGTGCCGGATTTCTTGTGTTGGAGTCACTGAGCTCCGCGAGAAGCCGGGGAGCGCGCATCTACGCCGAACTCTTGGGCTATGGCCGGTCGGCGGATGCGTATCACGTGGTCGAACCCCATCCCGAAGGGCGAGGCGCGGCGCAATCGATGCGCCGGGCGATTTATGACGCCGGTATAGATCCTGAAGATGTGGACTACATTAATGCTCATGGCACTTCGACCATGAAGGGGGATTTGGCGGAAACCCTGGCCATAAAAAGTGTGTTCGGCGAACACGCCTATCAGTTGGCGGTGTCCTCCACAAAATCCTCAACGGGTCATTTATTAGGCGCGGCCGGGGCAGTCGAAATGATTGCCTCGATTATGGCCATTATGCATCAACAAGTGCCTCCGACAGTGAATCTGGACCATGCAAGTCCAGATTGCGATTTGAATTACGTGCCTAATCGTCCCCAAGACCGCAGAGTGCGCGTGGTGATGTCTAATGCATTTGGATTTGGCGGACAGAATGCGTCACTTATTTTGCGGGAGTATGTTCCATGAATGGCAGCAACTTGGAGCAGTGGATAAAAGATCAGAATCTTCTCAAACAGGCTCTGACACATTCGTCATATGCCAACGAAGGATTTCGCAAAGAAGCTCATAATGAACGACTGGAATTTCTAGGCGACTCCGTATTGCAGCTCGTGGTAACTGAATGGCTTTACGACCACAACAGTCAGTGGACAGAGGGTCAATTAAGTCAGGGAAGGGCGGCCATCGTCTGTGAGGCCACTTTGGCTGAGGCCGCCCTCAATCTTCACGTAGGAGAATTGCTGAGACTAGGACGGGGAGAAGAACGTAGTGGCGGGCGTTCTAAACACTCGTTGCTAGCCGATGCCATGGAAGCCATTATCGGCGCAATGTACCTGGACAGTGGCCTCGACCAAGCCCGCCGTTTTATCTTGGAGGTGTTGAGCTTTGCCCTGAGTAGTGTGGAGCAGCGTGAAACCGGCCGGGACCACAAGACTGCCTTAAACGAATGGTTACGACGCCGCGGAGAAGAAGCAACCTATGAGGTTGTGGGTTCTTATGGGCCCGACCATGCGAAGAGTTTTGAGGTCGAGGTCTCAGTGGGCGGTGTTCCGGTGAGCCGAGCCATTGGTCACAGCAAAAAGGAAGCGGAACAGCAAAGTGCTCGAATTGCGCTCAAACACTTCATGGAACAAATGGAACAGGGGCAATCCTCTTCTGCTTCATCGCCTCCGGTTTCTCAAGACTAAGCCCAGACGCACGCGGGAATAGAGAAGGGCGACGGAAAAATTGTTTCCGTCGCCTTTCTGTCCTTTTGTCGGGTTTATCATGCATGGGGGTTGAAACCACTGCGCAGCATTATCTATCATGCGCGTTCCGAGATCACGGTTTGCTGGTGGTGTCCGAAGGCGCCGTGGAAGGTGACTGAGCAGAAGGGGGCACGGACGAGGACGTCGACGATGAGGGTGACGACTGACTGTGGGACGGCGACGACTGACTGTGGGACGGTGACGACGACGGACTGGAAGATGATGGTGTTGAGGAGCTAGAGGATGGCGACGGTGACGGTTGTTGGTTAGGAGTGCACATTTGCGTGGGAGCCCAGAACTTGGAATCCCAAGGTAATGGCACGCCGGAATGCCAATCCGATTCCCGGCGCAAGAACGTGGATGTGACATAAGGACCGCATCCTGGCTGCCACCGCTCGTTAGGATGTGAGGCCACGACTTTTACGGGATAATGGGAGTTGCCAATAGTTGTCGGCTGAGTCCCATTAATGAACCAAGCTCCCTGGACATCCGAAGACGGTGCATAGCGGCTGGCGATTTTTCCTGATGTAATGCTGACATTGGGCACGTACACCATATTGTTGGGCTTGGGAAAATGTTCGACGGGAAGGTGCTCCGCTTTATTAACCTGCTCCATAATGGTCTTCCAAATAGGACCCGCCGCGACATCTCCGTAAGCTGGTCCATTGGGTGTTGAAGGCTGAGGATATTCGCCCTTACGGTTGCCTTCCCAGACACCGACCATAAGTTGCGGTGTGTAGCCCATAAACCAGGCGTCGGCTTCGCCGTTGTTGGTACCGGTCTTACCGGCCGCGGGGCGTCCGATGCCCAAATCGTAACCGGTAGCATAGGAGCCCGGACCAATCGAGGGAATGGGGTTCGGGTCCAGGACCCGTTCCATCATCTTATCCATGATGTAGGCCACCTGGGGGCTAAATTCCGTGGTTCCATGGGGGGTGTCCTGAAAGACTACGGCACCGTTGCCGTTAACAACCTTGGTCACCCAAATGGGTTTCATACGCACACCGTTGTTAGGAAACGTTGCATACGCCTGCGTCATCTGGTATACGTTAAATCCTTGCGGAAGGCCGCCGATAGCTATTCCGAGTCCGGCATGCAGATCCGCTTGAGTGAGGGGCAAGCCGAACTTGTTTTTGGCGAAGTTGTAGCCATAGTTCAGACCAATGTCGTGCAGCAAATGGACAGCGACATCGTTATCCGAAATTGCCAAGGCGTCGCGCAGGTCCATGTAGCCGCGATACAAATGATTGTCGTTGTGCGGCCACCAGTGGCCGTTGACCTTGAAAATTGGCACATCCTGGAGAACAGACATTTGGGTGTAGCCCTTGGCGATGGCCGGTGTATACTCCAACAATGGCTTAATTGATGAGCCTGTTGACCGCTTCACGTTCGAATTGGTGGCGAAGTCTTCCTGGAATGGCTGGCTGAATTTTCTTCCGCCGATGACCGCCAAAATGTAACCGTTATGAGGATCTTCTACGACGGCTGAGGCCTGGTAGGTTGGATTGGACGAATGGGAGACGCCGAAATTGTAATTCATGTTGCTGTCCACGGCATTTTGGGCAATATTGTACACCGTGGGATCTAGGGCTGTATAGATTTTCAGCCCGCCGTCAAAAATTTGCGTTCCCGTAAATCCTTTTTGGTAAAGCACACGAATCACATGGTCCACATACCAGGGATATGGGTACATCTGGCTGTTGGCGGCATCAACGGCCACGGGATGAAGATGGAGGGGGGCCTTGTATGCGGCCTGAGCCTGGGCTTTCGTGATATAACCGTATTTGGCCATGGCTCCAAGAACCAGCAACTGACGCTGTTTCGCCAGCTTAAAGTTTACCAAAGGGTCATAAAGTGAAGGAGCTTGAGGCAACCCCGCCAACATAGCGGCTTGAGGCAGCGTCAACTGTGACGGCGTTTCGTCGAAGTAGGCCTTGGCAGCTGCATAAACACCGCTGGCTCCATCTCCTAAATAGACTTGATTGAGGTACATATCCAGGATTTGCTGCTTGGAATAGGTATGGGCCAGCTCCAAGCCGATGAGAAATTCCCGTGCCTTGCGCACCATGGTCTTTTGCTCGCTTAAATACATGTCTTTGGCGAGTTGCTCGGTTATTGTACTGGCTCCCTGGACCGGGGCAAGGTGAACAATGTCCACCAGAGCGGCTCGGATAATGGCTGTGAGATCAAACCCAGGATTGGTATAGAAGCTGTGGTCTTCAATGGCCACGATGGCATGCTGCATGTTGGGCGAGATCTGTGACAGGGGAACGTCGACACGATTAGTGGCCCCGTGAAGTCTAGCCACGGGTTGACCAAACCGATCATAAATTACCGAATCCTGGCCGCGTGACTGGGACGACACGATGGACTGGATAGGCGGTAGTGATCTAAAAGCCTTATAGGCGACATAGCCGCTGTACCCAAAGCCGCTGACCAGAAGGCCGGTTACACCTAGAAGAATGACCCGCCCCCAGCGTATTTTCCGCCGGGTTCCTTTGGCTGTTTTTTTCTTGTCGTTACCACTCGCAGCCTGCGATTGGCTGGATGAGGTTGTCTTACGTGGGATCGCAAACTTGCGGCGCTTTTTAGCGGAATCAGGCAATTTGCGTCCGCAAAATCGACAAAATGCCGAACCGGCGGTATTCTCCTGTCCACATTTTGGGCAACGCACGCTATTTGTCATCTCCTTTGTTGCAACTTACCCCGTTATTTTCGGGGGACCGCCGTTGGGCGGTTCTTTGGTGTATACTGCGCCAAGGCCAAGAACAATCCCGAAAGCAATCCATGAGACACCGCCTTGATGTCCGAAGAGGCTCCAGAGAAATCCTACAAGGGAAAAGGCGAAACTTCCGCTAAGCAATACCAAAGAGGTGGACAATCGGGAAGTCCGGTGTCCAACCCAGTCGAAACGTATAACGCTAAGAGTCGACTTGAGGTAACGCCGGGCCCCCGATGTCTTCATTTTTTCAATCCAATTCGGCTGTTCCGTTGACTTGTCCAGCGTGGAATTTGTCAAAACAGGTCCCTCCGCAATCGGGTCGGTCGAACTGGACCCACTAGGTAGCAAGTTATGACCGCAACTCGGACAAAATACGCTGTCAACCGGAATTTGATCGCCACAATGACGGCAATACACCATCTCATCCCCCGCCTTGATTGTCCTCTATCAACGCTACTATAACATGTGTGTTGCGTTGAAAGGAATTTAGGCAGCCCCAGGAACTCACTCGGCCGCACGAGCTTGCAGACCATTGTAACACAATGCTGGCTAGTTGGCCGCGGAGGTGATTGGAGAAGGTGGGGGGACGTGGCAATTTTCTGGGTTATTTTGTTTCTTTAAAACAGATTCCGAAGAATCTGAACGATGCGGTATTTTTCGGGGCCGACACTAACGGGTTCATAAGTATCGGGATGGATGTAGCATGTGTCGGAGTCTGTCGCCACACGCAGGAGAACAGTGGGCAATTTTGGAGATCCGACTAAAACCCACTTTGCGGGATCGTTGTCCTGTAACGGACTCAGAAGGAGCAAATCTCCGCTTTGTACGGGACCTTGCATTGGCCCATGATAACGCCATGCCATACGCCCCAGAACATTGGCTGCTAGACTTCCGGACAGAGATTCCTTGGTGATAATGGGTTTTCCGTCCTGGGCAAATCCGTCAACAACAGGCAAACGTCCGTAATGCGCCGTACTTTCTTGGGCTGCCTGGGCGGGCACCCGAAAACGCCCTCCGACAACGGCCCGTTTGAATGCCTGTAATCCCTGGTAATGGGCTTTTGCCAGCCAGTAATAAATCGTTTTTTCTTCCGAGTAACCCAATTTGTGGGATAACTCCGCTGCGGTAATGAATGGATCTTCAAGTATGAGATAAGCCATGCGATTCAACACGTCCATGTGCAAACATTCTCCTCCTGGCAACGTTGTAAAGTAATTTATTGTGGGTTACGGGACAACAATGCGCGTTCTGCCGAGTCTAACCCCTACAGTCGACGTATACCCGATAACGTCTTTAATATACAGGAAATCGTCGCCACTTGGTGCAAAAAATCGTGGTGGAAATTTCAGGAATCATTTTTGGATGGAGGTACATAGTGTGTGTCAAAGAGGATCACGATTGATTAAAACCAAGGAAAACAGGCATTATGATACAATGTCAGCACAAGTCGAGAGTGTGTAATCTGTGCGTGGGTGGGTCGAATGTTCTTAAAGAGTGTTACGCTCTACGGATTTAAATCTTTTGCTCAGGATACCCGTATCGTCTTGGAACCGGGTATCAGCGTGATTGTGGGACCTAATGGTGGCGGAAAGAGTAACGTGATTGACGCCATTCGATGGGCGCTAGGGGAACAACGGGTCAAGGAGTTGCGGGCTGAACGGTGGGAAGACTTACTGCATACCGACACGAAGAACCGTCAGGCTAAAATGGCCGAGGTCAGTCTGCTATTTGACAATCACGACGGCGAAATGGCTAATTGGCCCGAATCGCTGCAAGTGACACGCCGCTACTACCTGTCTGGCGATTCGGAATATCTATTGAATGGCCGAACAGCACGCTTGAAAGATATTGTGGATTTATTCCTTGACAGCGGGATTGGGCGCTTCAATTATGCCATTATTGGACAGGGACGAGTTGAAGCCGCGTTGTTAATGAAACCTAAAGAGCGTTTGGAACAGCTGGAGGAAGCGGCAGGTGTTTCCCGGTATAAAGTAAAACGACGGGAGACGTTACAACATCTAACCGACGTACAACACAATTTAGGACGCTTAAGTGATCTTGTGGCCGACGTTCGCCACCAGCGGGAACAGATAGCGGAAGAGGCCCAAACCGAAAAGGAATACCTCGATTTACAGCGCCAGCATCATGATCTGCAGCTTCGTTACCAATTGACCCTCTACCGGCTAGCCATGGAGGAACAGATCCAATGGCAGGAAACTTTGCAAAAAATTCGCCTCGAGCGCGCCGATTTAGAGACGGAATTACAAGCCCTGCAACGTGAACGCGACCAGGAAGTTTTGGTTCAAGAACAGATGACTGCCCGCTTGGACTCAGCCAAGGGCAAACGTGAATCGAATAGATTGGCATTAGCCGTCATTGACACCCATATTGCCCGGTTGGAAGCGGAACGGGAGGGTTTGCAACGCGAGACAAAAAGTCTCGAGGAACAGGGTAGGCAAGTGTCCGTTCAGTTGACTGAAATCGCAGAGAAATTCCCCGAATTTACCGGGGCTGAAGACAACGAGAATCGTCCGGAAAGTGTGGACAAAATCGATGACAGTGAACTGAAATCGTTAAATGAAGCCATCCGCAACAAGATGCGGGCGTTGGACCAAAAAAATCGGGAACGGCAGCAACAAGAGAAACTCGTTCGTAACTTGGCAGAGGAAAAACAACGGCAAGAAAAGATCCGGGCCCGGGTAGAAGGGGCGCTGCAACTGGAGAGCGGAGAGGATCTGCTTGCGCACGTGGCAGATTTGGAAGCCGAGGAACAAGAATTACTGAATCAACAGGTTTTGATGAAGGCAGCTTATGAGGAAGTGAGACAAAAATACAACGCGGTGAAACAGACAACGGCCTTGGTCATCAAAGAAATGAATGCGGCTCAACAGGATTTGTGGCGTAATGAGGCTCAACTCAAGGCCATAAGATCCGTGGAATCAACGAGTGATGACATGCCTTCGAGCGTGCGGGCGGTTTTGGATGTTGGCAAAAAGGGGCAGGTTGAGGGTGTGTTGGGGACTTTGGGTTCTCTTATCATCATTCCTGCCCAATTTCGGCTGGCCATTGATGTTGCATTGGGAGGGCAGCGCCATTATGTGGTAACAGACACGGAAGTCCATGCCCGACATATCGTCGATTGGCTCAAAAACAAGCGGGCCGGACGCGTCACCCTTCTGCCTCTTGACCAAATTCGTCCGGCCCACATCCCCGAGCGTGACCGGAACTTGGGTAATCATCCCGGAGCGGTTGGGTGGGCGCTCGATCAGATTTCGTTTGATCCGCGATTGCGATCCGCCGTGAGTTATGTTTTGGGACGCGTGCTGTTAATCGAATCTTTGCAAGTGGGTCATGCGATTGGACGTCTCCACCAATTTCGATACCGGATGGTGAGTTTGGACGGTCAGGTCATTCTGGCCGGAGGAGCGATATCCGGGGGGAGTGGGCGTGCCCACTCAAAGGGCAATGGGGACAAAATTGCGGAGATTTCCGAGCGAATTAACCAGCTGAAGGGATTTGTCGATGAAAGGCAAGAACGTCAACGGCTCTTGGAAGGCGAGTTGGAGGCCCTGGAGAAGAGCGAACGCGAGTCACGACAGGATCTCGCCCGCTGTCAAGAGCGGCTGAGTCAGCTGCAGCGGATTTTGGAAGGAGGTGTGGGCAAGACTCGGTCGATTGTGGAGATGATATCCGCGCTCGAATCAGTGGAAAGTCGTATGCAACAGGAAATGCAGGCTTTGAACACGATAGCGATTGCCGTTCAGAACAGCGAAAAGGAAGTGGAATCACTTAAGGAGGCATATCAATTACGCCACCAGGAGTATTTGCGTTCTGAGCAAGTTCATACCCATCGTCTGGAATTGTTGGCGTACTATAAGGAAGAGACGCGGCGGTTAACGCTCCAAAAACAGGAAATAGGAGAACGCTTGGAACAATTGAAACAGGCCGAGGGTAAGGTATTGGGGCAATTGGCGCTAAGGCGTCAGGAAAGGGCGCACCTGACGCAACAAATTGAAGAAGAGGCAGATGAGATTCGGGAGACCCAACTGAGATTAAGCCAGATTGAAGCCGCTCTAAAAGAAAAGGGGGTTCGGATCCGGGCTATCGATACCGAAGATCGCCAGATGGCGGGAAGGATCAATTATTTGGAACAGCAACTGCTAAAAACCGCAACAAAATGGGAGGGTTACGAACCGCCGGAAGGCGATCCCCTCGCGAAACAGGAACTGCCGGAAGCAAGAAAAAGGCTAGACGAATGGCAACACATATTGGACACTCTGGGTCCAGTTCGGCCGGGCGTCTATGCCTTGTATAGACAACTGGAGGAACGGCTCGAGTATCTGGAAGACGAAAAGCATGACGTTGAGTTGTCGACCAACGAATTACGGGAAACTTTACGGCAAATCGATCAGGAGGTTGACGTTCGAATCACGGAAACGGCTCAACAAGTTGAAAAAGCCTTTGCAGACGCCTGTTTCTCCTTATTGGGCGGAGAAGGGGGATTTCGATGGATCCAGGACGAGGAACGGGGTGTGGATCTATGGGTAAGACTACCAGGCAAGAAACCAGGAATTATGACCCTCTTGTCGGGAGGAGAAAAGGCTCTGGGCGGTATTTCATGGCTCTTTGCCTTATTAAGCGTGAGGCCTTCTCCTTTTGTCGTGCTTGACGAGGTGGAGGCGGCTTTGGATGAGGCCAATGCCCAAAAGGTCGCCAATTACATACGTAGGCATCATGGCCATACGCAGTATGTTATTGTCACGCACCACAAGTCGACCATGAGTATCGCCGATGCTCTATGGGGTGTTGCTGGCGATGGAAGAGGGCGAAGCCGCCTGGTTTCCGTTCGGATTGAACAAATACCAGTTGTTGAAGAAGGATAGGTGAAGAGCATGGCCGGTTTTTGGAACCGCCTCAAAGAAGGCATGACCCGCACCCGTGACAACCTTGGCGGAAAGATTAGAACCCTGGTTCAGGGGCGCCAGTGGGATGACTCGTTGTGGGATCAACTTGAGGAAATCTTATATGAGGCGGATTTGGGTTTTGACACGGTGGATTATTTGCTGGACGAGTTACGTGAGGAAGTTCGGGTTTCCCACCCTCAACAGGGCGAAGAGGTTATGAATTTGTTGCGGAAAATTATGGTGAGTCTCTTCGAACCGTCATCGGACCCCACGTTGCTTGACCCACAAAGACCTAGCATATGGCTCATGGTTGGAGTAAATGGAACCGGCAAAACCACCACGGCGGGAAAATTTGCCTATCTAATGAAGCAGCAAGGCTACGAGGTCATTTTAGGAGCCGCCGACACCTTTCGTGCCGCGGCGGTTGAACAGTTGCAGCTGTGGGGGCAACGGGCAGGTGCCGAAGTAGTGAGCCAGGGAACGGGGGCAGACTCCGCCGCGGTTGCTTATGATACGGTGCAGGCGGCTATTGCGCGAAACCGCGACTTGGCGATCATCGACACAGCAGGACGTTTACACAACAAATCCAATCTCATGAGAGAATTGGAAAAAGTTGTTCGGGTCATTCAGCGGGAACGGGTCGACGCTCCTCATCAGGTATGGCTGGTGATCGACGCTACGACGGGGCAGAACGGCCTCGCGCAAGCGGAGGTGTTCTTAAAGGTTGTTCGCGTTACAGGGATTGTTCTGACTAAGTTGGATGGGACCGCTAAGGGCGGCATTGCTTTGTCTATTAAAAGGCACCTGGGGTTGCCCATCCGGTTTATCGGCGTCGGGGAAAAGGTCGACGATTTAATGCCGTTTGATGCGGAAAGTTATGTGCGGGCGATTTTGGGAGATTGACGAGGTTTTCTGATTCTTCGTATACTTAAAGTATCCTTGATAACGCCGAATTCTTAAGGAAGCGGAGGACCCACAGATTTTGGGGTGAATTGCTTTGCAACGGGCACGCTCGCAGCCCGAACCCGTCAGCTAACTTCGTAGGCGTAAGGGGGCTCAAGGTTTATTGCTAAATTGATTCCTTCCCCCGGGAAATCCGGGTTTTTTCCTGGTCAGTGGAGGGCGGTTTATCATGATGAAACGCGTGCTGCAAATTTCTTTAAGAGCCGATCCGCTCAGCCCTCTGGATGGAGGGGAAACTGGGGGGCAACAGGTCGTTGTGCGGCAAATGGGCCGTAACCTGCAGCACTTGGGTTACGCCGTTGATGTTATTACATTGCGGCAGCAATCTCATTTACCCGAAAGATATTCGTTTGGTCATTTGGGACAGGTTATCCGTCTGAGCGGATGGGAAGGTCGAATTGTGTCCGACGAGGACTGGTATGCCAATCAGGAAGAGATTACCGAACAGGCCTTAAACTGGATTCGTGACCAAGAACGGGAATATTATGTCATTCACAGCCACTTCTGGATTTCCGGGATGATCGCGTCTCGTATCGCTCAGGAATTGCAAATTCCTTGGATACACTCTCCTTATAAAATGGGACAGTGGGTTGTGAGACCTGGAGAAGAGGTGTCTCCCATCCGCCTTGAAACGGAAAGCCGATTATTGGAACAAGCCCATGGTGTGATTGTCCCTTATCTGAAAGAAAGCGAAATGATCCACCAAATCGCATCCGAAGTACCCATTTATGTCGTTCCCCCGGGGGTTGATATTACCAACTTCTTTGTTCGTGACGCGGGACCCTTGATGCGGGGATTGAATTTAAGTAAACCGCCCATTCTTTACGTGGGTCGTCTTAACCGGGGCCGGGGTATTCAAGAACTTCTGCAAGTTATGAGTCGTTCTCAATTGCCCCCGGATCTGGTTCTTGTCATTATCGGGGGAAGTTCGGGTGAGGTATCGGAGGGAATGCCGAGGGACCCTGCATTACGGGCTTGGGCCAACGAGCTGGGGTCTCACGTACGGTTTCTGGGCCCGATGCCGCATCATGCAGTAGCCATGTATATGGGCTCCGCAGCCGTGTTGGTAGCTCCAAACCAGGGACCCACGTTGGGTATGGCGGTGGTGGAGGCGATGGCCTCAGGATGCGCCGTTGTCGGAACAAATGTTCCGGGTGTTGAGGATTGGATTAAGCCGAATTTTACCGGTATTGTGATTGATCATACACGTATTGACCAAGTGTGGCAAAACGCGTTAGAGTTGTGGCAAACTTCCAATCGTAGCAGACAGATGGGAATAAATGGACAAGAGATGATTCAACGGCATCACACGGTGAATCATATGGCACAACGCTTACATGCAGTGTATGAGGAGGTGGCGTCCAGTGGCCGCCATCAGGCGGGTGTTGGCTACTGATATAGATGGAACCTTAATCGGTCACGGAGGAGAACAGGAAGTGCGTGACTATTTGGTGGCGCGCCCCGAACTGGGAGTGATTTATCTTACGGGGCGGACGCTGAACAATGCCTGCTCATTAATTAGCCGTTATGGATTTCCTGGTCCTCTCGCCATTGCGACAGATGTCGGAGCCGATATTTTTTGGGGGCCGAATTTGGAGGCCGACGAATTCTGGGCCTTTGAACAGCGGCGTTATTGGTCTCCTAGACGTCTTCGCACGGCCTTGAGCAATGTTCCCGGAGTCGTTTACCGCGGCAGGAGTTCGCACTGGCGTGTGGCTTTTGAACTTGACGATCCCGCTTTGGTGTCTGTGGTCAAATCTTACCTTGCCCGCAATCATTTGTCGGCGCGCGTCTTATGGTACCCGAATGAAGGACGGCTGGATATTCTTCCGTGCACCGCGTTAAAGAGCCGGGCGTTGCAATATATTCTGCGCCGGGTCGGAGTCAAAACGCAGAACTGCTTCGTGGCCGGAAACGCTGAAAATGACGGAGACATGTTGTCGAGTCATTATCCGGGGGTTCTCGTTGCCAACGGTGATGCATCGGTCAGAAACTGTTTGCCGGAGTGGATTATGCGTTCAAACTACCCTGGTGCATTAGGGGTACTGGACGGCTTACAGCAATGGTTAGGCCAAAGTCAGTAACTTGTCCAGTCCCCTGTTTGCTCTCGCGCCGGGCGGATCCGGATGCCGGTTAGTAAATCGCTCGTGGACTCGGTCTAAAACCCGTGCAATGTCAGGATATTGTGTTGGGTCGGGGTTAATGCCGCGTATACCAGTCAAACTTGTCCCTACCCGACATACGGATATCGCGACCAGAACCATCGGCATGGGGAGCGGTTTCACTGCATCGAATGCGGGTGGGATGGAGATAGAGACGTTGTTGCCGCCATGGACCTGCTGCCGAGACTGGATGATCCCGAAATTCACCTTTGGACACCCAAAGAGCGTGTCCGGGACCATTCTGGAAGCGAGGTTCCGTCGTCGGAAGAAGACCCTGATGGGCACATCGCTCCCGGCAGGACTCTAGTGCTACGGGGGGGACGCCGGTGGCGCCGGGCCATGGACGAGCAGGCCCCACGGCAGAGAGCGAACAATGAACGAAAATCCGCGTGCATATATTGGCCAAGGATTTTCAGAGCGGTTAGTGACACGTCGTCCATGAGGAGATCATGGCGGCTGGATTACTTCAAGATGCGCTTAACCGAAGAGTGCCCTTAGTATCTCGGCCATAGGTATTTGACAGACCATCATTCCTTCAGATATGATGGTTTTTGTCTGTTAAGCATTTTTACTTAACAGGGCCGGGAGGAAGCGTGGAACGGTTGAATCGTGAACGAGCCAATATTTTGTACGATATCTACGGGGGTATGCTCACGGAACACCAGCGGGATGTCTGGCGCCTTTATTACGTGGAGGACTGGTCGTTAATGGAAATCGCTGAGGCGAAACATGTCAGTCGGGCTGCTATTCATGATGTGTTGGACCGAACCCAGAAAATTCTGGAAGAGTGGGAAAGTGAGCTATCCTTGATCGTACAAATGAAGCATCGCCAGAAACAACTCAGAGCCCTTTGGTCTCTTATTCTTAGTGCCCCTGAGGGGCCGTGGCAAATACAAGCCGAGAAGATCATCGCGGATCTGGCAGGAGAGGAGGGGATCGCGGATGTTTGATAATCTGACTGAGAAGTTGCAAAGCACCTTTAAGCGGATGCGCAGCAAAGGGCGGTTAACCGAAGACGACGTGCGGGAAGGGCTTCGAGATGTCCGAATGGCGCTGCTGGAGGCGGATGTCAACTTCAAGGTCGTCAGAGATTTCTTGCGCCGAGTCGAAGAAGAAGCCATTGGCCAAGACATCCTGGAAAGCTTGACCCCGGCTCAAGGCGTGGTTCGCATAGTGCGGGACCACCTGACTGAGTTAATGGGTCAACAGGTTGAACGGATTAAGATGGCATCGAACCCTCCCACTGTTATTTATCTGGTTGGTCTTCAGGGCTCTGGCAAAACCACTTCCGCAGCGAAGCTTGCCAGGATGTTGAAGCAACAAGGGCGGCAGCCTCTCATGGTGGCGGCGGATATCTACCGACCCGCTGCGGTAGATCAACTCCAGGCTCTAGGGACACAAATCCAGGTACCTGTCATTTATGAAGAAGGGCTCTCTCCTGTGCAACTGGTGCGGGAAGGATGGCAGCGTAGTCGCCAGATGGCCAGAGATGTGCTTCTGGTGGATACGGCCGGGCGCCTGCACATTGATCGTGCTCTTATGGATGAACTGGTGCAAATGCAACAAGAAGTTGCAGCGCACGAAACCCTTCTGGTTGTGGACGCCATGACGGGCCAGGATGCGGTCCGAGTGGCTGCTGCGTTCAAGGATCTTCTTCCGGTAACGGGCGTTATTCTGACCAAGTTGGACGGTGATGCCCGAGGGGGCGCCGCTCTGTCGATTCGAGCTGTAACCGGCCTTCCCGTAAAGTTAATTGCCACGGGTGAAAAGGTTGAGGCATTGGAACCTTTCCAACCGGATCGTATGGCATCGCGTATTCTGGGAATGGGCGATGTGTTGACACTTATTGAGAAAGCGGAAGAGTCTCTGGACAAAGAGGAGATCGAGACGCATGCCAAACGCATTGGTACCAAAGACTTCAATTTCGAAGACTTTCAGGCCATGTTGAGGCAAGTCAAAAAATTAGGGCCTTTGTCCAAGGTGATGGAACTTCTGCCGGGAGGGATGGGTCCCCTTAATCTCAACAAGTACAAGGATCAGGTGGATGACAAGGGCCTTGAGCGTGTTGAAGCCATCATAAACTCCATGACGGTGGTCGAGCGCCGAAAACCTGAAATCATTGATGGAAGCCGACGACGCCGAATAGCCAGAGGAAGCGGCACCTCGGTACAAGAAATTAACCGGCTGGTTAAACAATTCTATGAGATGCGCAAGCTCATGAAACAGATGAAGGGTAGCGGGCGAAAGAAGAAGTTTCCCAAATTGCCTTTTAAAGATTTGAAGGATTTTCCCGATCTCAAATAAATGGGAAGGCTATTGTGGGAGTGAAAGGGGGGAAATTTGTCAATGGTAAAAATTCGCTTGCGGCGCATGGGAGCCAAGAAACACCCGTTTTACAGAGTTGTGGTGGCTGACGCCAGGTCTCCGCGGGACGGGAAGTTCTTGGAGGAAATTGGATATTATGATCCCACGAAAAACCCGGCCGTGGTAAAAATCGACGAAGAAAAGGCCGTGCGATGGATTCAAAACGGAGCCCAGCCTACGGACACAGCAAGATCATTGCTTCGTCGGACCGGAATTTTAAGGAAAGTTCACGAGCTTAAACAACTCAACAAGAAATCGGAGCAAAATGCGTAATTCAGACTGGTCCGAATTTGTGGCGGTAGGCGAAATCACGACTCCTCACGGACTGAATGGGGCTTTTCGAGTATTTCCAACCACCGATTTTCCCGATCGCCTTCTCAAAAGGAAAACAATCTGGGTGGCTTCCTTGTCTGGACCCCAGACAATACGCATGGCGAAATTTCACCCTCCCGTTGTCATCCTGCAACTCGAGGGTATTACCACCAGAGAAGAGGCTGAAACGCTGCGGGGAGAAATTGTCTATGTTCCTATAAATTCTCTTCCTCCGTTGGGACCTCAAGAGTACTACTGGTTTCAGCTGCAGGGGTTGCACGTGCTGAATGACGACACGAAAGAGATCATTGGCACCGTGAGCAAAATGATTCGGACGGGTGCCAATCAAGATGTGTTTGAAGTTGTGCGTCCGGAGAAAGCTCCATTACTGATACCGGCGCTCAAATCAGTGGTGACAAGGGTGAGTCTTGAAGAGGGGATCATGACTGTAAAACTGCCGGAAGGCCTGGACGATTCACCATGATGGTCATACAGATCGTTACGCTGTTTCCGGAAATGTTTGCAGGACCATTTTCAGCCAGCATGATCAAGCGGGCCCGCTCTCGAGGATTGGTTGATATTCGTCTGATTCCCTTGAGGGACTTTGGCCTGGGCCCGCATAAAATGACGGACGATTATCCCTTTGGGGGCGGCCTGGGAATGTTACTCCGTCCGGATGTCGTCGTTCCCGCGGTGGAATGGGCACAGGCTCATCACTCGTTGCCGGCACAGATAGTGGTCACGTCTCCGCAAGGAAGGTCTTTTGATCAGAGACTGGTCGAACAACTCAGCCAATCGGACCATCTGATTATCGTGGCCGGTCATTACGAGGGTATGGACGAGCGTGTGATGTCTTTGCTGAGTCCTATGGAAATTTCGGTGGGTGACGTGATTCTTACAGGAGGAGAACTGGCGGCCATGGTCATTGTTGATGCAGTAACAAGAGTACTGCCAGGAGTCCTGGGGGCCGAGGAGGGGGCCTTTCAGGAATCCTTTGGAAGAGGTGGAGGTTTGGAGGGGCCCCAATACACCCGCCCCCGGGTCTACCGCGGTCTCGAGGTGCCTTCTGTTCTGTTATCCGGTGACCACGCCAGAATCAGGAAATGGCAACAAGAACAAGCGCGGGAACGGACTCGACATCGCCGGCCGGACTTGCTCCATGATTGACAATTTGCGACGGGTATATGACGGTGCTATAATTTCAACTGGCCCGAAAAGGGGGGAAATTTTGTGGATTTTATTCGACTATTAGAAGAAGATCAAATGCGAAACGATATTCCGCCATTTCGCCCGGGCGATACTGTGCGCGTGGCTGTAAAAATCCGTGAAGGGAACCGGGAGCGTGTTCAGAACTTTGAGGGCGTAGTCATTCGCATTAAAGGCACCGGCCTCTCTAAAACGTTCACAGTACGGCGAGTTTCTTACGGAGTGGGTGTCGAACGGATTTTCCTTCTGCATTCGCCGCGTCTTGAAGCAATCCATGTTCTTAGACGGGGAAAGGTGCGGAGAGCGAAGCTTTATTACTTAAGAAATCTCCGCGGTAAGGCAGCCCGAATCAAGGAACGGCATTGATTTTAGCTAGCGAAGGCACTCGTTGTAATGTAGTGTCTTCGCTATGTTTATGTGTTTGAGGAGGCTGCCATTATGCCCAAACGGCGTAAGGGATACTGGGAATTTATCGAGACCATTGTATTGGCCGTGGTCTTGGCGTTTCTCATTCGTATGTTTGTATTTGAGTCGTACCAAGTCGAGGGCATTTCGATGCTGCCAACACTGCATACGGGGGAGAGAGTCCTTGTCAACAAGTTAATCTATGACTTTGAATCGCCGAAAACCGGTCAAATCATCGTGTTTCGCTCGCCTGTTATAAAGAGCCAAGACTGGATAAAGCGTGTCATTGGTGTGCCCGGGGACACAATAAGCGTGAGACATAACGTTGTGTATATCAACGGCAAAAGATATCATGAGCCATTTTTAAAATATCGTGGCTCCATGAACATCCCGCCAACTAAAGTTCCTGCGGGATATTTGTGGGTTGAAGGTGACAACCGCCCTAAAAGTTTCGACAGCCGCTATTTTGGCTTGTTGCCAATGAAGAATGTAAAAGGCGAGGCTTTTGTCGTGTGGTGGCCGCTGTCTGATTTTCACCTACTGAACTAAGAAGGCCGGATATCTTTCGGGATGAGGATGGATGAGGCAGAATTTGAGAGGAAATTGAATGAGTAAAACGCAGTCGTGGTATCCGGGTCACATGGTGGCGACGCAGCGCACGATCCGCGAGCTAGCCGCCTACTTGTCAGCGTTTATCGAGGTGGTTGACGCACGCGCTCCGCGCATCACCCGCCATCAACCTCTTCAACAATGGGTGGGACGGACTCGTCGAATTGTCGTGTTGAATAAAGCGGATCTGGCTGATCGCCATGCGACGGAACAGTGGCTGAGATGTTTCGAACGAGAGGGAACGGCAGTTCTGGCAATGACGGCGGCGAATACCGATACCAAGAAACGACTGGAACACGCAATTCGGGTTCTTTTGAAGCCGCCTTACCGTTTAGCCGTCGTTGGTGTTCCGAACGTCGGGAAGTCCACTCTTCTCAACCGGATGGTGGGTGCAAACCGGGTGGCCACGGGAGCCAAACCCGGCGTGACCCGCGGACCTCAGTGGATTAGGTTGCCAGGCGGATGGGAATGGCTGGACCTGCCGGGGGTTGTGACTCCGCGGCATTCCGGGGATTGGCGTTTGAAGGCTCTGGGCATTGTGCCTTGTCCTGCAGACGAACGCTCCACCTTGGTAGAACAAATTTGGCCCTTGGTCTTTGTGAATGCCGGTCTTCCCTCCGACTGGATAGAGTGGGGACGGAAACGGGGATTTCTCAAGACTGGGGGAGTGGTTGACGAGCAGCGTACTGCCGACGCCATTGTCACAGGGTTTCAAAATGGAAAATTTGGACGGGTGAGCATAGAATCACCAGAGGATTGTTGAATGCCAAATAGTCATATCAGTCAACTGCAATGTTGGATTGAGAAAACCCATTGGGAGAAGGAGTTCTGGGACAAAGGGTGGAGCGTGGCGGGTACGGATGAGGCGGGCCGGGGACCTTTAGCAGGACCCGTTGTTGCGGCTGCGGTTGTACTCAATCCTCAACGGCAAATCCTGGGAGTCGACGATTCCAAACGGCTAAGCGTTTCGACGCGTGAACATCTTTATGAAGAGATATGTCGTCAAGCCTGGGCAATTGGGGTCGGCGTAGTCGGGCCCAGAACGATTGAAAAAATTAACATCCTGGAAGCAAGCCGAATGGCCATGATCCGAGCGTTGTCTTATCTCAACGGGGTTCCTCGCGTTGTATTAACGGATGCTATGGCTATAGGCGGTCCGTGGGACGAGTATCCCCTTATTCATGGGGATCAGATATCGGCGAGTATCGGAGCAGCGTCGATTATTGCTAAAGTAGTTCGGGACCGTTATATGACCGTGCTTGCGCGCCAGTATCCAGCTTACGGCTTTGAGCGGCATAAAGGATATCCGACACCATATCATCGGGCAATGATTGTCAAATATGGTCCCTGTGCGGCACATCGCCGGACATTTCTCGGAAAAATTTTGCCGCGGGCCAACCATGATGTCATGGGAATATTTTAGTAATTTGCATCATGGGCAGTTCCCTGCTACAGTCATGCTAATATGTTTCGATATGCCCTGAAAGGCAGAAGGCGGAAAAACCTCTCGGTCGAAAGATCATGGCGATGCGGCATATTTTGATATAATGGAAAAATGTTTGTACGCGGGAGGTTGTCATGGCTAGAGCTAAACCTCTGATTATTGTCGAATCGCCAGCCAAGGCGAAAACAATTAGCCGGTTTCTGGGGGCCCGCTTTCAGGTGAAAGCGTCCATGGGTCACGTTCGCGACCTGCCCAAAAGTCAGTTCGGCGTAGATGTGGCACGCGGATTTGAGCCACGTTATATTACGATTCGGGGAAAAGGTCCTCTCCTCAAGGAGCTCAAGGAAGCTGCCAAGAAGTCTGATCGTATTTATTTGGCGACCGACCCTGATCGTGAAGGAGAAGCGATTTCCTGGCATCTCGCCGAGGCTCTGAATATTGCGCCGTCGGACGTGAGACGAATCGAGTTTCATGAAATCACCAAAGAAGCCGTGAGCCGAGCCATCAAGTCGGCTCGTCCGATTAACATGGCTTTGGTCAATGCGCAGCAGGCACGGCGCGTATTAGACCGGGTTGTCGGCTACCAATTATCTCCGCTTTTGTGGAGAAAAGTCAGGCCGGGATTGTCCGCTGGGCGAGTGCAGAGTGCTGCTCTCAAATTATTGGTGGATCGGGAAGACGAATTCCAGAGGTTCGTGCCTGAACAGTATTTTACCGTTGACATGACGGTTCGAACCGGAGAACAGGAATTTGTTTCGCATTATATCGCTCCCCTCGGCCAAAAGGGTCGTGTATCGAAAGAGGAGGCAGAGCAAATTTTGGCTGCGGTGCGGCCGGGGCTGGCAGCCGTGGTTCGTGACGTTAAAGTCCGGGAGAAAAGGCGGTTCGCGGCTCCTCCGTTTACCACCTCGACCCTGCAGCAAGAGGCTTCGCGGAAATTGGGATTTTCTGTGAAACGCACCATGAGCCTTGCTCAGCAACTCTACGAAGGGCTAGAAGTGCCCTCTGAGGGGACCGTCGGCCTTATTACCTACATCCGTACAGATTCGACTCGTATTGCGGAGAGCGCGCGGGACGATGCGCGGCAGTTTGTGGCCGAACGGTATGGCCAGGACTATCTTCCCGGCGATGATCCTAAGCGTCGGGCCAAGGCCAAACCTGGGGTGCAAGACGCTCATGAAGCGATTCGACCAACTCGTGTCGCGAGGATGCCCGAGAGCTTGAAGGGGAGTTTGAACCGGGATCAGCTTCGTCTATACCGTCTGATATGGGAGCGCTTCGTTGCGAGCCAAATGGCTCCCTTGATTTACGATTCGACAACGATAGATCTTGAGGTGGAAGGCCAAGATGCATTGTTCCGGGCGACGGGTTCGCGGGTCAAATTTCCGGGGTTTACCATCGTATATAAGGAATCTTTTGATGATGCCGACCCCCACGGAAACGACGAAAGTGAGTCACGTCCTTTGCCTCAGGTTTCGCCAGGTTTAACGGTTGCGACTCAGGATGTACAATCAGTGGAACATTTTACGGAACCACCGCCACGGTTCACCGAGGCAAGCCTCGTCAAAACACTGGAGGAATTAGGTATCGGTCGTCCTTCGACTTATGCACCTATTGTGGAAACCCTCATTCAGCGGGACTATGTGCATCGTGAACAAAAAAGACTTGTACCCACGGAATTAGGACAGGTGGTCGTAGCTCTTCTAAATCAATATTTCCCCGAAATCGTGGATACCCGATTTACCGCGGATGTTGAAACACAATTGGATCAAGTGGCTGCTAATGATTTGCCGTGGCAAGACATTCTTTTTGGTTTTTATGGTCGGTTTGCGGAGGAATTACATCAGGCTGACGAAGCTATCGAGAAGGTCGAGTTGCCCCAGGAGACAACTGACGAAGTTTGTGACAAGTGCGGGCGTCCTATGGTCGTCAAATATGGGCGTTTTGGCAAGTTTCTTGCTTGTTCGGGGTATCCAGATTGTGATTTTACCAAACCTTACGTGGAAAAAACAGGAGCTTTGTGTCCGAAATGTGGAAAAGATCTCGTTGTGCGCCGGAGTCGCAAAGGCCGGATATTTTATGGCTGTCAGGGCTATCCCGACTGTGATTTTGTGACGTGGAACAGGCCGAGTGACAAGCAGTGCCCGCGTTGTGGATCTTCTATGGCCTTTAAACGTCGCGGTAATCATGAAAGCGTGATGTGCTTGCGGGAGGGATGCGGTTATGAAGAAGAACAAGCCCAGTGATGTCACTGTTGTCGGAGGGGGACTAGCCGGTTCAGAAGCAGCGTGGCAACTGGCTCAAATGGGTCTCTCAGTCGACTTGTATGAAATGCGACCCAAAACTTCAACGCCCGCTCACATCAGCGGAAAATTCGGTGAGCTGGTTTGTTCTAACTCTTTGGGCTCAACCTTAGGCTTGGCCCCGGCCACTCTTCTGAAGGATGAAATGCGATTCTTTGATTCGCTCATTCTTAAGGCTGGCGAATTAGCCAGGGTTCCCGCAGGATCGGCGTTGGCCGTGGACCGAGAAATATTTAGCGACGAAATCACCAGATCTTTGGCTGAACATCCCTTGATTGCCATTCACGTGGAGGTGGTTTCGGAAATTCCTCAGGGTCCTGCTGTGATAGCTACGGGCCCGTTAACACATGAATCGTTGACTGAGGCTATTCAGAACCTGGTTGGGGACAAAATGCTATCATTTTTTGACGCAGCGGCACCAATCGTATTGAGAGAAACCGTAGATATGAATCATGCTTTTTGGGGATCCCGTGAAGGGAATCAAGATTATTTAAATTGTCCTTTGACCCGAGAAGAGTATCAAGCATTTTATGAGGCTTTAATTCATGCGGAACAGCATATGGGGCACGATTTTGAGTCCTCCACATTTTTTGAAGGGTGCCTGCCGATTGAGGAACTGGGAAGACGTGGGTTTAAAACCCCGCTATTCGGTCCGATGAAACCCATCGGCTTGGAAAACCCATTTGAAAACGGACGAAGACCTTATGCTGTAGTTCAATTGCGACAAGACAATGCTGCGGGTTCGTTGTTAAGCTTGGTAGGATTTCAGACGAATTTACGATGGGGAGAACAAAAGCGGGTATTCGGGTTAATTCCGGCGTTGCGTGAGGCAGAATTTGTGCGGTATGGCGTCATGCACCGGAATACTTATTTGAAATCCCCTGCGGTACTGAGACCAACTCTCAATACAATGGTTCGGGAGGATTTATGGTTTGCGGGCCAGATGACGGGCGTGGAGGGATATGTGGAATCCGCCGCGACCGGTATCATGGTTGCGCAATATATTGTGCAGAGGCTGCGCCGGCAACGAATTGAGGTATTTCCCGCCGAAACCATGATGGGAGCATTGGCCCATTACATTACCCATACGGATCCCAAGAACTTTCAGCCCATGAACGCCAATTTTGGGCTCTTGAGCTTGCCTGAGGATATAAATAGAATTCACGATAAGAAAGTGCGCCGACAGTGGCTGAGAAACCGTGCCTTGGAATCCCTAAAGAACTATGTTGGACGGCTTCCTAGCGAGGTCAGTCATGAAGCCGGCTAACGAATGGGCAGAGTATTTCATCAACACTTTGCTTAACGTGGAACAGGCGTCGGTTAACACGACACGGGCTTACGCTCAGGACTTGAAGCAGCTGCAGGCGTTCGCGGGATCATTCGATGCCATCACCTCCAAGGAGATCCGGGAGTGGTCGGCATCACTGATGAGACAGGGTCTATCGCCGCGCACAGTGGCGAGAAAACTCGCTGTAGTCCGTTCATTTTATCGTTTTGCACAACGTCAGGGGTGGCGTTCCGATAATCCGGCTGGTCGTTTGTTGGCGCCGAGATTTCGGCCTCTGCTACCACGCACGTTAACGATGGACGAAGCCCATGATTTGGTGGAAAGTGCTCAACAGACCTCGGGACGCCTGGGATTGAGAAATTGGGCGTTGCTGGAGATGCTTTACGGTGCAGGGCTGAGGAGCCAGGAGGCTGTCTCCTTGAATCTCGGGGATGTTGATATGACAACCTGTTTTGTGCGAGTTCAGGGAAAGGGCGGTAAAGAGCGCGTCGTGCCGTTTGGGCGCAAGGCCCGAGAGGCCTTGGACAACTATATGCTCAATCTTCGGCCGAACCTTGTGCGCAGCCGTACTAACGCCTTATTTGTCAATTACCGTGGTACAAGGCTCACCACCAGAAGCGTAAGACGCATCGTCAAAATCGTTTTGGTTCGTGCGGCCTTGCAGCGTAACGTGAGCCCTCATTGGCTCAGGCACTCTTTTGCCACGCATATGCTGATGAATGGCGCGGATCTGCGAGTTATTCAGGAGTTGTTGGGGCACAGTTTGCTGCGGACAACGCAACTTTACACATTGATATCTCAGGAGCACATAGCGCAAGTTTACCAAAATTCGCATCCCCGGGCTTGATCGGCAACAAATCATGGAAAATTCGATATGATGGGGGTAGCTAGACTAAAGGAGCGATGGTTTTGGAACGAATAGAATTTCACGGCACGACAGTTCTGGGTATCGTCCGCAATGGTCAAGCCGTGATTGGCGGTGACGGGCAGGTGACATTCGGACAGAACACGGTTATGAAGCACACCGCGATAAAGGTTAGGCGATTGTATCATAGCCAAGTCCTGGCGGGGTTTGCTGGTTCAGTGGCTGATGCTTTGACACTATTTGAATTGTTTGAGGGAAAACTGGAAGAACATCACGGCAATTTACAACGTGCGGCAGTGGCCCTGTCGCGTCAATGGCGTACAGACCGGATGCTGGGAAAACTGGAAGCCTTATTGCTGGTAGCGGATACTGAACATTTATTTATTGTTTCGGGAACCGGTGAAGTCATCGAACCTGACGACTATATTGCGGCCATTGGTTCCGGGGGCAGCTATGCTCTGGCCGCAGCGCGGGCTTTCTCCTCGCTGGAGGACCAAAGTATGCCCATACAGGAGGTAGTCAAGCGGTCGCTGGATATTGCCGCAGACATCTGTATCTACACAAATCATCACTTAACTATTGAAACACTAGGCTAACACTGGGTCAGGAGGAGGCTTTTTCATGGACGACGCATTGATGACGCCGAAAAAAATTGTGCAAGAACTTGACCGGTATATTGTGGGCCAGGACGATGCCAAGCGTGCGGTGGCTGTTGCTCTGAGACACAGATGGCGACGGAGCCAATTGGATCCTGAGTTACAGGAGGATATTACGCCTAAAAACATTTTGATGATTGGGCCCACTGGGGTAGGCAAGACAGAGGTGGCACGCCGTTTGGCGCGGCTTTTGCGTGTGCCTTTTATTAAGGTTGAAGCAACCAAGTTCACCGAGGTGGGGTACGTAGGCCGCGATGTGGACGCCATGGTGCGCGATCTTGTTGAAACCAGCGTGCGGATGGTCAAGGAAGAGCGGAGTCACGCTGTTCAGGATCGGGCAGAACGCATTGCCGAGGATCGATTGGTGGACGCCCTCGTGCCTTTTCCGGAAGAAGCCTCTACGACCGTAAACCCGTTTGAAGCGCTGTTTGGTGGCGGGACGCGGCAAAATAAACCGAATTCAAGCATCAGTATCGAGGAACGGCACCGCATTGAGGAAGAACGAAGAAAGGTGCGCGAGAAGCTGCGCATGAAAGCCATGGAGAACGAGGTTGTGGAGGTGGAGGTGGAGGACCAGGGGCCTCCCTTGCCATTTATGGGGAATCTGCCTGGGAGTGAAGAAAATCAAATGAATCTAGGCGAGATGTTTTCAGGCTTGTTGCCGAAGCGGACTAAGCGGCGGAAGATGACCGTGGCCGAGGCACGCAAGGTCCTAACCCAGGAAGAAGCGCAGAAATTGATTGATACGGATGCAGCTCATGCGGATGCCTTATGGCGCGCAGAACAGCAAGGGATCATCTTCATCGATGAGTTTGACAAAATTGCATCGAGTAGCAATGAAGGTCGGGGGCCGGATGTGTCCCGTGAAGGCGTTCAGCGCGACATCTTGCCCATTGTAGAAGGATCGACGGTCAATACGAAATACGGTCCCGTCAAGACAGATCATATTCTGTTTATCGCGGCAGGAGCATTTCATGTCTCCAAGCCGAGTGATCTGATCCCGGAGTTGCAGGGGCGCTTTCCACTACGGGTCGAGTTTAATGCACTTAATGAAGAGGATTTTTACAAGATTTTGACTGAACCGCGTCATTCGTTGATCAAACAGTATAAGGCGTTACTGGGCGCAGAAGGGGTGACGGTTGAGTTTGATGACGGAGCGTTATGGGAAATGGCACGTTTCGCATTTCAAGTCAATCGGGATAGCGAAAATATCGGAGCTCGGCGTCTGGCGACGATTTTAGAAAAGGTTCTCGAAGAATTAAACTTTTCGGCCCCTGATCTGGTGGGGCAAACTATTCCTATCACCGCAGCGTACGTTCGGCAACGACTGGAAAAGATCGCGGAGAATATTGACATCAATCGGTATATACTCTGAATCTTTTTTTTCGTTACCACATTAGAACATTATCTGTGGTATACTTAATCGTGAAAATTGTGACGACAGGGATGTTTGTCGTATTAGGGAGGTGCATGTCGTGGAAGAATTGCTGGAAAAGACACGACGGATCAATCGGCTTTTGCAACGAACGGCAGGCCATCCGGTAAACTTCGAAGAAATGGCTAAGATTCTGAGTGAGCTTATTCAAGCCAACGTCTATGTGGTCAGCCGACGCGGAAAAGTGTTAGGGTATAGCCTGCTGGATGGATTTGAGTGTGACATTATGATTGGAGAGGTTCTCAAAGAAGAAACCTTTCCCGCAACTTACAACAGTGGGCTATTAAAGGTGGATGAGACCTATCCTAACGTTTCGCAGGAGTCGCGCAAATGTGTGTTTTTCCGTGACAAGCCGTGTTTGTACGAAAACAAAATCACCACGGTAGTGCCGGTTAACGGCGGTGGAGATCGATTGGGGACTTTGGTTATTTCGCGATTTGGAAGGGAATTTAATGACGAGGACCTGGTGCTGGCGGAGTACGGTGCTACGGTTGTTGCCATGGAAATTTTGCGTTCTAAATCGGATGAATTGGAAATTGAGGCCCGCAAGAAGGCAGCAGTGAAGGTGGCCATCGACACCCTGTCTTATTCCGAGCTGGAAGCTGTCCAACACATTTTTGATGAGCTGGGCGGCGACGAGGGATTGCTGGTTGCCTCAAAAATTGCGGACCGGGTTGGAATTACCCGATCGGTTATTGTTAACGCTCTGCGCAAATTTGAGTCGGCCGGTGTGATTGAATCCCGGTCGCTGGGAATGAAGGGCACGCATATTCGTGTTCTGAATGACCGTCTTCTTGGCGAGTTGAAAAAGCTTCGCCGATAATGGCGGATGCACATCACACCCCCGGCACGCTGTGCATACCGAGGGTGTTTTTTTTTTTGTCGCAAGGTTTTGGGTGAGAACGCAAAGTTGATGGGTTTCTCATTTTAGCGGTAAAGGGGCCCGGTAAGCGCGCATTGCCTGCTGGTGGGTTATCATGTGATCTCGGACCATGCCATTTAGCACCTGCAACTGCCGCAACTTTGCCAGTTTGTAGTTGACCAGAGGGTCGTAGACTGACGGGAGTTGCGGCAATCCCGCCAGGAGAGCGGATTCCGGCAAGTTGAGATGCTTGGCTGTAATGCCAAAATAGGATTGTGCCGCTTGCCCTACACCATAAGCATTGTCACCCAGATAGACTTCGTTGATAAACATCGTGAGGATTTGCTGCTTTGAGTAGAGAGCAGTGGTCATCAAGGATAGCAAAATGCCTGACACTTTACGGGGAATCGTTTTCGCCGAAGAGAGCATCAAGTCTCGAACGAGTTCCTGGGTAATCGTGCTACCGCCCTGAGTAAACTGGCCGGTTTGTAAGTCTACCAAGGCAGCTCTGGCTATCCCTTGAAAAGAAATCCCCCAGTTGGTGTAGAAACTACGGTCTTCGGTGGCAATTAGAGCTTTAGGGAACCAGGGGGAAACCTGAGTCAGACGGGTCCACTTAACACGTTCATGGGCGGTGTGCGCCCTCGCGAGCTGGGGGAGGTGTTCGAGAGCCCGCCAATTGGATGCATAAAATGCGCTCAGGCCGATGAGCCCGGAAACTCCTGCGGCAAGAGCCCACTTGGCAGCACTGCGTTTGAAATGTTGCCGGTGGGTTCGTTGCGACGATGTTTCATCGAGAGGCTTTTCAGGAACCATGACCATCCCTCCTCCACACGATACATGATCTCTGCGGTCTGTATTTTATTGTGTAGTCAGTATGGATCTTATGAATGAGAGGTTTATGAGAGATTTGTCAAGATATTTTTTCAATGTTCAATCGTCCTGTACAGTCCGTTCGGTTAGGATGGCGCGACCTCGAGAGAAGGTGAAAAACGTTATCATCGACCGGCAAGGTGGCTGGAACGATGGACCATAATTGGACGCGGCAGAGATTTCTTAGTCGTCAAACGACTAAGAAATTCGTTACTGTTAGTAGGATTTTTGCTAGAGATGTCGAAATAAGGTTAGTATAATAGCAGTTCTTTCGGGAACTGGCATGATAATGAACTACGTCATATTTTCCGTGAAAGCCCAGGTTTTCCCGTAACCTGGGCTATATTTTTTCCCCAAACAAGTCAGAATGGTAGAAGATATAATTCCTTGCTTTCAGCAGAGCCGATCTGGGAGGGTATGATGGCCAAATTCAAGGCATTTTGGGAAGATAATCTGATCTTTGGATTGGCTACGCTGTTGGCCGGAGTTTTTAATTATTTGTATCACGTGGTGTTGGCGCATGTTTTGGGCCCCCGGCAGTATGGCGACCTTGCGACATTTTTAAACGTGACCAGTTTCCTGGTGATACCGGCATCCGTGGTCACACTCATCTACACACGTGTCGGAAAATACAGGAGACAAAATGCTTATGCGCAATCTGTGGTGTTGTGGGCTGGTGGCATAGGATTGTGGCTGAGTGTGTGGTTGTTGGGGAAAAGCCTCTCAAGGCTTTTCCATGTTGACGACGCTCTGATGGTCATCTATACCGCAGAAGTGGTGCCCAGTCTGGCCTTGTCTGCCAATGTCGGTATGCTGCAACGCAGCCGCTGGTACCTCTGGGTTGGTCTGCTGGGAGTTTTGAACACCGGGTTTCGTGTCGTGGCGGCTGCGGGAGCTCTTTGGAGCAATTACCGTCTTCTGGCCGTAGGAATTTTGGAGGCGATAGCGGCGTGGGTGACATGGTCCATCAGCCGCGTCATGGTGACACGGGTAGCGTTGAAGGGAGAAGAAACGTCTTCCGGAGTGGTCGTGGGCACAGCTATGGTCGGAATTGTCAATGTTTTATTTGCCTTGGTTGACGGTCTTGCGGCTAAATATGCTTTGTCGCCTTTTGTTGCGGGAGAATACACCGGTCTGGCTACGATTGGACACAGTTTGCAGTTCGTTTCTGGCAGTTTGGGAACTGTGATGTTGACAGCTATCTTGTCGGATCCGCAATATCGCTATCGCTTTGCGGGAATGACCTTGGCTGTCTATAGTGTTCTGGCGGCCATTGGTGAGTGGTTGTTCCTGGCCCACGCCAAGGTGTTGGTTCTGACGATTTTGGGGAAAGGCTTTCTCGGTATTGTCCCCTGGCTCGGCCTGTATGGCTGGGGAATGATATGTTTGGGTTCGCTCAATATTGCCATGTTATATTCGGTGGCCCGAGGACGATGGGAAGTTGTTGTCACGACTGGAGCGGGTTTACTGTACTGGGTGTGGGCCCTTGTTCATGATCATTCGCTGGGGCAATTTGCGATATCGACGACGCACATCATGTTCGGTATTATGTGTATAACAGTAGCGACTCTGGCTGCTAGGCAGCTGTGGATTGCGCAACGCAAAGTGCGCACGCAAACATAAGTATTCCATGGGCGGGAGATGACATTGTGTTAACTGTTGGAGACGCACTGCATGGTGCGGCATTACGGTACCGGGACAAACAGGCCTTAATCTTTGGCGATCAGTCATGGACCTTTCAGGAACTTGACAAACGTACAAACCGGATTGCGCGCGCTTTGCTGGCTCAGGGACTAAAAAAAGGTCAACGAGTAGGACTTTTATTACCTAATGGACTCGACATGGCAGAAGCCTATTTTGGGTTGGCTAAAGCAGGTTTGATTGGTGTCCCAATCAATTTGCGTTGGTCGGAGGAAGAGATCCGTTATGCACTGATGGACAGTCAAATCAGCATGATCGTGGCCGAAAAGGATTTGCGGCCGGCCTTGGCATCGGTCGAAAATCTTCTCCCCGTTTTTTACACGCATCTCAACGAAAGTGGCGCTCACAATTGGGATGACATCGTAGCCCCGGTGGACGATTCTCCACTTGCGCTGACAGTAACCGAAGAGGATCCCTGGGTGATTGTTTATACATCCGGAACTACCGGAAAGCCTAAGGGGGCCGTTAGGAGTCATGTCAGCAATTTAATGATTGCTCTGACTTTGGTAGCGGAACTGGGTATTTCCTCCGATGATACCGGGCTGGCCTTACTGCCTATGTTCCATGTAAATTCACTGTGGGTCGTGACATTGTCGGTCATAATCGGTGCGACTTGTGTTATATATCCGCATCGCAGCATTCATCCTCAGCACATCGTCGATGAAATGAATCAACATCGGGTAACCTACAGCATGTTCGTTCCCGCTCTGTTGAGTTTTTTGGCGGACGCGGTAGAGGCGGGAAAGATGGATGCCAAAACCTTGAAGGTGATTCTCACGGCATCGGCACCCTTGGACAGTACTTTGCGTGACCGTATTCTTAACGGATTTCCCCAAGCCCGGCTCTATGATATTTATGGGGCTACGGAGTATGGGGCGTGCACGGTGATTCGTCATCGTCCTGGCGGACCCCTGGGGTCAGTCGGATACCCTATCGTGGGGCAAAATGTCAGGATTTTGAATGAAGAGCGTCAGGATGTTCCCACGGGAGAGATTGGCGAAGTGTTTGTCAAAGGCCCCACCTTGATGACGGAGTATTTCAATAATCCTACCGCCTCCCAAGAAGGGTTCACGGAAGACGGATATCTCAGTGTCGGCGATATGGGCTATGTTACGGCTGACGGTTTGTTGTACTTGGTGGATCGTAAACAGGACATGATCATCATGGCCGGGGAGAACGTCTATCCGGTGGAAGTGGAATCTGTCCTCTTACGTAGCCCGGATGTTGGTCAGGCTACGGTATTCGGTGTCGCTGATCCTAGACGGGGTGAGCGAGTTGTAGCTTTGGTGGTGCCGCGGGCGGGACGGCAGGTGGATGTGCAAAGCCTCCACGCGCTGGCCAAGTCGTCACTGGCCGATTACAAACGGCCTTACATCATAGAAGTTGTCGATTCACTTCCTCTCGGCGCGTCCGGGAAGGTGGTACGGCGATTAGCCAGAGACCAGTGGATCCAAAGATCCGGGTCTGACGGACAAGACCCGGAAGGTGCCTCGAAATAAAACCCCGGATTGTACAGCGGAAATTTTCCGTTCTACAATCCGGCCTGATCGAGAGCTTGGACGATGTCGCCAATAAGATCGGTTGCTGATTCCAACCCCACTGAAATGCGGATGACGTCCGGAGTAATATTTCGCTCAAACCGCTCCTCCATGGTCAGAGCTGCGTGGCAGTGGAGTTCAGGCAACGAAATGATGGTTTCGGTTCCGCCAAAGCCTGCGCCAACTCGTGCGAAATGGAGATGGCGCGCCACATCTGGTACCCATAATGCTTCTTTGAGACGAATGGTTAGCATTTGTCCAAAACCTCGCATGGTCCTTTGAGCAATATCGTGTCCGGGGTGCGTGGGAATCCCCGGATAGTATACCTGTTCCACGCGGGGATGCTGTTGTAGTACCTCGGCAAGATTTGCAGCTGTTTGCTGGGCCCGGTCCATACGGATTGGTAAAGTATGGAGGCCACGCAGGCTCATATAGGACTCATCCGGTGACAGTACGGCTCCGCAAGCATTTTGGATGAAATATAAACGCTGGCCAAGCTCGGCTTCCTTGGCCACGGCGATCCCGGCCGTGATGTCGGAATGGCCTCCAATCATTTTGGTGGCGGAATGAATAACGAGGTCAGCCCCCTGTGTTAGGGGGTTTTGTAAATAGGGGGTAATGAAGGTGTTGTCCACCATGACCCATAAATGGTGTGCATGGGCCCACTGACTCACTTTCGGGATGTCCGTGACATGTAAAAAGGGGTTACTGAAGTTTTCGATAAGGATGGCGCGCGTGTGTGGGGTCAGGGCGCGCTCTAAAGCCTCCATGTCTTCCGTGTCGACATAGCTAACCTGGATGCCAAAGCGGCTAAAAATGCCCCGTAAGACTCTCTGCGTACCTCCCTGGCAATCGCGGGTGACGATAAGGTGGTCACCTTGCGATAACAACATGAACGCTGCGGTCAGGGCCGCCATACCGGACGCAAAGGCCAACCCCATGGCTCCGTGTTCCAATTCCGCCATGGCGGCTTCAAAGGCATGGCGGGTAGGGTTTCCCGAACGTGCATAATCATACGCGGGCGGATCCCAGGGATTAGCCTGATGATATGTGGTTGCACGGAAAATCGGCGGTGTTATGGCGTGGGTTTCCCCATCCATTTCATAACCGGTATGCACAAATTGTGTGCGTTTTTCGGTAATTGTGGGTCACTCCTTGAATGAATTTACTCCATATTGTGTCGGCATTGTGTCGGTCACCGAGGCCCTTAGTCACGCAGCCCGTCAGACAAATCGTTGAGTAGATCGTCAATGTGTTCGATTCCCACGGACAAACGCATAAGTCCGGGAATGATTCCTAGTTTGCGCCGCATCGGCTCCGGAAGTTCCCTATGAGTTTCATTGTAGGGATGGGTAATTAACGATTCCACCCCTCCTAGGCTGACGGCGGGCAAGATCACTTTTAGCCTATCCATCAGGGCAATATGAGTGTCAGGATCCTTTAGCAAAAATGACAGCATGGCACCATATCCCGACGCCTGCTCCATATGAACCGCCTTCACGCTGGGTTCGGCCAATTCGGGATAGTAAACCGAGCGGACACGGTCATGGGTAGAAAGGAACTGGGCCAGGGCACGGGCATTATTTTCCTGTCGATCCATTCGGATAGCCAGGGTTTTCAGTCCGCGAAGAAGAAGCCATGCATCCCATGGGCCCGGCACACTTCCGGTGGCATTCGTCAAGTCATTTAAACGGCGGTATTGCTCCGGTGCCTTACAGACAATGGCGCCGGCAAGCACATCGTTATGGCCGGCCAGGTATTTGGTTGCGCTATAAACGGAATAATCCGCTCCCATTTCCAACGGGCGCTGACGAACGGCGGTCATGAATGTGTTATCAACCGCTAATTCTGCGTGGTGGGCATGAACCAGTTCCGCCAGTTCCGCCAAGGGACTGATGCGCAACAAAGGATTACTGGGAGTTTCCACGATTACCAGGCGTGTTCTCGGCCCTAGATGGTCCTCGACCTGATTGAGATCACGCGTGTTTACCATGCTTGACGAGACTCCGAATTTGGAAAACAAATCGACCATGATTCGGTAAGTGCCGCCATACGCGTCTTCCGTAATCAACACGTGATCGCCTTGTTGCAGGGTTTGGACCAAAACCGTGAGAGCCGCCATGCCGCTGCTGTATAGCAGGGTTCCCGCCCCCTTTTCCAGACGGTTGATGGCTTCTTGGGTGGCATGGCGCGTTGGATTTTCCGTTCGGCTGTAATCGTAAGGCCCTAATTCTGAGCCGGGATGTTGATAAGTCACGGTTTGATAGACGGGTGTGCTGACAGCTCCATAAACAGGATCGTAGCCGACCCCGGAGTGCGCTGTGAGACTTTCCAGATGCCAGTTGGGAAATTCGTGTGCGGACACTTATATCGCCCTTTCCATGCTCTGAATAGCAATATGATAGTCTAAAATTGCTTTATGAAGTGAGAAACCGATCGAGCATGTTGCGCACGTTTTCGTTTTGGTCGCTCTCCTGCATTAAGTGGCGCAGCACCTCCTCAATCCAATCGTCGAAATTTATGGCATCGGTTTTTAGCACGACGTCATGCACCACTTTCTGCCTTAAGGTCTCCAGCCGTCCGGCCTTATGCTTGATCACATAGCGAACATTCTCAAAATCGACTGTGATGGAGTTTATTGAATTGTCCCGGGAGAACAGGCCTGAATGGCGGGCGACACGTACTCTGTCCGGGAGTCCCGTTTCCAGTTTTTTGGCCAAGACCGACAAAAGAAGCGGAACATCATGGCGTATGTCTCGTATGCCAGCCGCAAGAATTTCAAATGACATGCCTTCACTTTCTGCCATTTATCACGCCTTCTTTCTTTGCGAAACCCATCGTCTTGCCGTACGAATGCAAATGCGTCCGGTTGAACGTAACAGCCTCATTGCAACAAGGCCTCTACGTCCGTTATCACATCTATTGTCCCGAAAGATGGCTCTAACTGCAAGCTCTTGACAGCTCAAAGCACAATTTCCCTATTGAATAGGTTCTGACATTTGTTGTATCACAAAAGAGGGAGGTGATGGCAATGAATAACCGTACACCGTACACCTATCGAGTGGCCGATGGAGTTCATGGTTCCTTAATGGCCCGGACCTTGGGCTTCCTGGTTTTATTATTGGTGATTCTCATGGCGGCGAGTGTGTTCGGAGTCGGTCTGGGACCGGGTGCGTTTTGGATCGGTTTTATTGCGGCCATGGTGGGCACCATATTTGTGGGCCGCAATCAAGCTAACGCCGGCATGGCACTGTTTTGGGGGATTATCGTGGCCATAGGACTGGGTATTGCCGTCGGCCCAGTATTATGGTACGCCATTTTACACCAAAATCATCTTTTCCTGACGACCGTGGGCGGCATTTTGATCGCCATGCTGCTTTCGGCGGCCGTGGTATCGTGGGTGCCCTGGGACTTTTCGAAACTCGGCCCGATTTTGTTTTTGGGCCTTTTGATGCTGATTATTACCAGCTTGCTGTCATTCTTTTTGCCGGGCATGTTCGGAATCGTGGCTTCGCGCGCGTATAACCTCATCGGGGTGCTAATTTTTACAGGGTATATGATGGTCGACTTCTCCATCATGCGCTACCGTGGGCGCATTTTACCCGGCAACGGGGCTGCCGTTGTCTTGGCTGTGTCGTTACTGGTAGATATTATCAACCTCTTCTTGTTCCTTTTGCGGCTGGGACGCCGGTGAGATGGATGGCACAAGGGTCCCAAACATTTCGTGTATCCCTTGTGCCGCCTGTCACTGATTTGGAGAGACACAAGGAAATTCAACGAAAAATGTTTATCCATAAGTGGTGCCCGAATTGGATGATGTGGGCAACGATATAAGAGAGAAGTGTGGCGAGGACTGTGCGAGCCGTTTTCCAGGTTTCCAATTCATGTTGAAGATTCCCCAGTTCTGTGATGACAAAACGGAGTTGCCAGAGAACCAAAACTGCCAAAACCCCGAGAAATAGTACCAAGCGACGAAAAAATATTCGGCTTCGGGATTTCTTGGATTTTTTAATAGGGCTGTCGGGATGCCGATCATGCGACGCCGACGGGCCAGGAGAATACATGGGTTAACACCTCCTGGCCCCCAGTCTACCATGGATGGAAATAAATGGCAATTATATTTTTTGTGTCGTCCTCTTGACCATATTGGCAAGCCATGATATTTTGCTAATCAATTCGATAGGAACACTTCTTATCCAGAGTGGCAGAGGGACTGGCCCGATGAAGCCCGGCAACCCCTGCAAGGCGGGTGCCAATTCCGGAAGAATACTCGAGTATTCTTTAAGATGAGAAGAGCATGCGCCTCTTCTCGCAGTAGGCGTTTTTTTATGGTTGCGGGGCTTCGTGCGCCATGTCCGGTCCTAAAACGAAGGCAAAGTAGCGTGATACCCGCGTGCAGCGGAACCGAAATCATGCAAGACAGGAGAGATACGGGAAAAATGAAGACGACTGTCATGGGATCATATCCGAAAATCCCGGCTGGCCCAGGGCCTAGTGTGCGGTCGGCAATCCAGCGCTTTGAAAAGGGATTGCTGACACCAAGCCAGCTTTTTGAAACTTATAGCCAGGTGATAGACCGCGTTTTGGAGCTGGCGAATGACACGCAATTGGACCGAACCACTGACGGTCAAATTCGGTGGTATGATTTGTTTGACCCGATCGTTCGCGACCTCGACAATGTTCACAGTGCGGGTCTGATTCGTTTGTTCGACAATAATTTTTATGTCAGGCATCCCGTGATAACGGGGCGCTTGCAGTATCAGGGAGGAACTTTGGCAGCCTGGTGCCGAGAAGCTGTATCCCGTTCACAAGTGCCGATAAAGGTGGCCTTACCAGGACTCTTTACCTTTCTCGACCTCCAGGAAGACACAAGTTACGGGGACACCGATGCTCTGATAGCAGACTTGATCGACGTCATGCGGCTCACCGTCCGGCATTTGGTGGGAACTGGAGTGGTGGAAGTGCAGTGGGATGAGCCTTCCCTGGTTCGATCGTCCTCTTGGTCACGTACCCAGGTTCGACAAGCGTATGAGGCTTTGATTGACCCCGATTTGGAAATAGAGCAATCTATCGCGCTCTACTGGGGTGAATCTTCACCGTGGCTCGACACGCTGTCGCAGCTGCCATTTTCACGAATATCGTGCGATGCCGTGAGCGATCCCCATGTGCTGGATGTTTTGGCTACAGACAAATTGGATATTGCCGTGGGCCTGGGGGTTATTGATGCCCGAAACGTTCGGATGGAAACTCCCGAACATTTGGCTCGACTTTTGCAGCCAATCCTTCGCAGGCAAGGTCATGAGAGAACATGGATTCATCCGAGTTGTGGACTGGAGTTTTTGCCGCCTGACCGGGCTGAGCAAAAGGTCCGTTTACTCCGGGACACCAAGTTTTTGATTAACGCATAAGGTAGAGAAAGGGCGGACTGTAATGGCCAAACATTTATTAACCACCAGTGTGGGAAGTTTCCCGAAACCCAATAAACTGCTCACGGCGCGCACGCAATTTCGTCGCGGCCAAATATCGGCAGAACAATTGCGCGAATCCGAAGAAGACGCGACGCGCCAGGTTATTAATTTGCAGGAAGCATTGAATCTTGACATTTTTGTTCACGGCGAAATGGAACGCGGCGACATGGTCGCTTATTTCGCTGAGCACTGGCAAGGGTTCTCAGAATCGTTGCCGGTTCGTTCTTATGGCAACCGTTACTATAAGAAGCCCATAGTGGAAAATGTCGTATCGCTGGGAGATTCAGTGGGATTAACTGTGGTTTCCTGGGAAAAAGCTTCGCGGTTGACGTCTCATCCGGTAAAGGGTATGCTCACTGGTCCCTACACAATTTGTGACTGGTCTTTTAATGCGTATTATCCGGATCGGCGCTCTCTTGTGATGGATTTGGCGCAATTGGTCCATGAAGAAGCTGTGGCCTTGGAAAAAGCCGGTGCGAAGTATATTCAAATTGATGAACCGGCAATTTCAACTCGGCCCGATGAACTGGATCTGGCCATCGAGGCCATGGCCATAGTAACTCAAGGTCTCCAGGCTAAAACCATTAGCCATATTTGTTATGGAGATTTTGAGACGATATTGCCCGGTCTATATGATCTGCCGGTTGACCAGCTGGATCTGGAAGCAGCCAATCAACATTTTGCGTTATTGGATTTGCTAGCGCGCTATCCTTGGCCGAAGTCAAAAGAACTGGCTTTAGGGGTTGTGGATGTTCATTCACACCGGATTGAGTCGGTTGACGAGGTAAAAGCCGGAATTCGACGGGCATTGGAAATTATTCCACTAGATCAGTTGTTAATCGACCCGGATTGCGGTTTAAAGACCCGAACATGGGACGAAGCCGAGCAAAAACTACGGGTCATGATGACGGCGGTTGAAGAAATTCGCGACGAGGACGGTTTGCAGTGAAAAGCTTAAGCGAGATATTGCACGAAGAGGGATGGATTCTGGGAGACGGTGCGGTCGGCACTGCCTTAATGGATGAAGGGGTGGAGTCCGTGGCTCTGCCCCTGGTTCCCTTGCGTCAGCCAGATGTGTTAATGAATCTGCATCTGAAATATCTCGAAGCGGGTGCCCGGTTGATTGAAACCCACACATTTTCCGCAAACGGACACAAACTTTCTTCTTTGGGAATTGAAGCGGATGTGGTGGAATTAAATCGCCGGGCCGCACAAATCGCTCGGCATGCCCGTGATATTTTTGGTCAGGATGCCTGGATCATTGGAGTCATTGGTCCTCTTGCACAACCGGTGGATTCACGGGTTGTGCCTTCCGTAGGCTATGAGAGAGCGCTCGACTATTTTCGCACGGCAGTAGCAGGGTTACTGGCTGGAGGCGTTGATGGATTTATAGTGGAAACAATGTCCGATCTGGGCACAGTGAAGGCCGCGGTGCAAGCCATCCGTGAGGAAAGCAATCTGCCTGTTTTTGTGTCCTTTGCTTTTTCCCCGCAAGGGGCAACCTTATACGGAGTCACGCCCGAACAGGCCATAGAAGCAATGGCCTCGTTGCCGGGTGGACCCCCTGACGTGGTTGGAGCCAATTGTGGCAGTGGCCCGGCTCCGCTCTTGGACGCCATCATTCGCATGGCCCCCAAAGCAAAAGAGTTGGCAATTCCCTTATCTGCCTATCCTAATGCCGGACAGCCTGGTTTTGTTGCCGGGCATGTACACTATCCGGCAACTCCTCGTTATGTGGCTACGATTGCTCCCGCCTTGCGCGCTGCCGGATGCCAGGTTATCGGAGGATGCTGTGGCACGAACTGGGAGCATATTCAGGCTCTCGATGCCGCCTTACATCACAATCTCTCTCTTCTGTCAGTACCGCTATTGAATGAAATGTCGGATTCAGGGGGGGCTGGGGATGGTGGGCACGGCGAGACACAGGAACAGGGTATCTCTCAATTCTTTCATAACAGGTTTATTGTCAGCGTGGAGCTCGATCCACCTAGGGGTGTCAATCCTCACCGCTTGTTGGAAGCAGCGCAGACGGTGGCCGATGCCGGAGCGGATGCCATCAATATTGGTGACAGCCCCATGGCCAGGGTAAGACTCAGTGCGCTGGCGACGGCACGCCTCACTTCGGAACGGGTGCCGATTCAGACCATATTGCACTTTACGACCCGGGATCGCAACCTCATGGGTTTGCAAAGTGATTTGCTGGGGGCTCATGCTTTAGGCATTCGCAACGTGCTGGCTCTCACCGGAGACCCTCCGGGATTGGGTGACTATGCTCATGCATCGGCTGTGTACGACATCAATTCGATAGGATTGGTCAAAGTGCTTCAGGCATTCAACAGGGGCGAGGATGCTTTGGGCCAAAAAATCGGCGGCCATACGAATTTTGACATTGGTGTGGGGGTGAGTCCTAATGCTCCCGACCGGACTCAGGAAGTGGGGCGTCTGCGCCAAAAGCTCGATGCCGGAGCTCATTTTGTAATGTCACAACCGGTATATCAGGCCGAACAGTTAGAACAGTTTTTGGAGGAAGCAGGATCCCTTCCCGTCCCTTTGTTGCTTGGGGTTATGCCTTTGGTATCCTATCGCCAGGCCATGTACTTGCACAACGAAGTGCCCGGTATCGTTATTGGCCAAAAGATTCTTCGGCAGTTTGAAAATATTCAAGACGGAACGGCCTTAGGTATTGACCTTGCTCTGCAGCTGGTGGAGCAACTCATGGTGTATATTCAAGGGGTATATTTGGTTCCCTCCTTTAATCGCGTTGAACCTCTTTTGCCGATCATACAGTATCTCCGTGGGCATGATCCGCATTCCCAGCGAGATGAGGATCGCGACTGACTGCAGCCACAAGTTCCCGCACATGACGAGGTGAACTGAGTCGATAACGGGCTTGGGTCGTGCCGTCCCCTACATGGATGGTGAGAGCAGGACTGATGGCTCCAAACGCGTCTTCGTCAGTACGGTCGTCACCGATAATGATGGGAAAGATGGGGGACAAAAGCTGTGGCGAGATTTTAGCATACAAGGTTCGCACCGCGTCTCCCTTAGTTGGTCCCGGATTGGGGCGGATTTCCCAGCACAATTTTGCCGGGTAAATCACGACATCGTTCAGGGAAGACAAGAGTGTGTTTATCCTGTTGCCGAGTGTTGGGTGCAGTGAAGGACTGACATGGCGATAATGCACACTGATTGAATAGCGTTTGTCCTCTATAAATAGTCCGGGAAACTGCTGAGTGAGGGGAGCTACGGCTTCCAAAAGTTGAGGACGGATAGCAAGAAACCGCTGGGACGAGGAGTGCAACCATGATTTCTGGTTCCAAAAGTACTCTGCCCCATGGTTTCCGCTTTTGCTTAAAAGGGGACTGGGGAATAGACGGCTAATGTCAGCCAGTGAGCGTCCGCTGATCAAAGCGACGTGGTGGCACGGATTGTCGGCTAACCGATCTAGTGACACCGACAAGTCATCGGGAACTTCTACCGCGGACGGAGAGGGCGCAATATCAAGCAATGTGCCGTCTATATCTAAAAACCAAAGCCAGCTTTGGGCACGAACCTGTTGCGACAAGGCACCCAGGGTAGCCAATGTGAGAAACTGTTCAGACATATGATTGAGCAGCCGCCTTTAATGTAGCAAAGATATCCGCCATCCAGTCATATATAGTGTGCTTTTGCAGATGCTCTCGCATGCGTGTAATACGAAGAGCACGTTCGTCGGCCGACGTGGAGAGGGCTTCATGCAAAGTGTTTGCGAATCCTTCCGGGTCGAGCGGATTGATGGGGAACGCTTCATTTTCCAGTTCGTGTGCTGCGCCGGTGGTTTCGCTCAACAACAACACACCCCGTTTGTCGACTTGGGCCGCTACGAATTCTTTGGAAACTAGATTCATCCCGTCTACCAGAGAACTGACCACGGCGAAGTCTGCAGCGCGGAATAAACCCATAAGCCTGGGCCGGTCAATGCTGTGACGCAATGTGATAATAGGGATCCACCTTGGTTTCTGAAATTGCTTGTTTATTTCTTGGGTCTTTTTGGCAATTCTTTCATAGAGGCGCCGGTATTCTGCAACCTCCGTTCGTGACGGGACGACAACCTGTATGTATGTGACACGCTCTCGGTACTGAGGGTATAATGTGTAAAATTCTTTTATGGCTTCAAGGCGGGGCAGTAAGCCCTTGGTGTAATCCGCGCGATCAACTGAAATTCCCAGTATTTGATCGTGCCTTTCAATATGACGTCTTATTCCCCGCACCCACCGGGATATTCGGGGATTTTGAACTATTTCTTGAATCGCCTCAAAATCAACGGAAATAGGAAAAGATTTCACGTGTACTATTCGACCCTGCCAATTAATGGTTAGATTGTCTCGGTTGACGGAGACTTTCAGGGTACGTTCTGCCGTATTGATAAAGTTATCCACGTCTACATCGCTTTGAAATCCCAAAACATCTGCTCCCAATAGTCCTCGCAATATTTCCTGGTGTTGCGGGCACAAATGGAAGATGGCCGAGGGGGGCCAGGGAATATGCCAGAAGTGCGCGATGGCCACGTCGGGCCGGGACTTGCGTACGAAAGAAGGAAGCAAGGCGAGCTGATAGTCGTGCGAAAAAATCCACGCGCCTTCTGGACTGACGGAACTGGTGCGTTTAGCAAATTTTTGATTGACATTGCGGTAAACTTGCCACGCACGCCGCGAAAACTGGGCACGCTCAATTAACATATGACTCAGCGGCCATAGCCCTTGATTGGAATATTTGGCATAGTAGCCCTGAATTTCTTCCTGATTCAAGATAATACGGTGTAACGTGTATCGAGGATTTTCTGGCGGCACCTGGCGCTTTCCACCGGGAGAAACCTCAACGTCAGCGCTCCCGCTTCCCCACGCGATCCAGTGCCCCCCAATCTCCTGCAAAAGCGGGTCCAAAGCTGACACGACTCCGCCGGCTTTTTGCACGGTTCGAATTCCATGATCGGAACGCTCATCGATGTATGGCTCCCGATTCGTAACCACAACAAGAGGAGCCTCGATCAGTTTCTCAATAGGCATGATCGTCACCTCTCTTGTGTAATATTGTACCATAACTCGTTGTATCATAAGCATCCGCAAGAAGTTTGACGGATCAAGTTTCGGAGGATTGGAAGTTGTGACGATTTTTTATCAGCCGCCGCAACAAGTCACGGATTTCCGGGAACCGGAATATTGTCAGCAAGGCTGCGTAAACCAGAGCCGACAAAACCACGGTCGATACGAGGGCAAAAGCCAGCGGCAGGAAGCCGTGAATGTAATCGAGTGAAAACCATTCCCGGAGCGCGTAAACGACAATGGCTGTGACGCCGGCAGTGATGGCTATCTTAATCACAAAGGGGCGCAGCACCAGATCTTTGTTGTGGCGGGGACGAAGCGCCTTGATGGATAACAAGGCAGTGTTGACCCATGCCGCCATAGCCGTGGCCAGGGCCAGTCCATCCGCTTTCAAAAGGTGTACTAAAATCAAATCGCCAATGATGTTAACTGTTATTGTGATAATACTGAAACGGGCCGGACTTTTCGTGTCCTGGGTCGCAAAAAACAATTTTTGCAGGTAAAATGAAAGCCCAAATCCGGGAAGACCAATTGACCAAAACAGCAGCGTACTGGCCGTAATGTGGGTGGAATAATTGGAAAAGGCGCCATGCTGATATATCAGGCGCATGATGGGAATGGCGAGAATCATAAACCATAGAGTGATGGGGACAATGATGAGAACCACTAAGCGGAACCCTTTCATGGCCAGCTGTTTGTACGTTGCAACGTCGTGCCGGCTCTGATGCTGGGATAGCCGCGTGTAAATAGGGGTTGTTAAAGAGGAAATGACCAACCCCACTGGAATTTGTACCAGGACGTAAGAATAGTTTAGCGCGGAGATACTTCCAGTCACCAGCGAGGAAGCTAAGATGCGGTCCACAATGATGCCAACGGTGCCAACCGAAGTCGTTAGAAAGAAAGGTCCCGCCATACGGACCATCTTGCCGAGAAAAGGGTGGCTAAAGTGCCAACGGAAGTGCAAGTGCAAACCGGTGCGTTTGAGTACCGGCAATGTCACGAATAACTGCGCCAGCACGGAGAGAAGAAAGCCCATCGCTACACCCTTGATGCTAAAGAAGTGTCCCAGGACAATGATGCTAGTGATGCGGACAACATTGATGGCCACAGGGGACAAGGCGGGATAAAGAAATTCTTCTCGTTCCTGAAGAATTCCCACAACCAATCCAGAAAGACCCCAAAATAAAATCGTGGGGATCATGATGCGAGTCATGGCAATCGTTAAGGCCAATTTTTGGTGGTGAAAACCTGGAGCTATCAGACGCATGAGCAACGGCGCAAAAATTTCTCCGAAGGCGATAAGAACAATCGACAAGAGCACAATGGCCGTAAACAGTTCATTGATGAAATTTTGGACCGATCGTTTGGATAACTCTCTATCGGCTTGCGTCATCAGCGGGATAACGGTAACCGAAATGGCGCCGTTGATAGTACTGAACAGGAGGTTAGGCAGTACGGAAGCCATAAGCCAGGCGTCAGTAAGTGCCGAGGTGCTGAAGTAGGCGGCCATGACCACTTCACGGAAAAATCCGGTGAACCGGCTAATTAGGGTGGCAGCAAAGATAATGCCGGCTGAAATTCCGATGCTTCGGCCTCCTGGTGACGAAGCGTGTTGAGAACGACGATTATTCAGGTGCCATCCCGCCTTCCAGATCAGGGACAATGCTGTCCGAAACTCTATTTTAGTATACCAACAACCCGGTGAACTAGCGTTACGGTGGCAGAATTCTATTCGGGCGGAGGGTTAGTAGACGCGCGGTATGGGTAGCCTATAATAAATAATAGTGGGAGATTAAGACCGTAGGCCCGTGGAAATGAGGAGTATTTATGGACGGAAACGAATCGCCAAAATGGGCAAGCAGGCTGGCAATGGGACGGGATGCCGTCGTTGTCATTCTTGGCACGGGTGTGGTTTTGATCGCATTGTGGTGGGCTTTGAGCCGGCTGGGAAACGTTGTCGTTGTTCTGATGATGGCTGCTATGTTCGAAATTACGCTGAGCCCTTTGGTAGAGCGGCTGGCTTTATACTGGAAGCGGCCCTGGGCCGTATTGGTGGTGGTGTTAGGGGCCGTTGTGATTTTTGTGGTCGGCGGCGGCTTTTTATTCACGGTCATCGCGGGGCAATTGGCGGTTTTGGTAGCCAAATTTCCCCATAATATTCATACCTTCACACAAAGTACTCCGGGGCTTATGCATTGGCTGAAGCACTTGGGTATTCAAGTGAATATTTTGGAGCTGGAAAACCGCTTATTCAGCAGTCTTGGCCAAGTGTCCACTTTTCTTGTAAAACAGACGGTCACCCTCGTCACTCATCTTATCGACAGCGTCGTTGATGGGGCTATTACCATATTTATCACTGTCTATCTTTTATTGGATGCCAACCGCATTCAAGGGGCGATGCTGCGACTGATTCCTCACCAGCACCGAGAGGGATTGCTGGCGGTAGAGCATACGCTTTCCCGGGTTATCGGCGGTTATGTCCGAGGGCAGATCATGCTCTCCCTGATCGTGGGCACGGCTTTTGGTTTTGGAACTTGGTTAATCGGACTGCCCTTTCCACTGGTTATCGGAGTTTTTGCCGCTATAATGGAACTGATTCCGTTACTGGGTCCGGTGTTGGGCGCCATTTTACCCATTGTCTTAGCGTTATTTAACCACCCTCTTGTTCAAGTTCCCGAAGTATTGGTCCTGCTGGCGGCCGCACATTTGCTTGAATCCCAAATTCTGGGCCCGAAAATTATCCGAAGTCAGGTCGGAGTGCATCCTGTTATCTCCGTTATTGCGCTAATGATAGGGGCTTCTCTGCGGGGAATTTTGGGCGCTCTCTTTGCAGTGCCTATTGCCGGGATCATTGTGGCGGCATGGGTGGCTGGCGTACGTGTATGGCGAGAAAGAGTGGTATTGCCGTCTCAGCCCACACCTCCGGTAGAATAGAAGCATATCCCATTTCCGAGAGAAATGTTGGCTTTTTGATAGTGTCTTGGGATATTTCTCGCTATAATTTAGGAAGAAATAACAATGAATGATGTTAGGTTTGGGAGGAGTGAAGGGTGATGCGGTGTCCTTTGTGCCAAGACGGCTCCTTGCACGAATGGGAGGATGACAGGGGCCAAATCCATATCGGGTGCTCCAACTATCCAAAATGTCGTTTTGATGCGGCGTCCTGGGACGACGTGTCAAATATGCTGGCACGGTTTCGGCATCCCTTAGCACCGAATCAATTGTAGAAATAACGTAAAAATAAAAAGGGCGGCAGTACTCCGTCCTTAGTTATGCCTATAGTTTATAATCAAACTAATATGGCTTCACGACATGAAGCCATATCTATTGAGAATCCGATCCCTCAGCCGATTCTCCGGCACCTCCTCAATCCTAATGGTGCGTCCCTCAAATATGAGAATAACATTTGTCTGAATTGTTGTCAAGAAGCCGGTGTGGCTCTCATAAGACATTGTGATGGCAACCCGACAGTCTCGGTGCCCGGTTTTCGCACCGGACGTCCTTAATGCCGTTATCGTTAACGGAACGTTGCGTGGTGATTCACCAAGGACCTTCTCCGTTTTAAAACGGCCACCAAAGGCCAGTAAATCCGACTTATCGAATAACACCGAGTGTGCTCTGTGGCTGTAAGCGCTCCCACGCTGCCTGTGTGCGTCGCCTGGCGTCTGTTTAGCTGGTCGGCGCCCCAATCCCTCTTCCCGGACGAAGAGGTGGCTTCCATGATATGATTTTCAAAGACCTATTCTTTTGAAGCAGCGAAAGCCCGTTCCAGTCCATTTATTGAGTTTATGAGGGACAATGAAGGTGAACGTCATGTGTCTAATTTTTTCGATTCGAAAGGAATGTTTAGTGACATGCGTGTCGGCGTGAGTGGCGTGAATGGCGGCATCGGACAAGCCGTGTTGAGCTTCTTCACGGCTCAGGGAGCGGATGTTATAGGATTTGCCAGGCATCCCGGACCTGGACAGAATCTTTTGGACATGCGTATGGATGAGCAAGAAATGGCGCGGAGAATCCGAGATGCATCCACCGAGGATTATGATGTGTGGATGAATTTGGCCGGAGCAGATGTTTTGAGTCCCATAACCCGCACGTTGCCATACATGACAAGACTTCAGAAATTGTGGGAAGTTGATGTGGCGGGTGCAATCAAGTGTTGCCGGGCTGTGCTTCCATTAGTCCGAAATCATGGCATAATTGTTAACGTGGCATGGGATGAGGCTTTAACGGGAGCCTCCGGGGACTCGGCGTCGCTGTATGGCACAGCCAAGGCGGCTATCATTGGTTATAGCGCCAGTCTGGCAAAATCTCTGGTTGGTGTGCGAATTTATGTCCTGTCGCCTGGATGGGTGGCCACCAGGTGGGCCCATTCATTGAATGAGGAACAACAGACCCGTTTAATCCGCCGGAGTGCGGGAAAGAGGTGGATTGACCCGGCTGAAGTAGCGGACGCTGCCTGGCAGTTAATCCAAGAGAGACCCCCGTCGGGATTTATAATGCAGGTGAAGTAGAGAGTAGCCACGAGATGAGTGAGAAGGAGATTTCGGTTTGCGGTTTCCACGAGTAGTGATTACAGCACCCGCGAGCGACGAAGGCAAAACTATCGCCTCCGTGGGAATTATGGCCGCCTTTCGGCAACGTGGTTATCAGGTTCAGGGGTTCAAGGTCGGCCCGGATTACATTGATCCCGGCTATTACCGCCTCGCCACGGGCCGAGTTGGGCGAAATCTGGACATCTGGATGCAGGGGAGCAGCAACGAAACCCTGTGGACGTTTGCGAGAGGAATGATAGGAGCGGATCTTGCCATCATCGAAGGCGTTATGGGATATTTCGACGGTCACAATCCCTTATCCAATGAATCCAGTACATATCACATCGCCCAAGTGTTGCGATCCCCCGTTCTCTTAGTAGTCGACGGGCAGCACAGCGCAAGAAGTCTTGCCGCCGTAGTTTTGGGATTTCGTCATTTTAGCACGCCGGACCTCTTAACAGGCGTAATCATCACGAAGATCCAATCCGAACGCCATTACCAGCTTCTGAAAACAGTTATTGAGACTGAATGTGGTCTCCCGTGTTACGGATTCATACCCTATCACCAAGATTTAGCGGTCGGACACCGGCAGCTGGGTATTCTTCCCGCTGATGAGAATGATCAAAGCGTGGGGATGGTGGAGAAGCTGGGAAGCGAATTGTCATCTCAACTCGATCTGGACGGCATTATTAAAATGATTATGGATGCTCCTACCTTGAATATTCCCAAAAAACCGGAGGTGCCCCGCATTTCAAATGCTCATCCCGTCGTTGCGATCGCTGCGGATAAAGCCTTCAATTTCTACTACGCCCAAAACCTGGAGTTATTGGAAGAATTAGGGGCAAGATTGGTTTATTTCAGCCCTCTAGCACAAGAGAATATTCCTCGGGATGCCACCGCGTTGTATCTTGGAGGCGGTTTTCCGGAAGAGTTTGCCGCCTTCTTGAGCCAGCACCGGGAGTTGCTGCAAACCTATTACGACCGGATTGCGGGTGGACTTCCAACTTTGGCCGAATGCGGAGGGTACATGTTCTTAGCGAAAGAACTGGTGAATACCCAAGGACAACATTATTCGATGGTAGGTATTGTTCCTCACACTGTGGTGATGCATAATCATGTGCAGGCAGTGGGTTACCGAACCGTCATCATGATATCCGGCATTGTCTTTCCGGCAGGGTCCGTATTTAGAGGTCACGAATTTCATTATTCTCAGCTTCAATTTGCGGGGGCGGAGGCTTCGAGAGCATATCGGCTTAAGGGGAGCCGCGGCGAATCCTTCGGTGGTTATGCGGAACTAAACGTCTTAGCCGGGTATGCGCACTTGTATTTCCCATCCAACGTGTCAGCGGTACGGCACTGGCTGCAATTATGATGAAATGAGAAATATTTTGGCTTGCGCCGTTTTCGAGGTGTTATGCGTATACCCTCGGCCATAATTCAAAACGAGGTGAACAGGAATAAACCGTTATATTACCATTCACGGCCATTTTTATCAGCCACCGCGCGAAAATCCGTGGCTAGACAGTGTGGAACAGGAAGAGTCGGCGAGACCCTACCATGACTGGAATCAACGCATCACCGAAGAGTGCTACGCTCCGAATTCTCATGCTCGGATCTTGGACGGGAATGGGCGCCTTTGTGGCGTCTCCAATAATTATTCGAATATCAGCTTCAATTTTGGACCTACCTTGCTAGCATGGCTTCAACGCCATGAACCAGAGACCTATCTTGCGATATTGGAGGGGGACCAGTGGAGTCAAAAACGCTTTGGTTCCCATGGCTCGGCATTAGCCCAAGTCTATAACCATATCATCATGCCTCTGGCCACTTCACGAGACAAGGAAGTTGAAATTATATGGGGTATAAGGGACTTCGTTCACCGTTTTCAGCGTTATCCTGAAGGCATGTGGCTGGCCGAAACGGCTGTCGATTATGAAACTCTGTGGCTTTTGGCGAAACATGGCATTAAATTTACGATCTTGAGTCCTGACCAAGCCTTACGCATACGGGATCCGAGAGGCGAATGCATCAATGTTGAAGGCGGTAAAATTTCTACGAGCCGCCCCTATCTCGTAGAATTGCCCGATAGGCAAACCATCGCCGTGTTCTTCTATCATGCCGCCCTTTCCCGGGCTGTGGCATTCGAAGGACTACTCAATGACGGTCCATATTTTGCCAGTCGGCTCATGGAAGGATTCGATCCCAGTGAGACGGGCAATCAACTTGTTCATATTGCTACTGATGGGGAGACTTACGGTCATCACCACCGGTTTGGTGAAATGGCCCTGGCCTATGCATTGGATGTCATATCCGGGCGTGATGACGTGCGTTTGACCAATTATGGTGAGTATCTGGCCTTGAATCCTCCGGTGTGGAAGGCCGAAATTATCGAAAATACATCATGGAGTTGTGCGCACGGGATTGAAAGATGGCGTAGCGACTGCGGATGCCAGAGCGGGCTCCATCCGGCCTGGACGCAAAAATGGCGCACTCCTTTAAGGCAAGCCATGGACTATGTTCGGGATACGGTAACCCCGCTGTTTGATGCCCTGGCCCCCCGATGGCTCAAGGACCCTGCTCAGGCATTCCAGGATTATATTGACGTCATTTTGAACCGGGAGCAAAACACGCTCAATGCCTTTATTCTTCAACATCAGGCGCAGTCTTTGGATTTGGAGGATACGATCCGCGTCTTCCAGTTAATGGAGTTGTACCGTCACATCTTGCTTATGTACACGAGTTGCGGTTGGTTTTTTGACGATATCGGCGGGTTAGAAGCGATTCAAGTGATGAAGTACGCGGCGCGGGCTATTCAACTAGGAGAGAGACTCTTTGACGTGCCGATGGAGGCGTCTTTTAGGGAGATTCTCGAGCAGGCTCGAAGCAATGAGGGAAATCAGGATGGTCGCACTATTTTCGATAATGCCGTCACAGAACATATGGTCAGTCTGCCCCGAGTCGCGTTACATTATAGTATGATGCACCTGTTGATGCCTTATGATCGCGGCAGCACGACCACTATTTATTGCTATGACGTTTATGCCGGGGAAGAGGTGTTATGGCGGTCGGGGCCAGTCAAAATGGCTGTGGGACAAGTGCAGGTTATCTCCGAGACGACACTCGATCGAGGGACGTTTAATTATGCCGTACTGCATTTGGGTGACCATAATGTGATTGCAGGGGTGAGGACTTATCGTGGCCCTGAGCTCTATCAGACTATGTTGGAACAGCTTTCCCGTGCGTTTCACGCGGCGGAATTCCCTGAGGTCATTCGCTTGTTGGACCAATTTTTCCAAGGCCATACCAATTCGTTGCGCCATTTATTCCCCGACGAACAGGAATTGGTTATTCATCAACTCGTGAGTAATTCGTTGGAAGAAGCTCTAACGTACAACCGTCATATATATGAACACAGCATATCTTTTATGCGGTTTTTGAAAGACATGGACCAGAATATTCCCGGTGTCCTCTGGAATGCGGCAGCGGTGTCAATTCGTGACCAGTTTCAGAAGCAACTAAACAGTGAGAACGTCAATATCGAGGAAGTCCGGCGATTGCTGGCGGAAGCTCGGGAATGGAACCTTCTTGATGATTGGGATGATTTGGCCTATCATTACGAGATGTTTATTAAAAGACTCAGCAGGCAGCTTAACCTGGAACCCAATCGGTTACAATGGCTCGAAATTTTGACGCACGCCGTGGAACTCGCACAACATGAATCTCTGCAGATTGACCTTCAGGAAGCTCAGTTGGCTGTGTTCCGGTTAACCGGCACAGCTCTAGAGGATCCGGATGAAACCAAGCAGTGGCAGCAGTATGTGATGCAACTCGACACCTTGCTGGCAATCCGAAGGGATTAACGGGGTCGGGGTGCAAGCAGTAATTAGCTTGTAAGGAGCGGTGGGATGACGCAGGACGGGCGCATGCGTGTTTATATCTTTCATGTCGTACCAACCATCGACGGTGGGCGGTATCCTATTAAACGGATTATCGGCGATACGGTAAGCGTTGAGGCAGATTTGGTGGCTGACGGCCACGATATTGTGGGCGGGCGTTTGGGGTATAGACGAGTTCCCAACACATCCTGGTCATATGTACCGCTCCAGGCTCTCGATAACGACCGCTATCGAGCAGAATTTGATGTTCGAGAATTGGGATTGTACGAATATGTGGTTGAGGGGTGGATTGACGAATTTCTGAGCTGGGGCCAACGCTTCAACAAGAAATTGTCTTTGAATCAAGATATCGATGTGGAGTTGCAAATCGGCAGAGAAATCGTCGGAAAGCGTCTGGCTTTATATTCTCGACCCTACCAAGATTCGGCACCTGTTGTGCATACTATCAAGGAACTCGAAAGCTGGATCAACCGTTTTGATCGCGCCCCCCGAGACGAATGCGAATCCCTGCTTCGCTCTTCACGGCTAGAGGAGATTATGCGGTCATGTCCCGATGTGTCTCACATTGCGAGTTCGCGGATTTTTTCCGTCCGGGTTGACCGGGAACGGGCGGGTTTCGGAGCATGGTATGAATTTTTCCCCCGTTCCTGCCCTTCCCGGAAAGGTAGTCACGGAAACTTGAGAGAATGCGAGGACTTTCTCTCCTACGTTGCTGACTTGGGATTCGATGTTGTCTACCTTCCGCCTATTCATCCCATTGGACTGAAACACCGAAAGGGGTCCAATAACCACACAGTAGCTTCCCCCGGGGATCCAGGCAGCCCTTGGGCCATAGGAGGTCCGGAAGGAGGACATACAGCCATTCACCCTCAATTGGGCACGCTAGAGGACTTCGATCATTTTGTTCAACGCGTGAATACTTTAAACATGGAGTTAGCCCTCGATTTGACATTTCAATGTTCACCGGATCATCCTTGGGTCGTGGAACATCCCGAGTGGTTCCGTCATTTTCCTGATGGGAGCATTCAGTATGCTGAGAATCCGCCGAAGAAATATGAGGACGTTTTCCCGTTGAATTTTGACTGCGAGGACTGGCCGGCTTTATGGCAGGCTTTGCTGGACGTAACGATATTTTGGGCGGAACGAGGGGTGCGAATTTTCCGGGTGGACAATCCCCATACAAAGCCGTTGCCGTTCTGGGAGTGGTTTATCTCGCAGATGAAAGACCGCTTTCCCGACGTGATCTTTCTGTCGGAGGCATTCACGCGGCCCAAGTTGATGGAGGCTTTATCCAAACTCGGATTTTCTCAGTCCTATACGTATTTCGCATGGCGAAACACCGCGCAAGAACTGCGGGATTATGTCTCTGAGTTGGTTTTCGGGGACAAGAAGGAATATTTCCGGCCTAGCTTTTGGCCGAATACGCCCGACATTTTGACGTCATATTTACAGACGGGTTTGCCCTCTGCCTTTACGGTGCGGTTCATCCTCGCTGCGACTCTGTCGCCGAATTATGGTATATACGGGCCGGCTTTTGAACTTTTGGAGCATGAGCCCCTGTTTGTCGGTGGCGAAGAATATAATCATTCGGAGAAATACGAGGTGCGGTCCTGGGATTTGAGCCGGGAACCCAATATTCAGAACATCATCCGCAAAGTCAACGGAATTCGGCACCATGAGGCCGCGTTGAAGCACGGATCGGTTCTGGCTTTCCATCAGATAGACAATCCGCAGATTCTTGTGTACAGCAAACGGGATCAGAATAATGAGTCAGTTTTGCTCATGGTGATAAATCTTGATCCAATGTATACGCAATCAGGCTGGACAGCGCTGGATATGCGTGCTTTGGGCCTGAAAGAAGATGCACATTTTGTAGTCCATGACTTGCTAACAGGAGCGCGTTACGCATGGCAGGGACCATATAATTACGTGGAACTTCGTCCCGATGGATATAATGCTCATTTATTGCGAATCGAAGAGGGGATTTAAGTTGCGCAACGGCCAACGTATTGAAGAACGTCCTGACTGGTACAAGGACGCTATTATTTATGAATTGCACGTTCGTACTTTTTATGATAGCAATCAGGACGGAATTGGCGATTTTGTTGGGCTTACCCAGAAGCTTGAGTATCTAGCCGAACTTGGAGTCACGGCCCTGTGGCTTCTTCCGTTTTATCCTTCCCCTCGGAAGGACGATGGTTATGATATTTCCGATTATATGAACATTAATCCCGAATATGGCACGCTGCGAGATTTTCGTCGCTTTTTGAAGCGTGCGCACGAACTGGGTTTGAAAGTCATCACCGAATTAGTCATAAACCATACCTCCGACCAGCATCCATGGTTTCAGCGAGCCCGGCAATCTCCGCCACATGGTCGCTACCGTGATTATTACGTGTGGAGTGACACACCTGACAAATATGCGGATGCGCGCATCATTTTCCCAGATTTTGAACGGTCCAACTGGACTTATGATGATGTGGCCCAAGCATATTATTGGCATCGGTTTTACTCGCATCAGCCGGATCTGAATTTTGACAATCCTGCCGTCAAGAGAGAAGTCTTCAAAATTTTGGATTTCTGGATGGATATGGGAGTGGACGGTCTCAGACTGGATGCCATTCCCTACCTGTTCGAACGTGAGGGAACAAATTGCGAAAATTTACCAGAAACTCATGCTTTTCTGCGGGAATTGCGGGCACATATTGATTCAAAATATTCCAATCGGATGCTGTTAGCGGAAGCGAATCAGTGGCCTGAGGATGCTGCTTTGTATTTTGGCAACGGTGATGAGTGTCATATGGCTTTCCACTTCCCCGTGATGCCACGAATGTTTATGGCACTCTACATGGAGGACCGCTACCCGATTATTGATATTCTTGAGCACACGCCGCCGGTTCCGCATTGTTGCCAGTGGGCCATTTTTTTACGGAATCATGACGAATTGACCTTGGAAATGGTGACGGATGAAGAGCGAGATTATATGTACCGTGTCTATGGAAAGGAACGACAATTTCGCATTAATGTCGGAATCCGCCGGCGACTTGCTCCCTTATTGGACAACAACAGGCGACGTATGGAACTGATGAATGCCCTGTTAATGACACTGCCGGGGACTCCTGTCCTGTATTATGGAAACGAAATTGGGATGGGCGACAATGTGTATTTGGGTGATCGAGATGGCGTGCGGACACCCTTTCAGTGGAGTCCGGACCGCAACGCCGGATTTTCTCGGGTCAATCCTCAGCGTCTTTGCCTGCCGGTGATTGTGGATCCGGAATACCACTATGAATCAGTCAATGTGGAGGCACAGCAAAATAATCCGTCCAGTTTTTTGTGGTGGACCCGGCGTATGATTGCGTTACGAAAATCTTCCCAGGCCTTTGGGCGGGGAACTGTACGCTTTCTGAATTCCGATAACGCGAAGGTCTTGGCCTTCGTGCGGGAATTTGAAGATGACAGGTTTCTTATTGTGGCCAACTTATCGCGCTTTGTTCAGGCCGTGACGATCGAAAGCCAGGAACTGATGGGACAGGCGGTAATCGAACTGTTTTCCCGCAGCAACTTTCCCGCCATTACTCAACCGAACACTGTTTATACCCTAGGGCCTCACGATTTTTATTTGTTTCAACTGCAGGATATCAATGTCGTCGAGGAAATAACGCCGTCATTGCCGTCGGAAATAATGGAAATTGATGATTTCGGCCAGCTTTCAGAGGTTCTGGAAGCTCTGGAAAAACCTCTGATCGGCTACCTGCCTTATCAGCGGTGGTTTGCAGGTAAAGGTCGTCGGATTATGGGAGTGAAGCATGAAGCTTGGGCCCCCGCGTGGGAACGCGGAGGATTTTGGGTTCTGCGCGTCCGATACCAGGGCGGATCGGAAGAACGTTATGTTTTGCCTATGTTGTGTCAACAGGGTGAAGATGACTCGGCTCTTGGCAAATTCGTGTTGAAAGGAGAAGAGTGGAATCTCATTGAGGCAACGGACAGTCCGAGATTTTGGCGCCATCTCGCTCAAAGCTGGATTCTTTCGGAACGTTTGGCGGGTCGGCAAATTGAACGGAGAGCCACTCAGGGATGGCGGGGCCAGAATCACCGTCTTTCATCCGGACATATCGAACCCACGCCTCTCAAAGTGGAACAGAGCAATACCTCGGTCGTGTATGGCGATCGATGGATCCTCAAAATCTTTCGCCGTCTGGAGGACGGAGTCAATCCCGATTGGGAAATTGGACAGTTTATGACCGAGCACCGCGGCCGACATATCACGCCTCAAACTTTGCTGGGTTTTAACTACCGCCACCACAACATGGAAGCGCAGCTTGCCATCCTTCAGGAGTATGTCACGAATGAAGGTGACGGTTGGAGCTATACGCTGGACCATCTGGGCAGGTATTTTGAGACGATCGCCGCGCAGGGTTTGATCGTACATCCCGTCTCATACCGGAATTGGTGGGCTAATCCTTCGCTTCCGATGTATGGCGACGACGTGTTGGCCGCTATGGGTGAGTATAGCGGTCAGGCCGTGTTGTTGGGTCGGAAAACCGCGGAGATGCACATGTTGCTCGCGTCTGATGTTACCAGTCCGGATTTCCGGCCGGAACCATTTTCTGCGCTCGATCAGCGCGCTATGTATCAGTCCATGCGTCAAAATGCTGACAGGGCATTAACAGACCTGGAACAATCCTTATCACTGTTGCGGCATGAGGATACAGTCAAAGCAGCCCAGAAGATTCTCGAACGACGCAGCCAAATTCAAAAAATTTTTGAACAAGCTGTTAGGAAGACCGTTCAAGGAGCCAAATTTCGGTGTCATGGAGATTATCATCTGGGGCAATTGCTTTTCACCGGAAGAGACTTCGTAGTGATAGACTTTGAAGGAGAGCCGTTAGTGCCTCTAAGCCGTCGCCGGATAAAGCGTTCACCACTGAAAGACGTGGCGGGAATGATTCGGTCTTTTCATTACGCTGTTTTTACCCAAAGTGTTCATCAACGAAGCTTTGGGATGCAAGGCGAAAAACTTCAGCGTTGGGCTAAGGTCTGGTTTGAATTGACCACTAGCAAATTTTTAGAAGCTTATCAAGAGAATATGGACCCGAGGCTGGTTCCGGACAGAGATTCGCATTGGTTAACCGCGTTCCTTTTAGAAAAGGCTCTTTATGAACTCCAGTATGAATTGCACAATCGTCCCGACTGGGTCCATATTCCAGTGGAAGGTGTCATGAGTCTCTTGGAACCGGAAACCTGAAAGGCCACGCGGCTGCGAATTTTGGAAGGCAGGTTGAAAAACCCTCTGCGACCGGAAGGCGAAAGGAGTATCAGAGCGTGTGCTCGAAGTGCATGGAAGAGTGGGAATACGGGATGGATACGACAAACCTCGGCAGGTCCCTGAAAAGGGTCGGAAAGGCTGGTGGGAATAATGCCAAAGACGTTGGATGATGAAACACTGTATCTGTTCAACGAAGGCACGTTGAGCCAGATGTATCGTCATTTTGGCGCACAATATATTGACCCGGAGTCCAAGACCGTGCGGTTTGCCGTTTGGGCTCCAGCGGCAACGCGTGTATCGCTCATCGGGGATTTCAACGGCTGGAACCGATCCCAAAATCCTATGCTACCACTGGGGAGTTCCGGCATCTATGTTACAACCCTGGACGATGTCGAACCCGGAAGCTTATATAAATATTATGTTGAAAATTCGAGACAGGGTGTGTCAAAAGAAAAGGCGGATCCCGTCTCTTTTGCCATGGAAGTCCCGCCGAAAACCGCGTCGGTTGTTATTCGGTGGGATTACGTCTGGCAAGATCGCGAGTGGCTTGACAATCGTGCTCGTTTTGATGCTAGGGTCAAGCCGTTGAGTATTTATGAGGTTCATCTGGGTTCCTGGAAAAAACATCCTGACGGTACGTCTTTAAGTTACCGGGAACTGGCCGACGATTTGATTGCTTACGTGAAACAACGCGGGTTTACGCATATTGAGCTGCTTCCGGTCATGGAACATCCTTACTATGGGTCCTGGGGATATCAAACCACCTCTTATTTTGCACCGTCATCTCGCTTTGGAACGCCTCAAGACTTGATGTATTTTATCGACCGTTGTCACCAAAATGGACTCGGGGTTATTCTGGACTGGGTTCCGTCCCACTTTGCCACGGACGATTTTGGACTGGGTGAGTTTGATGGGACTCACCTCTATGAACATGCTGATCCCCGGCAAGGAGTTCATCCTCAGTGGCATAGTTACCTTTTCAACTATGGGCGCAATGAAGTGCGCAGTTTCTTGCTTTCGAGTGCCGTGTTTTGGTTGGATTACTATCATGCGGACGGGTTGCGGGTGGATGCGGTGAGTTCCATGCTCTATCTGGATTTTGGCCGTGAACCCGGTCAATGGATACCGAACCGGTATGGCGGCCACGAAAATCTGGAGGCCATTAGTTTTTTGCAGCAAGTCAATCAGGTGGTCCATCAGACTTTTCCCGGGGTGATTATGGTTGCCGAAGAGTCTACAGCCTGGCCTCGCGTAACAGGAAAACCGGACGATGGCGGATTGGATTTTGATTTTAAGTGGGATATGGGTTGGATGCATGACACCCTGGTCTACATGAGCAAAGATCCGATATATCGGCGGTATCATCATGATTTGCTGACTTTTCGCCCGATGTATGCCCTGAGTGAACGATTTATCCTTCCATTGTCCCATGACGAAGTGGTTCATGGGAAAGGATCTCTGTTCAGTAAGATGGCCGGTGACAAATGGCAAAAATTGGCCAATTTACGCTTGCTTCTGGCTTACATGTATGCGACTCCCGGAAAAAAACTCCTGTTTATGGGGGCCGAGCTTGCACAGTGGCGCGAGTGGTCACATGACCGTCAGATTGACTGGGACTTGCTGGATGACCCGGGACACCACGGAGTATTTCGATTCGTAGAGGATTTAAATCTCATTTATAGCCAACACGATGCATTATTTGCTTTCGACTATGACCCGCAGGGATTTGAGTGGCGTGAGCTGAATGACCGTGACGCCAGCGTATTGAGTTTCGTTCGTCAGAGTCGTGCAGAGGAAATTTTGTGCGTCTTCAATTTTACTCCGGTTCCACGGTACGGCTATCGTTTAGGCGTGTCTAGTCACGCTGATTGGCGAGAGATCCTCAACACGGACAGTGTTGAATACGGAGGGAGCAATCAGGGAAATGGGGGACACGTGCAGAGTGAGCATACACCGTGGCAAGGGCGGCCGGTGTCCTTGAATTTGACGTTGCCACCCCTGGGTGCATTGTTTTTGGAAAAACTCACCGCTGAAAGGGATTAAAATCCTCGGGAGGAGTTACCCGAATGTGACGGGCGAATTCAGGCAAGCGTGACTGTATTGCCTCATACATCTTCCAAACAATGTGGCGGTAGCTGAAATGACCTTGTGAGCGGCTGCGCAGTTCGATGATGTAGGCCGCTTCAGGCAGGTCCATGCTCATAAGAAAGCGCCGGCGATGGGCCAACGGCAGAACATAAGACGCCAATTGAGGGTCAGGCAAGGCCGATAAGCAGCGATAATGCTGAGTCAAGATTGCTTTATACTCGTCCTCGGATCGGGACCGAATCAATGGTTCTGGAACGGCAAATAGCATTTCCGGATTGAGGTGTTGAGCAATTTTCTGGACCCGGCGATGACGGTTGAAGTCTCGGAAGGCTCCGACATCCACAACTAAATCGAACTGTAGCGGCGCTTGGCGCAGGTAGCGGGGCCAAGCGTCATGTTTTCCCCGCTCTGCGAGAGCCACTGAAAGAAGCTCGTCCTTTTCCGCATTTGACATATCTTGGGCATAAACTAGACAAGAGTGGTACGAGGCTTGGCCGTGAGCATAGAGTAACTGGGCTATTTGGGATTCCGTGATGGGAGCATCAATTGTCAGTTCCACATTTGTGGATGGCAGCGAGGGCACTTTTTTGGCCAACGGCTCAAAAATGTTGCGCAAGCTTACACGATAGGAATCGGCTTCACTATGCTTAACCAGTGTCGGCAATACTGGATGGCTTTGGTCTGGCGCCGATATATCCACCGCAGGACGCTCAGTAATACCGTCTTTTAGCTGCTGAGCAATCTCTCGGATCTCTGGTAAAGGAGATGCCATGAGCCGCCGGATTTGCTGTTCCAGAACACGCGCGCTAGTGATTTGCCCAAGGCTCGTCAAGGTGTTGAGCGGCAGACAATAACGGGCAATATCAAAGGCTCGTGCCCGTATTGTCCGTCTATAGGTCTTTTCGAGCATGGCGGGGGGTTTGGGGTACTCGTCAGTGAGAATGGCCAGGCTTTGTTCTTGAACGCGGCGATACAAGTCAAATAGTTCATGGGTGGCAAGGTCATAATCCGCCGGAACATCCTCGGGACGGTAATATGCTGAGCCATCAAAATTTTGATAGCGTGTCGATCGTTCCTGTCCATCCCACAGGGGTTCGTCGACGATGTCCATGGCTGCCAAAATCGAAATGTCTTCTATGGCAACCGCGACATGAGCCAGGTCGGCAATGGAGGCATGGCCATAATCGAAATAAAAAGTCTGGAGAAATTTTGCCGCTTGATCGTCGGACAGTTCGCGGAGGTTGTCTTCCAATGATCGATTGGAACGCGAGTATTTGGCCATACCATAGGCAAGAATTTCCGGTGGAACGTTTGTCACCGCATAAATGTGTGGCATTGATATCTCCCTTAGCGCGTGTTAAGAGTTTAGCATTGGCGATTTTCGACGCTTGAGGACGAACCTTTTCCTCCTCTTATTGATATGTTACCATAGCATTCACTTTTAGGTGGGGGAGGAGTTGGTCATTGTCGGGCAGCCAACGGTTCCGCAATAAATCTCTCAATCAATTCTGCTGGCAGTGTGATAGCTAAGGTTTTCATGGTCACAAAATTATTGTCCCCGCAAGTTGTTTGAACGGGGACATGCATTTGAGGTATCGAATAGCTAATTCTTTTAGGGCCAATGATCGCTTGCAGGACCTCGTTAAACGCTATGTTGCGTCATCTCGAGGTCCCAGCGAGCCAAGAAAAACCCTCGTACTATGTTCGTACTATGTTTAACGGTAGCGTAAGCCAATGAGCATAATGGCTGCAGAACGGCCTGCGCTGGACAATTGCCCGAGTTCGGAGAGCTGACAATCGCCGTCTTGGTGAAGAGCATGGGCGATTCGCAATAAAATACGCTGTTCGGGACTGTATTGGGAAGCCTGTTCATGTATTGCTTCCCAGTCGACAAACCGATTATCGAGATCTACCCATTGCATCAGTTGTGCACGGTGACTATCCGAAAACATGGGCAAGGAAAGGGCCTCGATAACCGCGTTCCACTGAGGGGTCTGTTTAACCCAGATATGAGAGCCGACAAGATACTGGTAAGTTGTCATAAACTTCCTCCCCTAGGAACAATTCTATAATCTATCTTAACGCAATACCTGTCGAATGTGAAAAGAAAAGATTGGAAATTCGGGCATAACGTCACATATGGAAAGAATCTCTATGATATGCTTATATTTTTAATTAGCATGTGTCAAGAGAGTTAGCCAACGTTTCCATGAACCTGTCCTTGCACAGGGCGCCAATGGAATTTGGCGAAGCGTTCAGTAGAAGGGGTGAAGAGAAGGGCAGATGCGGCACCACGAACGTAATCGCGAAGAATGGCAGCCCAAAAAGCAATTTGGTTGGCAAAAATGGTTTGCCATTATTACGGCAGTGATCTTTCTGTCATTGATGTTTGGGGGATTCATGTCGCTATTTATCCGTTAGCACAGGAGGATGCAAAAAAAGTGATAAAGGTGGTATGCTAACACTGATTAAGCTTACCCTATTAACGAACCCTGATTCGATGGCTGTTGGGCCCAAGTTTGGAGGGAGGCGAGACGAATGGCTGGTGAATTCGATCATTTGTCGCAACTGGCACTGGATGAAGCACGTCAAAACGGCTACATGGAAGGACATGCGGATGGGTTGCAAGAGGGGTTGGAGACGGGTTTGCAAGAAGGAACACTTCTCGCCCTGCGTGCTGCTTTGTTGCGCATGACGAACCATCGTTTCGGATCGACAGATAATTCCTTTAGGCTGCGGGTGGCATCGGAAAACCGGGCGGAACAACTATATGCCTGGATGGACCAGATAGTCAGCGCTTCCGGCATCGACGAGGTTCAGGATCTTTTTAGTCAATAAAGGCGTGAATTAATACGGGATGAGGACTCAAGGACCAGATGCACGAAGGGATTAATGAGGGACGGCAGCGTATCACTGTGAGCGATGATGCTAAAATTTCGCAGAATGCTGAGTCCCTTTATTGTGACTTGTCGAAAAATGTGTTGCTCCTCGGGCGCAATAACCAAAGGAGAAAGAACGCTTACCCCGAATCCCTCTTTTATCATCGATTTTATGGCTTGAGTGGTCGAAAGAACCAGACGGATATTGAGTTGCTGGACGTCGACGTTCACAACTTTCAGGGCGTCTTCTAAGGCCGACCGCGTACCGGACCCAGGTTCCCGGATCAATAACGGTTCAGCCATAAATTCATTCAGTTCAACATGCTGGCGATTAAACCAAGGATGATTCTTTCCGACAATGACTTGCAGGCAGTCCGAGAAAAAGGGTTGCACGGTGATTTGTGGATGCTGCAGAGTGCTCTCAATGAGGCCCACGTCGCATTCTTTGTGCAGTACGTGCTCATAAACAGCCCGCGAATTGGACATCATGACTGACACATCGCTGTCGGGGTGCACTCTGCAATATGTAGGTAGAATTTCTGGCAAAATATACTCGGCAATGGTGAAACTGGCTCCAATGGTGAACCGTTGAGGCCGGGCGTTGTGTGTGCGGATAACGGCATCGCGCGATTCGTGGGCCATTCGCAAGAGATCGTTGACATAGCGGTACAACACTTCCCCTGCGGGTGTCAGGTGAACGCCTTGCGATGTTCTGACAAACAGGGAGCTATGGTAGTATTGCTCGAGTTGTTGTATGTGTTGAGTAACCGCCGATTGCGACAGGTTCAGGGAACGAGAGGCCTGGGACAGTGTTCCCACTTCGGCGACGGTTTTAAACGTGGTCCACAGTTGCTCGTTCATTATTGACTCCTTGAATTGAAAGCTGGCGGCATAGTTCATAGCGGCACATGTAAAATGAAATCATCAATAGCATTATACTGCATTCTATGGGGGGCTGACTATGACTAGGCTGGATAACCCAGTCGTTGCGACATTCACGCCAACCGGAAAGGGGATTTGATCCATGGTTCGGTTAATCCGCATCTCGACCGGATCACACGCGACAGAACTGGATAAAGCCGTGGCGCAGAGACTGGGTTCCTTAATGGCAAAGTGGCGTTTAACCGAACCAAAACGCTCGTGGTTGTCTCCTCGCCCGTTCACGATAGGGATCGGCGAACGCGTGCGAAGTTCAGATCTCTTGATCCACCCCTTGGGTGATCCCTGGGCCAAGTGGCCCGGTCCCGTAGGCCTGGGTTGGGGCATTGTTCCAGATGGTGATGGTTTGTTGCGTATTCCGGCTAACGGCCCTACAGGGGGAGGGCTCGATGGCAATGTGTTTACTGTTACTCAGGACTTGCGCCTATCCGAGAGACCGCGTGTCTTGTATTTGGGAGCGTACCGGGATGGTTCCGGTGTATCGATATTTTTTTCGGCACTGAAACGTGTCTTGTCGGACCAGGGAGAAGGAATCTTGTTAGGAGGGCTTGAACATCGCGATCGGCTGGCACCAGTGGTGGCAAATTTGGGCCTAGCGCAAAAGATCGTATTTGCCCCTTCTCTATCCCAAAATCAACTTTCCGGATTGTATCGCTCGGCCGATCTTCTGGTATACCCCGAACGGGACACGGATCTTTGTTATCAGTTGTTAGACGTGTTTGCCCATGGCCTTCCAGTCTTATTGCGCGATACCCCCGATGCCAGGAACATATGGGGGTATCCCACTTTGCTCGTGGAAGGGGACGACGGCGGAGCATGGGGGGAAGCTATTCAAGAGGCCATCCTCAACACCCGGTTCCGTGAGATTCTCATTCGTCGTGGGCTTGAATTTGCTGAATCACACGAAAAACAGTCGGTGTCCCGTGTATGGCGGCGTGTTGTTGAGGAAGTTAGTGGAAAGACAGTACAGATTAGTCCGATGCGGGAGGATTAGACATGATGTCGGCTTGGGATTGGCTGGAAGACTTGGTTCAGCCTGTAGTGATTGTAACTGATGGTCCGGAAAACTCGGCATTTACGGAAGTGTTTCAAGATCACAGGTTAATTGTTTGGAAGAAAGGCTGTGAGCGACGCGACAAGCCGTGGCCATGGTTTCCCCAAAATATTTCCATTTACGGAATCGGGAGACCAGGCGAAAAGGTTCATATCTGGTTCGCTGGCCAACCTGTAGGCCAGGAAGAGGCCAGCTGGCGCGATTTAATGCTGGCCGTGGGACGGGGGAAAAAACTCCTGACGCCGGTCGCTGAACAAATGGCTGCAGAAATCGTTAAGCCGGTTAACGTGGCGGTGTTTACGACTCCTAGCTGACCCAAGTGTGCGCAGGCAGTTCGCCTGATCGGCGCAATGAGTCTTTGCAATCCACTTGTTTCACTTTATGTCATTGATTTGAACCAAGTCACAGAGCTGCTGGAGCTGTTGTCGATACGAAGTGTTCCGTCTTTTGCCTTGAACGATGACATACTGACTCTGACCGCAAATGAATGGATATTAGCCCAAGTAATTAGGCGATACGGCGTAAGCGATGGTACGGAACTTGTGTAGAGATTCATTCCAAACCACTATAAGACGCTGCTTTGGCAAGGGATTCGGCCCACTTTCGAAGTTGGTCGGACCCCTTTTGTGTATCGGCTTCTGGGTTTGGACAATTCTAGGATGCCGTATCATAGCGGATCAGAACCCGCACCATAAGACCAGTCATGCTCTAGGGATTACCATGAGTGCTGGCAATTGATATCGAGAAAAGACTACTTGAGAGTCTTCATGCCAGGCTGCTCACCGATATTCTCCCTGTGTCCCCGTTGTGCGTCCCGCGATGATGAATGAGCGCAAATCAGGTCCTGTAGGGTCTTTCGGTTACGATGATGCTTGCTTGTAGGTTTTCTCCGCCACGGCGGGTATTTGACTTCTCTGGTGTCAATTGTTCTCCACAGGACCAATTCAATCTGAGCCATTCCATGAAGAAATATGTGCCATACATGTCACTATACCCTATGAATAACTCAAACATTAAGCCCCACGCTATGCGTGGGAGAACTGAACAGGAGAAGCCGTCGGGCGTGATGTAACAGTCCTCCCTTGCTATACGGAGAAATGGTTTCGCGAGCCCATTCTCAAGCAAGGGAGCACGATGCCCGTGGGTTAGTCTGTCCCACACCCGTTGGGATTGCAGCTATCCTGTCATATTTATCCCGAAATATCGCCGCAAGGCTTTCTTCACAGGGATTCGCAAGGAAATAGGGGAAATATTGAGGAGGCTCTGTGAGTACAAGAGTGTGGAATTGGTGAAAGGCAGTATCCGTGTGGATCACGTACAGATCTACGTGAAAATCCCGCCGAAGTTGAGTGTATCCGAGTTTATGGGTGACCTCAAATGGAAAAGTGCCCTGATGATCTTGGATCGGTTTCCGCAAATGAAGCCGGGGCGAAGGAGGCACTTGTGGGCGTCGGGATATTACGTGAGTACGGTAGGCGTCAATAAGGATGTCATCAAAAAGTACATTGAGGAACACGAAGAAGCGGATATTATTGACGACAAGGCCAGTCAATAAAGCCCTTGAGGGGTAGTCAGGGAAAGAGACTGGCGAAATCGCGCCTTTAGGCGCAGCAAGCACCATGCCCTTATAGGGCTAAATTCAAGCCACCCGTTGAACGGGTGGTATTGTGACTCGTGACAATTCGTGGAATACCTAAACGGAGTGCGGGTGAAATAAGGTAAAGGCGCCCCCGGAAACCTTTCCGGGGGCGCCTTTGAGTAGGTATAAGGAGTCAGGATCTCAGTGGACAGAGAGATCTAAATAATTCAATAAAGCAGCACACATATTGAAATTTATTGAAATGGTGTCGCGTTAGGATGATATCGGAGTAAAATAGGAACAAAGAGTGCTGGGGGATGTTTGCATATGATACATGTCACGGCCGTACAACAAGTATTGGCCGTTATTTCGGGCCTGATAGTAGGGTTTAGTCTGGGGCTAATCGGGGGTGGCGGATCTATTCTGGCAGTGCCGCTCTTACTCTATTTCGTTGGTATCCACGATCCGCATCTCGTGATCGGCTCCACCGCGCTAGCCGTGGGGGTTAATGCGTATTTTAATTTACTTCCTCATTGGCGAAGCGGTAACGTTCGGTGGGTGGCAGCCATTGCCTTTGCGATCCCCGGTGCCATCGGGGCTTTCGTCGGGTCTTCCATAGGTAAAGCGGTCAACGGAAAAGATCTGTTGTTTCTCTTTGCCATTCTTATGATAGTCATTGCGATCCTGATGCTGAGACCGAAAAAATCCGGAGATGGCACGCAGTTTCACTGGAATCGCAAGATGTTTTGGCGCGTAATTCCTGCCGGGTTCCTGGTGGGCGCGGTGTCCGGATTTTTTGGGATTGGAGGCGGCTTCTTAATTGTGCCTGGATTGGTCATGTCCACCGGGATGCCCATGATATACGCGATCGGCAGTTCATTGTTTTCCGTGGGAACATTTGGGTTAACGACAGCCATTAACTATGCTGTGTCGGGCCTGGTTCTGTGGTTGGTGGTGTTGGAGTATGTGATCGGAGGTGCCGCCGGAGGAATTCTGGGAACCCGGTTGGCCAATCAGTTGAGCAAGCATAAGCGGACCTTGAATTTTGTGTTTTCGGGAGTGGTCATTATCGTGGGTATTTACATGCTGACCCTTAATGCATAGGAGCTTGTAGGGGGAGGGATGGCGATATAACTCGGGTATCCATATGCCCCCGGGTTTAAGAAGACGTACGGCTTACAAACAAGGTACGAGTGGGATCGGAGTATTACGTGAATCGTGTGAATCTGGCCGGGAATGCACTGAAAACCCTATAAGTGTAGCCCATGAAGGAGCTTGTATCGCAAGAGTGTTGAGATCGTCAACCCGTACAGAGGAACATAGATACAAACCCAGGTCCCATGCCCCCGAAAAAAGACGGCTGCATCAGGCATATAAATGGGTTAGAGGGAATCATGGCGCTGCCCGGATGGACGGGGAATGCGCGATTAATAGTTACGGTCACGGGTGGTCAAAAAGTCGAAAGCGACCTTATCATAGTCCGCGCCGAGAATGTCCTCAGTGGCCAGTTTGCAGTCGAACGGCCACTGGGATGGATGATAGAATATTACCTATTGCTGGGCCGATGAAGGATGGCTGTCCGTAGCGAGCGTGGATGGGTCACATGGGCGAACGCAATGACCCAGAACCTTGTCATTCGATCCGTAGACCAAAGGTAAGCCGCTACAGAGTGCCGAAGAGCAGGGTTGTGTGGGGGATTATGCGGATCGCGTCGGCGCCAGTCGTCGCCCTGGTCTATCAGCACCGATTCGTACACTGTCACATGATGGCCAGCACGAGCCGCAGACAAGAGTGCTGGCTTATGGATTGAGTTGCGCCCGTGCCACAGTGCCCTGGACTACTGAACCCCGTATGCGGTTCTGAGCGCGGCAACCGGTCGGCCTCTTCGCGGAGAAGCTTTGACGAGACGCTGCGAAAAGCGATATGCATGTCACCAGAGGATGTGACGCATTTCATTAGAGGCGTATTGATCCGAATTTAAGGTGTCGCACAAGTCGAAATTATTGATGAGTCCATCATTCCAACAACATGGAGAGAATGCCACGTTGGGAGCGCTGTAAAATCCCCATACTCTATATTTCTTTGTAGCATGCCATAATCCGACAGATTATGGCATGCTACAATTATAGAGATTCATGTCTGATATTTGAAATACTGGGGTGAAAAAGTGGCTCTCGCTATCTGTGCTTTAATTGGAGTCCTGATGGGGATTGTGGTTTGGGTGTATCCTCGCGTCTTTATTGCAATGCTGCTGATTGCCGCCGTAGTCGTCGAGGTCATTCATCATTGGTATGCAGGAATCGGTCAATACTTTCCATGGGCATTGGTTTTTCTGTCGGGTGTCTTTCGAGCCGGAGTCCCTGAATGGCGAAAGTGGTGGCGATTTATTCAAGAACATCTTGGCTGGATGGGCGTCTTTGTTTTGTACTTTGCAGGTATGGTGGTTTCGACGTTTATGGGAATTCACCTATCCACTTCTATCCGTTATGTTCTGGGAGTACCAGCCGTCTTGCTTGTCTCGGTTGTGATTATTCCTTGGTCCATTCATAATCGGTTAATCAATTTCCCCACAATCCTTCGTATTATTGCGGTGACGGGGGTTATCGTGGCTATTGCCGGCGGCGTGGCGGCTATTGGCTACCATTCGGGCTTTCCGGTACCGGTGGGCCATCATATCCTGTTGGCGTGGCAATGGCCCTTTGCCAACAAGAACACCTTCGGTATGCTGCTAACCTTTGCGTTTCCCGCCGCGTTCTATCTGGCTCTTGACCAGAATGAGGACAGTCTGGTGCGCATGTTGTGGTTTGTGGCGAGTGTCTTGTTACTGGTTGGGGTGGCACTCAGCTATTCGCGTTCCTCGTGGATCGCGAGTTTAATTGGGATCGTCATGTTTGTGACTTTCTATTACGGTAAGCGTGGATTTTTTAGCATCCTGGGCATTGGAGTCGTGCTGCTAGGGGCGCTGATAGCCAAAACGGGTATCCATAAGTGGGAACTTCTTTGGAAAAAAGGGCTCAACGGCCGGATCGTGTTGTGGAAAGCTGGCCTTAAGGCGTTGAATCATCACTGGGTATGGGGCGTGGGTCCGGGAAATTCTCCGCTGGCTTTAAAGCCGTTTGTGCCTCATATCTTCGTGGGCCTGACGCCCTCGGACTCGATTCTGCGCTCGACTGTAGAACTGGGCATCGTCGGATTGCTATTTTGGTTGGTTTTCATCGGAGTGGGGATGATTGGGCTTCTAACCCGATATCCGTGGCGGCGTAGCAACTGGGAGGATAATGCCCTGTTTTCCGTCATGCTCGCCAGCTTGGCACAGCAAATGGTGGAGTCCATTTTGATCGGCGGGGTGTCTTTCGGCGATTTCTTTTTTACGGTATTACTGGGAATCGCTTGGTACAGGGTTTGGGTGGTTCCTAAGAACCGGAAGGCCTGGTCTCATAACACACCACGCGGATCCGTGTCCCAGCGCATCCCGTCCCGGCGGATTTAGCACAGACAGACCGGAACACGGCACTGTGATACGGCAAGCGATCTATTTGTCTCCTTTGAACGGAATTTGAATGATGGTGCGAATGAGGATGGACAAATCTTTGAGCCACGACCAGGTTTTGGCGTATTCCAAATCATAGGCCGCTTTTTCTTCGGGGGTTGAGGAATAGCTGCCTGCTACCTGTGCCAAACCGGTCAACCCCGGGGTACTGAGATGACGCAATTCATAGAAGTCAATATTACGCCGGTGCTGATCCACAAAGGCGGGACGTTCGGGGCGGGGGCCGACCAGGGACATGTCTCCTTTCAGAATGTTCCACAGCTGGGGCAACTCATCAAAATGTGCAGCCCGTAAAAACTTGCCCAAGCGAGTTATTCGAGGGTCGTCGGCCGTGGCCAGCACCGGACCTGTGGCTTTTTCAGCGTCGGGAATCATAGTTCGGAACTTTACGAGCATAAAGCGCCGGCCGCCTGCAGTAATGCGCTCCTGCCAGTAAAGAACGGGACGCCCCGAGTCGATGACAATTCCTAGGGCTATCAGCAACAGGAAAGGAGAGATTCCAATGAGCCCGAAAAAGGACACCGCTATGTCGGCTAATCGCTTAACAGCCGCTGATCCGTGACGTGTCCGAATAGAAGCCAGAGAAAACATGGGAGTTTCGCCTAAGGAGGTTAGTTCCGAACCTGCAACAAGCAAATCATAGGTATCGGGTCTCCACAGGCAGGGTATGTTATGTCGCATGCATTCGATAAAATAGCGGGATTTGGTGTCTTGGTCCACTGTCCCTAGCACAACCGCACCGATTCGGGGAACTAAGCCGGAAGGCAATTCATCTTCGGCTTGGAGAAAGTGGAGATGGATTCTGGGAAGATACTTACCCGCACGAATTGTCAGTTCGGGCCATTCCCTTTTCGGTCCTACCACGAGGACGTGAACATGTGGAGATGAACGTAATGACCAAGAACGGTACAGAAGCCGCCATCCTACAAAGACGACCATTTGAAGGCCAGCGGAAATGGCAAAGACGCTGCGTGGAAAGCCGATGTTGACAATCAGAAAGGAAACCATTGCGGCAAAAAATGTGTTCACGATAATTGCTGTCACGACGGCGCTGATGAGTTCGCGGGACGTTTTTGACACTGGTCGATCATAAAGACCATAGAAAAAAAACAACAAAATCAAAGAAAGGGTTTCAAACGGAAACAACCGCAAGAAGGCGTCAAAATTGTACGGGGGTAAGCGAAATACAAAACGTATCATGAATGCTACGATATTTGCGGCATTAAAGGCCAGAATATCGACTAACGCTACGAAAAACCAATTATGCAATGTTCGTTTCATTAAATTAATTCCCCTGAAAAGGTACTTGGTTCGACTACATTTTCGCGCAAATGACGTAGTCGGGCAACAACATATACAAAATATGATACATTCTTTGCGGGAATTTTAGTGCAGTATTTTGGAGGGAATTGTGACTAAAAGAAAAAAATCGTTTTTGGGCCTGATTCCGCTGGCATTAGTAGGGGCCCTGGCCGTATGGCAGTATGGACCTTCGCAGTCGCACGGATTATCGGACAGAGTACAGACACAGGGTAGGCCAATGCAATCCAGGAGACTTGCTTCTCCTCAAATACCTGAATCCAGGCTCATGGCGGGGGTAGTTGAAGGGTTTTATGGACCCCAATGGTCGGATGCTGAAACGAAGCACGTGCTCCGCTTTATGCGGCGAGAAGGTTTTAACACTTTTGTTTATGCTCCCAAGAATGCACCGTATCTGCGGGCTCGGTGGGATCAGCTATATCCTCCCAGCGTTCTGAAAAGAGTGGCGGATCTGGTTCACGCCGCGCAGAGCAATCAGATTCAATTTATCTGTTCTATCAGCCCGGGTTTGTCGATTCAATATGGGTCGGTTCGCGCGCAGGACCAGTTAATGGCAAAGATCAATCAGTTGTGGTCGGTGGGGATTCATTCCTTTATGTTAAGCTTCGACGACATTCCCGGTCAATTGCCGCCAAGCCAGGCAGCAGAATACCACAACAACCTGGCTCTGGCGCAGAGCACACTGGTGGACAAAATCTACCGTGAGCAGCGCCACGAAGGTCATTCTATTGAAATGTTGTTTACCCCGACGGCATATTGGGGCGTGAAGGATAATGTCTATTGGGAAACTCTTAAGGCGCACTTAAATGCGCAAATTCCCGTCATCTGGACCGGACCTTGGGTGTTGTCCAAGACTATTACTCGACGCGAGGTTTTGAGTGTCAAGCGCCAGATTGGCCACCCCCTCATCATCTGGGATAATTATCCTGTCAACGATTACACTTATGTTATCGAACATCATCCCCAGCTATTCATGGGACCCTTAAGGGGACGCGGCCCAAACGTGGTAAGCGCGGTGAGAGGATACCTGTTTAATCCCATGCTACAACCTTATGCCTCCGAGTTGGCCCTCGCCACCGGCGCCAGCTATCTTCGCAATCCCGCGATGTACAGACCGCAGTCCGCCTGGCTACAAGCGCTGGGGGAGTGGCATGGCCCTACGGAACAGGCTCTAAAAAGTTTCGCGGGTGCAAACTCTGTGAGTTATTTGGATGCCACACCGACGGACAGTATTCAGAGCCATATGACATCGTTCTGGCAAAGCTACGCACACCACAAAAACTTGATGGATACTGCCTTATATAAGCAGTTCGTACGTTGGGACAAGGCGGCCACGGTATTGCACCGCAGCCTACCCCCCACGTTTTACGAAGAAATCAAGCCATGGGTCAGCACTTATCAGCATGAAGCTCAATTGGGCATGCGCGTCATCCAGGCCTTGGACCACCCCAATTCGGTCAGGGCCTCTACAGTGCGGGCCTTGATGCCACAGCAAGAGGCCATCAACAACTCGGCAAGCCAGTTGGGTGTGCACGCCATGCTAGAAGGGTGGTTTGCAAAAGCTTTTCAATTGCCCCCCTTTTCCAGACCATGAACACTGTCCAACGGGAACTAGTGGACTGCCTTGTTATTTCTCTGGCTCTGGTCGAGATCGAAAAACCCCAGGATCGATGCCATGAAGAGGAAGCTTCCCGGTAAGAGCCATAGCGTAAAGGAACCAATAGCACCTCCAACTGTGGCAATCAGTCCAAGCCAAGCAGCCCATCTGGCGTTGACCAGAAATAAGATACCGGAAATTAGGCCTAAGATACCCATGGCCACGGTGATATGAGAAAATGTGACGCCATAGCCGCTCAAATGCTTCAACAGAGCATCGTAAACACCTGGGATGTGTTCAAACAGGCCAACTAAAATGCCGACAATGCCACCTATGACACCTAGCGCAAAGGCGAGATATTTCATCGTCATTTGACTCCTCTTAGGCTTCTGGCGCTCTCAGTCCCCACTCTCTAATAAAGGCCAAGGACGATCGAAGATTTTTGATAATTTTAAACGATATTGTTGAAACGAAATATTTTTCAAGGTACGGGCGCTGAATCCCCGCAAGGGAATCCCTCCGTGAAGGACCCAGCCAACCCCCTGGCCTTCATCCAACGATATCAGCATGCCACGTATACGCGGACGGAATTCCGGTCCCGGCGTGCCGGTAGTTATACGGCTGACAATCGTATTGCCGATAAAATCTCCCGCAATTGCGGCCAATTGGGCCGTTGCCGGAATCTCCTGACCATCGATGACGACATGCCACAAATCGCCCGCAACAAAAATGTGGGGCAGTACTTGTCCGTAGGCATCGGCTACAGGATAGCCTTGCGGGTCCAACGGCAACTCTGTGTTTCTAATCCATTTTGGTGGAGAAATGCCTCCAGCCCAGATGAGAATGCCATATTCATAATGATCTCTTTCCAGTTCAATGCGCGGTGGATTAACCCGTACCAATTTCTGTCCCATCACCACATGGACTCCTGCAGCAATGAGTCGGCGGTAGGCATATTGGGACAATCCGAGGCCCAACGCAGGCAACAGCCGGTCAAATGCCTCCACCAAGATTACATCGTGATCTTCGGACAACATACCGGCAACCTCCACACCGGTTAATCCACCCCCAATCACTGCTACCCGCTGTTCCTTGGCATATTGCAGTTCACTTTTGATTTTTCGGGCATCATGGGAATCGCGCAGAGTATGGGCGACGTCGCGCAAGCCCGCAATGGGCGGCATCGACGGTTCGGAACCCGGAGCTAAAATTAGCCAGTCGTATGATATTTCCTCGCCATTATCCAAATAGACCACATGGCGGTCGATGTTTAGGTTTGTCACATAATGCCGGATGTGTTTGACCTGGGTTTCGGCCAGGAGGTTGTCGTACGGTACGACGTGATTGTCGATACTACCATGCTTCGCTAGAGCCTCCGGCAATTCCGGAATTAACTGGTGGCCGCTTCCCGGCTCAATCAGGACCAGTTCCGCGTCTTGCAATTTTTGCAAGGCGCCAATGGCTCCTAAACCGGCATAACCGCCTCCTACAACCACGATTTTCTGCACGACCTTTTCGCCCTCCTGCGTTACACTATGATTTCTTAATGTTTTATGATGCCATAATCCCCCCATATTATCAATTCACGGCTTTTCTCTTTGCCTGGTCGCATTTATTCCGAATCTGTATGGGAACAACTGGTATCTTTCTCCGGCCTTTCGGGATTTGTGGCGCGTTATGTATTGGCCATGGCTGACACTGACCGGGTTTAGGACGCTTTATCGAACAGTGGTCAGGTTCGCGGCCCGCCTGTGCGCGGATCCGCGAGGGACGAGGGAGAATATGGGAGAAGTTCGGTCCGGTGGAATAACTTATGACTCGCATGGGTTATCGGAATCAATTTGAAGACGACTCGGGAGCGGCATACAAAATGATAAATTTCCCGGGGGCGCTATGTGGGGTGTGGCCGAAATCTGAATACAGTAAACAACCCCAGGCTTATTATGTGGTTCGACTGAAATAAATTGTCGAGGAGCACAGAGCCTTTATGCTTGAATGCTCATAGGATCTGGTGAACTGCACTGACTCTCGGTTGTTACGAAGGAGAATTCGGTCTGACGGATCGATTCGAAACCTTGCGGGGATTCCGTAGAGGAGGCAATACCGTAGCGGAGATAAAATTGAGCAAGGCGACGACGAAGCTTAATTCGGTATGCCGGATCAATCTTATATCCCGGCTTGTGATACACTTCAGCGAACTGCTTGAGCCGTGACCGTAAGGGTGTTTGGGCCATGGTCTGGAAAAAGTAGTGATACACAGAGGGGGTAAAATGACCGACGCTGGCCATAAGCCATCGCACATTAAGAGAACGGGCCTGAGAAAAAATGGATTCGAGCGTCTCGTCATCGTCAGTTATAAAGGGAAGAATGGGAGCCAAGAACCAGGCTGTCGGAACACCATGATGGAGGAGTTCTGCCATTGTCTTAATCCTCCGGTTAGCATTGGGTGCGCCCGGTTCCAGAATCTTTATCACTTGCGCATCAAGTGATATCAGACTGATGTGTACCTGTAACTGTTTCCGTTGCCCCAGGACAGAGAGGAGGTCAAGGTCCCGGAGAATGAGGGGAGATTTGGTTGTAATGCTTATAGCGTGACCGGTTTCTATGAGAATTTCGAGAATAGACCGGGTGACCCGGTACTTTGACTCCAGCGGTTGATAAGGGTCGGTCGCGGTGCCGAGGGTTATAACATCATTTAATGGCACGTGTCGAAGATTTTTCTTCAGCACATCGCTGAAATGGTCTTTTACGAATAACTTTTTGCTAAAGTCCCGGCCGATATCCAAATTCAGGTATCGGTGAGTATCGCGCGCGTAACAGTAATGACAGCCATGGGAACAGCCGCGGTAAGGATTGACAGACCAGTCAAATCCCATAGACAACTCATGATTGCTGTTTAATACCTGATGGGGAGAGACGTGCAGGATATCAGCCATTTTCTTTTTTCCTCCTTATCTCCTAATAAAACAACTGTATGAGGACGGCTTTCAAAGAATTTCAGCATGACGGAGTTTCCTCAGGCTTTTAGGCGCCTTGTGGGAACCGATTTGACTCATCGTCCGTATACCCAGCCGGCCATTATGGCGGCTTTGAACTTCAGAATTCCGTCACGACCATATCTTGGGGACTCCTCCCTTATGAGAGGAGAGACAGTTCGATTTTGACTAGATAGGAACATTTGTTCGTATTATAAAGCAGAAGATTTCCTAAAACAAGAGGCAATTTGAAAAAACGACAAGTTTTAGGCTTTTAATGTGGTGCTTCCGGCGGCCCTCCGGGGACTTGGCACGCGGGAGCAGCAAAATAAGGCCGCGAACAGGTGGGGGCGATGTTATGGAGGCGGTGACGTTGGTGGCCGGTGGTCTTTCGCTGTTACGACAAAAAGAGGGTCAGTTGAGGGCTAAAGACGGCAAAGGGGAGCACGTGGGGTTATGTGTGCGAAAAGCCCGACGCTCTCAAAAGATAAATGAGGAAGGCGTCGGGCTTTATGCTAATGTCTTGTTGTCATTCGGTGGAAATGCTCGGGTCCATTTGCTCGGAAGCCGGGACCACTTTCAGAAAACGCTCTTGTGCTTGTGACATAATTGAGCGGATCCGGGACAGCGCTTCGTGCTGTTTTGTGGCAGTAAGTGCACGCACGGCGGGGTCCAATAAAGTGTGAATGTCCCTGACATCGTTGGCAGTAATGGGAAGCAACGTGACTTTAGCCGAACGTGCCAGACGCTGGGCCAAATAGGAATGTGATAGACCTTCTTCAGGATCGTGAAGCAGGTAGATCACCCCACCCGTCATTCCGGATGCCAGCCACGGACCGGGATCCCCCAAGACCAATCCACGTCCGCGTGTCATATATTCGAAACCGAATCCTTTGATGGCAGCGCATTCCCATGATGACCGAGAATATTTGGGCGAAGGAATTCCTTCTCCTAAAATTATCACGTCAGCCCCAGCCAAGCGTATGCCTGCCCGGGCATCGGCTCCCCCTTGAACAATGAATGTTCCAGCCTGAGCGCCATAGGCCATGCTCTTGCCCACGTGCCCTCCATAATACCGACCTTGGTTATTGGGTGCCTTGACAACGGCAATGAGCCCTCCCGAAGCTCCTTTACCCACGCCGTCCTGGGCCCCGCCATGGGCTATCAGGTGAACGCCATGGCTCAAAAAGGCTCCAAAGCCCTGACCCGCTACACGCTCGACAGGATTGACAATCGGTGTCTTAAGATCTTTGTAACGGATCCGCTGTCCGGATACATTGGTACCAATAGACCGGCTGTTTCGAAGGATTCGCATCGAGGTTCTCCGCAAATCCGGTTTGGCGAGAATGCCTACAGCCTGATTACCCCCCTCCGCGACCAATTCGTCTTGTTGCACCATCTCGCTTAGTTCAGCTAAAAAGGTTTCGTAACCCACGCGATCTTGGGCAGCGGTTTGTCGAAGCAAGTGCATTTGTCCTACGGCATCCTGTGCCGAATGGAAACCCAGGGTGCGAAGATGCATCCGGACTCCTTCTGCCAGACCTTTAAACACGTTGACTAAACCCTCGACAGCAGCGTCATAGTCTTGGGGAATGAATCGTTTGAGTCCGCGTTCGTGTGCCTCCTCAACCGATTCGATCTGGGTGGTGATGCCAACGTGACAGGTGTCCAGCTGACAGCCGCGGCATGCGGTACATCCCAAAGCCATCATACTTAAAGTACCAAAGCCCACGCGATTTGCTCCCAGCAAAATCATTCGCACGACATCGGCCGCACTGCGCAAACCACCGTCGGCCCATATTTCCACTCGGTCTCGCAGTCCTGCCAGAGTGAGTGCGCTGTGAGTCAGGGGAACTCCGATATCTACAGGAAGTCCGACGTGGTGCAGTGCATGGGCCCTGGCTGCACCGGTGCCCCCTTCGAATCCCGACAGGCTAATGACATCGGCTCCCGCTTTGACAATGCCCACGGCAATTGTCCCGATGTTCGGCACAACGGGAACTTTCACAGACACGAGAAGCTCGGGGTTCGCTTCTTTGAGTTCGTCAATGAGTTCTTTCAAATCCTCAATTGAATAGAGGTCGTGATTGTTGCTTGGAGAAATCAGGTCTACGCCGGGCACTGCATTACGGGCATGTGCCACTTTCACGGAAACTTTCTTACCGGGAAGATGACCTCCTTCACCGGGTTTTGCTCCCTGCCCGATTTTGATTTCGGCGTAGCGCGCTCCGTTAAGCAAGTTGGTGTTGACGCCAAAACGCCCAGACGCGATTTGGTGTCCACGCCAATAATAGTACCGACCGATCATGTCGGGAATTTCCCCGCCTTCTCCGTTCATCGACAACATGTTGAGACGCTTTCCGGCTTCAGCATACGCTCGGAAGGCCGTTTCTCCCTGGGAGCCGAAGGACATGGAGGAAATGACAAAGGGCAAAGAATGATCACCCACCTCGAGTGACACCGTTGCATCGTCGTTCAGAGGCTGTGAGCCATCGAAGGTAAGAGTGTGGCGCAGGGCAATAGGATGTTTGGTCTCTACATGGCGTAGGTGTTCCTCATATTCCCGCGCATTTAGAGAGCGGTTGGCCAATTTTGTCACGGCCTTAAAAACATGATTGGTGGCCCGAGGTATCATCTGCAACCGTGTGTTTTCGTTTCGAAAAGAGTGACGGTGTTTAAGATGGTCCATTCTAAGCTCGAGCCATAATTCGTAGGGAGGAGCGGCGAAGGTTTTGACCTGAAGGAGCTGAGCAACATTTTCTGGAAGGCCAATAGCAGAGAAGACGCGGCCATAACCCTGAAGCTCGTGAATGCCCATAGTGGAAATAATTTTTTCCAATCCCTGATTCATGACGGTTTTGACGGCACTATATTGCTCCTGGGCGAGATTCCAGATCAAATAAGGATTCAGAGCATTTGCTCCTAGGCCCAGTAATGCGGCGCCGTCATGAAGGTTACGAATCATTCCTGAACGGACGACCAAAGCGCAGCGCCTCCGCAGCCCGTGCTCAATCAAGGACTTGTCAATCGCGGCTACGGCTAGCAACGGATCAAGTCCCGGCTGGTCGTTGTGGAGGGTGGGGCCGTCATCAAGAATGACGAGGCAAGCGCCTCCTTTCACTGCTCGAACGGCTTGCCGGGATATGTGTGCGGCAGCTTCCAACTCCTCCTGATAAGTGTCCAGGGAGAGACTGAGTTGAACCGCTCGGTGAGAAAAGTATTGTTTGAGACTGTCCACATCACCATCGTTAATCCACGGGGAATCCAGCAATACCACTGGTGGAACGGTTGGATCGGCCCCACGCCAATCAAAACGGGCACCCAAAATGGTGGTCACGGAGAAATGTTCCGCTTCCCGTTCACGATCCAGTGCTGGATTGGTCACAACCGCTACCGTTTCTTGTAAATAGTCGCTAATATTCACGGGTGTTTCGGAAAAAGGAGCCAATGGCCCGTCAAATCCCAAAGACGCAATAGGTTCACGATGGTCATTAACGAAAGTGCGGATGAGCTGCTCATCGTCCTTACGCCAGCCGTTCATCCGGTAAAACCAAGTTGGGTACGGGTCATGAATTTTGACATCCGTTGCAGCCGCCCACACTTTAGGTTCTTGAGCCACATTACTCAACCTGTTAGACAGACGTTGAACCACTTTGTCATCATCTACGACCACAACCTCTCCATGCGGGGTCCACTCGAACGCCATCATTTCTCCAGGCCCCAAGACTCGGGGTTCGTGAATCCAAGTATCAGGTGAGGTGATTCCCGGTTCTGATGAGAGAATAAAGTGGTCTTCAGTTTCGAGAATCCATAAGGGTCGCAGGCCCATAGCATCCACAGCGGCTACAATGCTATTGCCGAGGCGGTGAACAATCGCTGCCGGTCCCTGGGCGTAGGGACCCCAAATCGTGCGAATTTTGGCCCATAAGGCCTGGTGTTCGGCCGGTAACTGGCTAATTATCGCTGGAGAGGGACTTATCGCCACACGTACGGCTTCTGCGTGACTGAGTTTATCCCGCAGGACCAGCGCTGATAAGAGCCGATCCAAATTTTGTGAATCGCTGCCCTCGGGAATGGGACTAATTCCGTGGGCTGCCATCTCATGTTGCAGGCGGTCAATCGTGTCTATTTCGCCATTATGAGCCAGTCCGACAAAGGGTTGTACTCGGGACAAGTCCGTGGCCGTATTAGTGGAGAACCGATTGTGGCCAATAATGGCACGGGGCTGGAAATCCGCTCCAAACAGTTCGGTCAGTTGCGATTCAAGGGTATCTGGGCCTTCGGTCACCTTCAAGACCATGTGTGAGTTGCTAAAGGACGCGATAAGACCAGCAAAGTGCTTCTCCAGCTCTTCTAACGCGGCATAGATCGCTTCCGTATGAACCGGGTCGCCTTCATACCATAAGGCATGGGAGTCCAAAATTTGCACGCTATCGGTTAATTCTATATGAGACAGAATTCTGTGAAAGCCGATAGACGGTAACAACTGACTCAAAGTGCCCAAAAATTCGCGGCGAGATGAAACGGGTGTTACCAGTTGTAAGACCCAGAATCGGGAATCGTGTACCGAGTAAGCGGACACCCCTTGGCTTTTAAGGCGGTCATCCCAGATTTTTCGCGGGATATCAACCAAAAGACCGGTTCCGTCACTCCGCCCGTCAATCCAACCGGCACGGTGATCCATTCGGCGCAAAGCATTGATGCCGATTTGCCAGAGCGGGGCTGCTTGTTGGTCGGCTGGTTGGTCGGAAAGAGCTTTCTTGGCAATGGCCGCGAAGATGGCACACGCATCATGTTCCATGCCAAAATATGCAAGCGACGAAAATGAACGAGAATTCATGCTAGAACCTTCTTTCTGGGACGTAATGGTAACATAAATAAAATTGCATAAACGTGCATGAAAATACAAGAAAAGACTAAGCGATACCGCGAACGAACGTGCCTAATAAATTTTTCTTAAAGTTGGAAATCGCGGACAATCAATTTGAAGGACGCAAAAATACACTTAATTATAATACTATACCATAATCTCAGAGCGATGCAATCATTCGAATAAAATTACATGAGAATGAAACTATTCTAAGAATACCATGAGGGATCTGACATTCCAAGAGGTAGAGAGAAGGATTTTGTGATATTTTATGAAAATATTTGGGCTTATGGCCGATTTAATTAGGCGGCGTGGAACCTGTGGCGAATCAAAGGATTCTCCAGTAAAATGTATTGATAGTTGTGGAAGGGTAGGAGTCGCGCGGTGCGTATTGTGGAAGTGATCACCGGAGGAGAGCAAGGCGGGGCTCAGCGTCATGTTGCGGAGCTCGTGACTTATCTCGCTCGCCAAGGGCATGAGGTGAGGGTTATCCACGGCGGCGGAAAATGGTTGACTCAAGCCGTGGACGGTGTCGCGGATATATACTATCTTCCCCATTTGCGCCGGGAAATTTCCGTCCGCGATGTCCGGACGCTCTGGGCACTCGGCCGACTGATAGGCGATCTCAACCCGGACGTCATCCATGCTCACAGTTCGAAGGCGGGTATTTTGTGTCGGCTGGTCGGATGGCAGGTAAAGATTCCCGTTGTTTATACGGTTCATGGGTTTGTTTTTTTTGACCCAACTCGTTCGATATGGAGTCGGGGCTTGTACCGGTTGCTCGAAACATGGGGTGCACGACACAGCCGGGGTATTATTACCTTAAGTGATTTAGACATGGAATTCGCCCAAAAAGCGGGAACCAGAGCCGTAGTCCGCAAGATTCCTAACGGCGTGTCCGTTAGACCGGAAGGTCCGCGGCTCCCAAGTGCTCGCCGAAACATCGGCTTCATTGGACGATTTACTGCGGAAAAGGGTTTGGATGTCGTTACCACCGCTGCGGCGATGACTCCCGGGTGGCGTTGGCTTATTGCCGGAGACGGTGGTCTGTCTCGGGACCTGGAACGGACCCGGAGACAGCTGAGCAATGTGGAGTGGTTGGGATGGGTAGACGATACCGAACAATTCTTTCGAGACGTTGATATTATTGTTCAGCCGTCCTATAAAGAAGGACTTCCCTATACGGTGCTGGATGCGATGGGCTGGGGCCTTCCTGTCGTGGCCACGCCGGTGGGGGCTTTACCGGAAATACTGGGGCAAGTCGACCGGCGCCTTTTATGCCCGGTTGGCGATGCTCAGGGGCTGATCAAAGCGGTTGCCTTTGTTTTTGACAATTATGGGTCCCTCGCCCGTGCATGCTATGAACTGGTGAAAGTTCGTTACGATCTTGACATTCAGTTAAAACGGACCATAGAGACCCTGACTCTAGCGGTACAGGCGTGAGAATCTTGCTTGTGTCAGCGCTTACAGCCCATGGCCCCATGCAAGGAGAGCGTCTGCGTTTGGAAAATCTCATTCGGGGCTCTATGGCTCAGGGTGATGTAGACTTATGGCATCCTCGGAAAAACACCAATCCGCTGACACGTGCAACGAAAGCGGTTCATTCACGATCGCCTTATATGCTGCGTCACTCATATTTGCATTTGGGACGGCCATCCGGTTCTTACGACGTTGTCATTGCGTTTCAGTTACGGATGGCTCCTTACGCCATAATGTGTCCAGGGGCTGTGCATATCCTGGATCTGACCGATAGCCTGGGGCTGTTCCGGCACCGCCTTAAGAAGTTTCACACCGGCCTCGTTCGGCGAATGTTACTCTGGAATATCGAAGAAGTGGAACTTTACTGGGCCAGGCGCTTTACGGAAACGTGGGTTAGCGGGTGGCAGGATCAAAAATGGTTGACCGATCGGAAGATCGATGCGAAGGTCGTGGCCAATGCCGTGCATCAAAAGGATTTACTGCCGCCGGGTAACCCGCACGAATTATTGTTCGTGGCCAATTTGGCTTACCTGCCGAACCGGCTGGGACTTGAGGGGTTTTTACGCACAGTTTGGCCATCATTGCGCGATGAAGGGTATGTCCTTCATGTAGCCGGAGCCGGCACGCAATCTGTTCATGCAGACGGAGTGGTGGCTCACGGCTTTGTCGAGGATTTGCGCTCGCTTTACCTTCGAACCGGGATTAGTATCAGTCCTGTCGAACTTGGAACCGGCACCCAGAACAAGATTTTGGAAGCTCTGGGTTATGGACGTCCTGTGATTACTGGGCCCAACGCGTATCAGACACTGCCTCAGAATATTCAAGCCGGTGCCGCTTGTGCAGCCACCTGGCAAGAATGGCTAAGGGAACTGCGTTTGCTGCAGGACCCTGCACTCTATGTGATACGAGCTCAAGCCGGATTCAATGCTGTCGAAGAGAACGGGGAACCAGTCAGTCGTCGCTTGCGGCAACTTCGTGGTTAACAGGATAAATATGTTTTACTTGAGCTCCGGGGCCCACAAGGCGAACATGGCGCACCGTGAGAGGCCAGTCGTAGCGATGGGCCAAAGTTGTCCACCGTTGAAGAATGGAGTCCACATGATTCTTTTCGGACAGAGCCATGACAGTCGGTCCGGAACCGGAAAGGGTTGCTGCCGAGGCGCCAGCCTCGTAACTGGCATAAATTAAATCGTCCAGCCCTTCGACCAGAGTTGTTCGGTAGGATTGATGTAAACGATCATCCGCGGCGTCGCGCAACACACTCCAATCACGTTGAGAAACGGCGTGAATCCATAAGGCGACGCGCTGAGCGTTGAAGATGGCGTCATCGCGCGGGACCTGCAAGGGAAGAACGGCCCGCGAGTCTTTTGTGGGAACGGGATACGGGGGGATTGCGAGTAGGCATTCCAAATCGGGCGGCGGGTAATTCCGGACACGAATGATTTGTTGATAGTCTTGATAAACGAGAACAAATCCCCCGAAGAGAGCGGCTGCAACATTGTCTGGATGTCCTTCAATAGCTGTGGCCGTATGAAGCAGACGTTCTCGGCTTAAGGGTTCCGGTAACAAGGCGTTGGCCAGCAACAAACCGGCCACTACCGCTGCGGCACTTGAGCCTAATCCCCTGCTCAAGGGAATGTGACTGGACACCGTAAGGTGTCCAGAGGGGATGGTGCGGCCGGTCATTTCCCGGTAAAATCGGTCGGCCGTTTTCCAAATCAGATTGTCCTTGTTCCGCGGCAATTCATCCGCACCATCTCCCAGGGGTTCGATGATCAAGGAGGGCTGGGAAGCATAGGTTAGTTTTAAATAAAGCGATAAAGCTAGACCTAAGCTGTCTAGACCCGAACCAAGATTGGCGCTGGTGGCTGGAACTCGAATTTCTAACACGCGTTCTCTACCATCTTTCTATGGGTTCATGAATTGTCCAATAGATTCTATGAGATGCTGGCTCTTGACAAGCTGAGGCTCAACATGCGCCCACATTGTTGGAGTTTGGGAATCCTTCAGTCCATTTCCTGTTAAAATTGCGACCACATCCCCCGTCGGAAGCAGATTTCTGCGGTACAAGACTTTCAATCCGGCGTAAGCTGCGGCAGAAGCTGGTTCAACAAATATTCCCCCGTGGGCCAATTCCTCTTGGGCATGAAGAATTGCAGAGTCCGGAACGGAATGAAATTGTCCGTGGGATTCTCTGACGGCTTCTTTAGCTAAATGTGCACTGGCGGGCCGGCCAATGCGGATAGCGGACGCAATCGTCGTGACGTTATCCAAGTCACGTCCTTGAACCAGCGGATCTGAGCCCTGAGCCTGGATTCCAAACATCTGCGGAACGCCTTCGTTTCTTCTGCGAAATCCGTGAAAATAGGCAGAAATGTTTCCTGCGTTGCCCACGGGTAACACTAAGGCTGAAGGCATCGTCCCCAAATCGTCCAGAATCTCATAGGCTCCGGTTTCCTGTCCTCGTAACCGCCATGGATTTACGGAGTTTACCAGAGCAATCCATGACTCTTGCTCGGCAACCGTTCGGACTGCTTGCAAAGCCTGATCAAAGTTTCCCTCAATAGCGAGAATCGTTGCACCATAGGCACTAGCTTGGATCATCTTGGCTAGGGCAACTTGGCCGCTGGGGATCACGACAAACGCCTTGAGTCCAGCCCGGCCTGCGTACGCGGCAGCGGATGCCGCGGTGTTCCCAGTCGAAGCACAAATGACCGCTTTCGCCCCTGCATGGCGAGCCTGGCTGACCGCAACGGTCATCCCGCGGTCTTTGAACGAGCCTGTGGGATTGCAACCTTCCAGTTTCAGCCATATACGGCAAGAATTCCATGTAGCCCAGTGGACCATGGGCGTATTGCCTTCACCCAAGGTCACAGGTTCCAAATCCGGTAGACCCAACCACTGACGATAGCGGTTAATCAATCCAATATGCATGATGGGCACACTCCTGCGAAAGGTTGTTAACATGCTAGCATAGGTTATGCCATGTGCTCAACTATTTTGAGAATTTGAGGTTCTTTTGCGTCGACAATGTTTCGAGACCGGACCCGCTATCCGGATCCGGTCTCGAACAAGCATGTTCACCTGTTTATGAAGGTGGGCGATTGTTTGGGCAACTTAGGGTGTGAAGAACGATTCAACTTAATAACGCCGTGAGTTCCTGCATAGACAGGCGTTTTCCCACCAGAAAAGGTCCAAAATCGGCAAATTTCGCGCTGGCTTCATCAAAGCGCATCTCGTAAATCAATTTCTTGAAATCGACCATGTCATCAGCGTATAGCGTGACTCCCCATTCCCATTCGTCGAGTCCCTGGGAACCGGTAATAATCTGGGTAACCCGTTCTCGGTATTTATGGCCAATAACGCCGTGGCTTTTCATGATTTCTCTGCGCTCTTCGGTCGTCAGCATGTACCAGTTGTCTGCCCCCTGACGCCGTTTGTCCATGGGATAAAAACAGATAAACTGGCTATGGGGAAGACGCGGGTACAGCCGTTCTTTCGTTCCCGGCAATGCGAGAGGATCGACTTGATCTTTAACTAGGTATTTGCTTAATTCCACGACAGAAAAATACGAATAGGAATGAACCAGAAAACGGTTCATGGCCGACTTGTCAATATCCGTCTCCGCTTGCATTAGTTCTTGCGGGGTGGAACGCAAATTGATAAAGAGCAAATCGGCTCTATGACCGATAATCTGATAAACGCCTGTACTGCCTAACCCGGCCTCCTCGGTCTGATTCCAGTTGGCAATGATTGAGGCCAGAGAATTTCTGGCCTCGCTTCGATCATTTTGAGACGAGGAGTTCCATGACGGCCAGGCTATCTGCCGAAAGTCATGAAAAGCGTACCAACCCTCTAGGGTTTCGATTGCATCTGCCATGATGATTGTTTCCCTCCGCTATATGCTATGTAGTATCCCAATCAGTATATCATACGTGTGCTCACATCTTGGGAAAGGTAATTTGTTATACTGGTAGTCATGAATCCTGAAGGGAGGGTGACCTGAACACCACACAGGTCAAATGAATTATGGCAGAATACTCGGATTTGCCCGAGGACGCGTTATCGCGTCTTCATCAAGAAGCGGAACACTTTGTTTTTACCAGCGATTTATCCGTGAACGAGTTCATTCTTGTGGAAGAGGCGGGCTTCACGCCATTGGGAATGGTGATGGGGTCGTCGATCTATCATATCGGCTATCAACAGGCCAATTGGACGAAGAATCAGGAAATGACGGTTTTGTCGCAGGCGATGTATAACGCTCGCGAATTGGCCATGACTAGGATGGAAGAGGAAGCGGATGCGTTGAAGGCCGACGGGATTATAGGAGTCCGCCTTCAAGTCAGTCATCGCGAATGGGGTCAGCACATTGCCGAATTTGTCGCAATCGGGACGGCTGTCAAAGCCAAGGACGGTTCGAGTCATCGCACCATAAAGGATAAACCCTTTACTTCCGATTTATCGGGTCAGGATTTTTATTTATTGATGCAGGCGGGATACCGTCCGGTGAGTCTGGTGATGGGATCGTGTGTTTATCACGTGGCACACCAGGGGACTTTGGCGGCTATCCGACAGTTGGGCCAAAATCGTGAATTATTGCCGTATACCCAAGGACTTTATGACGCACGGGAGCGTTCAATGGAGCGCATGCAGACGGAAGCGGCCGAATTAAAGGCGCAAGGGATCGTCGGAGTTCACTTGCACGAAAGTAACCACACATGGGATTCGCATGTCCTTGAATTCTTCGCCGTGGGCACTTCCGTAGTAAAATTCAAGGAAGCGACTATGAATGCTCCCGGGTTGATGCTGCCTATGAATGATAATTCTGTGGATTAATACATTATTCCGGGAAGGGAGATGTTCACATGCCGTTGTTTCGACGGCCGTCCAAACCGCCCCCCGATTCGGCGATGACGCCTCTAACCAAAAAGATATACGAGAGCGAGAGCTTGGAAGATGTTGAAGCCGACCAGCGCCGGCTGGAATCCGGAGAGTTGCCCAAAAGAGCCGAAGTTCGGCTGAACCGTACGACTTCCGGTGAACTGCCGTGGATGAGTACCTATTCCATCCCCGATTTTGTTCTGGTGGAACAGTTGCGAATTGACCCTTTGGCTCAAGTAACCGGCGCTTGTTATTTCCATGCTGCGACGGACAACCAGGGGCATATTTTTCTTGACAGCAATTTAGACGCCGCAAACCTGGTCCGAGCCTACTACCGGGCAAAGGATGATGCTCTGGAACGCCTGATCCAGGAAGCCTCGGCGGTGGGGGCTCATGCGGTTCTTAATGCCCGTTACCGATTCCGCCGGGAGGGAACGGTTGTGTCCTTCACGATCCTGGGCACGGCGGTGCGCTTTTTGGGGTTGAATCCTCCCAAACGGCCCTTGATCAGTCCTTTAAGTGGCGAGGAAACTTATAAGTTGCTTAATCGAGGGTGGTTACCCGTCAGTATAGCGTTGGGTTACCATTGGCATTGTATGCCGGTCGGGTTTTCCACTAAATTTGGCATTCAGCAGAGTTGGTACAACCAGGAATTTGGGGATGTCACCGACCGATTTATGGAAAGCCGTCAGTTGGCCATCCGGAAAATGCGGCAAGACGGATCCCGTGATTATCCGATTACAGGATTTGTTGGTGTCAAAGTCGACTATTCTGTCGAAGAAACCGAGATCGTGTTCATGCGTAGTGGGATGTTTGACAACGGCATTAACATTGGGGGAGCATTCTTCCCATACGACGAGGTCGGAAAGGCTGAAGTGCCTGCTTATAATACGGAGTTTTTTGCCACGGGGGCGAGCATTGTACGCTTGAGCTCCGGGAAGCTGTCCCCGAGCGACATTGCGAAATATTTGCTGATGACCTAAACCAGGGCGCTGCTAGCCCATAAGGCAGGCAGACCAACCCGCTTCAACACTCTTGCGCCCAAGCGGGTTGGTTTCGTTTTATCGTTCCACTGGGCCTTTCCAGTTCTTCATGCCACCGGACAGGTTAAAGACTTTACTGTATCCGGCCTGTTGCAACATTTCGCACGCACGCGCTGAGCGGTTACCACTTTGGCACACCACGACAACGGTGTGCGCCTTGTTCACTTCCTTCAACCGATGAAGTAATTGCCCCAATGGAATGTGGCGTGAGCGGGGAATGTGTCCCTCTCGATATTCGCTGGATTCCCGAACATCCACGATCACGGCTTGGCCGTTTCGTGCCATGCTTTCTACACGTTCCGACGTTAAATGATGAATCAATGGAATCCTCCTCAGTCAGTATGGATTAGAAGTGTACCTTAGTATAAGAAAATTGTATCAAGGAACAACGGTGCAGGCAATACGCCAAGTGGTTGAAAGACGGCCATTTGGGAAGCCAAAAACGCTCCGATTCAGTATACTGGTTAAGTGGGGAAGGTTCCCCTTCACCTAATGAATTGTCCAAATTGCGCGATGATAGAGGAGGATGAGTGTGCGACTACTCAATTTTATTGACGGCCAATGGTCTGAACCCGTAAAGGGGCAGTATCGTAATATTTATGATCCCGCGACTGGTGAACCTCTATGGGAGGTTCCACGCTCCACACCCGAGGATTTAAATCAGGCGGTGGAAGCGGCCAGGGCGGCTTTTTCATCATGGCGGCTTGTTCCCGGGCCCAAGCGGGGAGAAATATTATTCCGTGTGGGGCAGTTGTTGTTGGAACGCAAGGCCGAGCTCGCCGCAAAAATGACTCAAGAAATGGGTAAAGTGTTGCTGGAAGCGGAAGGGGATGTGCAAGAAGGGATAGATATGGCCTTTTACATGGCTGGTGAGGGACGCCGATCTTTTGGCCAGACGACGCCTTCAGAACTGCCAAATAAGTTTGCAATGACGGTGCGGGATCCGATTGGCGTGGCGGGAATTATTACTCCGTGGAATTTTCCCATGGCTATTCCAACATGGAAAATATTCCCGGCACTGGTCATGGGGAATACGGTGGTCTTTAAGCCGGCGTCTGAAACTCCGCGTTTGGCATATGAACTGGTAAGAATTTTGGAACAAGCGGGGATGCCTGCCGGCACCGTCAATCTAGTCTTTGGGTCGGGGACGGAGATTGGCGAGGCTTTGATTCATCATCCCGATGTGCCGTTAATATCTTTTACCGGATCCAACGAAACTGGGCGCCACGTGGCGGAGGTGACGGGAAGAGAACTAAAGCGGGTGTCCTTGGAATTAGGCGGGAAAAATGCCATTATCGTGATGGATGATGCAGATTTGGATTTGGCTGTCGACGGGATCATTTGGAGCGCTTTTGGCACCACTGGCCAGCGATGTACAGCTTGTTCACGTCTGATTGTCCAAGAAGGAATTTATGATGTTGTGCGAGATCGTTTAAAAGAACGCATTGAAAAATTAACGCTGGGTTCCGGACTGAACGAAAAAACCGACGTGGGACCTCTAATTAATAAACAGGCTGTAGAAAAGGTCAAGAAGTATATCCAAATTGGCAAGGAGGAAGGGGCCTATCTGGAAACAGGCGGCGACGTTCCCCATGACCCTGGTTTAGCGTCGGGGCATTTCTTCCTGCCAACCTTGTTTACGAATGTGTCCATGAAAATGCGCATAGCCCAGGAAGAGATTTTTGGCCCCGTATTATCCATGATTAAGGTGAAGTCGTTGCCAGAGGCTATTGAGGCTAATAACCAGGTAACGTATGGTTTGAGCTCTTCGATCTTCACCCGCAACGTGAATGCTGCCTTTGAGGCCATCCGGGACTTGGCTACCGGCCTCATCTATATTAATGCGGGCACAATCGGCGCGGAAATTCATCTGCCCTTTGGAGGTACCCGGGGTACCGGAAACGGGCACAGGGAATCCGGCACCGCCGCTTTAGACTTCTTTTCTGAATGGAAAGCGGTGTATGTGGATTATAGCGGCAGGCTGCAAAGAGCTCAGATTGATGATTAGAAAACCTTGGCCGGTGTTTCCCGGCATTCTAAAATACTGACTTTAGAGGAGGATCCTTATGGCAACGACCACAAAATATATTGCATTAAAGACGGAAATTCCGGGTCCCGGCTCACGATCGGTGGTATCGCGTATAGATCAAGCAACACCTCGCGCCACATCAGTTTATGCGCCGATTGCCGTGGATAGGGCTCACGGCAGTCTCTTGACCGATATTGACGGCAATACTTTTATTGACCTATCGGGTGGTGTTGGCGTATTAAACGTCGGACACACTCACGACAAGGTCAGGAAAGCCCTTCACGAACAGGTCGACCGATTTTTACATACCGATTTTACCATGGTTCCCTATGAAAGCTATGTGAGATTAGCCGAACGATTGAATGCCCGGTTTCCCGGTGGCGGTCCGGCCACCACCGTTTTTCTGAATTCTGGTGCGGAGGCCGTGGAGAATGCGATTAAGATTGCTCGGGCTTATACCAGGCGCAGTGGAATTATTGCTTTTGAACGGGCGTTTCACGGCCGCACGCTGATGGCCATGAGCCTAACCAGTAAAGTCCATCCATATAAAGCGGGCATGGGACCTTTTGCTCCGGAAGTCTATCGCGCTCCGTATCCCTATCCGTTTCGCTGTCCCTACGCTGACGGTCGTGGTTCGCACGACTGTACTGAAAAGTGTTTTCAGGCCATTGAACAGTCGTTGTTGTTGCAGGTGGCGCCAGAAGATGTAGCTGCTGTCATTGTGGAACCCGTGCAAGGTGAAGGGGGGTTCGTCGTGCCGCCGTCGGGGTTTTTGCCGTGGCTTCGCGAGTTCACACAACGCCATGGGATTCTCCTGATTGTGGATGAAATTCAGACGGGCTTTGGGCGTACCGGAAAGTTTTTTGCCACTGAACATGCCGGTATTCGTCCCGATCTGCTGACCATGGCCAAATCGATTGCGGACGGAGTGCCATTGTCGGGAGTCATGGGACGGCCAGAAGTCATGAATGGACCCGATGACTCGCAACTCGGGGGAACTTATGTTGGTAATCCTTTGGCGACAGCGGCGGCAAACGCGGTTTTAGACATTTTTGAGGAGGAGGATTTGCTAAGTCAAGCTCAGCGTCAGGGAGAATACCTTATGAACCGTCTGGGTGCTATGCAAACACAGTATCCGGTGATTGGAGATCTCAGGGGACTCGGAGCTATGGTGGGTATTGAGCTTGTCAAAGATCCGCAATCAAAAGAACCTGATAGCGAAATGACCACCAGAATCTTGCGCCGTGCTTTGACGCATGGAGTAATCCTGTTGAAAGCGGGTATTTATGGCAACGTGATCCGCTTTTTGGCTCCGCTTAACACACCGCCTGATATGCTGGAGGAGGCGATGAGTATTTTAGACTTAGCTTTTGCCGAGGAGAATGGCCGCTAGGCCTTCTTCTTGCGCCTGGCCAGGAAAGAAGTTAAAGCCAGAGGAATACCGTTCGTCGAAATTTGGAGATGTGTACCGTTTTGACTCGCCAGAGAAGAAAGGAAGGTTTATGGCAATGAAAATGACAGAAGCTGAAATCACCGAAAAGATTGAGGATTTTTTTCAAGTGTCCAGCCTATGGACCGATGAGGAACGGGACGTTCAACATATGATTCGCCAATTCGTTGATGAGCACGTGAAGCCGTATGCCGGGCAATGGTGGCAACAAGGAGAATTTCCCCGTGAGCTTATTCCTGAACTCGGCCACTTAGGGGTGTTCGGTCCTAACTTACCAGAAGCATATGGAGGCAGCGGCGTCTCGCCTTTAGTATATGGACTGATGATGCAGGAATTGGAACGAGGAGATTCGGGATTAAGATCCTTTGCTTCGGTTCAAGGGGCTTTGGCAATGTACGCTATATATCGGTACGGATCGGAAGAACAGCGCCGAACGTATCTCCCCGCTATGGCGCGCGGTGAGATTATTGGATGTTTTGGTCTCACTGAGCCCGATGCGGGGTCAGACCCTGGATCTATGCTGACCCGGTGTCGCGAAGATGGAGATGCTTATGTGATTTCCGGAGCAAAGAGGTGGATTACCAACGGACACATAGCCGATGTGGCTATCGTCTGGGCAAAAGATGAAGCGGGAGCGGTAAGGGGTTTTATTGTGCCCACAGAAACACAAGGATTTTCGGCACGCCCAATTAAAACTAAAGCGTCCATGCGTATGTCGGCGACATCGGAACTTTATTTGGATGATGTGAGAGTGGGCAAGGATATGCGTCTTCCTCATGCTGAGGGTTTGGGGGCGCCTTTAAGCTGCTTAACCCAGGCACGTTACGGCATTGTGTGGGGGACTATTGGTGCCGCGATGGACTGTTTAGTAGAATGCGCCCGATACGCGACAACCCGAATTGCCTTCGGACAGCCTATTGCGACCAAGCAATTGGTCCAGGAACGGGTTGTCGACATGCAAACCCGTTTATTAAATATGCAATTAATGGCGAGGCAATTGGGGATCTTGTATCAATCAGGCCAATTGGCCTATACTCAGGTTTCCCTGGCCAAACGGCATAATGCTCGGGCGGCCTTGGAAGTTGGCCGTATGGCCCGCGAATTGCTGGGAGGCAACGGAATCAGCACGGATTACGCCGCAATTCGTCATATGGCCAACCTGGAGACTGTTGATACTTATGAAGGAACTTACGAAATTCACACGTTGATTGTGGGACGGGGCATTCTGGGTCAGAGCGCTTTTTGAGCGCGCGGAGTAAGAACCTGGTGGGGCAATGGCATCAGAGCGAACTTTTTGTTAAGGTAGGGAGAGAATTCTATGAAAAAAGAGGGGCTTTTGATGCCAAACCCAATAGAACCGACACGACGGTATCAAACCGGCAAACATTTAGAAGCATTTATTTTATTATTCATATATCAGCAGCCCATGCATGGGGGAGCAATTCTTAAAAGACTGCAAGACGAGCTTCCTCCGGTTTGGAGCATCGACAGTGGTGGAGTTTACAGATTATTGCGTGATTTAGAGAGCCAGGGAGCCCTAACGTCTTCATGGGTAACGGAAGAGCAAGGGGCCCCCAAACGTTATTATCATATTACCCAGAAGGGGATTGAGTGTTTAAAAGAACGTGCCGACGAAATTCGTGTGCGGCGTCAGTCTCTTGACTTGTTCCTGTCGTGGTGGGAACAGAATAATGCGACGGACGATTGAATCCAAGGCGTGAATTCAGGGAGTTTTCAGAGCCTCTGGACAGGCAAATCTTCGGATGACGGGGGGAAGACTCGGTCTAAGCGTTTGATGTCTTCCTTGGTTAGATGGATATTGATTGCTCGTAAATTGGAGAGAAGATGGTCTTTGTGGGATGTTTTGGGGATGGCAATAACGCCGGAGTGGCGGATCACCCACCCTAGAGCTATGGTTTGTTCGGTGACACCGTACTGCGCAGCAATATCTTTGAGAGTCGTTCTTTCCGCACTGTGGTGGGGCAGCAAATTCAGGTGCTTGATGGGCGAATAGGCCATCACGGTCATGTTGTGATCCTGGCAGTAGGGAATGACCGTGATCTCTGCTGCCCGGGCCATTAAAGAGTACTCTACCTGATTGGCAGTCAAAGGGATTGACCCGAGCAACTGTTGGGCCTGTCTCAGTAAATCCACATTGAAATTACTCACTCCGATGGCTTTGGCCCAGCCTTTGTCATAAACTGCCGCCATAGCACGCATGGTTTCCTTTAAGGGATAATGAGCGCTCGGCCAGTGCAGAAGAAACAAATCGACATAGTCGGTTCCGAGTCTCTCCAGGGAGTTCTTCAAGGAAGAAAGAACGCCATCGTAACTCGCGTGTGTAGGCCAAACTTTCGTGACGATGAACACGGTATCGCGTTGAGGGCGTACCGCTTCTCCGACCACTTTTTCGGCGCCTCCATCGGCATACATGGCAGCCGTATCGATGACTCGCAAATTTTGCCTTATGCCGTCGCGCAGTATTTCGACTTCCTGCGCGAATAACGACGGGTCGGTTCCCATTCTCCATGTTCCCTGACCTAATGGAGCATAAGCATTCTGGGTTCCAAATGTGATTGCGTGCATAGTGTGTTCTCCTTCCTTCGCTTACGTGTTTTCTGGTCCCCCGAGCCCTTACCACGTTGGATAATACGACAGTGTTAATAGCTCGTCGTTGGATGGATCTGTGTATCGGTCGTGATGAGTATCTGTGCGCTAGCTTTGTCGGTCGCCCGGACCCGATCGCTCCCCAAGGCCGTGAAGCCTTTGTCGATTCAAGCAGTTTAAGCTGGTCAACCGATGGAGCTTTCACACGCCCCAGCCTTTAGGCCGGGGTGGTTGACTCTTGACAGGGAAGTCTTTCCGCAAAAGACGATCAGTTGCGCCAAACCGTCTTTAAGTATACCAGAGGGATTCTGTAAGAATATATGTCTCTTACAAAATGAATACTGAAGCCGACCCAAGTGGAAACGAAACTTAGCAATGGTAAAATAGTCAGCAGGAGGGGCTTTAAGGTGAAAGTACTGGTTGCTGTCGATTCCTTTAAAGGTTCCCTATCTTTCCAACAAGCCGGCAATGCGGTTGAAGCCGGGTTATTGGAAGTCTTTCCGTCTTGGCCGGCTCACACACTCCCGGTGGCGGACGGTGGTGAAGGGACGGCGTGTGTCGCCCAGTTCTTGGGCGGCGAGATCATTTTCTCTCAGTGGCAGGACATTTATGAACGTCGCTATTCAGCCCACTGGGTGCTGTGGAATGATACCGCAGTAGTTGATGCGGCAGTGAGCTCAGGTTTTGTGGATGCTCAAGAGCGGATTCGTGGAGGCGAAGCAACCACGAGTTACGGTACGGGTCAACTGATCGAACAGGCTCTGCATCATCCTCGAGTGAAACGGATTGTGGTGGCGTTAGGGGGGACGGGGTGCACTGACGGCGGCACTCGGCTCTGGGTTCTTGGGTTCCCGCCACTGCCCGTTGACTCCGGAAGGCCGATCACTAGAAGATGTGAGCACTGCGAAGATCCAAACCTTCTCTATTGCTTTGACGGGACTTATTGATGTGAAGGTTCCTTGGACCGGAGATTTCGGAGCGGTATTCATGTTTGGCCCTCAGAAGGGTGTAGCTCGTGAACGATTGTCCAAGTTGGACCGGCACATGAAACATTATGCCCAAGTGATTCAAGAAGAATCTGCCCGCCGGAGGAATGGGTTTTGCGGTACTGGCCCTGGATGGCAGCCTTCAGTGCGGTTCGGGTCCGAGACCATTGCCGAGGGGGCTTTCACTAGATAAATGGATAAAGTGGGCTGAGTGCATTATAACCGGGGAAGGGCGGCTGGATCGCAGACTTTGCGAGGAAAGCTGGTAGACAGCATTATCATACGGACCCATAGGGCCAGAAAGTCCGTGGCGGCGATTGTAGGAAGTCGTGAAGGACTGATGGAGGATTTCTATCGTAAGGGCATGAAGCTGATTTATCCGGTGACACCGGGGCCTATGACTTTGGAAGAAGCCATGGTCAATGCCCGGGATTTTGTGCCAGAAGCCGCAGTACAAGTGGGATTGACTTTGGAACAGTGCCATTTTTGAATACGGCGTTACAGTTGCACTGCTCCTAAGGAGGTCATTTTGCTATGGGTGACGAAAATTTCGCGATTATTGTCGAAGGGAAAAATGATCGTTCACGCCTGCAAGCCGTTCTTCCTCCTGAAGTTCCTATTATTCCGACCTTCGGAATTCCAAACCAGGATCGTTTAGAGCGTATTCGCAAAGCGGTAAAGCACCATACTGTTGTAATCTTTACGGATGCGGATGCTGCAGGCCGTCGTATCCGAAGGATATTACGGGAGGCCTTTCCGGATGCCCTGAACGTTTACACCAAACCCGGGTATAATGGAGTGGAACATACTCCGGTCGATTACATTATGGAGCGTTTTAGACGTTTAGGTATACTCGAATGGGAGTAAGAATAGCAAGCACCGTTGCAGATGAGGGGAGTCTATTGAAACAGGCTATTTGGTCAATTTCTACACAAAACGATTTCTTGCGGACTCGAACGACACGGATTAAAACCTTTTCAACCGACATCCAACGGCTTTTCACGGACCTTTTCGATACCTGGCCGACTGTGGCTGCGTATGGAATCGCTGCGCCGCAAATCGGGTCTCCCAAGCGGCTGTTTATTTGGAAAGGAACCAAAATGGAGACGCCTGAAATTATCGTTAATCCGAAAATCATTAGGGCACGAGGCGAAGTCAAAGATTATGATGGATGTTTGAGCGTGCCCGGAATATATGGTCCGACACGCCGGGCGGAGTACATTGAACTGTCCGGTACCGATACACAGGGGCGTCCCTGGCGCCGGGGCTTTGAAGGGTTTGATGCACGTATTATTCAGCATGAAGTGGATCATTTGGAAGGGGTACTTTTTATCGACCGCATCGATACACTGGATGAGCTCTATACTATGGAGGAAATCTCCAAAGACACCGAGGATGAGGATGAGGATCCGGAATACCAGAAAACACCCTTAACGGAGGATCTGCGGCGGTTCATTGAAATGCGCCGCCGACCCTTGCCGGGTTACGCTCTCATCTGGTAGCCATGGGAATTTCCTATACTGTGTCGCCCTGGATTATGCTGGTGTTCAACTAGGGACTCCTTGGCTCACCGACACAGAACGTCCCCAAAGCCGGGCTTTCTCATATCAAGAATGGGGGAATCGCGCAAGGGAAGTTTGCTGGCCGGAATTCGTCTCGTCTATTAGGACCCCTTCAGTCAGAACATGCCGTGGTCCACTTCTCTGATTCCGCGTTTTGGGGGCCGCCATTAATAGCCTGTGCAAACGGCACGGTGGTCTTAGGCGAGCCGACGGAAGTCTGGATTCGAACGGGTCCGCCACGCATTTTCCTACGAGGAGTGACGAGGGAGGCAAATTTCCCATTTCGCTGGTTGTTATTGTCGCTCGACCGAAGAGACAGCTGATACCCTGCGCCGACAAAGGGGTCCGCCAGTTGTCCGAACGTGGCCGGAGCGTCACTCACAGAAGGGAGCCGTTCACTGTGATCTTAAGGAGCATACGGCGCGGCCATCCATCTTTCAGCCGATGCAGACCCGGTTCGATCATGGGAGCAAGGCGATGGGGGTAGTCATAATCTGGGACGGGACACAAGATCCCAAAGCCACCTCCTTTGGAGAGAGTGTTCACGAGGCGAATATCCTGGCCCGGCCGGATGGCCGTAGAGCCCTTCGTCGGGGAGGAACGACTCAGTTCGAAAACTTGGTTCTGGCGAGACGGCCCTTGAATCTCGGGAACAAACATTGTGCGGCGGGAGAGTGTGGCTATCCTGAAATTCGGGCCCGGACGAACAGGCCGTTACAAAATGCGGCCCTGATAGCAGCCTTCCGACGGTGGTTCCATGACCAGTTAAATGCGGCCGAGTTGGTTGTCGAAAGCCCTGTGGAGAACCGGGCCCGGATGGAGACGCCTCTGACCCCAATTTTTCGAACGCGCGTGACGACGATGCTCTGTGCGTCGACAAAAGCACACCGGAACATGTTGCGTCTGTCCTTTCACGTGTGCAAAGTTGGGCAAGCCCAGGCGAGAACACCTGTCAATCCTGTCGGACGGAGCGATACGGGTTCCCGATTCGGCATTTGGTACGGTAGTAAAGATGATATTGGGGTTTCAAAGTCGGGAGCTCATCGCCGCTTTGATTGCACGCGAGAAGCAGACGGGCATCTGAACAGACCATGCCAAAAGCGCGCGGACGGGCTAACCCGGAGACAAGCCAAACACTGCCGCTCACAACAACGAGGAGACGACTGGCAGGGGACAAAGTGGCCTGTGAATCCCTAAGAAGGGGGGAAGCGGCGCTCTCCTCCGCCTTGAAGGACGGAGCCTGCGCGCCGCGAAGTTGATGGATACAAAGGTTCTCACCGGTCAGGTTGATCGTAGCTATCTCACTGCGCATCAACAACGTGTCGATGGCGATCAACTCGCGGCCCTCATCCGGGAGTTGAAACAGGTGGTAGAGTCTTCTCAGATTCTGGATGATTACGACCAGCGTCTCGCTTTTAGTTACGATGCCACCGGCGAGAGATGTGTTCCGGATGTGGTCGTGTTTGCCACTGGCAGTGAAGAAGTGCAACAAGTGGTCACGATGTGCGCTCGCCACCATGTTTATCTTATTGCCCGAGGCTCATCCTCCAATTTGAGCGGTGGCACCACTCCGGTATTAGGGGGACTGATTCTGGTTTTGACCCGGCAGCGTCGCATTCTTGATCTGGATACAGTGAGCCGGGTGGCGGAAGTGGAACCTGGGGTCATCAATGCCGATCTGCAACAAGCGTTGTCGGCACACGGCTTTTTCTATCCTCCGGATCCCGCGAGCCATAAAATTTCGACTCTCGGGGGGAATGTTGCAGAAAATTCAGGGGGACCGCATTGCATAAAATATGGCGTGACGACGAATCACGTAGTCTGTTTGCAGGTGGTACTGGGAGATGGCAGTCTGCTCTGGACGCCCACGGCACGAGATTTTCGAACCGGACTGGACTTTACCGGCATTTTGACAGGTTCCGAGGGAACTATGGCTGTGATAACGCGGATAGTGCTTGATATCTGGCCCAAACCCGAGACGACGCAAACGATGCTAGCGGTCTTTGCCTCACCGGAACAAGCTCTCGAGGCGGTTCAGGCAATAATTTCCGGCCAGGTCGTGCCCTCTACGCTAGAACTCCTGGACAAAAAGTCGTTACAGTTGGTCGAATCGTTCGTGCATGCGGGCTATCCAGTGGATGCTGGCGCTGTTTTGTTAATCGAGGTGGATGGGGATTCAGCAGAAATTTCAGCGCAGGTGGGAAAAATCCGGGCGATACTGAGTCAACAAGGGGTACAGGAACTAAAAATTGCTGCGACGGATTTGGAAGCGGATGCCTTTTGGCGTGGCCGCCGGGCTCACTACGGGGCTGCGGCAAGGCTGGCTCCCCACTTATGGATCCAAGATGTCACCGTTCCCCGCCCCTTGTTGGCCGATATGATGAACGATGTTTTAAATATCGGCCGTGAATTCGGATTTGATATTTTTTGTGCGGCTCACGCGGGCGATGGTAATCTTCATCCGATTATTACTTATGATCCAGCGGATGCCGACGAACTGCGGCGCATGAAGCAAGCCGATCGTGCGATCCTGCGAGCCTGCGTGGCGCGGGGAGGGGCGATTACCGGAGAACACGGTATTGGTCTTGATAAGATCGAAAATTTGGAACTCATGTATGGGAACAAGGAACGTTCGGTGATGGCGAACATCAAAAGAGCCTTCGACCCAGAGGGTTTATTTAACCCTCTAAAAGTGGTGTTTCCCCCTTCCGGATCCCCTGCGGATTCCCCACCACCAAAGGAATTGCGAAACAGGGTGCATAACTGGAATCCCGGAAATCTGCAGCAGCTTCGGGATGCGGTTGTGCAGGCGAGACAAGATGGTCTCCGCCTTTCCATTGGGGGCGGTTTTCAAAGATGGCGCTTGGTAGGGGGAGCCCCAGACACCCCTTTAATTACATCCGCGTTGAATGGGGTCATGGACTATGATCGGGATAACCTCACGATTGAGGTGCAAGCGGGGATGCAAGGAAAACAGCTATTACAGTTGCTGCGGGCAGATGGACTGGATATTCCTTTTCTTCCCAGTTCGGGAAATGACACTGTCGGAGGGTTGATTGCGTCCAATGCCCGCCATTGGCGTCACAGTTTTTTGCTGGGATGGCGCGATGTGGTGCTGGGACTCGAATGGGTGGACGGCTTGGGAGATTCCATGCATTTTGGTCGCAAGACGATGAAGAACGTGGCAGGGTACGATGTGGCTAAATTGGCAATTGGTTCCTGGGGCACGCTCGGTGTCATTTCCCGGGTGATTTTGCGTCTCAGGCCATACCCTGCCCGCCGGTTATGGGGCTATGTTATGAACCCTCAAATTCAGCCATTGTTGGAACTGGGCGTTCAAATGAGTCATCATCCCAATCGTCCAGAGGGTATGGTATTGACCCGGTGGAATAATGAGCAGCCTCGTCTGTGGATGGCTCACCAGGCTGGGGGAGTCAGTGTCACCCAGCAAACGGTGGAGTCACTTTGTGGGCAAAATGGGCTCGATGTCCATTGGAGCGACAACGATATTGAGCCATGGAGGGAATGGGAAGAGACTCGGCAAAAACTGCAGGATGAGAGCTTGCGGCATGGCAGTTGGGGGGAAGGCGGAACAAAAACGGCGCAACTTACGGACGTGGTGAAAGAGATAGAAGCGGTTCCAGATCTGTCGGCGATCATTTATCCGGGGAGCGGGGCTTACGAACTCTATTCGTCTCAGTGTACACTGCCGGTGGTGCCGGGACTGACTCGGGGTGTAAGCCGAGATGGGTACTGGCAAGAGTCGGTGGAATCGGCATGGCAGAAGATCACGTCCCGGCTGGAAAAGGTTTTCGATCCCCATGGTATTTTCTCAAAAATCGTTAAGGAGTAGGGGGTATGCATTATCAACGCGCAGCCATCATGGCCTGTGGCCATGGAAGAAATTCAACACTGCAATAAATGCGGATTTTGTCTGCCTGCTTGTCCGACTTATCAGCTAACCGGCAACGAGTTGCACTCGCCCCGAGGACGGATTGCCATGGTCGAGGCCGCCATTCACGGTGAAATCGATGTAGGACGGGGTTTGGAAGAATCCCTAACCTACTGTTTGGATTGCCGAGCTTGTGAAGTCGCATGTCCGTCAGGGGTGCGGTATCATCGTGTCTTGGAATCGGGCCGCAATCTTCTCCGGAAAACCCGGGCGCGCCCCATGTCTTTTGCCGTGAGACAGATTCTGCGGCTTGTTAAACGGCCGGGTCGATTACGCACGGCCGTTAGACTTGGTGAGCGGATAATGCGTGTCATTCAGCCAAGGCCTTTGAAACCGTTAATTCCATTACTGGGCTACAAGGAACAGAACATTCCTCCGTTGACCGCGAATGCTTCGCCGGAGGCTTCCGTTCAATTTTTTGAAGGTTGTGTGATGCAGGCGCAATTTTCGGATGCGAATCAGTCGGCGAAAAATTTGCTGGGGCGGGGCCGAATTGCGACAGTGAGCCCAGAAAGACAGGGCTGTTGCGGGGCATTGCATCTGCACAGCGGATATACTGAAGATGCCAAAGCGATGGCCCGGAATAATATTGAAGCATTTGAAGACGTCAACGACTCCCTTATTGTCAACACGGCTGGGGGTTGCGGGGCAATGCTGATGCAGTACGGCGAGCTGCTGGCCGACGACCCGTTGTGGTCCGAAAGGGCCCGGCGATTCAGTCAACGCGTTCGCGATTGGGCTACCGTTTTTCGGGAGGTGTCTCAAAAAGTCCCTTTGGAAGGTCAAGGGCAGCGCGTCGTTTTGCAGAATTCGTGTCACTTGGTTAACGTCGAACACGCTGGTGAGGACTCGGTTGCGCTTCTTCGCACGGTTGCCGGGGACACTTTTATTTCCTACCCTGAACAGGATCGTTGCTGTGGATCAGCGGGCACCTATAACATTGAACATCCCGCGTGGGCGTCGGAGATATTGGAGAGTAAAATGGCGCTGTTAACGACCATTGCACCGGATGTCCTTATTGTCAACAACCCCGGGTGTCATTTGCAAATGCGCCAGGGCATGTCAAGACTCAATGGGAACACTGAATCTGTGCAGCATATTGCTGTCTACTTGGAACGGGCTGCCGAACGCGCAGAGAAACGCACTCAGAGAGAAGGGGCTAATTATGCCAAGACCTCACCCACCTAAACAACCGATTAAAATCCCGGATTTGTCTGGCCGTATTCATGAATTTCCTCCCCAGGAAGTTCGGTTTCGTCCCGGGGCGTATGGTCTCTTAATCCAAGATGATAAAATTCTCTTATCCCTATCAAAGTTTACCGAAAAATGGGACTTGCCCGGAGGGGGAACCGAGCCGTGGGAGTCCTTGGAATCCGGACTCGTTCGGGAGTTCTTCGAAGAGACTGGTCTCACTGTTCAGATCAAGACTATGATCGGAATGCGAGAGAGCTTCATAACCTTTTTTCGTTATCCATTTCATTCCTTGCGTTTCTACTATCAAGTTCAAACAGGATCGGAATTGCCGGAATCACTGGTTCCCGAATCGCAGGAGTTATTGGATTTGAAATGGTGGGATCTCCATGCCATCCCGGTGTCTAGGATGAACGAGGATGACCTGGACATAATCCGTCAGGCCCTGAAATAGTTGTTTCGGGGTCTGTCGACGGCCGCTTTGGCCATCCGCTGATAGGGGAATGTCGTTACAAACTGGGTTCAGGAAGTCGTCATTCCATCCTCTTTGCACCCATTGTTCCGCGCTTGTGGGCGACTGGTTCGCCCCTATTCTGTGATCAGCGGTCGCCGGCGCCTGTTTGGAGCGGAAGACGGGCTCTCAAGTTCTTGACGATGTTTCGCGGATCTTCTCTCAGGCAATCCGATCCATAAGATCGGGAATAAGGGAAGCTCAAATGGCAGACAATCCCCTTGAGGAGGGGTTGGTATGTCCATATTGCGCGGCAACGGCACGAAGCCAGTGACAGCCGGTGAAGGAAACAAGCCGCGGAAACTCGGTTTGAATCTCAGAGTGCTATTGAGAGAAGCCATTTTTGGTGTCAACGATGGCCTTGTCGCGACCGTGGGCCTGGTTTCAGGCGAAGCGCTCTCGCACCAGCCCCACGGATCCATTGTGATCGCCGGTCTGTCGTCCGTAGGCGCTGCGATGGTGTCTATGAGCATGGGTTCCTATCTAGCTACCACGTCACAGAACGACTGGGTGCGGCAACAAATTAGAGAACAACGTGCAGACATTCAGGACCACCCTCATCAGGAAGCGCATGAAGTGCGGGAACTGTTAGAGGAAATTGGTATTCCAGACAGAGAGATCGCGGGGATCCGCCAAGACATCATCTCCAGCCGTCCACGCTGGTTGAAATTTATGATTCGGGAAGCTCTAGGTGTTCATCCTAGTCATCACGAGACTCCCCTCGCGAATGCGGTAACCATGGCTATTGCCGTGGCGGTGGGATCCAGCCCTCCTATCTTGCCGTTCTTGCTCCCGCTTCCCACGTTACTGGCTAGGGATTTGGCCTGGTTCCTTTCTCTCATGGCGGCCCTTACCGTGGGAGCCATTAAGGGCCGACTCACGGGCAGCCCCGTCGTTGTGAGCAGCCTGCAGTTCGGCGTTCTAGCCTCGCTATCGGCAGCGGTGGGGGCGGGTATTGGTTGGCTGCTGGGTTTGGCGGGAACATAGCTTCGCCTGAAAAAGCGTGATACCATAGCGATATTAAGCGAGGGGAGGCTTTCCGGGAAATGTCTAAATCTGATGCCGTTGTTATTACGGGTGGGCTTGGGTATGTGGGACAGTCGCTAGCAGCTGTGTTAAAGAAACGCGGGGAAATTCCCGTCGTGCTAGATTATCGGAATATTCCCAGCCAGGTTCTTGATGTTCCGGTTTTTCATGGCTCGATAGCCGATGAACAGATTTGGGAGAACATTTTCGAGACGTATCACGTTGACGTGATTTATCATTGTGCCGGGTTGATCGTAGTGTCTGAATCCGTTCGGGAACCGGCGACATATTTTCAGGAAAATCTCGTGGCCCCGTTGGTTATGCTCAATTACATTCGAAAAAAGGGATCTATTCCAGTAATCTTTTCGTCGTCTGCGGCTGTCTATGGCACTCCGGAGGTTGTTCCGATACCGGAGGAGACAGTGAAAGCACCAATCAGTCCGTATGGAATCACTAAATGGCAATTTGAGGAAATACTGCGGTGTTATGATAAAGCTTATGTCCAACCATGGGTGGCTCTCCGCTACTTTAACGTAGCCGGGAGCGTGGAAGGGGTCATGGAATCCCACATCCCGGAAACTCATTTGTTGCCGCGGATTGCGATGGCATTGACGCAGCACGAACAACCCGAGATCTATGGGACCGATTACCCCACGCCAGACGGAACCGCTGTTCGGGATTATATTCATATGCATGATTTGGTAGAGGCTCATTTGCTGGCAGCCCATTACCTACAAGAGGGCGGCGTGTCGGCAGCCTTTAATGTGGGCTCTGGTCACGGGCATTCGGTTCAAGAGGTCATGAATGGGTTTGCTCGGGTTACCGGTCTCCCGGTTAATCCTGCCAGGTTGCCACGAAGAGCGGGAGACCCACCGGTTTTAGTCGCGGATATCCATAAAGCCCAAACGGAACTACGGTTCAAGCCACGCTATTCGCACGATATCGACCGTATGATTCAAGATACGTGGGAACTTCTCACCGCTCGGGAATAGAGACAATGGCCTCGGACATTTTGTCAAAAACGCGCGAAGCATTATAGTGTGTGAGCGTGTTCTTTTGAATGTCTTGTGCGGTCCATTCCCACGGCCATTCGGGATCCAAGGCCATTTGCACCGCATCGCGAATGGCTGTAACCGAACCCGGTTCCGCCAACAGTCCATTCTTATGATTTTCTACGATGTCTTCGGGCCCAGTGGGACAATTCGTCGCTACCACGGGAATTCCGCGTGCCAAGGCTTCGACCAGAACCATGGGAAATCCCTCAAAATCAGAGGTGAGGACCAAGGCAGACGGTTGGCAGATGCTCCACGGATCTGATTGCCAGCCCCTAAAGGCGATTCTGTCGTTGATGCCGAGTTGATTAGCCCTGTCCCGCAGCCAGGCTAAGTCGGGACCGTCACCCGCGATGTCCAATGTCCAGACACCGTCAATCTGTGAAAGCGCCTGGAATAACAGATCGAGCCGCTTTTGGTGGTTGCTTAACCGGCCCACATATAAGAGCCGCCCCGGTGCGGGATGTTGCGGTTTCGGCGGATTAAAGGCAAAAGGCAGGGGATTATGAATGACGTGGATAGGCCGCGAAATATTCAGTGCTTGCAGTTGGCGCTTGATTCCCTGCGAAATGGCCAGATGTCCGTCCGCTCTTGCTAAACTGGAAACATTGGCCAACTTGTCGAGCGAAAAGTGAAGCCATGAGAGAATCCGAACCCGGCGCCCCGTGAGATAACGAGCTCTGTAGGCGGCCTCAGCAAATATGGGATCGGTTATCAAAAGCGTATCGACCTGACTTTGGTTCAACATACGAGCTAAAGCCACGATATAAAAGGGAAGTTTGGCTCTAAGTTGTAATCGGTGTCCAGTGCCCCGATCAATCTTCGCAGAGCGGTAGGGAATATCAACAAGCCACTCCGTATTCTCGAGGTGTCCCATCGCCCAGAGCATCAGTGGAACATCTTTGGCCCGGGCGGTGTGCGCGAGCGTTTGAATGGCGGTTTCCATGCCACCGCGGCCGGACAACTTGCGGCTGACAATGGCAATATTCATTGAGTGCGGGACCTCCTCACAAGTGTTGGGAACGTGATACGGGAAGAAAGGTTCTGAGAATGACTCTTTTGGGTTCATACATGATAAGATCACTCAGGCCCAAGACAGTATCAATGTTAGCATTAAGTGGCATAACGAGAACGCCGTCAAAAATCATCACGCAAGGTCATTTAGCCCGTGTGCGAAGTGCAAGCCAATCCCCGGTGGGCCAGGTCTTTCGCTTGCGCGGAGGAGGACCCCCTGTCTTTTCCACTACGCCTTGCGTTGGTCTCCTCTGATACCAATTCCTCTACTGGGCTGTCTTTCAACCTGAGCCATCTTATGAGGTATGTTGGGGTTGAAAAATCCTTCACCACAAACTTATAACCCGGATACTCGGTTAAGGATTGCGATGAGCACCCAAATGGTGGCCGTCCCAGTGAGGACACTGACAGCGGAGCGGACCCACGTGACATTATACAGCCAGCGAACAGCCCGCACCCCAAAGAAGGCAACCACAATGCTCAGCAAGCTAGGGATATACGGAAACGGAATCCACTGAGCCAGCACGATGATTACGAGCCATCCCGAATACACGATAGCTTGTCTGCGCAATATGTCCACGTCATAACGTCTTTGACTTGGTTCAGTGCGGTTCAGCACCCAGACGACGAGCCAGGTGAGGGCGTAATAAAAAAGAAATGCATCGAACAACCGATTAATAGTTACACTTAGGAGGACGAGGAGGTGAAAGCCCGAGAACACTAATATTCGGAGCGCCGCAAGCAAGCCCGCCAGAATAGCGTTGCTCCACAACATGCGCTCTGTCCACGCCGCTCGTCCCGCTAACTGGAATGGGTTGCGAATAAAGATACGCCAATAGTCAACCAAGTCGTCCCATTCATGGACTTGTTTGCGCGGCCGGGGACGGTATTGTTTTTCCAGGCGGCGGCGACGGCTTTGGCTCTTGAAGGAAATAGGCTTCTTGGACATAAGACGCAGCGCTCCTTTCGTCATGATGAGTCGGTTGTTACGATCCCTATTATGTGGATGGTACCTTACATAATATCAAAATCACGCTAAAAATCCTAATGCGAAGGCGTTGGAATTAGGCCAACAAGAATATTTCGTATATGGGCTGAGTTTCCACAATAGAGAACTTCCTGTTATTATTTGTCTTGAATATACTCTTCTAAAATTAGGAGGAATATGTGTGCCCTTAGCATATTTCAAAAATGAATTCGTGCCTCTCGATCAGGCTACGGTGTCAGTTGCGACTCATGGGCTGAATTACGGTACGGGATGTTTTGAAGGAATTCGTGCTTATTACAACGAGGCGCAGGGAAAACTCTATATTTTGAAACTACGAGAGCACTACGAACGATTTGTGCGATCCTGTTCCATTATGCGAATTGATCCGGGACACAGCGTTGACGAGATGATTACGCAGACGGTGGAATTGCTTCGAAGGCAGAATTTTCATCAAGACGTTTATATTCGCCCTTTGGCGTTTAAGGCGGATCCCGTCATCAAAGTGACCTTAGAAGGAATTCATGACGAATTTGCGGTCTTTGCGGTGCCCATGGGAGATTATCTTCCTACCAACGGGATTCATGTGATGATATCGGCATGGCGAAGATTGGAGGACAACGCCATACCCTCCCGAGCCAAGGTAACGGGGTCCTATGTGAACACGGCATTGGCTGTCACGGACGCCCATCTGGCAGGATTTGATGATGCCATATTTTTGACCGAAAGCGGTCATGTGGCTGAAGGAAGTGCTGCAAACTTATTTATGGTGCGGGACGGGACCCTGGTTACCCCTGCTGTGAGTGATAATATTCTTGAGGGTATCACGCGGAACATCATTATGCTTTTGGCCCGGGACCAGGGGTTGCCCGTATCAGTTCGGCCCATTGACCGCACTGAACTCTACGTCTGTGATGAACTCTTTTTGGTGGGGACAGGAGTTCAGATATCGCCGGTAACCCGGATTGATCACCGTAATGTCGGACCAGGGACTGTTGGTCCCGTGACAGAACATATTCACTCCCGTTACCGTCAAGCAGTTAGAGGTGATGTTCCCGAATACCTCGATTGGCTGACTCTCGTAAATTAGGAGGGATTGTTGTGCACGACGAGGAAATTCGCCAAATCTTAGATGAATACCATCATGTGGCGGTTGTTGGCTTGTCTCCGAAGGAAGACCGGCCGAGTTACGAAGTATCAAAATTTCTTCAAGAACACGGGTTTCATATTGTTCCGGTTCACCCTCGGGCTGAGACTATTCTCGGGGAAAAGGTTTACCATCGCCTGGAAGACATTCCCTTTCCGGTAGATATCGTCGACGTCTTCCGGCGTCCTGAAGATACTCCGGATGTTGCCGAGAGCGCGGTGCGGATTGGAGCAAAAGTTTTATGGCTTCAGCTCGGAATTAAGAACGAAGTGGCCCGGTCCATTGCAGAAGCCGGTGGGCTGCGGGTCATTGAAGACCGCTGCATGAAAATTGAATACGCGAGACTGTTTAACCATCGTTAAACTTGAGGGTATCTTTAGAAAGGAGGACGTCTCAAATTCGCTGAGAGAGACTCCAAAGTCGGCAGTCTAACTCTGGCGTGTCGTTTCTTGACGGTAATGGCGGAGACGGAAGACGGCTAATATGATGGCATTAATGGAATCAAATCCGAAGGTTGTAATGGTGGATGATCTTCTCAAACGCAACCAGATTACCCCAGTGGAGATAGAATCCATCTCCGGCCATGATGTGGCACAGTGGTTTTTTTCTCCTAGGCCTCTCAAGCGGTGTTTGGATTGCGTCAAGCTTCATATCGTGGAGGAAAAAACCGAAGGAAGCTTGAGGGTTCGACTCGACAAGGGCTTAGGACGGCAATCTCGAGCTTATAACGTGCCGGCGCAGTTTATTATGTATGAGCCGTGGGCGTACGTACGCCTAACAGATGACGAAGTCCGCATTCAGCAGATCGTGGACACAGCACGTCAGATGCCATTGCACGTGTGGCTGCAGGTGACGAACGGGGTCGTTCCCGGATTTAATCCACTGACCGGGACTTTTCACCATCGATTTCACTGGGCAATCAACGCTCAGGGACAAATGGCCTTAGCGGAAGCCGTATTCGATGTCAGTGAAGTGGGGCGTCTTCAAGAAGTCACTAGCCTCAAAGAATTGTTTGCCCGGCTTCCTCAATTGCGGGAATGGCCATGGTACTGGAGTACGCTGTCTTGGGGAATTTCGGGGGAATCTGTCACCGAAAAAAACGCATCCATTTTGTTGCAGTCTGTTACGGATCTGTGGCGTTAGGCACTTTGTGACGCCCAAAATCCTAGAAGTTCCGTGAGGAGGGTACTGCCTTACACAGGTATTCACCAGTTGAGAAATCGCGACCTTAGGCGGGTAAGTGATACGCACATGCACATCGTCCCGCTCCCCGTCGAATTCTTCTAGCGTGGCTTCAAAGTCCTGGCACACATCGGAAAGGATGGTCCGTAGCTCCCCCAAGATCTCTTTCGTGAAGACCGAGGGAGATTTTCAACAAGGCAGGAAATTATTGTTGGTCTGATGTTTTGAAGGATCACGATATAATATGTCTAATTGCGTTAGATGAACTTTATGGATAGGGGGAGAGCGAATGGCACTACTTTCCCGAGAGCAAAGTCACCGACTTCGCCTCCGCCTCCGCCCCGGGGTGGTGCCTTTCTGGTGGGTTTTGATTCCTATTGAATTGATTGCTTTCTTAGCGCGGTTTATCGGTTTAGGCAGCTATCACGGGCTGATATATGACGAATATTATTATGTCACCGCAGCGGATGTCTTGTTGCACCGGCGCCCTCCGGTTCTCGTCAAGCACTTGGTCTACGGGATCGACCCCAATCTTTTGTCTGCTCCGCCATTCGCCAAGGAGGTAATCGCTGGCGCCATTGCCGCCTTTGGCAACAATCCGTGGGTATGGCGTCTTCCTGGGGCACTTTTAGGGGCAATAGTGCCTCTGGTGGTATATAGACTTGCCGATGCAATGTTCCACAACCGGAACATTGCATGGATTGCGGCTGCGCTGTCTGCGGTCGACGGGTTAATGGTTAGCACCAGCAGACTGGCCTTATTGGATTCCATTGCCTTCCCGTTTGTTATATGGAATCTGGCGGTTCTGTGGCAGATATGGGACGACTTGGTGCATGATACAGACGTTAAGCGGAAAACCCTTTGGGCTTTTGGGATTACGCTGGGATTAGGATTCTCGGCTAAATGGATTGGGGCGCAGACGATTCTTATGTCGTGGATTATTTTTTCCGTGTCATGGCGCCGGATCTGGTCGGACCGGAAGCGGTGGCTTTATCTGGCTTCGGTTACCGTCATTCCTCTCTTAGTGTATTTTTTGACCTATGCTTATGCGTTTCCCAGCGGGTTTCACCAATCTTATCTTCCAAAAAATGTATTTCTGGCATGGGGCAAGTTGCAGTGGTTGATATTGAAAAATATGTGGGCGTTGCAATTTTATCATCCTTGGACAGCTAATGCGTGGACTTGGCTGGGCCTGCCGCGTCCTACGGCTTATCTTTGGATTACCAAAGCTCATGTCACTATACGGCTACTCGCCTTCTCAGATCCGCTGGTCATTTGGCTTGGCTCTCTTAGCCTATTGGTGATGATAGTACGGGACATTCATGAGCGCCGTCTCAGACCCGCCACGATTTTTTTCATTGTCTGGTTTCTGGTGTTTTATGGAACGTGGCTTACTACGCCTCGTTCCAAGTTCAATTATTATTTTCTGTCGATGATGCCCATGCTCATCATTTGTACGGCCTACAGTATAGTAACATTGGCGAGTCGGGTGCAAAGACACTGGCGTTGGATTGCTGGCATTGAAGGGGTATTGGTAGGCCTGAGCACTCTCTACTTGTTTCCATTGTGGGTTGCCCTACCCCTACCCAACGGTTTCTACCATAGTGTGTTCTGGTCACCCACTTGGAACGCGAGACTCAAACCGTCAAAAAGTCAAGCCGCTTCAAGTCCGCCCAGGATGGTGGCGATAACTGCACCAGTCTCTCGGGTTACCGGACGGACTCTCCCCAGACAATGGACGGAATTCGAGACCGGATTGAACCGAAATACGGTGTTTACCGGGAATAAGACGCCGCTTCTGAAAACTGGGTACATCTTACATACGGGGGCTGCTCCCGTTGTCGATCAACCGGCCGTGGTAGGACGAGATGCATATGTCGGCACCAATGGTGATCGTCTCATCGCCTGGAACCTGGGCACAGGTCAACGTCTGTGGAATGATACCTTGCCTAATATGGTTATGACGACTCCGCTCGTGTGGCATGATGAGGTGGTGGTCGGCTTGGGGAACAAGGCGTTTCGGGGTTATACGAAAGGGAGCGGCTGGACACGGGGAAGTGGCACCAACGGCATTATGGCGGTAAATGAGAAGACAGGACGGGAGTTATGGTTTACTCCCACAGTCGGGGAGGACATGCCAACGCCCGCACTCCTTAATGGTGTCATTTATGAAGCAACGGGATCAGGACGGTTTCTTGCCATTTCCGCAGCTTCAGGAAAGATTTTGTGGTCGTTGGGGCTGTCCGGTTTCGACAGCATGTCGTCTCTAGTGATTGACGGCCGTAATGTGTTTGTAGCCACGAACCTTTATAAGACGGCCTACCCGGCGAAAACTTCCACAGTGTGGGACATCAGTCTGGTGCACCGTGACGTTCTCTGGCGTACAGATTTACCCGTAACCAGCGGGTTGTCCGATAATACTCCTGTAATTTCCGGCCACCTGTTGTATATCGCCGGAGTCCCTCGTATAGTGGATTTAAAGACGGGACAAACATGGTTGAACAATGAATTGTTTGCTATCAACATAGAAAATGGCCATATCGCGTGGAAGCACCAAACCGGAGGGGGGCTTTACCCGCAAGATAAGGAAGAAGAGGGCATTCCGTTCGCCGCTAACCATGAACTGTTTATTGCTAATCCGGCTAATCGAAACTTCAGTGCGTTCAACGCGAAAAGTGGTAAGCTGATATGGAGGGTGTCGTTACCGGCGGCGGCTACGGCTAATCCGATTTTAGTCGGATCCAACCTGTGGATTGGTTTGCAAAATGGAATGATCATGCAAATCCAGCTTGGGACGGGGCGTATTATTCGAACTACCCAAGAATATTTGGGAGGGTTCGGGCCAGCGGCATTTATTTCGTTTCCCCATGCGCTATTGGTCGCGAGTATGACCGGCAATGTGGCGATGATTCCAGTCAGGTGAGAGAGTAAATTCAACGAAGGAGATGGCGCAACCATGTTGACAAAAAGATGGGCAACATTAGAGAGGCAGCGCCCGCAGTTAAAGTGGGTGAAATGGGGCGAATTTGCCGGAGCGTTCTTTACGGCGGGAGGATTATTGGGCTTCCACAGTTTGTGGCTGGGAATTCTTTTGATTCTTGGGTTCGGGATTTACGGATACAGTATTTTGTCTAAACCTCACGACTGACTTTAATGGCTCTTCTATTAGTTGTGCCCTACAATATGTGCCCTTGGGCAATTGGTAAACGGGATGAATGGTTGACATGGTAACTTCCTCGACCCACCTCGTGGACGGGGTCTATGGGCGCAAGCCGTGGCAAGGATTTAGTATGGCTCTCTTGGCCGCCATATTTTGGGGACTGTCGGGTGTATCGGCTCAGTGGTTGTTTACCGTCGACCATGTTATGGCAGGTTGGCTGGTGACAACCCGTATGGGAGTTTCAGGATGTCTGATATTGGCAGTTGCAGCATGGAAACAGGGGATCCATGAGCTCTGGCTTCCGTGGCGGGATGCAAAGTGGCGATTACAGTTAGTCATTTTTGCCATTGTAGGGTTATTCGGTGTGCAATATTCGTATCTGGCAGCTATTCACGACGGAAATGCTGCTTCAGCCACTTTGCTCCAGTATACGGGTCCTTCACTGATCACTGTTTATATTATTCTACGGCGCCGTGAGCGCCCTGTTCCCCGTCAGCTTGTTGCTGTCGGGTTTTCTTTAGTAGGAACATGGCTACTGGTATCGGGTGGTCGCCTAGACACGTTGCATGTCGCGTTTGGGGGCGTGGCCTGGGGTTTGTTGTCAGCGCTAGCGCTCGCCTTTTATACGCTATATCCTCAAGACTTGCTACAAAGATGGGGATCGGGCATTGTGGTTGGCTGGGGCATGCTAATCGGAGCCGCTGGATCGCAATTGATTTTCCCTGTGTGGCCTGTATCAGCGGGGTTGGGACAGTGGCCGGCATGGATTTTTATCGGATTTGTCGTGTTTGTGGGCACGTTTTTAGCGTTTTGGCTGTATTTGGCCAGTCTCAATTTCATTGAGCCGGGACCGGCCAGTATCATTACTAGTGCCGAACCGCTCGTTGCAACGCTGGCGTCGGTGGCGTGGTTGAGCGTGCGGCTGAACGTCTTTCAGGATATCGGAGCATTTTCAATTGTGGCGGCGGTTGTTATTTTGTCGATGAATAAAAAAACTAAAAATAAGAGGACGGCAGTGGTTCGGTAAAGCGCGGGGACAAGATAACCCAGAACACCATTGTGTAAGAAACGTCCGTGATGAGACTAGATGGAGTTATGACAATACATGGCCTCCAGCGTTGGACAAAAAGAAGATAAATACCGCCAAGCCGCTCGACATCAACATATAGTGGTTATATAATAAGGCATGTACTACATAAAGGGGTTTGAATTATGCGGTGTCCATTTTGCGGCTATCACGACAGCAAAGTGTTAGATTCCCGCCCAGCCCATGAGGGGCGTGAAATTCGGCGCAGGCGGGAATGCCTGCAATGTCACCAACGGTTTACCTCATATGAACGGGTGGAGGAAACTCCGATTTGGGTTGTGAAAAAGGATGGGCAACGCGAATCGTTTGACCGCACCAAAATTCTTCGGGGTCTGCTCACGGCGTGTGAAAAACGTCCCGTGGGGTTGAACGAACTTGAAATTATTGCCGATGGTGTTGAACGGGAAATTCAAGACCACCATTTCGGGGAAGTGTCCTCACGCTGGATAGGCGAATTCGTTATGAACCAGCTTAAAGAAGTCGACCAGGTGGCTTATGTTCGGTTCGCCTCGGTATATCGGCAGTTCACCGACATCGAGGGGTTTCGGCAAGAACTGGAAAAATTAATTCATCCGCAGTTTCCTCAGGAGGGTTAAATCTTGCAATTATCTACAGGGTTTCCATCAGAACTTAGCTGGAAAATATTTCTTGATCGCTACACTGTGAAAGATCCCAATCGTGCCTTTCAAGTTGGTGATCTCGCTATTGCCTTGGTGGAACCACATCCAAAATGGCCAAAGAAAGATGTGGGAGTTGTGCGCGGCATTCTACCCGATGGGCAGTTGTCGATTGAACTACTGACCGGACCGCAAAAAGGCGATTTCATTGAACGCCGTGTGGTCGATTGTGATCGGCCGGTCGAGGGGACTATTGATGAAGTGGCCAGACGTATCGCTCGGGGCGTGGCGAAAGTGGAGAAATCGAACGTGCGGCAGGACGTCGAAGACAGTTTTGCCAAGGAAATTGCCGCTCTGCACTTTGTTCCCGGTGGCCGAATCTGGGCAGGTGCCGGAACCGATCAACAGTTAACGTATTTTAACTGTTATGTAATCCCGAGTCCCAAAGACAGTCGGGAAGGTATTGTGGAAACGCTGGGTCAAATGA
>PXYT01000019.1:20244-78659 GCA_003023725.1 Sulfobacillus benefaciens | reverse complement strand
CCCGACGACCAAAATTCACAGTGGAACTATGTTATCCGGCCCCATGTCAATACCGATCGCCAAGAGGTCGTAGGTTAAAATTTCATGGCTCCTTACAATGGTCGCATTCGATTTTACGGTCTCCGGGATCGCTTAAAGACTTTGGTCAACCCGCGTCATCGACGCGTAATCCGCCATTACGTGAAACAAATGCTAGTTCTATCGTTAGGGTCGGTCGACGCGAAGTCGAAGCAAAATCGGTATACCGACAACAGTTGTCTGTCATGCGCGGAGAATTTACCTGGCCCTCGGATTCTCAGACATCGCGCCCTAATAAGGAATAGCCTATTGCCCGAATTGTTCACCTGCGAGCCTGTGTAATTCGGGAATGCAAACGATACTTCTGGAGCTTTATGTGAGTGCCTTGTCTCGGAGAGATTCTCACCGCGCTGCTCGGACAGTCTCTCTCTTTTCGATAGTTCACGCTACGTTCATTTTTAAAACGATTTCAAGAAATGCTCTTCTCCACAGGCAGGTCAAAAAACGACACACCTAAAACGTGATCGCTCGGTAGAAAAGAGGTCTGGCCAACCGTTAGGACATCATGTTGTCAACTCTGTGGAGCAGTTATCGGGTTAAGATCCAGACGTTTAACAGAACTTGGTGCAACACGACCACGGAATGCTGCTCGTTGATCGTCAAAAAGTCCCCCCGAGAGTTCTCCGGTCTTTGGTAGCGGTAACAACTCTACGGTTATTGGCGAAGTTTTTGCGCCGAATTTCCGCCCTTTGGTTCCAGCCCGGCGCGGAGACTGGGTTAACGATAGAAACCTCGGTCATACGCCAAAGAATGTGCGTCTTTCGGAACAACGAAGGCGGTTCAAGAGAGTCGAACAGTAGATCCAAGCCATCGGGATCATGTCCGTTCGGTGTCTTCGGTGAGATGACGCCCGTCACCTCCGCCAAGATCCGGTTCGGCGAGGGAATTCAAGGACGGTAAACGGCCGGAGTTTGCCGTACTCCCGTCACCCTCTCGGAGTCCTCACCCCCCTAGATGTCACAACGCAAGCGGTCGGTGATACTGGCCATCCCGCCCCGATCTTTCTCTTCACTCCTTCCCTGGCCTGCCCGGCCCCATTCAACCCGTTAAATACCCAGGAAAACGCCCACAACAGCCAATCCCACCTCCCCAACCCTCGGCGAACCTCACAGGACCCCGCCTGGGTTGAAATCCTTAGTAGCAATAATTTTTTGACCTCGGTGATGTGTCCCGGATTGAGCTATAAATTAACGTCAGTCCTTCAGGCATTCAGCGACAGTTGACTCCCCTCATCCTCTAACTAATTCGGTATTCGCACATGAAGGCGCTAAGAGGGGGGCGCCCTACTCATGAAAAGCTCTCGGTGACCCCCAAATGACTTTAATTTGGATATTCCGCAACACGCACTCGGCTGTTAATACCGCCCCTACAAACTCGCCGGTCCTTCCACCGATTCCTGACCCACTGGGTCGGAAGACCCTAAAACCTTGTTCAATTCGGGTATTGGCAAGATAGCAAAACTTCCAACAATCGCGACGGCCGCTGCTCCCAAATAAAACAGACTATATCCCCCCACACCAATTGCAAATGTTGCGAGCGACGGTGCGATGAATTGTGGCAAAGCATTCGCGATATTAATAACGCCCAGGTCCTTCCCGGCATCGACTGCCCGTGGCAACACACGAGTCACCAACGCTGTGTCCACAGCATAATAGGATCCAAACCCTAATCCCATTAGTGCGTAGGCCGCTAGAAGAATGGGAAAGGAGGAGGCCGTTACGAGGACGACCAACCCAAGGCCCACAATGACTCCCGAAATAATGACGAAGGGTTTCTGCTTGCGTACTCGGTCGGATATGATACCTCCCAAAATGCTGGAAATAACCGTTAAAATCGTTTGTGCTAAGGTCAACTCAAGTGACCGATGGATGAGCTCGGTCGCATTGTAATGAAAACGCTGTGTTAAAAACACCGAATTATACAAGGTTGATGCAAATCCAACCATCACTGCAAACCGTGCGACCCACGCCCAAGTAAAGTTTGGGTTCTGGCGGGGGTTGGGCACAACGTTCCATATGCTAAAACGTTCGTGCGAAGTCTTCACCCTGACCCATGGGCGTTCCCGTATAAGTAGGACGGCCACCACGGATGTCACTAAGGCAACCACTGCCATAACTGTCCACTGAACCATCTGAGGCTGATGTGCCAATAGATTTATTAATCCCTCTCCCAATAAAATGGCCACCAAAGCAGCCATTCCGATGGGTCCCGAAATCGTGCCACGACGGGTCACCTCGACTTGATCAGCAATCAAAGCCGGTATCGTCGCAAACACAAAATTTGAGGCCACTTGAACCAAAAACCACAACAGCTCAATGAGAAGAACGCTTGTAGTGATCCCGATCGCGATGAGTCCTGCGGCCAAAAATATTGCTCCCAACAACATCCATGGGCGTCGATGTCCCATTCGTGACTGAGTTCTGTCTGCGATGGCGCCTGCCACCGGATTGGCCACAATCGCAAAGAGCGCTCCAAGACCGACGATTTGCCCAAAGATCGCGGCAAAGTGCTGCGGGTCCACAACCCGCAATCGTAGCGTTAGCAATAGAATTTGCGGCACCAACACTGCCATGTACACGCCAAGACTAGAGATCGTTAAAGCACTGACAAGTCGCCGAAACGGCGTCACCTGATTATCCATGGTACACTCCCCTCATAATCCCAAAATTTCACACGACAACACCTACCCCACTACAGATCGAATATTTCTATAATTCAGCCATTTGTTTCTCAACCGTCCCTATCTCTTTCTCTTAAAGACGCACTTCTTTTCTCATGACCTGCCGAAGCTTGCCGCATCCGCTTCCCTCTTCACTAAAGGGACCACCGAGAACTTTCCAGCCACGAAATTGCTAACTAGTCACGATGTCCACGCTACTAAACGGGGAACTTGTAGCCGAAATTCGGAATCGCGAGCCATCGCTTCCGCAATTCATGGGCCGCGAACTTTGGCTTCCGGTCACGGGTAAATACTCCTTTCTTGTTCCCTTGAACCCGGAACACCCCTTGGCTCGTGGCGAAGTCTGCAAAATTCCATACCTGCTCGCCGACAACATTTTCAAATTCGTCAAAGACCTCATGATTCGCTTGTAAAAAGGCGGCCTGATACTCTTCGGTAAACATCACCGGGTCAACATCGTGAAATCCGGCGACAGTATCGGCGCCGTACTCGGTAATCACAATGGGTTTCTCGGGGTAGCGCTGGCGCCATTCGAGAAATTCCTCGCGAAGTCTCGCTTTCGCGACTTCTAAGTCCCCGCCCTCGGTGTACCAGCCGTAATAGCGATTGAATGCCAGTACATCCACTAGATCAGCTAGCTGGCATTGACCAGGGGTTGATCCTTGATGCGTGACAATCGTAACAGGCCGCTTCTCGGGATCACATGCTTTGGCTAACGCGACCAGGGGATTAAAGTACTCGTGTGCCCCTGGTCCTTCAAAGTCTGGCTCATTCGCAATAGACCACATGACGACACTGGGGTGATTCTTATCCCGAGCAATAAGTTCCCGAATCACATCCCGATGATGGTCAAACGTCTGTAAGGACTCCCACGTGTTCCGTTTTGCGTGACCGCCAAATAGATCCGTTCCGAAATTCAAATGCAAGCCCACGCCCGGCACCTCATCAATGATGACCAGGCCCTCGCGGTCCGCCAACCACATCAGCTCATCTGAATAAGGATAGTGTGATGTGCGAAACGAGTTTGCACCCATCCATTTCATCAACCGAAAGTCCAGTACATTAAGGGCTTCATCAAAACCGCGGCCGTGAACCGCAGAATCCTCATGCTTTCCAAATCCCTTGAAATAGAAAGGTTCGCCATTGATAAGAAACCTGCCGTCCTGGATCGCCACGGTACGAACGCCGAAAGGTTGCTCGTAGACATCCATCACATGATCATCGTTCCACAACTCCACTTTCAGGGTATAGAGATAGGCATTAAGCGGTTGCCAGAGTCTGACATCCTCGACGGTGAGGGTGCCCCGCGCCCCGTCTGATTGCCCAACAACCGTCCCAGATTCGTCCACAACAGATACTCTGATGTGGGCCTTTCCAACAATCAACACATCGTAACGGACGTGTCCCGTTCCGTTGACAACATCAGTAATCACCGTGACATCCTGCACGTATGTCCGTGGTGTCGTGTAAATCTTCACGGGTCTGTGAATGCCCACGTAATTGAAGAAATCGAAATTTGGACTGTTGCGAACCACCTTGCCAAGTCCAGGAACGTCTTTTTCGGTGTATGTTCCCACTGGCAGCGTCGTTTCGTCGACGATGCTGTTGACCGCAACCGTTAAACGGTTAGACCCGAATTGTAGAAATGCATTGATTTCCGCCTCAAATGGCGTGAATCCTCCTTTGTGTTCGGCGACCAGTTGTCCGTTTACATACACTTTGGCCACGTGGGTCACGGATCCAAATCGCAAAACCACACGTTCGGACAACAACATTTTTGGGATGGAAAATTCCCGGTCATACCACACCCAGCCCACATGGTTGCGGATATCGGCGCTCACGCCCAAATCGTTGTAGGAGGCCGGTACAGCCATAGAGATGGCATTCGTTAGCTTATGGTCATACCACTTTTCTTCGAATCCGTTTCCAGTATCCAGCTTAAAGTTCCAAACGCCGTTCAAATCGACGACTCCCCTGAAGTCTGTCGTAATTGGATACAACATGGTCAGCACGTCCTTTCATTCACCAATCGACCAATGATCGATGTCCCGACAGCAGAATTTTGTCACCTTCGCCGTAGTGTGCCTCACATCACAGGTCTAACCCTTGCACACGTGAACATTAGACGGCAAAAAAATAAATATTGAGAACAATGCGCCCATGCACGAATTATATAATTTTTCTTTGCACACGTAAACAATGATTTTTTCAACCTATATCCATCGGGGCGCTCGTGTGCCAAGGCATAGAAGCACCGACATTTGGTCATATACATCAATTCCTGCCACAATTGAACCGAACTCACGGATCCCTGTCCGGTATGGCTCTATCAAGGAAGGATGCGTTCATGACAATGCGAGTAGCGATGTTTATGGAAATATCCGAGAGGTCCTGGCCAGCTCCGTTGATTCATCAACGAACGTCCTCTCCGCCTTGTAACGGTCAAACAAGGAAAATATCGAGACCCACTACACAATAAGAATACTCTGAGTGCGTTAGTAGCTGCAGGCCAGTGCTGCGGTCAATAATAAGGGTCGGATTTTCTCGTCTAGACTACCCGTGGCGACTTCGTCTTTGCAACGAGACCCACGTGGGAGTGCTAACGTTGCACATGAAATTCTCTGGTGTGGAAAAGAGACTCAACCTCTTGCGGCGTAGCGACCAAAGCATCCCCCGCCATTGTGTGCTTGAGGGCTCCTGACGCGGTAGCAAACTCCACGGCGTACTGACGATCTCGCCGAGACAGATAACTGTACAAAAATCCAGCCGCAAAGGCGTCTCCCGACCCAACTCGATCAACAATATCTACTCGATACGTTTGCGAAGCATACATATCCTTGCCGTCGAACACCAGTCCTTGATAGCGATTTGTTGACGCAGATTCAACCGTCCGTATTGAGGATGCAATAAGATCAAAAGTATACCGATCCAGCACCTTGCGGTACAACGTATCGTAGGACTTCCATGGGTTATGGTCCCCGATAAGAGCGGGATTCCCCTTCACCGGGTCATTTACCTTGATGCCAAGAATTTCGTTGGCATCGCGCGGAGTCATAAACGCGATATCCACATACTCCAATACTTGTTCGAACTTTTTCTGCGCATCTTCGAGAGACCAAAGTTTGCTTCGGTAGTTAAAGTCGAAGCTCACTTTCAACCCTTTGTCCTTTGCCCGTTGCATAAATGCTTTTGCCAACCGAAAACTGTTCTCACTGAGGCCAAGCGTGATGCCCGAAACATGAAAGACATCGCATACCGAAAAAATTTCATTGAGCGCGAACTCATCGACATGAGCATTAGCCATGGACGAATTCTTGCGATCATAGATCACCCTACTGGGCCGAACCGAATACCCGTTTTCCAAGTAATAAACACCCAGGCGATCCCCACCTCTTACCACATGAGACACATCGACCCCGAATCCCCGAAGCATGTGGATGGCCGCATCCCCCAGCTCATGATGCGGAACTTTGGTGACGAAGGTAGTCGCAACCCCATATTGGCTCAGTGCAACAGCTACATTCGCCTCGCTCCCCCCAAAATAGGCTTCGAGAATCGGACTGCCTACAAGCCTGTTTCGGTTGGGCGGAGACAACCGAAGAAGGACCTCTCCTAACGTTACAATACGGCCAATCATCGCGGGGCCTCTTCCCGTGCTTCGTGGATTTTCTCTACAAATTGCCGCGCCATTGCTGTAATTTGGCCCGGTGTTCCCCGTGTGAGTTGTCCTCCGACTCCAACGGCGACCACTCCGCTTCGAATCCAATCTTGTACATCATACAAGCTGATACCTCCCGTCGGCATCAGACGCGCCTGAGGAAGGGGCCCGCGTACATCTTTTACGAAAGACGGATTAAATGCACTGCCTGGAAACAGTTTGATCACGTCGCATCCCGATTCCAGAGCGCGGATCATCTCGGTTATTGTCATGCACCCCGGTAGATATGGGACTCCGTAGCGGTTGCACAGTTTGGCTGTATGCTCATTGAAATTTGGTCCCACCACAAAGTTCGCGCCAGCGAGAATAGCAACCCGGGCTGTTTCCGGATCGAGTACCGTCCCGGCACCAACCATCAACGGTTTTGTCCCCTCTCCCGCTGTCAAGGCGCGAATGACTTCCGTGGCCCCGGGAACGGTAAAGGTGATTTCAATAGACCCAATACCGCCTTCAACACATGCGTTCACAATCTCTTGGGCTCGTGCGACACTGTCAGCGCGAACCACCGCGACAATACCACTCTCTGCGATTGACTGAATCACGTCGCATTTTTTCACCAAATGACCCCCTCTTTATCACTGTTAACCACCCCCGCAACGAAACCCGCATGGGAATCAATAACGCCAGTATTACACGCCGGAATACGCCATGAATCCCCCATCGACTGGAATCGTCACCCCGGTGATAAACCCCGACATCTGTTCGTCTGTCAACCACAAGAGTGTACCGAGAAGATCGTCCGGAGACCCCAGTCGTTTCATCGGGGTATGCGCGAGAATGCTTTCCGCACGGGCCGTGAGGGAACCGTCCTGATTAGTAAGGAGTTCTCGGTTTTGGTCTGTCAGGAAGAACCCAGGCGCAATCGCATTTACACGGATTCCGGATTCCGCCAGGTATACTGCCAGCCAAGCCGTAAAGTTATTGATACCCGCTTTAGCTGCACTATAGGCGGGGACCTTCGTCAGCGGAGAATAAGCGCTCATCGACGAGATGTTGATAATGGTGGCCCCTTTTTTCCCCAACATCGTCCGTCCGAACACTTGAGTCGGAATTAGGGTGCCAAGAATATTCAAGTCGAACACGTTGTTGAAGCCCTCTAGACTGAGATCGAAAAACGTGGTTACATCGGGGTTCCGAAGGTCGTCCATTCTCAACACTTCATTCGTCGTAATCGCTTTAGGGTGGTTTCCGCCGACACCATTAATGAGAATGTCGCATGGGCCAAAATGACGGGAAACCGCCTGTTCGGCGCTGATCACGCTCTCGACGTCTAGAGCATCACAAACCACCGCGATGGCCTGACCTCCTGTCGCGGTAATCTGATCAGCGACTTTTTTCCCGGCTTTGGCAGTTCGATTGAGGATCGCAACTTGGACACCCTGCCTACCCAGTTCCATGGCCATCGCCCCGCCCAGACTGCCACTGCCGCCGGTGACAATCGCAACCTTCCCGCGCAGGTTCTCGTTAATCGGTAGCATGTTAACCCTCCTTGCAGGAGTGTTCGAGAGCATCCCAAATACCCCAGATGTACATGATCCCGAGAGCTCTGTCGTAGAGCCCGTAACCCGGCCGACACTGCTCGCCCCAGATATGTCGTCCATGATCCGGCCTCGCATACCCCGTAAACCCATTTTCATGATACGCCTTCACCACGCCGTAAATATCGACGGACCCGTCACTAGTTCGGTGAGACGTCTCTACAAAGTCTCCATTGTCGTACACTTTCACATTGCGGATATGCGCAAACGGGATCCGCGGGGCGAACTCTCGGATGAGAGCGGCGACGTCGTTCGCGAGATCCGCCCCAAGGGATCCACTGCAAAGCGTCACCCCATGGTTCGGACTGTCCACGATATCAAGAAGCCGACGAATGTTGTCGCGATTCGTGATGATACGGGGCAATCCAAAAATTGACCAAGGCGGATCGTCTGGATGAATCGCCATTTTAATGCCGCTCTTCTCGGCAACGGGAATGATTTGTTGCAGAAAGTACGTCAGGTTATTCCACAGATCCTCTTCAGTCACGTTTGTGTAGTCCTCAAACAGCCTAGACAGATTCGTTAAACGTTCCGGTTCCCAACCCGGCATGGTTAAGGTGGAATCCGCTAAGATTTTGCTGACCATCTCCTGCGGGTCCATCTGCTCAATCAGATTCCGCTCAAAAAACAAGGCCGTCGATCCATCCGACGCCTTTTTAGCCAAATCCGTTCGCGTCCAGTCGAAAATCGGCATAAAATTGTAGCAAACGACCTTCACACCGACCCTCCCCAGATTTTCCAGAGTCCTTTGGTAGTTGGCAATGTAGTGGTCCCTCGTGGGGCGCCCGAGTTTGATATCTTCATGCACGTTGACGCTCTCCACAACATGGGAATGGAGCCCGCGCGCCTCAATTTGACTTTTCACAGAGAGGATTTTATCCATCGACCATGCTTCCCCAACAGGTATATCATGCAATGCCCAGACAACCCCTTCCACACCCGGAATTTGGCGAATGTGATCCAACGGAATTGGGTCATTGTCTGGACCGAACCATCGAAAAACCATTCTCATGACGTATTCCCTCCCGCTTTTTTGATACCGTTTGAGAGACGATTCACGACTGTCGAAGGTTGCAAGTCGCCTAATTTTTCTTGACGAATCTCCAAAAGTTATTCGACAATAAGTCTGCCGCATCGCGCTCAATATCCTGTGTATCCAACGGCCAGCCAGTATCCAAAATTTTTTGGTATTGTGTACTCAAGACGGACGCGATAACTTGTCGAGCATGGCTCCACTTGTACAACAACTGTTCAAGAATTCGCGCGTCAGAGTGTTGCGGAATGACGCTGGTTCCGAGCAATTCAAAGCGCATCTGCGTAATTTCCTCGACGAGTGATGGGGTATTGAGGAACCACCACGCACCAAACACCATAAGGTTTGGGAACATTCGGGCGAGAACGGTTAATTCATGTTGATTCTCCCGCGATAACATGGTGACTAAAAACCGATTTCTGGGGAACGCCCGACATAGGTGTTCGACCGCCTCAACATCTGAACGGCCAACCATGTCCCCAGCCGGGCCCAATTTTGGATTGACCTGACGTTTTACGCCAATCATCAGAGCTAAGGGCACATTGGCCTCAGCACAGGTCGGTATGACACAGTGCGTTATCAACAGGCTCCGTTCGTCCTCGGAGGGATACGTAAAGGTACTCGGAAGCGACACTGATAGGTACAACGCATTCATCCGCTCTAGCCATTCCCTAAGGAACCGATTGACTTCAGAAAACGTCCGCCGATCATACTCCGTCAAGTTAGCCTTGACGTCGTAACCCCATTTCAGAAGGTTCTGGTGACTGTGAGCCCAATCATTCAAAAGAGGATCCAGGCGTAGAGCCGCGTGAAACCGCTCATCTTGCCGGATGGCCTCACTGGTGTCCGATAACCACACAGAGCGCTCTGCCTCATCAAAGGGATCATTTGTCATCACGACTTCCTTGACGTTGGCCTTGTGAAAAACCAAATCCACCATAGCGTCCTGGGACCGGGAACTATACCACTCGCGATACCTCTCAAGATTACGAGCCTTCACATCCAGCCCCAATTGCTCAAGCGTTGTCAGCACCCCCCGACAGGCTTCGCTGTACGGCGAATGCTCAAGAAATAGGACCTGCCAAATGTGATCAGCCTGCTTTCGATTCGACATTGCCCAAAATTCCTCTGAAGACAACGGCGAATGTCTCATGACTTCCGAAATCAAATAATGATACCGAAGTTGCTCGTCAATCCCTTGCAGTAACAAGCCGAATGGTGGCGCATACAAATGCGTGTGCATATCTGTAATTGCCGTGTCGTTCACGATTCGGGAAACAACGTCTGCCAACTCAGTTGAATTTTTAATGTAGTGCGACAAATCTTCCCACCCCGCGGTCAAAGTCAGTTTTTCGCTCACAAACTTCTCAATCTTGTCCTACTGAAAGAAATATAGTACAAAATGCACACGTTCACAACCCTTGTGATGGTGGACATCCGTCGTCGGTAATCTCCTTCTCGTGTTAGAATGACGTAGACGTAACGTCAGCCCGGAACACTACTTAGCCGAACGACGAAAGGCGAGGATGTTATCGTGAGCGTAACCATAAAAGATGTCGCAAAAATTTTGCATGTATCCCATACAACGGTTTCGCGTGCGCTCAATGACAGTCCGCTTATCAACCCAGAAACGAAGAAACGGATTCTGGAAACAGCCAAACAGTTAAATTACGTTCCGAATTACAGCGCACGAAGTTTAGTGCGAAACCGCTCGTACAACATCGGGCTGTTTTTCTCGACGATGAGCCAAGTCACATCCCCCGGATTTTTCTACGAAACCGTACGTGGTGTAAATAGCGTGATCACGGAGAGTTATAACCTGGTCGTGAATGGGATTGACCGTTATGCAGACGTTCGAACTCTTGACAAGAGACGGTTCGACGGCATAATTCTGATGAGCCAAAGCGAGAAAGACGATGCGTTAGTGTCTCACGCAGTGGAGAAACAAATTCCGTTGGTTGTGTTGAACCGCAAGGTGGCAGACACGTCCATTGTAAACGTGCTATCTGCAGACAGGCAAGGTGCCTACAACGCGGTCGTGCACCTCATTGAACATGGGCATACCCATATCGCCATTATCGAAGGTGAAAAGGGGTTCCAAGCGACAATTGAAAGAAAGGAAGGGTTTCTGACCGCATTGAGAGACAATCACATTGAAATTCCTGACGAGTATATCGCAGAGGGGCACTATACCATGGAAAGCGGATACACAGCGATGAAGCAGTTGCTACGCGCTGCCCATCCTCCCACGGCCGTTTTCGCTTTAAACGATGAAATGGCCGTGGGTGCCATGAAAGCCCTATACGAGGCCGGACTTCGGATCCCGGAAGACCTATCCGTCATAGGATTTGATGATAGCCAGTTCAGCTCGTTCATAACGCCGTCACTTTCGACTGTGAGACGGGCCATCGCCGAAGTTGGGAGCACAGGGGCAAAAAAGCTTATGTCAATCATAAATAACGGCGACTCAACAGGAGAAAAAATTTACATCGACACCGAACTCATACAAAGAGACTCGGTTGGTCCTGCCCCGAAACGATGATGTGCTCACAATGCCAAAATGATAAGGACAACCTGTACTGTGGCCCGGGCCCCCTTCCCTTGGCGATGATATCGTCCCGGGTCCATCATGCCCTTTGTCCTCCGCTCTTTTCGGAGACCACCCTATTACCAAAACGAGACGCCACTGTTGGCAAGCCATCATCGGTCGGAACGGGCACATGCAATCGCGTGTTGCATGTGCCGTCGCCACCTCATGGTGGTTTCTCCACGAGTTTTTCCGCTGTGCGAAAAATTAGGGTTGTGGAATAATTTTATACCCAGATTTTCATCAGATACTGGTTTGGCCAGTCCGCTGCAAAATCGTCGTGGCCGCGAGATGTGTACCAGCTCCCGCAGGTATCCCACCTTGCAAGCGGTGAATCGGATCAGCTGGAACAAATTTCGGCGAATCGAAGCCTATGCGCGAGGTTCTCAGAGTTCGGCTAACTCCTCCCACCGGAATCCCCCCCATCCTGCCTTCCCAATCGCCACCCAGAGCGGCCTGGATGTCCAAAGCACGATGCTCTAGAATGTCATGGCGATATTCATTCCCAGATGGTCGATCAAAAAAACGAGGTAAGCCCGAAGCCTGGGAGAGGCGGTTATTGAGTACGGCATTTTACAACACGCCCCTACAAATAAGGACGAATCCAGTCCGATGAAGTCGGGGCATAAAGCCCCGTTGATAAATATCTCTCACCCGAATCAGGAAAAATCACCATAATGCGCTGGTTGTGATAGAGACCCTGCTCGAGTAAATGCCGACATGCCCAGTAAGCTGCACCGGAGGAAAGGCCAACCACTAAGCCTTCTTGTCGGGCTAGGAATTGCGTTGACGAGATGGCCGCGTCATCGGGTACATCCACAATTCGCGTAAGTAGGGACATATCGAGGATCCGCGGAATAAATCCCGCTCCGATACCCTGGATCTTGTGATTACCGGCGGGCTTGCCGTTTAACACGGCAGATTCAGCCGGTTCCACCGCGACAATTTCAATTGCCGGATTGACTTTCTTCAGATACCGGGCCACCCCCGTTATGGTGCCGCCTGTTCCCACTCCACAAACGAGAACATCCACATCGTGATTCATTTGTTCCCAAATTTCCGGCCCGGTGGTGATCTCATGGATGTTAGGATTGGCTGGATTTTCATGCTGACGCAGCATCAGTGAATTCGGCAAGGCTTGCTCCAATTCTTTTGCCCGCTTGATAGCTCCACCGGTTTTCTCGTCTCTCGGCGTCTCAACGATCGTCGCCCCGTAAGCCCAAAAGAGTTGTTTTCGTTCCGAGCTTTGTCCTTCCGGCATAAACACCACGAGACGAAGGTGCATCACGGCACAGACCATGGCCAAAGCAACTCCGGTGTTCCCCGAAGTCGCCTCGATGATTACGGTGTCGTCTCGTATCCGTCCTCGGTCCATCGCGTCTTTTAATAAGGACCAGGCAGTACGATCTTTTACAGACCCTCCCGGATTAGAAGATTCCAACTTGGCCCAAACCGATCCCCCATATGTACCCAGAGAAGGCAATTCCACCACCGGTGTATTTCCTATCAAATGCACAATGTCAGCCACACCAACCGCTCCCATCAAAAAAGCCCTCACTCATGACATATTAAGCCATGAAGAAGGCCAGTGTTTTCACATCCCGTTATTGCTCCCGTGTTGCATCTGCGTCTTTGGTAACCGCCTGCACCGGATATTCTGTCGGTTGCGGGTTCTTGGAATCCTGTACAGTCGGATTATTCATGTTATTCATGGACTGCTTAAATTCTCGAATACTTTTTCCTAATCCCGACCCGATTTCAGGCAGTCGCTTTGGCCCGAAAATTAACAACGCAACCACGAGTAAAACGATAATATGCATCGGCGATAATAAGTCCATCGGTGTCTCCTTTCTCAACCCGAATCCTGTGATGATGTTTGACTCATTATAACACGAACACGCTCTTGGAATTCCTCAAATTTTAACCCGTCTGAGGATCACGTCGTGAGCCGCCAATTCCCATGACGCATCCAGAGGTGCTAAGTTGGCGTCAGGTCCCAGGCGCCGCTTAATCGCCCATGTCAGCAGTAAATCGGTCAAATGAGGATTTTTTGGCAGTAAAGATCCATGAAGGTAGGTTCCAATGGTATGTCCCTGAACCGCTCCTTCCGTGCCGTCCTCTCCGTTGTTGCCGCGCCCAAGACGCACATGGGCCAAGGGGCCCGCCAAATCTCCCAAATAGGTTTGGCCGCCATGGTTTTCGAATCCGACTAGAGTTTTCGGGGTCAAAGACAACACGCCGTCACAGACCACATCCCCTATCGATCGCACGCTTCCCGCCCGGGTTGTAATGTCCAAATAGCCAATTCCCTCTAACCTATTCCCGTCCGCGGTCACGTATTCATGCCCCAATAACTGGTAAGCACCACATATCGCAAGCATAGGCAGGCCGAGGGATAAGGATTCCGACAGCCTGGATTTCCGATTGAGAAAATCCTCATAAATCATGGCCTGATGAGAGTCTTCCCCACCCCCCATAAAGACCATATCTACCTCGTGCCAATCCACATCCTGTCCCATTTCAATGTCTACCACATGAAAATTGATGCCTCGTTTTTGGGCACGGTACTGCAAAGCCAAGACGTTTCCCCGGTCACCGTACAGATTCATATGCTGGGGATATAAGTGGGCAAGAACTAATTGCATTTCCACAGAGTTCCTTTCGTTCCGGCCAATACGTCTTTCCGGTTTTTACAGTGTCAACTGACGGATAACCCACGACCAGTTCTTGTCCTTGATCGATCAAATCATGAATCCCGTTCACCCGACGCCCAAACACCAAAGATCGTGCACGGATCACAGGTCGGTGTGCCGTGCCCGCCTCGACTTGTCCGCACTTCGTTATTTCCCGGCATTACAGCCTTCCGCCTTGGAAAATATTTTCCATAGCATGCACCAACCGCATCGAATCCTTAGGCTTCTTCACTGCCATACGAACTCCTGACGAAGTTAAGCCTTCAAAATTTCTCGCATCGCGAACCAGTATACCCTGTTTTTGAAGACTCTTAATCAATTCGTCCACAGACAGATGAGGGTAAAAGAGGAAATAGTTGGCACGGGAGCTTTCATCCACTCGGCCAAAAGGCCGTAACAACATTGCAAGTCGGCCTCTTTCCTGATTAAGCCGAATGCGTGCCAGATCAAAATAATCCTGATCCTGGAGGCTGGCACAGGCCATTTCCTGAGCAACCAACGAGACATGCCAGGGAATTGTCCAGGCAGCAAGTTTCCGAATGATCTGTGGATGTGAGACAAGAAATCCGATGCGCAATCCTGCCAAACCATAAAATTTTGTCAGGGAGCCCATTACGACAAGACGGTCGGATTTGGCAGCATCCCGAACGAGACTCCATTCACGCCACGAATCCACGAATTCGATAAATGCTTCGTCGACCACTAAAATATGACGGGATTCAGACGCTCCCTTCAGATACTGGCGGCACTCTCGAGGCTGTAGTACGCGCCCTTGGGGATTACCGGGGTTGGCCAAAAACAATAGCCCATGTTCCGGACGGAGTTCAGCCGGGTGATGCCAAGTTCTTACATCTATTCCATAAACCAAAGAGCGTGCCGCATATTCACTGAATGCCGGCACTTCCACCGAGACTCGTTGAGGCTGAAAGGTCCGCAATACCAAATCAATTGCTTCCATGGCCCCAGCGGTGACAAGGATACTATCCGTCGTAACTCCCAGATGTTCGGCCAAGACCTGGGTTAACTCCCCTTTCCTCCAATCGGGGTAACGGTGAAGCCGGTCGACCAACGAGGGCCATAAGGCCCTGGCCTTTGGCCCCGGACCGTAAGGAGAAATACTGCTGGATAAGTCCAGCAAATCTTGTTGAGAGCGGGTAAAGGCATCAAATGACGCCCAATCTCCTCCGTGTATCATCCCTGTTTCATCTCCACAACCACAGCCCAATGGTCATGGAAGCCAGTTCGGTGAAAATGACCGTAGCCCCCAGAACATCCCCGTTAACTCCCCGGAAAAAATGACTCCAATATCCCATAAACATGCCAACCAAACCGGCAATCAGGGCCAGACCGGCAAGACCCCGCCACCCCCACAAGGCCTCGGCGATGACAGCGGTAATGACGACGGCTATAAACGCGCTCCGGGGATTAGCCGTTTCTTTGAACCAACCGGCAAGCCGACTGCTGTCCGATACCGGCATGAAAGCCAACCCCGCAGCAATGGCAGTCCGGGCAATGACCGGAGCCATAAAAACAATGACAGCATCTCCGTAGACAAAAGCCACGCCTTTCCACAAACCCACAAATCCCACCACGCCTAAAATCAGCCACAGAACTCCCACCGTACCAATATGGGAGTCTCGACGCGCCTCATCCCGTTTCTGTGCCGGTGCCGCCCAGCCGTCAAACACGTCGGCCCATCCGTCCCAGTGTAGCCCTCCCGTAAGAAGAACCTCCGTCGCCAGTGCCCCTATCGCTCTCAACGTAACTGAAAGCGTCGGCACATCCTGAAGCCAAATCATCCACAAGGCTCCAAATAAGGCTCCCACAACGGGAAACCATGCTAATGCCCAGCTCTTTTGTGGCCTCGTTTCGCCGCTCTGGGGCACTGGTATACGAGTGAGAATGGCCAGAGCATCAAACAAACCCGTCAAGGCAACCACCTGCCTGTTAAGGCCACCGCCAAAAAAGCGAATGTCAAAGAAACCAGCAAGGCTACCCGCATGACAATGGACACAGCATGAATAATCATGGGAACCGTCATCGGACCGTTGCTCTGACCAATTTTTGGACGCAGAGACACAACCCCGTGATACGTATTGAATCCTCCGAGTTGCACATCTAGGGCTCCCGCCATTGCCGCTTCCGAAATCCCGCTGTTCGGGCTGGGATGTCGCCTGCCGTCTTTGCGCATCATCTCGTAGGATTGGTGGAACCGACCATCCAAAATAGCCGCCACGGCAATCGCCACGCCAGAAATACGGGCCGGAATCCAGTTCAATATATCGTCCACTTTGGCAGCGGCCCATCCCAAGTCGTGATATTGAGGATTATTATACCCAATCATGGAATCCATGGTATTCGCGGCTTTGTATAACCACAGACCCGCAGGCCCCGCTAAAAAGGTAAAAAACAACGGGGCCACAATGCTGTCGCATGTGTTTTCAGCCACGGATTCTATGGTGCCACGAATGATTTCTGCCGGATCCAACTTTTCAGTTTCACGTCCTACAATCATGGACAAATATAGCCGTGCTTCCTCCCAGTGCCCTTGGGCCAACGGGCGGTATATAGCTATAGCCGCTTCAGCCAAACCGCGAATAGCGACACCCCAATAGGTCAACAGCACAATTAGGATACGGAATGCCCAAATCGAAAAGATGTGGGCCACAACCAATAGTGCCGTCACCAAAGCGCTCACGCCAAGAAGGACCGCCGTGACCAACATCACGCCAGCTATCCGCAACTGAAGGGGACTACGGGCAAAGCGCCGGGATAAACTCTCAAAAGCATTGATAACATGGCCTATTAAGCGAACCGGATGGTAACGCCAGGGAGGATCACTGAACAAGATATCCATTACGACTCCCAAAAGAATCCACGGGGTCTCCCTAACCCCCAACCAAACGGAAAAGAGTTGCGAGGTCAACATGTTTCGCTATCACCTCTTTCCATTGCCTGATGACCCGGTCAAAGGGGTTCTCAGTCATTATCCCGTGGCCTCCTAATTGACGAATAACGGCGTGTCGAAACTCCGTATTGTGAAAAATGCCGTGTATATAAGTACCCCACAAATTGCCTTCAACGTTGATCAGCCCGTCGGTGTGATCGTCGAGAACAATCAATGGGCCAAAATTAAACGACGATCCCGAAACCGGACGGGTTTCTCCCATATGCTGCTCATACCCTAAGATGATGTGGCCCCGGTACGGCCTCGCCACGGCCCGGCCGTGTATCTGACGCGTTACTTTACGCGGTCTTAGCACCGTGTCAATTGGCAAAAGTCCCAATCCGGACATTGCGGCCGCAGCGCCTTCCATTCCTAGTGGATCCTGCACACTGGCCCCCATCATCTGAAAGCCGCCACAAATCCCTGCTACCATGGTACCTTCTTGTGCCCACCGTCCAATGCTGTCTTCCCATCCCGTCGCCTTGAGCCATGTCAAATCCGACAACGTGTTCTTGCTGCCGGGAATAATGATCATAGCGGGTCTGAGACTGGGTGGGGTGGCGGAATAGAACAAGTTCACTTCCGGTTCAAACAAAAATGGGTCATAATCAGTGAAATTACTCATGAAGGGAAGGCGAACGACACAAATTGTGATGTGTCCTTCCTTCTTTCCGCCCCAAGGTACTCCTAAACTGTCCTCTTGCGGAAACGGCATTTCAACATAAGGGATTACCCCCAGAACGGGTACGCCGGTCAATTCTCGTAACATACGGATTCCTTCGTCGAACAATGTGATGTCACCGCGAAACTTGTTCACAAGAATTCCCTTAAGCCGGTTGCGCGCCTGGGGAGGCAACAATGCCGTGGTTCCGTAAAGGCTGGCGAAAATGCCGCCCCGATCAATATCCCCAACCAACACAATAGAAGCGTCAGCATATTCCGCAAGACGAATATTGGACAGATCCGTCTGCATCAAGTTTAGTTCTACCGGGCTGCCCGCCCCTTCCACTAAAATGACGTCGTATTGCCGGGCCAACTCATCATATGAGTCACGGACAACGGCAAACAACTCGTCGCGTTTATCGCGAAAATGTCCGCTTTCATAAGGGCCATGAACGACTCCGTTCACAATCAGTTGAGAACGGGATCCTGTTTCGGGCTTGAGAAGAACGGGATTCATGAGAACACTGGGCTCCAAGCCGGCACTCCATGCTTGGAGTGCTTGAGCATAGGACATTTCGAATCCTTCATCGGTAATGTAGGCATTCAAAGACATATTTTGCGCCTTAAAGGGAGCAACCCGAATTCCCCGATCCGCAAACAAACCGCATAGTCCTGCCACGACCCATGTTTTACCCACATGCGAACTCGTCCCGAGAATGCTGATAGCCTTGGCAGTCATTGGGGCGCTCCCTTAAGCCACAGCGGCAATCCTGCAACAACAAAAATCATGCCGTTGGCATAATTCGAGGCAATTTGATTAAATTTTCCCAGGATGCGAACGAAATCATAAGTCTCCCTCTCCATGGGGATAAGTCCCAATCCAGCTTCTTCGCTCACGATAACCGTATCCGCCTTGCGCTGGCTGATACGGAACAACATCTCAGTCCAGACTTCTTCCATCGTCTGGTCCGGATTCGGTCTTCCTTGAGCGAAGTCACGGTTATTGTACCCCTTACGTTCGGTGCTCCGTCCGTGCCGCAGCATGTACCGGGAAATATATGGCCCCACCCCATCCCACAGGACGTCGTGAGTTTCAGGCAACTCCATGATGCGGCCGATGGGATTATCCGGTTCTTGCCACAATGTCCAGGCAAGAGGACGTCTCATTCGGTGCTGTGCCAGTTTCTGATGGAGAACCGAATCGGATAAAGACGCGGCAGACTCGTCCAACGTCGCAATATATTCCACTTCATGATGGTTCAACGTGTTCATAATGAATTGTTCCGCCCAGGCGCTTTTTCCTGAGCTGACCCCACCAATCACGAGCCACAAGGGCATAATTAACTCCAATCTTTCACACGGTTTTTTTTTTATTATAGTCGGAAAGAGACGAGATTCACCAGTACCACCTTCCGACATGGAATGCCAATCAACGGCGAATATTTGCCAATCTCACGAGCCCGCCTTGGAAGACCTCCCGGCCAGGCTCCCGGACATGGGACTTCCAGTCACGTTCACTATGACTCCCGGAAGTTCGCATTGGAGACAGAGTCTTTGGGTTTTCACCCATACAGCATGGTATTTAGTATCTCACATTCATGCAGCGCCCTTTAACTTGCAAAAGAACTTAAAAGAACGCGTCCCCAGAACCGTCTTTATGCTCTTTGGTATTATACTGAACAGCGATAATGACTGGAAGAGTTCTCCAGGACAGTTGCTGCATTCCCTGTTGATGATGCCTTGGGGACCACAGAAATCGCTCCACATGACATTTAGCAAAATACTCGGGCTGAGATTACCTGCATTGAAGATCGCACGAATCGATGGGCGTATGCCTCGGCCAAAATATTCATGCCCTCCTATGTGGAAGATCACGATCCCGTCCGGACTCCTGTTGTTGTTAAAAGGGCCTCCGTCTACAACCAACAGTGAACGGCTTGCACACCAAGGCTCGGGCCGTCACTTTCGGTACGAAGGGGGAGCTTATTTAGCGTATCGTCCAGTGCTGTGTTTGCTGCACCCCCCGGGGCCAGGGCGAAGGCAGTTGAATTTTACCGTCTGCCGAAAGAATGGCGCTAGATAATACGGGGTTGTTCTGGTCCGTCAAACTTTCAAACCCTGTGTATCCTTTTTTCCCAGTATGCTCTATCAAAGCCGGAAGAGCCCTGGTGCCCATCCCCCAAAAACCGGACAAGATCGCAATCCCCATGAATTCACTCATATACCTTATAAACCTGCTTTTCATCCATCGACTCCCTTTACCCATCCACGTTAGGTTCACCGCCTATTTTGGCACTTATACACGCCACAACACTATTTGCCGGATTAAATTTCCGGGAAGAGCACGAAGAGTAGGCAGTATTCGAATCTGGCGGTGATATCCGTTATAATATGGCCAAAACTTAATGGTGGATTATTTCGCAAGGACAGGAGGACATGCATAATCATCCTCATTAATGGCCATTCTGTGTGCCGAGGCCCGGGAATTCCATGACCCTCACAGGCTACTGGCAAACCTTTGAGGCAACCACAGCAGTGAGTGGTGATTGAGCAGTGAGTAGGGGGTAACGAAAGGTAGGGTTTTCATGAGTAAGGCAGAGATTAACGTATTGGATAGTGAGATAAGAGCGCAAATAGACTCGGAGCACTTGACGGAAGGCGCTCTATTTGGAACGGTGCCCCAAAAGGTTCTTTCCGACGATCTTATCCGGAGTTTGGAGAATCTGGGTTGGGTTAAGCGCGATTACCGCGATCATCCGGTCATGGAACCCCCGCAGGCGACGTTAGACTGGGATTCCTTAAGTGCGCAGCACCGGGACGAAGTTCTTCACGCCATCAGTCATCGTCTTCCACAAGGCACTCCGTGGGTAGGAAACCAATATGCCATATTGGAAGAACTGATCGATTCCATGTGGGAACAACGACAGGACGAAATCCGGATTCTGTTGAATGCCTGGGCTTTTGCCGCGGCCTGGACGGGACACCCCGACCACAATGACCGCATGGTGGAGAGCCGACAGACCTATTACTTTTACACGGCCTCCATGCGGGACGCCGCCGAACAGGCGGTGGCTCTCGGTATTTCCGCACCGCCAGCGGACGACGATTTCTGGGTATACGTAGAGTCATTAAACGGCTAAATATCTGTCATAACAGATATTTAGCCATAAAAACTTCGGCCACCATTTTGCCCGCGATATTGAACTGGTTGGGTCGGCTTCCCTCGATAAAAAATCCATAGCGCTGATAAAAGTGAATGGCTGTTTTGTTGCTTTCAAAAACGGAGATCGCAATTTTCTTTACGTCTTCCTGCCGGCTCCACTGATCCAGTGTCGCCAGGAGGCCCGAACCGCGGGTCGACCCGCGATATTCTTTTCTGAGAGCCATTCCCATAGTAGCCACATGACGATTTTTTCGAAAAGTTCCCCTTATCGCTTCAAGCGTTCCAATAATCCGATTATTGACCAGCGCGACTATTACAAGCTGTCCTTGCGGACGTTCTGCCAAAATACGCTGTTGCTTCTCCACACTGTAGTATTCGCCTTCGTTGGCGATGAACTCCCCTTCCATGCCGACCTCGGTAATCAAACCTACGATATCAGAAGCGTCACCGGGAACGGCTTCGCGAACCACGTAAGGATGGTTTTCCCGGTCATAATATGTTGCCACGTCGACGGACATCAGTGTCAAGTCTCCTCTTGTGATTTCTGACTCTCCAACTGCTTTCGTCGTTACCCGTAAAAACTCCTTTTTTTTCGACGTCGGGGACGAGTTCGACGCATGGCCCCCCGATATACTCGACACTTTTGACCCAAGTCAGCGGAAATTCATCACACCGTCCCGGGCCAGGAACATTCCAGCGTCCCCAAACACGCAGGCCATGAAACAGCCGCATTACAAGACTCGACTAAAACCGTTTGCCCTCTCCGAGCGTCACCACATAGTGGGTTTTCATGCCGACAGCATGATCTAAGGCATGAGAATTTATGCCGGCTAACTCACTACGGCCTGTTCCATGGTGTAGAGAAAACGCCGCAATATTTTCCCCATCGCCGCTGAATCCACCAGAAAACTATCGTGTCCCCACGACGAATGTAAAGTCTCGAAGCGGACGTTTACGCCATATTCCCGCAGAGCACTGGCGTGTTGCCTGATTTCACCGTAAGGATAAAGTTGATCACTTGTGATACCGACCATCCACACCGGTACGCTCTTGAGCGCTGATAGATCCTTTTCGGTCAAATCAAAATGGTCCATGGCCTCGGTTAAGCGAATGTAGGTGTTGGCATCAAACCTTTTTACCAACTTTTTTCCCTGATAACGCAAGTACGAAGTAATCTGAAACTCGTCGCGGTCGGGCGTCTGATACAAGCGTCCAAATTTAGCATCCATTGACTGGGGGCTCTGATATGAAATCATATCCGCCATTCGTGCTACGGATAATCCCTGACTCGGGTAGTTACCGGTCAAATAATAGTTCCCATCGTTAAAAAACGGGTCGGTCATAATAGCCTGGCGACCCACTGTATGGAAAGCAATGGCCCATGGGGAGTGCGCAATCGGCGAGCCCACCGTCAAAATCCCACGAATGGTCTGCCCATACAATGCCCCGTACGCGAAAGCCATCATCCCGCCCATTGATCCCCCGACGACCAGCGGTTTTTCACGCCCGTCAAGAATCACGTCGATAAGAATCTTGGCGGACCGAGCCATATCAAACATTGTGATTTGGGGAAATCTTCCCCCGTAAGGATGTCCATCAGGAGCCGGCGAATGTGGTCCGGTCGATCCCATGGCTCCTCCCAATACGTTAAGCGAGACAACATGGTACTGATGCAAATCCAGAGGTTTACCGTACCCGACAAGGCTGTCCCACCATCCCGCATTGTCCTGATAGGTGTGGCGCGTTACATGAGAGTCCCCTGTGACCGCGTGAAAAATAAGGATAGGAAGACCCTTTCCAATTTGTCCCCATTCTTCGAACGCAAATAGCAAGTCCGGCAAAATTTCACCATTGTCCAAAGAGAACGGATCGGGTGCATGAAAAAACTGCAACCGTGGCCACGGAAACCCCTGGCTCACTTGCCAAGGCCAGATGGGATAGGGATATTGTGTTATTTTCATAAATACTATGCTAACAAATTCACCAGCGAAACCAAAGACGGACTGTCCCCTGCTTTTGGCATAATTTGAAAGACCTGTGCCTTAATACTCACGTATGCGGTTTCGTTTTCGGCATGCCAAGGCGCGCCGTTAGTCTCGACAATAACCGTAAATTAATGAGCCGAAGGAGTCTGCCCATGGCTTTTCCACAAAATCCCGGGCTTGACTGGGTCAGCGCGACAATAGATAGTACGAAAGAACGCACCGGAAAAATGTCCGTGCAAAAAGAGTCCTTGACAAGACGTCTTCAACCCCGTAAACTTTGTATAAAATTTCATAGAATATGTAACGATGACCGAGATTAAAGATTGCCTCTTGCGAATAGCGAACGGTGATGGGTGGGAGACCGCCGCAATGTAATCTGTCCCATCTCACGAGTTTCCGAAAGTGGACGGTGTCCTCCCGTTATCGAGGCAAGAGATACATTCTTTCTTCAATGAGCAGTAGTTAGAATGTAACTAAGGTGGTACCGCGAATCCCGTTCGTCCTTAGGACAAGGGATTTTTTTATTTCGCCAATTGGTGTCCGAATTGGCTTAGGCAACAATGTCAACACCCCCAACTAATCTAGCAGAGCCGTTGCGATGCAAGTTGAAAGGCAGGGAAACCCATGTCCAAGAAAATCGTTGTTGTAGGACCCGGAAACATTGCCCACGCGATTGTTTCTCGTTGGCTTCAGGTGGCTGACGCTGAGATTTACGTGCTCGCGCGGTCGAAGACCTACCTAACCAAAGGTTGGCGCCCGCGGGAGCAACAAGCGGTTACATTTGACCAAAACGCCGTCACGAACGCCGACATGGTAATGCTTGCCGTCAAACCCAAGGACATGTTCACCACGCTTGAACAAATGAAGCCGCAGCTTTCTTCTGCATCCATTATCCTGTCAGTGGCTGCGGGTATTACCATTTCTCAAATTCGCCAGATATTGCCTAACCAGCGAATTGTCCGGACTATGCCGAATATCTGTTCCGAAATTGGAACTTCGGTAACGGGGATAAGCTTCGACAATGTAGCCGATGAAGACAAATCATGGATACTTTCTCTCATGAACTTGCTCGGTCATGTCGTGGAAATGCCGGAGCACCTGTTAAACCCAATGACTGCTCTATACGGCAGTGGTCCCGCGTACGTCTACGTCTTTTTGCAAGCCATTATTCGTGCGGCCGAAGATCTGGGGATACCGCCGGAACACTCGCGGGAATTGGCTTCGTATATGGTTCTGGGAGCTTCGCAAAAGGCCTTGATCGACAACGACAAGAGCCTCGACCAACTTATCGACCAGGTTGTCTCTCCCGGCGGCACTACCGAGGCTATGTTGAGAGTACTGGACCAGTTGGGTTGGCAGGACATTATGCATCAGGCACTTAAGGCCGCGGGAGAAAAAGCCTCGCAACTGGGTGCCGTGCCATCGCGCATCTAGATCTGACTGGTTACGGCTGTTGCTATAGCGCCTAACAAGCCGGAGTCTGTCCCCAATTGTGCCAAAGCGATATTTACGGGCTGAAAGAGATCGGCCATACTGTACTCAGCCACAAACGGAATGATAATATTTAGCCACTCTGGCTGATTGACCATGACGCCCCCTCCCAAAATTAGCGCCTGGGGATTAAAGAGATTAACCAGATATGATAGACCTAGTCCTAGATATTGGGAAGCTTCTCGAATAATGGACTGGCACGTTAAGTCTCCCTTGACAGCTCCTGCAAATACATCCTGAGCCTCTATGGTGGCCATTGTTTTGAGATATGGACTGCTTTCAGCACGTTCCATGGCCCGTTGCTGAATGGCCGTGCCTGACGCCAGAGTTTCCAAGCAGCCACGGCGACCGCACCGGCACACGCTTCCCTGGGGTTTCATCACCATGTGTCCTATTTCTCCAGCATTGCCCTGAATCCCCGCATAGCGTGATCCATTAACCACGATTCCCGAGCCAACCCCCGTGGACACGGTTACGTAAACAAAGTGTTGCAAGCCCTTGCCGGCACCAAATTGCCATTCCCCAATAGCCGCGGCAGTCGCATCATTTTCCACCGCTGTCGGCCGTCCGGTACGCAATTTGAGCCCCGCAGACAAGTCCACTCCTTCCCATGTGGGTAAATTGGCTGTCTTCAGAAGTTTTCCCCCATCAAGCGGTCCGGGCGATCCGACGCCGATCCGAGAAAGGGAGTCCATAGAAATGCCAAGTTTGTCACACAGCTCTTTAATTTCTCCGGCAATAGCATCCAGACCCTTGTCGCCGTCCGTGAACTCCGAGGTCATTAACCGCCCTTCGCCAAGAATGTCTCCCGTCTCCCGACCGATTCCTACAGCAATTTTGGTGCCGCCGATATCAACGCCTGCATAATATGCCAAAAGAAAACCCCCTTCATTGGGATTTACGTTCAAAATCCCAATACCTGACGAAATAGTGCGGCTCTGGATTCATGGAAAACGGCATCAGCGGCTAACTATTTCATATGCATAATAATGGCCCAAGTTGCCAATCCCTGCAAGGACTACTAAAATGGTTTAAAGATGAACAGCCTACATACCAATACCATTCTTCACCCGTTCAGGCACATCGCAAGACCACAAAAAAAGGAGCGTTGTCATGACCCCCACGGAGTTGGATGTATTATCTATTAACACGATTCGTACCCTCTCGATAGACGCGGTTGAGAAAGCCAAATCCGGTCATCCCGGACTGCCCATGGGCACAGCCCCTATGGCCTATGTCGTGTGGACTAAATTTCTTAAGCACAATCCTATCAATCCTCATTGGGTAAACCGCGATCGGTTTGTTCTTTCCGCAGGCCATGGTTCTATGTTGCTATATTCCCTTCTTCATCTAACGGGCTACGACCTTCCCTTGGAAGAACTGAAGAAGTTCCGGCAATTAGGTTCGAAAACCCCCGGGCATCCCGAATACGGCCTGACTCCCGGAGTAGAAACAACCACCGGCCCTCTAGGACAGGGCTTCGCGACAGGCGTAGGAATGGCCATGGCTGAAAGATATCTTGCTGCACGGTACAATCGCCCCGATTTCACCATTATCGATCATTACACCTACGGCATCGTCTCCGACGGAGACTTAATGGAAGGGATCAGTTCCGAATCTGCTTCCTTAGCGGGACACCTACAACTGAGTAAATTAATCTATCTGTACGATGATAATCACATTTCCATCGAAGGGCAAACCGACATTGCCTTTTCCGAAAATGTTGTGGATCGGTTTAAAGCTTACGGATGGCATACGGACCGAGTTGACGACGGGAATGATGTGACTGCGATTGAACAGGCCATTACAAGAGCCCAAACCCAGGATCGGCCCACGCTCATTGCCGTACGGACCCACATTGGCTATGGAAGTCCCAACAAACAGGACAAGGCGTCCGCACACGGATCACCACTAGGCGAAGATGAAGTGAAACTAACAAAAGAAGCCTATGGGTGGCCGGTAGACAGGCCGTTTTACATCCCGGACGAGGCGCTTAATCATTTCCGGGAAGCGATGCCTAAAGGGCAACAAGCCGAAACCTCCTGGAACGAGCTGTTTTCCGCATATCAGGAGCGTTATCCGGAACTCGCTCGGGAATTGACGCAATCCTTGGACCATGTCCTTCCAGCAAACATTTTCGCTGACTTGCCGGTGTTCAATGCCGGAGACATGGTAGAAACCCGGGCAGCCTCGGGAAAAGTCATCAATGCCGTGGCACCTCACTTCCCCAATCTCATTGGAGGCTCGGCAGACTTGGCTCCATCCAACAATACAAACATCAAAGACGGAGGCGATTTTTCCCGAGAGAATCCCGGAGGGCGAAATCTTCATTTCGGAGTTCGTGAACACGCCATGGGCGCTGCGTTAAACGGCATGTCGTTACATGGAGGACTACGCGTATACGGCGGGACCTTTCTGATTTTCAGCGACTACATGAAGCCAGCCATCCGCTTATCGAGCCTGATGCATCAGCCTGTCATATACATCTTAACCCACGATTCAATTGGTTTGGGTGAGGACGGCCCCACTCATCAACCGATTGAACAACTGGCAGCGCTACGAGCCATACCCAACATTCTGGTCATCCGTCCTGCAGACGCCAATGAGACGAAAGAGGCATGGCAAATTGCGCTGAATACTACCAACAAACCCATTGCGCTCGCACTCACCCGCCAGAAGGTCAGGACGTTGCCACAGGACAAAGCGGTCGGATTGCGGCAGGGAGGCTACGTCCTTGCTGAAAATTCTCCACATCCGGAACTCATTCTTATTGCCACGGGTTCCGAAGTCGGTGTCACATATGACGCATACGAAATTCTCGCTCAGGAAGATATTTCGGTAAGGGTTGTCAGCCTGCCGTGTTGGGAATTATTTTCGGCGCAATCGAAAGAATATCAGGATACCGTTCTACCCCCCCGTGTCACAAAACGGATTGCCGTTGAAGCAGCATCATCCTTTGGCTGGGAGCGTTTTGTAGGTCCCTCGGGAAAGGTTATTGCCATGACGACTTTTGGTGCTTCCGGTAAGATCGACGATCTGATGGAGCATTTTGGCTTTACTGCGCAACACATCGTGGAAGAAGCTCATAAATTGCTCAAGAGTTAATGACAAAAAGGGAGGCTGGATATGACGACAGCGATTCATCGTCTCAACGAACTAGGTCAGAGCATTTGGTATGACAATATTCGCCGTGGCATTATCGATTCCGGAGAGTTAGCCACACTCATTGAACAAGGCATCTCAGGTGTAACATCCAATCCCACGATCTTTGAAAAGGCCATAAATGGATCTTCGGATTATGACGCCCAGTTCGCGCAACTCGTGGCGGCAAATAAGTCTATTGAGGAGATTTACGACGCGCTTGTGCTTGATGACATAGCTCGTGGTGCGGATTTGCTGCGTCCGGTTTACGACAGAACGGGCGGAGCGGATGGTTACATTAGCATTGAAGTGCCGCCTACATTGGCACAGGATACGCAGAAAACAATCGAAGAAGCGAGGCGGCTTTTTAACACATTGGGTCGTCCCAATATTATGGTCAAAGTCCCGGCGACGCCCGAAGGCATTCCCGCTATTCGCCAGTTACTGTCGGACGGCATTAACATTAATGTGACCCTGATTTTCAGTCTCGATGCTTACGAGAAAGTCATGGACGCGTACCTGGCGGGGTTGGAAGATCGTCTGTCTCAAGGGCACCCGATCAGCCACGTGGCATCCGTGGCCAGTTTTTTTGTCAGTCGTGTCGACACCCTTGTGGACCGGCTAATCAAAGAAAAGGGCCTTCCGCAGTCATTGGCCGGAAAAGCTGCCATTGCCAATGCCAAACTTGCCTATGAGCTTTTTCTGAAGTATTTCGGAAGCCTGCGTTTCGAAGCTCTCAAAAGTCATGGCGCGCGGGTACAAAGACCGTTGTGGGCGTCCACCAGCACGAAAAACCCAGCGTACCCCGATCTGCTATACGTGGACAACCTGATCGGCCCGGATACCGTCAACACTTTGCCTCCTCAAACTGTTTCAGCGGTGCTCGATCATGTTAAAGTCGACAGAACCGTAGACAAAGATGTCGATAGTGCCCGCCAGGCTATTCGGGAACTGGAATCTCACGGCATTTTGATGAAGGACGTAACCAGTCAATTGCTCCGCGAAGGCGTCGAAAGTTTTTCAGCCTCGTTTGTGACTTTGTTTGAGGGTCTCACACGCAAAATGTCCGACATTGCAGGAGACGTTCAACCTTTCAACTGGAACCAGGATATTCTGCACAAAACGGCTGACGAGACGATTTCTCAACTCACAAGCAACCATGCCGTTCGTAGAATTTGGGAGCACGACGCCTCCTTGTGGAAGTCAGAGCCGGAACACCAAGCCATTATCAAAAACGCCCTTGGTTGGCTAACGGTGCCTGAGGCCGTGGCGAATGACATCGGCAATTTGAAAGCATTGACGCAGGAACTCATTAACCAAGGATATACGGACGTCGTTGTTCTAGGCATGGGTGGCAGCAGTCTCATTTCGGATGTTCTAAGACATGTTTTCCCAGCGTCGGCCCCGTATTTGCGACTGCAGATCCTGGATTCCACCAACCCGGATGCAGTGCTTGAGTTGAAACAACGGTTGCCCTTAGCTACTACGGTGTTCATCGTGGCGAGCAAGTCGGGGACGACCACAGAACCCCAGGAATATTTCCGCTATTTCTGGAACAGTATGAACGAGATCACGGCAAAGCCTGGAGAACACTTTATTGCTATTACCGACCCTGGTACGGCGCTCGTGTCTGAAGCAGAACAACATCACTTCCGAAAAGTGTTCCTAAATCCGGCGGATATCGGGGGCCGGTACTCGGCTTTGTCATGGTTCGGTATGGTTCCCGCTGCATTGTCCGGCGTTGACGTTGAAGCCCTTTTAGCCAACACGCGGAGCATGCAGCAAATGTGCAGGATCGACGACGTGTCTAAGAATCCGGGAGCCCTATTAGGCGCCTTGATGGGTGCCTTTGGCAATCGGGGGCGTGACAAACTGACTTTGCTAATGCCTGCGTCCCTCGCCCCATTTTCGGACTGGATCGAACAACTCATAGCGGAATCAACGGGTAAAGACGGCAAAGGACTGCTTCCAATCGCACACGAGCCCGTTCTCCCTATTGGGGATTATTCGGATGACCGGCTCTTTGTGGCCTATCAATACTCGGCCGAACCGGACTCGGAATTGACCGAAAGAATTAAGGCATTGCGCCATCAGGGTCACCCGGTGATCATTTTGCCGATGACGAATCCAATCTCGCTGGGCGGCGAACTGTTCCGCTGGGAATTTGCCGTTGCGGTGGCAGGATCTGTGCTGGGCATTAACGCGTTTGATCAGCCTAATGTGCAAGAAAGCAAAGATAATACCAAAGGGGTTTTGAAACAGTTTGAAGCCAATAAGGCTCTCCCTGAGATTGTGGAATTGGGTCACATGGATCATATCCACTGGTCAGCCGCCCACTTTATCACTTCGGGATCTTCCGTCAGCGATGTACTAAAATCCCTTCTCAATACCCGTCAACACGCTGATTATGTCGCCATCATGGCCTATGTCAATCCCACTGGCGAGATGTGGCAACACCTCCAAAATATCCGTGCCGTTATTGGAAGCAACTGGAGAATTCCCACCACACTAGGGTTTGGACCGCGATTCCTTCACAGTACGGGCCAGCTGCACAAAGGAGGCAGCAATCATGGGCTGTTCATTCAACTCGTAGCGGCAACAGGTGCATCGGTCCCTATTCCCGGAGAACCTTTCGACTTTTTAACTCTCATTCAGGCGCAGGCAATTGGCGACTATGAGGCACTCAAAGCCCATGGACGACGAGTTGTAAGGATTTTATTCGACGGCCAGCCTGTGCAGGCATTATCACAGTTATCGGAATTTCTTCAGACTATCAGCATAAAGTGAGGCGATGGATATGCAACTTGGGATGATCGGTTTGGGACGTATGGGTGGTAACATGGTAAAACGGCTAATACAAGGCGGCCATGAAGTGGTCGCCTATGACCGTAGTCCGGACGCTGTGAAGGAATTGACGCAACCCCGTGTAGAAGGGGCGGCGTCAATTCCTGATCTCGTCAACGCTTTACATGCCCCCCGGGTAATTTGGATGATGGTTCCGGCGGGCGATGCGACCGAGCAAACTCTGGAAACGCTCTTAAGTTTACTGTCTCCGGGAGACATTATCATAGACGGCGGCAATTCGAATTTTCGGGACTCAATGCGCAGAGCTAAGCTGTGCCAGGTCCAGCAAGTCGAATTTATTGACTCGGGAACCAGTGGCGGAATCTGGGGTTTGGCCAATGGCTACTGTCTGATGGTTGGCGGAAGCAATGAGGCCGTGAAACATTGCGAGTCCATCTTCAAGACATTGGCTCCCCCGGACGGCTATTTGCACACAGGTCCGGCCGGTTCAGGGCACTTTGTCAAAATGGTGCATAATGGCATTGAATATGGATTGTTGCAAGCCTACGGAGAAGGATTTGAAATTCTTAAAGAAAGTCAGTTTTCTCTGGACCTGCCAGCTATAGCGGAACTGTGGAATCACGGCAGTGTAGTGCGTTCATGGCTTTTGGAGCTGCTTGAACAGGCATATCACCAAAACCCCGACCTTCACAATATTCGCGGCTATGTTGAGGACTCGGGTGAGGGGCGGTGGACGGTTCAGGAAGCCATTGCCGAAAATGTGCCGGCACCCGTAATTACGGCATCGCTTTTTGCCCGATTTTCCTCCCGGCAGGACGAATCTTATAGTGCGAAAGTCATTGCCGCCTTGCGCAACGCGTTCGGCGGTCATGCTATCAAACCCGAATAACAGCAATGCGAAAGGATAGGATCGCATCATGATCGAGACTCAAAGTTTGTCAAATCCCCTGCGCGAGGGCCTGGTTGAAAGCCGTCGCCCTCAACCCTTTACCATGATTATCTTCGGCGCCGCAGGCGATCTGGCACACCGTAAACTATTTCCGGCCTTGTATAATCTCATGGTGGACCACTGGCTGCCTCACCAAATCAATGTGATAGGGTTCTCCCGTCAACCATTTGATGACGAGGCTTTCCGCCGGGAAGTTGAACAGTCCATCCGGCAGTTTTCCCGTCAGCCGCTTGATGCAAAACTGTTTGAGCAATTTGTGGCAGGCATGCATTATCTGACGGCCAACTTTAATGATCGTGAGGCTTATGGCCGCCTCCGAGATTTGTTAACGTCACTGACACAAGAACAGCATGTGCCCGGAAATTATCTTTTCTATCTGGCAACCCCCCCGTCTTTTTACCCGGTTATTGCCGAACAATTGGGTGCAGTTGGCCTGAACGCTTCCCCCAATCCACAGGGCTGGGTGCGTCTTATTGTTGAAAAACCGTTCGGCCATGACCTCGACTCGGCCATGGCGTTAAACGGGCAGTTGCACCAAGTCTTTGACGAAACCCAGATTTTCCGTATCGACCATTACTTGGGCAAAGAAACTGTCCAAAATATTTTGGTCTTCCGTTTTGCCAACGGAATTTTTGAACCTCTTTGGAACCGTCAATATATTGACCACGTACAAATTACAGTGGCTGAATCGTTGGGCATCGAAGGACGGGGAACTTATTATGACAATGCAGGAGCCCTGCGCGACATCGTTCAGAACCACATGATGCAACTACTGGCGATGATTGCCATGGAACCTCCTGTAGCGTTCGAGGCCGACGCAGTGCGTGATGAAAAGGTCAAAGTTCTTCGAGCTATTCGTCCTCTTTCCACGCGGGATATTGCCATGCACACGGTTCGCGGCCAGTATGATGAGGGGTATATCGAGGGTCAAAAAGTTCCCGGATTTCTAGATGAGCCGGACATTCCCTCCGACAGCCGGACCGAAGCCTATGTCGCCATGCGTTTACTAATCGACAACTGGCGATGGGCCGGGGTTCCCTTTTATCTTCGCACCGGCAAGAGGCTGGCAAAGAGGGCCACCGAAATTGCCATTCAGTTTAAAAAAGCGCCGCACCGATTCTTTAGTCAAACAGCCACTCCGGATTTGGAGCCGAATTTGCTCACTCTAAAGATCCAGCCGGATGAAGGCATTGCTCTGCGTTTTGGCGCCAAGGTTCCGGGACCGATTGTTCGCATCCGCACTGTCAACATGGACTTCCTTTACGGAACCTCCTTTGCCGACCAGGCCCCCGAGGCTTACGAGCGGCTTTTACTGGATGCCATGATAGGAGACTCAACCCTCTTTACCCGAAAAGACGAGGTGGAATCGGCTTGGGCCCTGGTCGATTCCATCTTAAAGGGTTGGGCGCGGTCGAAAGGCCCCATCCCAAGTTATGAAGCGGGCACGTGGGGCCCTGCGGAGGCCGACGAATTAATTGCTCGTGACGGGTTCCGGTGGCGGCGTCCCTAAGGCACAAAAGGTTACTGTTTAGGAGGGTAGAATTGTGGATAGTCAAACATTGCACTGGGAACATCCCAACATTAAAGGCCCGGAACTTCTTCAACTCTTAAGAACGGAAGTACCGCAAGCTTTGGGAGGTGTCGTCCCGGTCACCGCGACAGTCTTAACGCTGGGATTGTATGTCAAGGGAATTCCGGAAACAGACTGGATGGAACTGGCTGAAAAGATTTCCCATGTGCACCCCTCCCGCGTCTTGATTATTAATCCGATAACTGGAGCCCCAGAGGATACGGCGACTCATGTTGATGCACAGATTTCCGCCACCGTCACCTATCGGCGCCCTGGGGAACCCCCGACTCTGTTCTCGGAATGTGTTCAAATGAATCTCGGGGGCGGCCTGGCCAATCACTGGATCGATCTAGTCCAATCTCTTATTAAGTCTGATCTTCCGGCGTATTTGCTTTGGCTGGGTGCCCCTCCCCTTCCCGGCTTTCGCTGGGACCTGTTGAGCACAGGATTCACGCACCTTGTCATTGACAGTGAACAGGCTGGTTTAGGTCCGTGGAAATCGGCAATACTTGCCGGAAAGCCTCAGGGAATGATGGTAGATGATTTATACTGGCAACGCCTCGGCTTATGGAGAGCGCACTGGGCTACGCTTACAGATTATCCGGAAGGTCTCTTGACTATAACTAATCCGGAAAAGATCGTGATTGCGTGGCCAGGCCCCAGACCCTGGGGATGGCGGTTACTGTTGGGATGGTTAATCGATCGGTTGAATTGGAGTGTCTCCGATCTCGAACCCACCCATGTCTCGCTTATTGACGACTATGGACAGACCATACCAGTAGAAATTCGTGAAGCGGACGAACCCTCGTTCTCGTTTTATCATGGTGACTATGTCTTATCTTCCCAACGTGCCAACAAGCAATTGCAATCTCGGATTGTCAAAAGTACGGAGGAATTGTACACCATGGCAGATCCGTGTAACCAAGCTGACCCGGTGACGGATATTGTCAAACTTTTAAACAGGGGCCATGATCAATTGTTCGACCAAGCCTTATCGGCCCTGATTCTGAATGAGCATGCGTAGATTGTTCATCAAAACGACAGGGGTAAATTTAGAAATCAAAACATTTTTCCAAGGAGATTTAGTTCCATGCCAGATAACGAGATTCACATTTCCTCTTCGGTTGATGCGGTAGTTGCTGACTTGGCAGGGTGGATTGTTGATATTGCTGGACAGGCTAGTGTTGACCGTGGAAAATTTCGGATAGCACTGTCAGGAGGCAGCACACCGAAAGCGCTTTATTCACTTCTCGCCAAAGAACCATTCCAAGACCAAATCGATTGGTCACGCACAGAAATTTTTTTTGGAGATGAACGTGACGTGCCGCCAACGCACCCCGATAGTAACTACCATATGGCCAATGAAACCTTGTTCTCGCGTTTGCGACGTCCTCCCCTGGCCGTGCACCGATGGTACACTGAATATTCTCCAGAGCTCGCTCTCGCCGACTACCGATCACATTTGACGGAAAACGGAACTCAGTCCTATCCTCCGTCGCTGGACCTAATTCTCCTCGGATTGGGACCGGAAGGTCACACCGCATCACTGTTCCCGGACCAGCCTGTACTCAATTCTCCGGATCTCGTTGCCCATGTCTTTGTTCCCAGTCATCAGTCTTGGCGTTACACATTCACACTTCCCCTAATAAACCAGGCACGCCATATTGCCTTCCTAGTAACCGGGGAGACCAAACGTGACATTGTCTCCCACATCTTTCTCCACCATCTGGATGTGCCAGCCGCTCGCGTTCGCCCCGTTGCCGGTGATACGCATTGGTTTCTCGACGAACAAAGCGCAGCAAATATCTCAACCAGAAAGTAGATCACTTCGATATCGCACGAAAATTAAATCCCCTCGAACATCTCAATCTCAAGGGGAATGGTCGCGGAAATCTTTTTATACTCGCGCAACACGGTATGTGATGGCGCCACTGTCCAAGATTTTTCGATCGCCAACTCGTGAAACCCCCGGTGGTATTTGTAGCATCTTCGCCACGATCGTCGGCACGACACCGAGTATACAACCGGAGTGAGGAGTCGATGTTTCCCCACTCCGGAATTTTTAATTCGCCTGAAAGGTCATCCTTGCCCTCCACCGTGACCATCCCGCTACGGGAAAAGGAAGGCTCATCACCATCGACACTGTGGCCGTTGAAATACCGTGACGTTCAGAAAACGCAACAACGGCGATCGCCGCTCCTGGCATCTCCTCCCGCAAGGTCGTAGTTAACTGACGGCGTATCAGCCAGGGAGCATTAGGAAAAGTACGAACGGCTGCAACCAAAGCGTTCTGGCCGTCATCTTCAAATTGTTGCTGAACAACAAGCATGGCTGACACGTTCACAAAAACAGGTAATACGCCTGCAACCAGTACGAGCCACAACAAGGTCCAAATGAAAATATTACCACCACGATTGTGTACCACTGCCAGCCGTCCCCGTTTCTTCCACCGCACTTCGTGACGCAGTAATGGACACATTTTTCTTCCAGAATTCTGCCCGAAAGGGTAAGGATACCGTAACCATATCTAATGATCCTTGGTGAATATAACTGGTTCTAACCATTTGAGGACTATATCCGTCGGCGTTCAGGGTCTCGTTCATATCATCTTGGGCTGTCACGAGACTACCGGTGGACGCCCATTCACTCACACCGATTTGGGCTGCTTGACCCGCTGCATAACTCTCTTGGGCCCACAAAAATATCCCCAGACTCCCGAACACAATTGTGAGAAAAACCGGTAAAACCAATAGGATTTCGATAAAGCTATTTCCCCTTATTCCCGCACCGAATTGATGTATTAAGGAATAGAGTTGAGATTGCTGGTTATCTGATTGAAGGCTTTGACGAGAGCGTTGCGAAGAGCCTCGATAGGCAATATCATTGCGAGCACCACGATGATTATCCAGAGTATCATCGTCTGATCGCGTAAGAAAAAATCTAAGCCTGACATGGGTTTCGCGGATCGCCAAGAAACGGGCCGGTGGCGTACAGCCTGTTCTCACCGCATCCATCACCAGGGTGATCTTTCCACAAGGCCGTGATACACCGCCCCCAGTTCTTGAAATGACATGACCGGGAACATTCTTGATGTGACCCGAGAATGGCCAGACCCGTAGCACAGAGAACGACCATTCCTCAGACCCAGGGATGAAGCACCATTTCCTCAGCAACCTCCCGGCTGGATGAGATAGGTTACCCCTGCAGTGGGAGGCGGTGGTTGAGTCCATTGCGCCGTTTCCTCATAGGGCGATCCGGTGGGCATGGTCGGCGTGGTGCCATTGGAAGGCTGAGGCGTTTCCACCATCATTTGATAGGTCTGCGCAACCTCCACGGGATTGGGCAGCAAGCCGGGAATAGGGATGACCGGATGATAGGAATAAGCGACCGTGACAATCACATTATTTTGTTGGGGATTCGCGTCGTTGCCAATGATGGCGGCATAGCTAATCACGGGGATGGCTGTGCTTCCGCTCCCGGTACTCAGCCACGGTTTATCATGATTGAGCTGATCGTCCACGGCCCCGTACACCGTAGGATGGTGACCCTGAGATAATTGCGTCGCGGCGGAGTCTCCGGGGCATCCCAAGGTGTCTCCGATAGCTGCGGTTCGGGCCCCCACGCGAACCGCCTGCTGGATGGTATCGACGGCATTAATGTATAGTCCGTAGGAAACAATGGCAAACAGCAATAACAAAACCAAAGGCAATACCAGGGCGGTTTCGACCAGGGCTTGGCCGCCTATTCCGCGGAATTTTAGTCGCTTGGTGCATGTGTTATTTCTCATTGGATAAGCGCCACCTGTCTGACCGGAACGGCAGTGGTCTCGGCTGCGTTGTACGCCACGGTCACATTGCCATTAAGACAGTCCTGATATCCCACGACGGCCCCGTTCACCGTGACGTTGCCATTGAGGTCAATATAACTGTCGGGCGCATAAAGAATGCTGTTGACGGTCACATTGCCATTCATGACAATGGAGCCCGGCGTCGGAGGATTGGCGGGTTGCGCGGCGGTCGCGTCGGAAGCAGTTTGCCGGTTCGCCGTGAAGGCGGCCAGTGCCAGAGTTCCCCCACCGGACTGGGTGATGTTTCCCCCACAATAGATGCCGCCGCCGAAGACCGTAATCGACCCTTGAACCGTGGCATTCCCGTTGATAATGACGCTGCCGTCTTCCACCAAATAATGACCCGTGACCGTGGAGTTGCCATTAATAATCAAGGTACCGTAAATGACATAATTGCCGCTCACGGTATTGTTGCCATTGACCGTCAGTCCTTTGGGATTGGACGAAGATCCGATAATGGTGGCACCGGAAGGCGTAGCCTGCGGAATCGTCCACTGCGGCATGGCGATTTCAGAGGCGTTCTGAATCAGCCCCTGTCGACAACTGCCGTTTCCGTTCAATGTCGCTGACGGATTGCCGCCGCACGACCCTTCAACCGTTGTATTGCCGTTGAGATAAACCTTGTTGTTAGAATGCACGTTCGCGCCGGAACCGCTAGACGAAGTAACGTCAGTAGAACCGTTGAGGAGGAGTTTAGGATCGCTTGCACGGGGATCCCCCTGAAAGACGGCGTAATTAAAAGGTTGGCCGGCCCCATAGGAAGCCACGGCCCGAGCTTTGACGGTAAAAGTTTTGATGCCGAACAAGGTGGCAAACGTTCCCGGCACTTGGGCCTGTGCTTGGGCCAGCACCGTGTTCGGAGGAGCGGTTTGTGTTTGCACCACAACATGGGTCGCACTCGCATCATCTTGTGTCACTAAGGTTGCTTGATCCCCGGGTGCATTCGGATCCGAGGTATTCATCTCCTGAGCGCCCGCTAATGCCGCCGCATCTACGGCATTTTGCAATTTAGCCTGACCAAAATACACCGTGCCCACCGTGAGAGCCAACCCAGCCATTCCGATAAGCAGAGGGAGAAACAAGGCGACTAACGGCAACACTTGTCCTTGCTGCCACGCCTTCCGGGTGCGCTGCGGCCATTTTTTCCGTTTCATTCGGCACCTCCCTTCCTATGATGCCAAACCTTCCATCCGTCGCTTCCGGGAATCCAAGGCGTAGCATTGACTAACAGTATGAGCGTAAACCAAATCAATCCGACATTCATTATGGGGGAGGAAAACTTTTTCAAAAGGCTTCCTATGAGAAACCCGAGCCAAAATCCTCCATCGACTGCTAATCCTGCAATGGCAATGCAACGACGAGAACGGACGGACACTCCCGTCAGATTCATCACGACCGAAATCCGGGTCCACCGAACTCGGATCCCCAACCAACGTCCTCCGAACCATCGGCCGGCGACCATATGAGCCCCTTCATGCATTACGACAGAAACTCCAATAATAATCCATAACATGAAAATGCATTCGCCATGCTCACCGCAAATTCCTGCTATGACCCCAGACTTTTTCCTTCAAAGTTTTTGAGCCTTTTCCGCTGTCCTTAAGGCTTTGTTCCTCAAGGCTTCCGGGACAGTGGAAAAGGCTCGAAAGGAGCGGAAAGATGTCCTTATTCTAGGAAGATTGCTCAGTCAGTCAGACTTTTGCGGCGGAGGGCGAACGCGTCCCGAAGCCAACATGATTCAATTGGCCCCCAGTTACGATCCTCAAAACATGGGTCCAGATCTCCTCTGTGTTTAAGGAGGGTCCGTTTCACGGGCTCATCGCGTCAGATTGGCAACCGCGCTATGGTTGGTTTTCGGTTCATGCGGCTTCCGCTATCATCGCCGTGGCTTTCATGATCGATTCACCCCCCATAAATTAAGCCGGAACGATCTCTGCATCATTCCGGCATTGTTCGCTTCATTGACCGGTTAGTCGTGTGGGTCGCAAAATGAGAGAACCACGGTCCACTGCTTCCGGATCGAAATCCTCAAGACACGATAATATGGGCATGACGGTTTCGGCAGCGAATACGGTCAAACAGTGCCAGTTCCAATTCTTGAGCGATTTGGTGCGCTTCGAAAACCAAAGAATCCTCGGCACATTGTGGATAATATTCGTGTAATAACATCCACACCGCATATTCATTAATCGGAAATGCCTGGTGTTTCACTTCGCTTCACATCCTGTCATCCAGAGTCCGTGCGACGACGCTGTCACACTCTAACTGCGTTCGACAGCGTGATCGCCCTGTCCTGCATTCCGCCTCCTCCAATTGTCATCGGTCCGGTTTACCCCTCTTCGTCTGCGTCGACTACCCGTCCTTTCCCGGCTTGTTTGGCCCGATACAGGGCGTGATCCGCCCGCCGGGCGGCATTCCCCACACTCTCGCCCGGACGGCCTTGGGCAATGCCGGCAGAAAAAGAAAATCCCGACAAGGAATCGAGGGCGGTATTCTGACAGATCCGCAAGACCCGCTCAACGGCCATCCGGGCTTCGGCCAGAGTCGTGTGAGGCAGCCACCATCCCACCTCTTCACCGCCTAAACGGCTCAGAATATCGTCCTGCCGCGATTGCTGGCGCAAAATTTGGCCCCACTGCTGTAGAATCGCATCACCCGTCGCATGACCCCACTGGTCGTTGCACTGCTTGAAATCGTCCACGTCGCAATAGACGATGACCCAGGGCCAGGAACCCCGGATACCGGCCCGCTCTTCTGTCCATTCCCAGAAGGAGCCGGGTCGGAGTAATTGCATAAGGTCATCCACGGCCGCCCGATGCTGCCAAAAAGCCAGCACACGATGGTACACGACCCAACGGACCCCAATCACCAGGGTTCCCAGTAAGATGGTGTCCGCGAGTAACGCTTCCCATAACCAGACCCGCGTGGTCGTGGGTGTTGCCAAAATAGCCGCGATGGCTATCCCCCAGGCCACGATGCTGACGCTCGCAATGCCTGCTGTCATTTTCCACCGGCTACGCCGGGTTTGTTGCCAGCGCCAGTGGCGCATTGTGTCGTTAATTCGTCCGCCCTTCTTTCTGATCACTCGGTTTTTGGGTCCATAACGCATTCGACAAAAATACAAAAATTCCTGCTCACCTGGTCCCTCCACAAACGGGAAACACGTGTCGACACACGCTGGATCATCTGTTGCCACACTAAGGCCGGAGCACAACAGGAATTCTGTCGCAAAACCATGTTGGTGTCTCGTTATGAGTGATCTATATATTCGGCAAAAATGAACTTGCATTTTAGACTGGACCCGCATGCTCAGACCGAATGGGCAAGATACCGAGGATTTGTGTTGCTCAGACGGTAAATTAAAATATAAATTAAAAATCTTTCATTACCCCGGCCTGCATATAGGGTTTTACCGTCATCGGTGATCCATAACCGGTCACGGTGACACTCCCAACTTTGTGCGCATCTTCGACGGCTTGACACACTCCCGGGATATTGCTCGAGGCAACAGCGATAAGTGCCCGCACGTGCGGATAGGCCGCCATAATATTTTGAGCATCTTGCAACGAGGTAGAAGACGATCCCCCTGCATAGAGAGTATCGACAATCGACATGTGGGGGTAGGTCGACGTTAATCGTTGCTTAATGTAGCCAATCCATGCGTTGAGATTGGTTGCGGTTGGACTGCCGGAAACAATGCCTACTTGTCCCTGTCCATGCAATTCCTTCGCCAGTTGGTCCGCTAGTGTGTATCCTAACGCTTTGTTGGACGCTTCCGATACAAACGCTTGACGCACGCTATTTGGCGAGTCGCTATCCGTGGTTAATGCGACAATACCCTCCTTGCGAGCGCGGGCAATGGCACCATCAATCGTATTCGGATCTAAGACCGAAATGGAAATAGCGTTATAATGTTGCGCAATTAAACTGTCATAAATGCTCAATTGTGAGGCAGCACTCGCTGTTGTCGGGCCATCGTAGTTAAAATCTACATGAAACCGCTTTGCAGCTGCCTGCCCTCCATGCTCCATTGCGGTGAAGTAGGGAATGCCAATAAGTTGGGGTATAAAAGCGACACGTGGGGGGCTGCTGCCGTCGGTGAAGTGCTGGCACCGCATCCACTCGCTAGAAGTGCTAGCATCGCAGTGGCTGCTGCGGCCACTAGTGCCGTCGAAGACTTTCGCATCGTGCTCCATCCTTTCTAGTGTGTGTATAATTCTCACTGAGATGATTGGACCATTATGATACCAAACGTTGCGCAACATTACCATGATTTTTTCGCAACATTTGGCGGACAAATAATTTTACTAGCATCGTCAATTGATTGTTCTAAACGACCTCACCCATCAGAGTATTTTGAGATGGTGTCCCCGTCAGCATTCCAACCTGCGATTCGAGGATTCGAAGGAACGCAACAGCGTGTCCACGGTTTCTTACCGTCTGGGCCGTGCTATCTCAACATTCATTCCCAAATAGTCAGGTTGGATCTCGTATATAGAGAATAGAGGGACAAGTTTAAGGATTTATGATCACGATAGCCCACCGAAAGGTGCATAACCTTGTTGATTCTTAAACTCCATTCCCTATCACCTCACTTCACCGATCATGTGGGTACCTAAATACCCGTTACGTGGCTTCGCGGTGACTCTGTGTTGACGAATGAGATGACTCACAACCCTAAGCACTCCCCAGTTTTTGGTAATTTAACCAACGCGACGGTCACTGAGCAAAAATTTTTGCCCGCGACACGCCGCCCCGATTGGGGCGGTCGACCGTGCCAGGCGCCCGATACCAGGGCTGGACCCGGAATCGGGTCCAGCCTGCGCGTTCCGGACCAAGGGATGCCCGGGATGCGATCGGGTCTCTTTTTCGCTCGCCACATCCCGGGTCCAAACCTTGAGGGATCATCCGCTGTGCGCAGACAATAGTCCAGATGGGACAGACTGCGGGATTCGCTATGACGGGGAGGGTGCCGAGAATGAGGACAATGTGTCGGCGAAAATTCCCCTGTGCTCGCTGTAACGTTCGCTCCCATCGAGCGACGACCGGATCAGCCCGCCCCAAGTCTTGTTGTTTCACGCGTCGTGATTTCCCATCGACTCGTTTTCTTTCGACCCAATAGGAGTAGACGTGCCCTTTCACTTTGCGCGGGGGTCATGGTTGCCATCGACGCACCTCCTGTCCCATGGGTTGATAAACAGTAGTGCGCGATCAACCCTCAACAATCCTTGGCATTTTTGGGGGATAATTTAAGGAATATTTTTTTGACCTAACCCGTCTGCAACCCAAATTTTGTTGTATAAACACAAATTTGAGGCGGTGCAAGCCTTTGAGGCCAATTTTGCCTCTTAACTAGGAAACGTCCGCTAGTGAAATGTGACACCAATAGATCAGCTCCTTCGTATGTGCTACGCTTGTTTCGAGTATATCCCACGAGGATGTGACTGTTGGGGCTGATCATCATAGTATCTATTGAAGTGCCACAACGGCTAGGGCAACCCCTTGTGTATGAGAGATGGACAGATGTGGGTGCTTGGTTGAAAAGCACGTTGAAGTCTGATCCGCTTGCAGTATGGGGCGTCCATCTGAGGCATGCTCAATTTCAATGTTCTTGATTGCGGATAACGTTAATGGGCGTTGAATGGCCTTACAATAAGCTTCTTTGGCGGCAAACATTCCTGCAGCGCTGGCTTCAGGGAATTGACGCGAACGAAGGTAAATAATTTCGTCATCGGTAAACAAGGCGAATAATAGGGCTTTGTCTTGGTATATACGTTGAAATCGGGCAATATCGACGACATCAATGCCGATCATAATTATGCTCCTTCCTACTCGGAAACTCCGAGACCTTGAAACTCTTGTAAACGCCGTGGTGGTAATCGAAGCGAAATCCATGCGGCGATCACGATCATTAATAGGGCTACTCCATATACGACGGTCCAACTTAGAGACTCCGGAAATACCCGGAATTCGATAGTCGTTAACAACAAACCAACCCATGCACCGACATTCCATAGTAGCGGTAACAGGGATGAGATCGCCCCTAAAGATTCCTTGGGCGTTACCGCTTGGACGACTACGGCAATAATGGGTTGTTGTAAGCCTAGTCCCAGCCCGAAGACCACTGTGCTCAAGAGCACAATGGTCAATGTATGAAATTGCAATCCTACCATGACCAGTCCAAATCCTAAGCCCATGTTCACTTCGGCCCAAAGCAAGAGCCGCCGGTAAATACCGGTTTTGCTCATGATCTTGCCACTCCACAAGCTGGCAAGTATCGAAATTAATGACATGGGGATTAACAAGAGGCCCGTTACCACCGGTGTTACATGAAACACGTGCTGAAAGATTATTGGGGCATAGATCGCACCGGATTCTATACCGGCTGCCATTAACACCATCACACCCAAACTCACAATAACGACATTTTGAGTGACCCCAGTAGGCCATAACATACTATGACCGTCTCGCGCCTGCCGGATAAATATCAGGGCGCATCCTAGAGCCAAGATTATTTCTGCTAGACCATAGCGGATAGTCCACTCGTAAATGGCTACGAGAACCAAACCAATCACCGCATTAAACAAGAGAATATTGACCCATTGTCCTTCTGAGGTGGTCGGCCGAAAAGGAAGATGAATACGGTTAAGCATTAACAGGGCCATGAAAACAAAAGGGATGTTCAGCACAAAAATGAAAGGCCATCCTGCAGTTGCCGTAACAAATCCTCCCAAAGGAGGTCCTACTAATGTTGCAATACCGTATCCCGCTGCCAGAACTCCCTGCCACCGTGCACGCTCTGATGGCTTAAAAAATTTACCTACGATAATAATAGGCAAGGCCATTAGGCAGCCGCCGCCGACTCCTTGAATTACTCGAAACATCAAGAAAATCGGCATGGATGCTGCAACTGCACAGCCAATGGATCCTACTCCGAAAGTGAGCAATCCGATGCTTAGCACGCGATGACTGGGTATGCGATCTGCGAAGATGCCACTCCATGGCAATGCTAATAACGCGGCCCCGAGATAAGCCAGAAATACCCACGAAACTTGAGAGAGGGAACCATGCAGAGTTTTGATAATCGTTGGGGTGGCAATCGTAGTAATAGACACATCCAACGCGGAGAGGGCTACACTAATCGTGGCTCCCGTTACAATAAGGGCCGTATTTCGATCGTTCATAAGATCCTACCTTGGTCCCTCTCGTCGGTCCGCTGACCAGGCGTCGTTTGAGTTAGTAGGTTGTTTATGGTGTTAATTCGGGCTACTTGTTTTGGCGTGGGGCTAAAACTATTTCGGCTCCAATATTGCGTTGCCATTTCTAGGAATATCCCTAGCCCTGCCACAGCAAAAACGACCGCAATCGGAAAAACGACGTGGGGAAATAAGCCCCATCCCACGACAAATGCCGTACTCACCCAAATCCCGGTACACCATGGACAGCTAATGAGCGCGCCCAGAAATCCACGCAAACGAGAGGGTTTAGGATACTGCAACTTTATCCAACGTCCCGCAGCATCGGGTTCATTAACGGCATCCACCAATGGTGATCGGAGAAAGGTGGTAATCTCTTCTGCTACCAATAAATGGGTTAGGCGAAAACATGCGATTCCTAAAATCACGAATGTAAGAGGATGGATATTCATTTGATCACCTCTCTGTCAGTGTGTGAGCGCCGCCCTGGCCACCAGGTTCGGTCTTGAAACAACATAAGAAGACTAGGCACGAGCATCATGCGCATAATGGTCGCATCAATGAGCACGGCAATGGCCAGTCCGATTCCTAGTTCTTGCATAAATTCCAGACCCGAGAGACCAAAAGCCATAAACACAGAGGCCATGATTATCGCGGCGCCGCTTAACAGTGTTCCTGTTTCTCTGGTTGCTAGCAAAATCGCCGTTTTCATCGGTTTCTCTTGTTGTTGGTGGTGTTGAATAGCTTCCACGTAGAATATTTCATAATCCGTTCCGACAGCAAAGAGAATGGCAAATATCAACACGGGTGTTGTCCATTGCAAGGCGCCAGCCGTGTGGAGGCCTATCCAACGTCCCCACTGAAATTGAAAGAGTGCTACGAGGACTCCCAGACTAACGAGTGTAGATAGCCCATTCAATACAATGGAGGAAATAGCAATCACCGCGGAACGGAAACGCCATAACAGTCCGATCATGGTAATCATGGCCACAGCGGCCAACACGCCTAAAAACGATGTTGATATACGCCGCACGGCATCGTGCGCTTGTGCCGCACCTCCACCAATTTGCATTCTAAACGGAGTAGGTGTGGCCCGAATCCGGGATCGCAATTGGTGCACGAGATTGAGATTGTGGGGACTACTGTTTGCATCGATGGACCAAAGATTTAAAATAACCGGGTGAGTGGACGATCCCAAAATATGACGGATCCATGCATTCTGTTCGGTACGGGATTTCCCCAATAACTCATTGAGCGGTAACGGATCTTGAATACGCTGCACAGCCGGCATGTTCGTAATCCATTGGACCGTATGCTTGAACGCCAAGATCTGTCCACCCCAGCCACCGGTTGGCGGAAAAAGAGCTATTTGGATGGGAGCGCCGGCATAAGAAGGAAAGTGCCTCTGGAGTGAACGAAATCCTTGAACGGCTGGCAAATTCTTCGGTAGGGTCGAGATGCCGGGTTCCCACAAAGTAATTGCAGGTACCAAACTGCCGATGCCTATGAGAACCGCTACAAGCGCTACCCCCACGGTCCGCTGGCGTCGCAATAGGAACGTTTGTACAGTGGTTAATACTTTTGTGGAGCGATCCGCTGTTGCGGTCCTCAATCGGGATCGTCCCAACCATAAAATGGCCGGTAATATACTCAGACTCGCTAGCGCACTTCCCGCCACCGAGAAAACGATTCCCAATGCAATCGACGTGATCAAAGGTTGATGAAACTCCATCAATGTCAGTAAAGCCAAGATGACAATTGCAGCGGCTGGCAAGATCATGCGCACCGCACGTTTTCTCGCTTGGCGAAACCGGTTCGCGACGGGTTCAGATTGACTTTGACGTGCGAGTGAGGCCAGCCACATCATACCGTAATCGATTCCGACACTGAGTCCAATCATGAGACCGGCTTGTTCTGTGAAACTTGTGATGGGTACGGTTCCAGGCCATAGTGTCAAACCAGCTAGACCCACGAGAGCGCCGGTAGTGGCACTGAAAATCACGGCAAAACTTTTATATAGTGATCGAAAGACCAGAAGCAGTAAAATGAGTGTCAGTGGAAGCGTAAAACGGGCAGCGCGGATTAAGTCTTGCAGGGCCAACTGAGAAAACGCGGACTGCATGGGCACAGTTCCAGTAATGAACACCTGGCTATGGGTTACGGAAGCGAAATGCGCTACGATTTTATGGAGCGATGTCGAAATGCTGCTGTAGGTCTTCAGGGCCGTCACGAAATGATGCGTCTTTTCCGACCATGCACTCACCGTCCAATTCCCGTGATTTTGCACTCCCATATTCATAAGTTGAGAAAATTGATGTCTGATGGCCTCTGTCAAGCCATTGATCGCTGATCGCGTCACGGGGGAGTTATGGTGATGGACTAAGACATCAAAGCCTAACGCGGACGCCTTGGGATAATCACGCTGAAGGGTTTGTTGGAAGGCGGCGGACTCACTGCCCGGGGTATTGAGACCAGTGGTGTTAATGCTCTGACTCAGTGTCTGGAATCCCAACACTCCGAACCCCGTAACCACAATCCATGCGATGACCGTAAGAATGGCCATCACACTACGCCATCTCGCAGTTAGATTTGATGATTCCACCCTTAGGTCCTCCCTAATTGCGCAGTGAGATATTCGGTAAAACTGTCATATTCAGTTTTCAGCAAACCCAACCAAATTCCATCCCAGTAGCGACCATTTACGTAAAAACGATCGCGGATACGCCCTTCTTCCTTGAAGCCGCCTCGAATTCCCAATTCAATCATCGGGGTATTGTATTCTGCACATAAATACATCACTTTGTGCGCCTTGAGTTCCCGGAATAGAAGTTCTCCGGCCAACAAGCACGCTTCTGCTCCATACCCAATGCGCCAGCGCTCGGAATCCCCGATGACGATACCCAATTCATAGACATCGGGTCCCTTCAAACATTCCTCCCAATGTATTTTGCCAATGAGTTCATTCGTTTTGCGATCGATTATAGCCCAGTGTTGAACGGTTGATTGTCCACGAAAATATGGGGAGAACTCTTCATCTATTTCTCGTCGTGATATCGGGCGTCCTACCATATGGGTCAATCGCGCAATCTCGGGATTTTGAATCCATTTCACATACGTATCAACATCTGGGATTTCCCAACTAGAAAGTCTCACTAATCGCCCTATCATCATGTACTCTCCTCCATACGAGATGGTCACAATCTTGAGTGCAAGCAATTTATCGTTTTGTTTGTATGCAGATAGGTTCACCAAATATGCGAACCTGGACTCGCAGATCAAGGAACTACATTGTCGGCAGACGAACGAGATCCATTGCGATCGGGACACAGACCGGAATTCTGCGATCCTGTAAAACGATTAAAAACATCACGGTTCCGAAACCACCATCTTTTTCTCCGTTCGATTGGCTGGGAAACACATGCAATTCACCGACCCAAGAACAGAATTGCCGAGAACACATACCCTTAATACTGTCTGTCGTTAAATTAATGACTGACACTGTGGACAGGTAGTACTGGCTTTCACCTCACGCCAGATCATGGCGCCCTGAGATAAATCCCATTCTCCATGACGATTCAAAAATAAGGGTTCTTTTAATCCAGTCAGAATCCATATCGCTTCGCTGGCCATAAGACTGGAGATAAAAATTCCCAGTGGCCCGAAAGCTGGATGCGTGGACGTCGATGTAAACGGACGAGACGCAATCAATTGCCACTGACTCATGTCCTGGATTTGTCGAGCGTTCTGTGTTTGTTGTTGATAACACAGCCAGCAAATAGATTGACCCGGGATAAAGGTGGGGCCGACAGAACCCAAATGTCCAGAATAACCACCACCGGCAATAAAAGGAATAGGAGTGGTGCAATGTACGGCTTCAGCAATACATCCCGCGACATAATCAACGGACGGACTATCTGCACAATTGACAATCACCGCTAGAGTTTCGAGACGTTGTAGGATCGATTTGAGGTCTGCGCTGGATTCAATCTTCTTTAGGACAGGCACAATTTGGGTTGGGGTTCGGCGCTGCAAAAAATTTTGTAGAGCAAGAGCCTTGGGAACGCCTATATCATTGCGAGTATAGGTAAATTGGCGTTCTAAATTGCCTTCCTCAACATGATCCGGGTCAATAAGGATCAGTTGACCAACTCGGCATTGGGCAAGTTGAGTGGCAACCGCTGCGCCAATAGTTCCCACACCAATCACGATGGCGGTACTTGTTTGTAGTGTGTGCACAATGTGTTCTGCTTGTGCAGGCGCCAGTTCCTCGAGAAAGAGGGCGAAGCTACTGTGAGCCAGTTCGGGAGGCAAGTCATTTAACCGGATAATACCTTCTTCCGCCAGTCGGGATAAAAGAGTCATAAACTCATCGAAACATAGCAATGGGTAATAAGAGTGTAAGATCGTGTAAAGATGCCTTGCCGTTTGAGGTGTGTCAACATGTTGCAGCAATGTTACGACCTCCGGAGAACATCGGAGATGTTTAACCGTGCCCATGGCAGACGAAATGGTGTGAAGATCATTATATTCATCAAGATAAACCTTGGTACCCATCTGGAGACTCACCCGTTCCATCCGTTTGCTCTCCTTTGTTCTGAGATTAAGAACGGGAAGAGTGGACGATGGACAAATCCGCCACTCTTCCACGTCGACTTACAGTCTTAGCAACACTTATCCGCTAATTCGCTGCGGTGGGTTACAGAAATCACTTCTATCACCATGACTTCACCTCCTTTCGCTGCGGTTAATTGTGTATCGATTCAATTAACAACGAGGCATTGTTCCCGCCGAATCCAAAAGCATTCACGAGAATTTTATTTAGTGGAGTTGCTACCGGGTTGACAACATGTGTCACACCTTGACATTGAGGGTCGACCGAACGAAGATTGGCTGTGGGAGGGATAGTCTTTTTCTCCAGGCTCATTATCGCTATGATCAGCCCTAATATTCCCGCTGCACCCATGGTATGACCCGTGATGGGCTTTGATGAAGATACGGGCGGTGTTCTCCCATCAAAAACACTCTCAAGCGCTTCGCATTCCACAGTGTCATTGGCCACAGTGCCGGTACCATGAGCTTGAATATAATCGACGAAGTCAGGTGGACACTGTGCATTGGCCAAACATCGCGTCATGGCTAAAGCCATGCCCGCAGAATCCGGACGCGTTAGGTGTTTGCCGTCGGCCGAAGCACCATATCCGCATATGAGGGCATAAGGAGAACGATTGCGCTTGCGAGCATGTGACCATGCCTCCAATACCACTACCCCGGCGCCTTCTCCCAGAACCACCCCTTGCCGGTCGCGGTCAAAGGGTCGGAGTCCTTCTGTTGGTGGCTCTTGGTCGGGGGCTAAAACTCCCAGTGCATCCCAACTAGCGAACACTCCTTGTAATAGCGGAGCGTCAGTGCCACCCACAACCACCGCATCGCAAATTCCCTGTTCGATAAGACGAGATCCAATGCCGACTGCATGAGCAGATGATGAACATGCCGTAGAAATTATCAAATTCGGCCCGTGAAATTGAAAAGACTGGGCCATAAGCGCTCCAACACTATTTGACATGGCTAACGGTAAGGTCATAGGGCGAACGCGATCGCGCTTGGCTTCGAACAAAGTTCGGTGCGTATTTTCAATAGTCCCCATTGCGCCGAATCCAGTACCCATAACGATGCCGGCAGATGCGGTGGATTCAGAACATTGCGTCCATTCAGCATCACGAAGAGCTAGTTGGGCTGCAATAAAACCCATGACGGCATAACGGTCATAGTGCCCAATTTTGCGAAACCACTCTACACACTCGTCGTCCAATGAGGCGGGTACTCCCAAGTAGGTACGCTTTTCCAACGTCACGCGTGTAATTCGCGAACGAGCGTTAATCACGTCCTGCCACAACGGTTTGACACCCAATCCACTGCCCGTTATGGCTCCCATGCCAGTAATAACAACCGCTCTTGGGCTTCTTTCATGAAGCATGGTGTTGTTGCATCGTGAACGTGGCAATGACCTTAACAAGGTCATTGACCGTCCCCTTGTTGAACACATCTTGTAAATTGGTCGCTTCAACACCGGTTTCGAGAACCTTGCAATCACGGGGAATAGTAACATTGAACGCATTGTCCCGCACTTCCGGAATATAGCGTTCCATCAAATAGAACAATTCGAGCGAATCTAGAGAATCGAGTTGTAAATCACGAAGAAGCGTACAGCCGGATAAACTCTGTTGTTCGGGCTTCATCCGCCTTAATGTTTCTAGCAGAGATTCTGCCAATTGCGCTTGACTTGGCATCATTAAATTTCTTGAACCCCCTCTTTGTCATCTATTGTCTGTTTCAGCTTTCGCCCCGAATCATAGTGGTTTACATATCCAATTAGAAAGGAGGATTTTCCATCTAACCGAGATGATTTTTGGGATTAATCTCCTAAATGTTCCAGATACAGCTAGAATTTTCTTGTAAAATATGAATGGACCTTGCTTGCGATTAAGTAGAGAAGCGACCACAAAAACCATAATTCATCGTGGCTCCACAGAACTAATCCTTAATTATGCATGGGGATAACCCCTTGCATTCTTGAATTTGGATGGCGATCGGTACGTCATAGACCAAGAACTAAGAGGAGATGGTCTGTTATTCAAACATTAATGCGCCAACGTCAAAGATTTTTTACGGTCGGCTTTTACCGCGGAGCAATTTTGCTGTTTGCCATATGGGTCACGGAGCAATTTCCCGAGTCTCATTCCTCTATGGCGTGGCCGATATTAGTCTTTGGCGGCCTGTATACGGTCACATTATTTCTGCTGGGTTTATATATTAAAAAATGGCGATATTTCCAAATCCTTTTAGCCAGCACGTTGATTATCGATACGTTAACGTGGGGATTACTGCTGATCCAATTTTCGTCAAACCTCAGCACGAACGCTCCTGCTTTGTTGCCTGCTTTATCGTTTGAAGGGCTTCTATATTGGGATGTTTTGGGGGGAGTAGTTGGATTAGGTGCTGCTGAACTATTGTTGCTGAATATGTGGGTGTATCAGAAAACCGTTAGACATGTTGCCTTTTCTCCTGCCGAATTATCATTTTGGATGATTATTGTCGCACTCGTAGCCTGTTTACCGATTTATCATCTTTGGTCTGAACGTCTTTTGACAGGAACCAAAAAAGAAAAAGCTATTGGCACCAACTACATGGATTTTACGGTCTCTTCCGAATCACCTAACACTTCCGACGAGATTGACCGCGATAGCGTGACATCTGTGGTAAGCGCATTAACCAAAAGGGAACAGGAAATTTATCGTCTTTTAAAGGAGGGCTTAGCGCTGACAGAAATTGCCTCGCATTGTCACATTGAATACAACACCGTCAAAACGCATGTTCGCAATATTTGCGTAAAATTCAACGTTACAAGTCGACACCAATTACCTTAACTTGCCGTGGAAGTAACCCGATAATTGGTTTCTACTTAGTTGGCAAAAAAGATGGAGACTGCTCAGGTAGGTTTTTCCTCCCAGGCCAAAACGGGGGCCAGGCCGTGACCCCCAGGTGCCGATGGTGAGATCGCCAGCGATCCTTTACGGAGATTAAGGGGGACGATATGGATCTCCCTCCAAAGCCCGGCTCATATTCAGGCGCCCTGTATACCCAGTACAATACACTTCATTGACTTCTTGTTGCAGAATTTTTAGGATATCCGCTACTTGCCGAGATTTTTCCTCGACATCCACGGAAAGATTTAAAGAAGGAGCCGGTTCAATGCCAATGACAGCGAGTATCCTCAATGCCGTGAAGTGGCAGAATGGCGCCAATCCCACGGACCAAAAGAACCCTCATCAGTTCTCCGGTTCGTCTTTTAATTGGACAAAACAGGCGGAGTGACGTTGCCGTGAGAAGTTATTGCGGGACGTGCGATTGTGAGGCATTGCTGTAGGTGACCGAAATGACCACCCTGTCAGCAGGAGGCCATGCGCCGCGGCGTGCCGAGGGGAGACCTAGCGGTCGGCAAACACGCCTTTTACGTCTGTTCCGGTCAGGCGTGATATCGACGCGTTGATAGAGCTTATGTACCAGACTTAAGGGCGGCTCGCCGACACGGTGCTCCATTTGAATGCCCAGTTATCGAGGAGGCACCCGGCTGTAATACGCGTCATGGATGATTGCTTTAACGCCCAGTTGACCTATGGATGAGAGTTCATCCGGGGCGACAGCTATTGACGACCTCTTTATGGTTAAGCCCTCATATAATCCGACTGGATCATACTGGGTTGATAATACGGATAGTCCATAGGCTGTTGCACTTTTTGCGCGGTGGCAAGATCTGTCAACCATTTCTACGACGTATAGGCCCAGGTCAATGGCCGCGGCTACGCCACCTCTGGTAATCACACGGAGAATCATTCCAGGGGCCCATACCATGACGGGAGTGCTCTATGCTCCCGACGCGAGCCATTACGTTAGAGAGGGGGCGGACAGTGTGCAGAGGTCGGTGATTGGAGGTAAGGTGAATCTCGGAGGCCCTGGCCTTATCGATTATGATCCGACTCAGTTGGCTACCGTCCCGCCGCGTCAGGTGGCGCTCGTCCAATGACCCGGCATCGGAGTCATAACACCGGCCAAGCTCTCATCGAAACCGCATTAGTTTTGCCGGTCGTGTTGCGGCTCTTTGCCATCATTTACGGCTTTTATATCAATGCCGTGGATGCGGTGCAACAGGCTGTACGAGTAGGTGTGCACAGTCGCCATCGGGAATACACTGGGTTGTCCCGGAGACTCGGCGAAAGAGCTGGCCGCTGGCACGACACCGACTGCCTATGGCGCCGTGGACGATCAACTAAACAGCAATCACCCCTGGTTGACAACCGGCACGGGATCCCAAGCCAAGCCCGTCATCACCTATGCCGCAATCATAGGCAGTGACACCAATCCGCAGCAACATGACGTGGTGATGACAGTGGTCTATGCCTATCATCCGCTGATTCCCATTCCCGGATTACTCTCTTCGACGGTGCAAATTGCCCAAATCTATCAAAATGATGGTGAAAACGCCGCAATGGACGCAGCCGTCCCCTCCGACCCACAGGGATCATGTATCTCACACAACCGGGAGGCTGTTCGGGATGAACGGTGCCATTCTCATGACCACCAAGGACTTTCTTTCAGAACGCCCGATGTGATGTGAATCATGACCATTGGGCGGAATTCTTTCATCCAGGAGTTGCTGGGGATAGGGTCACCGTTCAGGTAATGCGAGATTTGAGTCCCAGTAGGCCGTCTGGGGGCTATTGATGGCGGCTTGTCGACGCTGATGCTGTTGGTGGACAAATCGACAAACCCGTGCGGCTATCACTGATCAAACCAATACTCGCGACACGCGGCATCCGTTCCAAATTTTTGCGTCCAGCTAAGCAGGTTCATCGGCCGTTCCTTCCACTCTTCCCCGAATTTTGTACGTATTTTAGCCTATTTCATCCACTCAGCGAATATCACCCAGGACAAGGTCAGTCAATCAACCCCTTTAGGAGGGTAGCCAGAAAAACGGCCGGCGCAACGCGCCATCAGGTGCAGCGTCATGCCCTTATCGGGCCAAATTCAGGCCACCCGTTGAACGGGTGGTGTTGTGACTCGGGATCCTTCGATCTCGTTTATCAATTTTTGACCCCCAATGGGCTCAAGAATCCGACCCTAATATTTCGTGAAAAAAATACATGGTTTCGGTGGGCAGGGCCGGAAGCCACCAAATGTCATGGCACGCATTGGGCATCTCGTACACGGTCTCTAGCGGCGTGTTGGTACTCCACGTCATGAGGTCAGGAAACATCAATAAACTCCAAGTGGCACACCAAAATTGCACAGTTATATAATTCTCTGCCCACTGTTTCCACTGGAGACTGTTGAATTGAACAATGGGCAGATGATTAGAATAGGACACAACGTTCCACCGAGCTGGATCGGCGTGAACATGCCCATGTAAGTCCTGACGAAAATCCTGAACGGCTTTAGGGTCTACTGGGCTTAACAGTTTGTGGTGCAAAGTCTCTGCCACGTTATCGTGAATAAAGGTTCGATAATGTTCGACCAGTGGGCCGTGAATAATATGGGGAATTTCTTTATTTTGTATTCCCCATTGGAGTCGCTGATTCCCGGCAGCACTATTGTGATGGGAGCGTGGGTTGTCGTCATTGCGGATTTTCCACGTCCACAAAACAAGATCGATCATATCACGCAACAATGCCATAGCCTGGCGGTAATATCCAGAAGAAGCCAACCATAAGGTTGCGGTGCCCGTGACAGGAGCTTCTATCAAGGGATAGGTTTTTTCGGAGTACTCTTCTAAAAGATAGTGAATGAGCGCATTCCACCACGCATTGTATGCCAAAAGATTATCCCAGTCGTCTGGAGAATAGAGGGCGAGTGTTTGATTCTGCAGTCGATCATGGGCTTGGAAAAATTTGGGCCGCTCCATCGCAATTCATCGTCCCTTTTTCATTAGTCATTCTGATGGTAATGTCGGGTACGGTATGCCACGTGATTCGCCGACTTGTCGGATGCTTCGGCGATCGTTCTCTCCTACGACAGCCCGACGTTATGCCCCCTACTGTAATCTGACGGAGTTACTCATCAGCTTCTGCTAGTCAAAAAGAAAAGTTAAGGGTGCTGAGCATCCGTTCGCTTTCCCAGGCCGGCCTGTTTCTCTCCATCCCAGATCTCACCGTTTCCTGAACATTGCGTTGTGCACTATTCCCAACAAAAAGCGGCACGCTTATGCCCCCCTTTCCCGTTTATGTGAATCACGGGCGATTTTATCACGCACCGGAGTCCAATTAACCATGCCCTCACCATCTGCCCTGAGCTCTTGAAGACATTGCCGGATGACGGTTTTATGCCACTCGCAAACCGGAAGTTGTTCGGCAGACGCCGTGATTCGATCCCAAAGCGACTACACCGTATCGAACTGTTCATCCGTTGAAAAGAGGGGTTTTAGCCATCGGGCTCTGTGGGTAAAACGTCTCCATTACAACACCCCAGCCTCGTTACCGTTTACCAACCTGACTATGCATGAGAGTAGGCACCAAACAGACCGAGCCAATTGGGGAATTAACCGTGATTATTTTGCCAAACACCACCATCAATAGGATAAGTTGTGTTCACGCGGCCTTTCGCGGCATATCCTCGGCCTTGCCCCCGGTATCCATTTGCCGGGTGGAACATGACTGATGTGAATGGTGAGTCCGGTTCGGTTAGCCGATGCTTGTCACTCGACTTTTCATAAGCGATTGCGCCATCCGTGACTCCCGCCTCCATCGGCTGTGAGGTAGAGATGTTATGCCTCAAGATAGCCCTCCTGGCCCCGGTGATCCCCCACGCCCGCCTAATGAGTTTTCTGCAGGGCACCACCGGCACTTAACCAATGCATGGGCCTCAGCATCTCCCGATGTGATCTTAATTCTTGAGTCTCTCAACTATTTGACGAGAAAAGCAGGTAGATGTCGATCCAATGGCAAATACCTTTTAGGTAACACTCCAAAAAATTACAGTTAGGAAAGGACGTTGTCCCTTGAATACAAACTCTATGGATGTTCCTTTGGAACCCAGTCAGCGAAACGTCATTGTACTGGTTTATGTCTTAACGATCTTTTTCGCCTTTATTCCCAGTCTTGTCATGTGGATTCTCTATAAAGACAGTCCGGCTGTATCGGCCAGGGCTAAAGACATCCTTAATTTTCAGCTGACGATACTCTTGGCTGGATTTGTCAGCGCCGTGCTGACGGTAATTTTAGTGGGATTCCTCCTGTTGTTAGCAGTCGGTATTTTTCATCTGGTGATCACGATCGTCGCGGCCATAAAAGTCGCAAATAATGAAAATTACCGTTTCCCGATGACGATACACTTTTTTCATTAATTTTCACTTCCCACGTCTAGGATATGGGCACTGGTGATGGCGTGGCAAGTTTTGCCATCAAACCGCTCTGTTCGAGATTCCGGTACCCAATCTTGGTCATAATCAAACCGGGTGGAACCGGAACACCATGATACCGTGACGGAAATCACTCGGCGCCCACAAATCCTTGAGCAGGAGTCTCAAAAAACTTGGGTTTGGACTGCCGTCATCTCTCCGGTTTTGCAAGATGCCTATCGACTCGGCAAACCGCGTACGTTTGCCGCGAAAGTTCGCTCAGATCATTACTGTATATGGCCCGTCCCACTGTGTTGGGGCTGGACGGGTCACTCACGCGATGAAGAACTGCGACCTGCCGGTCGGCCACAACCGTAGCCGCTGGTGAACGCAAAAAACTCTGACCCCACAGCCGTTGAATCATCGGAATTACCATAAACTGGGGATCAGTTAGAGCCTAGGCTGAAGTCCGGCATACCATTCGTACGGTCGGCTACCATCGCCACCCGACTTGGAGCCAGCCGGCCATTGCCCAACCGGTGGACGTCCTAGGCCGGCAGAATCAGTGTCCGTCCACCAATCCGGAAGCGGATTACACCCATTTTCAGCGTTTTTATGCAACAGCACGCCTGAGGGCACAGCATCGCCAGAACTGGGATCAAACTGCCCCCCCCACACTTCGGCATGTCTTGGAGACACTGGGAAACCAGATCCGCCGTCCGTGACGAACTCGCACGAGATATCATAATTTGTCGAAACTTACGCCGAAATATCCCTTTACCTCTTCACGCGTCGACCCCTACAATGAGTTTCGGAGAAAGGTTTAGGTGATTGTGATGTGGCCTGACTCCCATATGATTTATTGGTAGCTTCTTTCTCGCGACAAGATATCTTGTGGCAAATTCCTCGTCCTATTCCCGTGAAGAAAAAAGAAGAGGAAGTGGAACGTCTTTTGTTTGATCAACGCAAGGAACGGGTGTTAGGATTGGCTATCCGTACGATTCCGGTGGCTGGTATTCTCACCTTCAGCGGAGGCGTATCGTGTTAATGTCACCGATTTATGGGGTGTTGGGGTGATTACAGTAGATCCCAGGAACTAATGCAATTTGGGAGGTTTTTGAGTGTTATGCTTATCACGTTTACGCTGGATGTTAGTTCCCCTCATTGTGAGTGGCGTAATGGCTGTTTCTCGTGGGGTAGCGGCAGCATTGTCCTGGACGCACACCTTGAACGGCCCAAATCACTCTCTTTACATTTGTTGCCCACAACTGCGGTCCTAAAGGATGCGCCCCGGTGGGGTCGTTTACCGCGTATGTCGGTGCCTCATGGCAAGAAAACTGGACAGGGGATCCGTCAAATGGAGCCACCCTGACTAAGGTCTGCCGACTGGGCGTGATTGATAATGGCACGGCTTATTGGGATGGTCACCCTCCTGTTCTTGCTCCAATGAATATTACCCCCTCAGTAGCGTATTCGGACCCCCCTATTATTCGTAAGCGGGCGGTATCGCCAGTCCTAATGTGAGCTGTTTTTTGACAAGTCCGTCCTGGATTATCCGGGAAGGAAATTCATATCCCAATCAATATTTTGTGTATCCCTTAACAACGGCAACGGGGAAATTCTATGTCAATTGCGCTGGAGCCTCATGCACGTCATCACAAACCGTGACGTATACTGGGTCATCTTAGGAAGGGGAGAGTTACTCTTGCAGGTGTTATGGAAAATCGGATTGTCTCTTGTGGGTGCTGTGGCTGTGGGGGGAATGAGTCATTCTCCTGCACCATCAACTCATGTGAGTGTCCACACGGCTTCTTTAGGTCCGAATTCTTTGTCAGGGGCGCATGATCCCCATTTGCCGCCTATTGTGGCGCACGTGAATGGACAGCCTATTTATGCCAAACCCGTGGCCCAAATTGCGGTGGAATTAGCCCACGAGCCCCATGCTCCAACCCCCGCCAAAGCTCGGGAATGGGCGGCGACTAATGATGTCATCAACATGATGCTGTTGAATGCGGCGGGGAAGAAAGCGGGCTTGGATCCAACGACGAGCCAAGCCAAAAAGTTCTTGCAAGCCCAGTTCGCTCACCCGTCCTCGGCCCTTCAACAATCGCTCACCGCATTTGGGATGACCAACAAGATTTCCGGTCATTTGATTCACGCCTATCAGCTCACCTTTGGACGCACACGCTATGAACAAAAAATGTTAGCGCAGCTACCCCCGAACCTACAACAACAGGCGTTGCAAAACATCATACACCACTTGCGCTCTCAAGCTGCCATTACCTTCGAGATTTCACCGTAATCCGTCCATTTGTTTTGATATTATGGCATGATCATTCATCAATTTCGGATCATAACGAAGGGAGAATTTATGCGTGTGTCGTCCCAAACCCCATGGTTCCTCATGAGTCTCAGCGCCTTGTTAATTGCCGGTTGTGGCACCG
>PXYT01000019.1:0-20132 GCA_003023725.1 Sulfobacillus benefaciens | reverse complement strand
CCAACAGGTATACCACCCTGTCACATCCTCTTCTTCTGCCCATTCATTGCCCACCCGTAAGGGTACAGTAACGGGATCACACCGGGGTTTAACGGTCACCATTCAACCCGGTCATCAATTTTTTTGGAATGGCATGGTGTTTTTGCTGCCCCAACGATTGTGCGGCTCAACGTTGTCGGGTCATGTCGGCCATCTCCCCGGAACCATGCACGCGACGCTCTCGTGTTCTCCATAGGGAAGCCAGACACACTCTTTTTCTTTATACTGGTAGTCACTAGCAATTTCTCCTCAAAGATGGGTTTTCCCTCTCTAGTAAACCAGAGAGTCATCAGGATCGCTCGTGTCAATTTCCACGAACAATGGGGCGTTCTCGCTACTGACAGGCGAGTTCGACTTCAAGATGCAATAGATGCTGCTGCGAACAACGATTTCATTCACGATCTGAAATTGTTAAGGAACCGGCCCTTGCTCCCGGCCGCCCCTGACCAGCGGGAACCGAGAGCTACGCTGGACCGGCTGGCAAAGGAATGGAGACCGTGGACCTCATTGGGCGCTGAGTGATCCCCAGCTTTTTTGGTAATTACGATGGCCTCACGGCTGTTGAGCCAGAGTTTTTTGTCGAGCAGGATTTATGGTGAGAGCGTGACCGCTGTTATCCCGAACACCGAGAACGCGACGAGGGATAATGAGCCAGCGGCAACCATCCCGCCTGATGCAACAATGCTATACTCAAGAAGAGAAAAACTTAAGCCAACCCCATGATACCAAGCAAAATATGAGACGGCATTCGGCCACACGCTAAGAGATTGGCCTGCCACAGGATAATTCCGCCCAAAAATATTGCCAGAGCTAGACAGACAAGCCCTCCGATAATCATCAGAATAGCCATAGCCATTCTCTTTTTTCTGTTCGGTGTTCAATGACCCTGAACGCGGAATGCCAATCCGGGCTGTCAAGCCTCAGAAAGAACATCCTCCACATCCGATGCATATCCAACCGAACACGGAAATGTCCATTGTGTTCAATGATTCAGGGGAAATCTGTCTGTCTTTATAATCAAAAGGGGTGTTTGGGTTTTTGTCCTTATTGGCAGACACGTCAGCCACGTTCCGCCTTGCGCTGTTGCTTGACTCGATACACGAATATCGTGTGGCGTCAGTTATCCAATGATGGCAATACCATTTGTCTTCATGCAAATCACCCTTCTCGTTTTGTCACAAACTTTGTGGAGTATCAGATAGTCTCCAGCGGTCTATGCCGAATGCCGCTTCGACGAGGAGCAATGCACACGGGGAAGCGGCCACCAGATGGAAACGGCGAGGAAGATGCCATGGTTAAGGCTCATTTGGTGCTCAGAAATTTGTCCGATGTATCAAAATCGGGTATAATAGGCACAGATAAAGATACACGATACCCGGATGATGCCGGATATCGTGCAGAGCTCCGAATCTGCGATCAATAAGCAGAGTACTTGATGAGACTTAAGGTAATCCGCTGGGCTGCAATCCTGAGCGGATTACTTTTTACGTTGGCGGAATAACCAACGTCCAATCAAACCTACGATCGCTATGGCAACCGGTATGGTGAGATGGAGGCTCATAAATACCACCCCCCTCCGGTTCTGCTCATTCCGCGGAATGGCAGATCGCAGATCCGGCACGCCGGAGAGAGGTCGATCGGGACTTGTTCAGTCCGCTCATCATGATTATACCGTCCATCCGGAGGGTGGACTAGGGTGTAACAGCATTACAATAAGTACTTAAACAGATGGCTCCTATCCTAGGAACATTCATTTATGGCTTACACTGGTAATGGAAAGAGAATGTCGGTGTCCGGATGGGATAGGTGGGGGCTCGGGGGATGAGACCCTAGGCTCAGTGACGGGACGAGGGCGTCACCTACTGAGACCCGCCGGAAATGAGGCAGGCTGGGGAAAATCGTCACGATGTGGGGGATCGTTATGTCCCATAGGGGTGCGGATGAGCGGAACCGCACGCCAGGAGCAGTCGTTCCGGAAGTCGGGAACCAAAATGCCGGCGATTAAACCGATAGACAAATTCGGCGAAGTACAGCGGCCTCCGCGTGCGCCCACGGCCGTGATAGGTCCCGTCTAAAAAGGCCTTGGCATTACTGATGAAGACATTGACCCAGTGAAAAACCTCGGCCGCCTGCGGATCGGTACTGCGCGTGACCTCTAACGTAGCCTTCAGCGCTTTTGCCGCTTGCGCATACGCCTCGGCCCCATCGGTGCGCCAGGTACTCTGCGGTTCCACTTGTTCCTGCAACCGCTGTGTGACGGTGTCCTGGGTTAAATCGGGGACTTTCTCGAGAAATCCGTATTGCGGATGGCCTTGCTCGTTCAAGCTGACCCCCACTAGCGTCGGATCTTGGTCAGTGCCACGGCCGCGTTTGCCGGGTCCATGACTCACGCCGCCAAAACAGGCATCATCCAGTTCCATCAGACCCCCCACTCAAATACTCGCCTTTGAACCCATATTCTTGTTGGGGTCGAACCGCCCGAGCCTAAGTTCAGGAAAAAACATCCATGATCCGGAAAAACGGCAGCAGCCACTGCAATGCACTTTTGTCAGAATACTTTACTTTGTCGGCAAAATAACTGTATACTGGCTCGCAGGCTGTTTCATTCTTTTATCCAATACGGATCCGAAAACCGATCCTGACGAACTCTTCAGGAGGAATCTCCATGAATAAGAAATGGACAATGCTGTTGTTGCTTTGGGTGATGTTTTTTGTCGCCTACTTGGACCGCATTAACATATCTGTGGCGGGCCCTATCATGATGAAGGACTTACACATGAGCCCAGCCCTTTTTGGGGTGGTTTTATCGGCGTTTACGTTTGGCTACGCAATTTTACAGATCCCCGGCGGCTGGCTGGCCGATCGGTTTGGTGCCCGCACCCTGCTGGTGACCGCGCTTCTTTGGTGGTCCGTCTTCACAGGACTTACCGGACTTGTCACGGGAGCGAGTCTCTTGATTATTGTTCGTGTCCTGTTCGGTGTGGGAGAAGGGCTGGAAAACGGTGCGCAATTTAAATTGATTGGGGACTTTTTCACGTCCAAAGAACGGTCTTCCGCCAATGGGTTGTTCCTAACCGCGCTCGCCTTGGGGCCCGCTTTTGTCGCTCCCGTCTCGACTTGGCTCTTGGGAACCATCGGATGGCGCGGATTATTTCTGGTGTTTGTCATTCCCGGGGTGATCGTGGCGCTGTTGGTCCGCTATCTTATTCCCACCCAGCCGGAGGGTGGAGTGGTCCATACCGAAGTCTTAAGCAAAAGCGGCACTCCGGCGACGTGGCGTGTTGTGTTGGCGCAGCCAGGAATCTGGCTTGTGTTCTTAGCTTATTTGTTTTTTAATGTGGCATTTTGGGGATATCTTGGCTGGATGCCCAGCTACCTCTCGTTGAGTCGCCACATCAATTTGGCGAACCTGGGATTTGATGCTTCCATCCCCTACATTTTAGGATTTTTCGGTCTCATTATTTTGGGGTGGCTCGGCAATCGTTCCGGTCACTTCAAGTCCGCTCTTGTGGCCGTGAGTTACCTTCTCGCCGGTATCTTTCTCTATATCGCCTACCATGCTCATACCGTTTCCGGAACAGTATTCGGCCTGTCGGCTGCGGCATTCTTCCTCTTTGGCGGATTCGGGCCTATTTGGGCTATTCCCCTGGATCTCGTGCCGGATACCATGCGTGGTTCATTTACCGGCCTGATTAACTTTGGCGGGCAAATTGGCGGATTCTCCGCACCCATCGTGGTCGGCATCATTGTTTCGACAACGCATTCCTTTACGGGAGGATTTCTCTTCATGATCGGCGGACTGATTGCGGCAGCCATTAGTCTTCTCATTTTGCAGTCGGCGACGCCGCGACCCCAACTCCTGTCCCAAGCAAGCGTTCCGAACGAGTCTGCCACTTAATAAGGCATTTTTCTTTCTTAATTATAGCTATATAGCATACTCTGCCAGGTTTAACCGCAGGACCTTTGGATCACCGGTGAATGAGGCATTTCCCTGTTCCCCGCGATACCCATATGCCCTGCGGTTCTGGCCATGGGCTGTTATCAGCCCTTTCGGGCGTCCCCTGTCCGGATGGACCCATCCGGAGAGAAATGGAAGCCATGAACGGTACCGGGGCGGTGACGGATGCCTTGGTGTTAGTCTGTATCTTTATCACTACCCTATCACCTATCACTATAACGATTCACCGGATATGGGAACGATCTTCCCGTATCCTGCCTCCGAGCGGAATGCCTGCAATTCCTGTTGGAAGACGCCCCGGCCATTCAGACTCTCGTAAACACTGGGATCCTCTTGAGCAGGGACCAAGGAGTAGCCGCTGGAAATAAATATTTATTGCTTATTTCCCTGCGCTGCCGGCATTGTCATACTACAATGAAAGATGCCATGCGTTTGGCACTCTTGGAATGGTGCCCTGTTATTGTCTCCCCCTGGCCGATTTTGTGCCGCCTCCCGTTTATCCCCAAGGCGGCTTTTCTCAAGGTGATCCAGCAGCCGGTCGCAAGCGTTTGACGGATGGGAGCGCCAATAACAAGGGTAACTCAAATCCCGTAAGAGGAGTTAAAGACAATGTTGGCATCAAACGGCGAATCCGTGATTTCCCTTCGTAATCTCTCGGTCAGCTATGGAAATACCAAGGTGTTGGACGAGGTGAACTTCGAAGTTCAGGCCGGTCAAATCATTGGCTACATTGGTCCTAACGGGGCCGGCAAAAGCACGACCATCAAGGCCATCCTGGGCCTGATTAGCGGCTATAGCGGCACCATCACTATTCTGGGCCACGATGTGGCCTCCGGTAACGTGGCGTACAAAGCCCAAGTCGGTTATGTTCCCGAATCCGCGGAATTATATGAGGCCCTGACCGCTGAAGAATACTTGAATTTCGTGGGCATTCTCTATGGCCTTTCGGAAGATCGGGCAGCCCATAAAGCGCAAGCGCTGATCCAGCTGTTTGGCTTGGACGAGGCCTACCGCTCCCGGTTATCCTCCTATTCCAAGGGCATGAAACAAAAAGTGTTGTTAATCTCGAGCTTATTGCACAACCCCGACATCTTATTCCTGGATGAGCCCTTGAGCGGGCTCGATGCCAACAGCGTTATGGTGGTCAAGGATCTCATGGCAGAATTGGCAAAGGCGGGCAAAACTATTTTCTACTCGTCTCATATCATGGATGTTGTCGAGAAAATCAGCAACCGGATCATTCTGCTTAATCACGGAACCGTTGTGGCGGACGGGGATTTTGCCAGCCTCCAGGACCGGGCTCATGAAGAATCCTTGGAAGAGATTTTCGGCCACATGACGGGATTTCTCGAGCATCAAAATATCGCGCATCACGCTCTCGAGATCATTCAAGACCACTGAATGTCTTTTTGCGCTGCGCCATTTTGTTTTTGAGGTGATTAAGAAGCGATGCGAGAGTTCTATTCCCTGAGAATACTGGACCGGTTTCAAGGTGCGTTGGAGGCAGCAAGCTATGACTACGGCCTCTTGCGAAAAATCCTGCAAGTGCAGTTAACCATGGATTCCCGTCGTGTTCCCGCGATTTTGTCCCGCACCCGAAAAGGTCGGAATAACGCCTCTTTGGGTGTTGATCACAATGCGTTCATCCGCTCACTGTGGTTTTATGCGCTGTTGGGAGCCATCGTGATTCCCGTCGTCATGATGACTCGTCACATCCTGTTCTTTATGAGTTCCGGCATGGCCATCTTGATGTTTCTTGTGATGCTGTCCATGATTTCAGACTTTTCCTCAGTGCTTTTGGACATCCGGGATCGCACCCTGCTGGCCACAAAGCCCGTGCCAACCAAAACCATCGCCATGGCCAGAACCTTGCATATCGGGATTTATCTCAGTCTGATGACAGCGGCTTTGTCCGCTCCCGCTCTGGTTACGGCGATAATAGGGCACGGAATTACGTTCTTTTTGGTGTTGGCGGCGATGCTGGTTTTGATGGATCTTCTGATTATGGCCTTGACCGCCCTGTTCTATTTTCTCATCCTGCGATACTTCGACGGCGAGCGGTTGAAGGATTTCATCAATTACGTCCAAATTGGCTTATCGATGATGATGACCATCGGTTATCAACTCGTAGGGCACTCGTTTCAACTGTTCAAAACGCATATCGTCTTTCACCCTGCGTGGTGGCAACTCGTGATTCCGCCCCTATGGTTTGGCGCAGTTTTCGAAGTGCTGTTTTCCCATCCGCGAGGATCCGAGGTCTTCGTACTCGCAGCCTTGGCGCTCGTCGTTCCGGCCGTTGTGTATGGACTCTATCTCCGTTCCATGCCCGCTTTCGAGCGCCGTCTGGAAAAACTGGCCGCCACTTCCAAACAAACCGGGCATCTCAGCCAGGCTTGGCAGTCCCTGTATTCCACCCTATTTTGCCGGAATCCCGTGGAACGGCAGGCTTTTGTTTTCGGCGCGGCCATGATGACGCGGGAACGGGATTTCAAATTAAAAGTCTACCCGATGCTGACCATGGCCATTCTATTTCCGTTAATCATGATGGTGAACGCCTCTCCCCACCATCTTATGCAAGGACTGTCTTCATCACACTGGTATCTCTCCATTTACTTTCTTGGCTTGGTCATTCCCTCCGCAGTTGTGATGATGCAGTCTTCCCAATACTATAAGGCGGCGTGGATCTATCAGACGACTCCTCTCCCATCGTCAGCTCTTCTTCACAAAGGAGTTTTGAAGGCCTGTCTGGGACGGCTGATACTCCCCGTCTATTTGGTCGAAACGGTGATTTTTATTGCCATTTTCGGTCCAGGAATCTGGATGAACTTAATAGTGGCCTATGCGGCGACATGGCTCCTTGCGGTGATCGCAGTGCTTGCGGCACCCCAGAATCTGCCGTTTTCAGTCCCCTATCAAATGGCGCAACAAAGGCAAACGTATCTTTTCTTCCTATTCGGAGCACTTTCTTTAGGTTTTGCCGCCATCCAGTATGCCGCAAGCCTGGTGCCCTTCGGACTCTATGGCTATTTCGTCGTGCTCGTGATCGTCACGGCCTGGTCCTGGCGGAAGGTCTTTGGCATCCCGGCTTCGGTTCAGTGACAGAGAGCATTTCACGGCTAGCCGGTGTTTGGGCTCGGGTCTCGTCGGGCTTGGGAGTGGATCCGGTGATTTCCTGTTGATCGGTGTCGTACCGGATCCACAAAACAGTCGGACTCAGTGGGTTGAATCGAGAGAGGGGGTGATCCGGGTAATAACTCCCCGTGAGTGCCGGAGTCCTATATCTCCGCCACATGGTAATTGTCCCTTGTTGGTTCTCATGCCCCTGGAAAGCACAGACAATCAACGGCGGATATTACACCGGGAAATATTTACCTTTATTTCGCATAATTCGTATAATTCGATCATCAATCGGTTCGACTCGGATCAATAATCTTTGACCCGGTAAATTCGAGAGGAGGAATAACGGATGAATGTGTTCACAAGACGGCTTGCCGCCGTGGGAGTCATCTCGCTGATAAGTGTAACTGGCACAAATTGGGGTTTCACGGCTGTGGTTCAGGCGGCGGGGGTGCCGGGACCCATTTATAAACTGGCATCAAAGCCGGCAGTATATGTCGAACGTCACGGCACGCTCCATCAGATACCCTCCGTCGCAATATTTTACGATTTAGGATATCAATGGAGCCAACTGCATGTGGTTCAGCAATTGCCAGACGCAATCGGTTCCCCGGTAGAACTCTTAAAATTGCCTACGAAGCCGGCAATCTATCTGTATCAGCAAGGCACGTTGCATTGGATACCCTCCGCACGCGTGTTTAATGCCTTAGGATATCACTGGGATAATGTGTACAACGTAGCAAAATTGCCGGCCGTCATTGGCCGCCCCGTGTCCGAGCCCGCCGCCTTGCCACAAGAGGCCTTCCTCATGAGCGGTTTCCCTTATGTGCCGGTATCAGGCACCAAGACTTTTGTAGTCGATGCCTTCACCAACACCGCTCAGTTCGATAGCACATATGGGGGCACAAGCCGTGTCACAATCACCCAGAATCCCGGGCACTTGTCCGTCTATAATGGTGCCACCTGGGTCGATTCAGGCAGTGTGCCGGTCTATTTCCACCATGGTCAAGGGACCATCCAAGTGAAAGGCGGAAGCAGCGCCTGGGGCGAGATTACGCTTCAACCTGCTAGCCAAAGTTCCTCAGCGGGAGGTGCCAATCAGCAAATTGAGACTGTTCCCAATACTACCAGCCAGGTTGGCTGGCGGGTCTTTACCCCCACGCTCCAGGCAGTGGCAGGCAATAGTCCGGCCTACGCTGCCAAAGGATCACAGCCATTTCTAGTGGAACCGGTGAATTCTAACGGACAGATTGTTCCCGGCGTGATGAGAGACGGTGTCAGCGTTGTTCCTACTCCCCGGATTGCCGGTTGCCCTCAAGACATCACGGGCTGTCAGCCTCAGGGACTCTATGTAGGATCTCATGGAACCTCCTTCTCCTATTCAACTTACCCGGCTTTTCCTCCCGATGCCCCCTTCGTTTTTGCCATCTCTCCGTTACCTCCCCAAGGGGCCCGGGTGAGTGCGGTCAGTGCGTCCGCCAACAACACCTCGCTGCCTATTCTGTCCACGAACGGCACTGAGGAAGTCACGGGTATCCAGCCAAATACGCATTACACGATTCAATTGCAGTTATTGGGCGGTGGTTCAAACGATCCGATAACAGATCTTCCCTTGCTGACCCACTACGTCAGTGGGTTGAACAACTCAAGCTTCGCCGAGTCAGGCAAAATCATACACTATGGCATACCTCGTTCGATTCCAGCACAACTGGGAACAGAAATTCAAGGCCAAAACCATATCACGGTGAGTTACACCTCGGGATCGCCAAACTATGACAGCCAGGATATTTTACAATTGTATAGATATAATCCGGACCCGCTGTTGACCTTTCCCGGTCCCCCTTCGTTTAGCAACCTTGATCTGGTGACAAACGGTTATTGATGGGGAAGACATTCCGAATGGTAATTTTCAGTCCTTAGTCGAAGCCCAGCAGAACAAAGGGGCCGCTTTAGCGCGGGGATGGTATACCTTGCGCTGGCGCATTGAAAACCGGGGCGTGTGACGCGGAACAGAGGCAACGGCAAACATTTGACCGATAAGTTCACCGATTCCTCTAGATTGCGGCATGCCCTATTCTCTGACGACCTATCACGCCCGAGGCGTCCTAGATGAGCCGTTGCCACAGCGTTTTCGATCGAGGCAATGCCGGTGCTTAGGGGAGGTCCATACCCAACAAAAGTCCCGCAAGGGTCCCGATCCCAGATCGAACCCTCGGTTATGTTCTGCCGCCCATGAGGACATGCACACTGTAGCGAAACTCGGAGCCTTTCGGGGCCGCAAAAGCGATGGCGATCCAGAAGTCAAAACCTTGTGGCGTGGATACCGGGAATTACCAACGTGTGTTTGGGCGTTATCTCGCGCTCTGGATCGCCCATCGCCCCCGTTAACGAATAAACATGTCAAAAGGTTATGTTTATTTGGCTATTTGCAATCTACGGTTGGGTGGTCTTCTGCTTCATCACGACGGATTTGGCCTGTTTTGTGCAAAACCTGGTGGATTGGGCCTTCGGAATAATCCCCTGTATTGTGCAAAATACGGTTGGACTACCGCTTGGGTTTGAGGGTCCTTAATGCACATTCGGGCCGGTTAATGATCTCGCACCGTATTCGGTCAAATCGGCGCGGTGGGCGTGGGGACAACGGAACGAGAGGCATAATGAGAATTGTTAGGGTCGACGTTGCCCACTGCCGGACCAGCCGTGGATGAGCGAAATTTGTTGGGTAGGAATGTCGGGATGGACAGGAACGCAGAAAGGCAGGAGGGGAATTCGGTGACCTACGAGGAACTGGAGGTCGAACTACGGAAGCTTGGTCCCCGAGAGCGAGCGCGATCGGCGGCCGCGCTGCACAGCAGCCTAGAAGAACTGTCGGACGAGGAGAGTGCGCGTCTTTGGGCGGAGGAGGCGGAACGACGGCACGACGATTTACTGGCCAATAAGACCTTAGGCCGATCCGCCACGGACGTCTTCCGGGAGATCCGAGAACGCCTCGGGGGATAAGATGCGCGTGACGTTTCATCCGGCGCGGAGATTGAACTGTATGATGCGGCGTTGCTTGTATTAGGAAAGCCAACGACGCGGGCTGGGCAGCACGGTCCTGCAAGCCATCGAGACGACGATGGATGAAATTACCCGGTGGCGAGTCCGCGAGTCCAGGGTGTCGTGCGAAGCAAACGGGTGCAGCGGTTCCCCTATTCAGTCATGTACTCCGCTGAGGATGGCGATCTTCGAATTCTCGCCATCGTCAATCAAAAGTGGCGACCACTCTACTGGTTAAGACGCCAATGAATCGTCATTCAGAATGTCAGCGGGAGTCGAGAAGTTGATGGCGGTCCCTAGACTAACACTAGCGTAGATACGGGGGTGATTGTCCCGCAAGGACTTTTCTAGTGCCATACGCGAATACACCATCCCATGACAATCCTGGTCGAACAAGGAGGGTCCCCGATGTCTTAGGTGGAACTCACACCGATCACGGAGGAAAACTGGCGGGAAGCTTTGACGCTGGCTGTCGGTCCCGATCAGCAAGACTTTGTAGCCAGCGTACGACCCGTGACGGCTATCGCTCTCGCCAAAACGTATATTAAACCCGGCAGCAAGACGGTCGACCCGTACGGCATCTATCACCAGGGTACCATGGTCGGGTTCTTTAACTTACACTACACGCCCAACAGTCGCGACGACTTTTAGCTATTTCACTTCTTCATTGACCAACGGTTTCAACGCCGTGGTTTGGGGTTGGCGGTCGTCGGGCGACTCATTCAGCATCTCCAAGCCTCCCACCCCACGTGCCGTCGTCTGCGGTTGACCGTCCATCCCCAAGATCAGTCCGCCCAACGGTTTTATCAAGTGCTGGGCTTTTCCGACGACGGCGTTCTCACGTTTGGCGAGCTAACTTACTCATTACTGATCCCGTGTTCCTCGTCTGTTTCGGGGCGGACTTAGGATGAAACACCCATGGGAATCGGGGCCTGATTGCGGTCATCAAATAATGGCCCCCGATGGGTGAAACGGCAAACCCTCTACCGTACAAACGGGGGCGAATGCACCGTTGGTCAAGTAAGTGGTCAGGTCGCGATTCCCCTCTTCTGCTTTACCGTAAAGCATCGAGCGGAGTAGAGTAGATGACAAATGGATCTGCTGAATGGATGCAGCAAGGGCGTCTGAGCACGTCTTGAAACAGTGCCGTGTTAGGAGGACCGTGTGAGCATGAATTATCGCGAGATTAACGCGTCAGTTATTGATGGGTGGGTCGATGGCGGTTGGGAATGGGGAATGCCGATTTCTCACGAGACCTATGTGAAGGCGACCCAAGGGGAGTGGCACGTTAGACTCACCCCCACCAAATCCGTGCCCGCCGAATGGTTTCCCCCGTTTTCCGGTTGCAAGATTTTGGGGCTGGCAGCGGGTGGCGGACAACAAATGCCCATCTTCGCGGCCTTAGGTGCCAAATGTACCGTGATGGACTATTCTCAACGGCAGTTAGACAGCGAATTAGCCGTAGCCACACGGGAAGGATATTCTATTAACATCGTTAAGGCCGATATGACACAGCGGTTTCCGTTTGAGGACGCGTCATTCGACGTGATATTTCACCCCGTGTCCAATTGCTATATCGAAGAGGTTTTGCCCGTTTGGCGAGAGTGTCATCGTGTGTTGAAGACTGGCGGTTTACTCATTGCCGGGATGGACAACGGCATCAACTATCTATTTGATGAGGAGGAAACCGCCCTCAAAATCCCGCTCCCGTTTAATCCGTTACGTGATCACCGACTCTATCAGGAGTGCATGGAGAATGACCTGGGCATTCAATTCTCCCATACGCTCGACGAACAGATCGGCGGACAATTAAAAGCGGGATTTATGTTGACGGACCTGTATGAGGACACTAATGGCAGCGGCCGATTACACGAGTATCATGTGCCGACGTATATTGCGACGAGAGCCATGAAACGGTGATGGGTATACGCACACAGCCCGTGACACCTTGATGAATTCAGTCATGGTCAGCCGTAGTGCGGCGACTGAACATCCACCTCGCGTCCGAGCATAGGGATCCTTAACGCAGCCGATTGGGGATTCCCTTCCGTGCTTTTTCTCGGGGCGTGGCGTATAATAGTTGTGTCAGACATTAGCAGACATGAGGCGAATATCTTTTGCTGAATATCACAAGCTTAGATTGGGATGATGACCAGGACGACGAGGGTAATGTTCGTCACATCGCTCGACACAAGGTCAGTGTCGGGGAAGTTGCCGAAGTAATGACCAGCGCCCCCGTTTTTGTGCGCGTGGAAACGGAGGGCGACAATCCGTATTTTGTCGCCATCGGGCACACTGCTAGCGGCCGATTTTTGGAGATTTGGGGCATCTATTACGAATCCCCACCGAAGGCAGGCTGGTGGCGGACGGTGACGGCTCTGGATGCGAGACCAAACCAACGCGCATTATGGAACCAGGAGAGAGGCGGGGGACGATGACAGAGCAGGAATTTCGCCGGTTGGCTGAAGCGGGCGAACTGAAACTAGAGGCCCACCCCACCGAGGTCCACGTGGACCTGCGGGAAGAGCGGGTGACTATTCGCTTTACGGAAGAGGAAATGCGCGCAATCGATCGGGAAGCGGTTCGTCGCGGGTTGGGGCGTTCGTCGCTCATCCGGATGTTTGTGCGGGAATCCCTTGAGCAATTGAATGACCCATTGCGTCCCGCGCAGCGTGTGCACATCATCGATTGGGACGGGCGGGTACGGCGTATGCCGCTAACTAAACGAGGTGAGGTTGTATGAAGGTGTCCGATATCCGGTGCCCGTATTGCCAAGGCCACAATTTGACGCCCACCCAACCTGTTTCGCTCGTTGCGTTGCCTATTGAGAAGAATGCCACGGAATTCGATGGTATTCCGCTTGAAATTGCGCGGTGCCGCGACTGTCAGGGGGTCTTATGGTTCGCAGTCATTGAAGAGATTCCGGAGTAGCGGAGCGCTCCGCCGTTAAGGTTATTTAGTCTGCGACCAAGCCCAAAACAAGAAGTCGCGCCGTGTGACGCGACTTCCCGATTCGTTGCTGGCGCTCTTCAGGGAAGAATCGCTAGGGCCATGATCCGAGATCAATGTTCCAGAGCTGCGCGGCAAAGGTTACGGGCACCAATTAACTCACTATGCGGAGGATGTTTTGCGCCGCTATGGCGTCAGCGAGTACCATCTGAGAGTATCCCCCACGCCCGAGCCTCTGCATTCCTCTCGGAAGTGTGGATTCGTCAGAACCGCGAAGAACAGCGTCAGCACGTCGTCAGGCGCATGGGAAAGCACATGTAGTAGATGTGGCGCTTGCCGCGAGCGTCCCGGCGGCTGACGATGGGTTGTGCAACATTTGACATTATCAATAGCCGGGTAACGGGGGCGTTAGCGCAGTAGCGTCCGCCCTAGACCATGGTTCATAGGGCCCGTCGTCGTCTGCGGTTTCCAACCGGCGGAAGGGTAGCATGCCGTCAACATGAACCGCAAATTCCAACCTTGGCCCTAATTGCCGACGAAGGTGGACTGGACTCACAGACCGAAAGTTCCAACCTTAGATTGCACATAGCCCTTTTTAGTTGTCTTCAAACGCTTCAGAGGATCCCGAGGCGCAATATTGGGTGCCGGGGTCGTTACCCATACGAGGAGTTGAAAAACGATGCCATGTGGTGGCGTAATGTTACAGATTCACGTAGGACACATGGCGGCGGGACTGGATTTTTATACGACTCTGTTTGGGCGTGGACCGGATTTCTCGCCGCATGAGGATTTCTTTGAGTGGCAGGTGGTTGCGGGTGCGGAAGTCTGGTGGCAAATCGTCGTGGTACCCGGTCAGGTTCGCCCGATGACGAAGCGTTCAAGGCTGAAGGTCGACGACGTGCGCGCCGCCACGGCCTGAGCTCGAACATCGCTCAAGGTCGAACCCAGTCAGGTGTCAACGTTGCCAGGCGTGGTCTCGTTCGTTGATTTTGAGGATCCTTGGGGGAATCAGTTGGGGTTCTACGAGGACCTTGTATCCAATGGCCAGAAACCACCGGAACCGGGCGGCAGCGTCCGTGACGAATCTTTATATATCACCGATCCGCCGGAGGCCCCATAGGCAGGCGGTATGCTGGGCGGCGCGGGAAGGTTCGATAGAGGAAAGATGGCCCGATGTCCGGCCACCGGCTATCCAAATACTTCGCGGCACGAATGAGCTGCATTCGGGGGCGCACGCACGAACCTCTTCCCTCAATCCGTATGGGAAAGCGCCGTGAGCAGGGCCGTACGCTGGAGTTTTCAACACCCGTGAGGCTGCACATCATGGCAGCATCGATCGTCCTTTCCAACCTTGGCCGGTCTTGCTGAGAACAGAAGCTTGAACCAAGAACCGAGGAAATCCAACCACATTTTGCACATAGCCGTTTATTTCTGAGCTACCACGAATATGTAATCCCCCAAGGTACTGGTGTATTCTTGGATTGCGTCATGGGTTTTTCCATTTTCGATGTCGTGTCGTAGTTTTCTGCACCCTGTCTCAATCTCTTCCGGAGTGGCCAGGCTGGCAAAGGTTGAAATGCCCATTCGCACGGTTGAGTTCAAATACATATGGGGGTCGAATTTACCGCTGTATAGAAAGAGGTCTTGAAGGTCTGGTTCAACCAGAAACGATTCCGTGCCAACAATTGAAAATCCCGCCTGCCGTAAATTCTGGATAACCTTCGCTATGGATGGCATCTGATTAATGGACACCTCCATTGCCTTGGGGAAGTAAGCGTTTAACCAATAATTTTGCATTTGTTCTGGTGAAGCGGTAAAAATCACAAACCGTCCTCTATCCAAAACGCGATAAACTTCTTTAAAATGGAGCAAGCAAATCACGGAAATGATGAATGGCAAGAACACACATTGCTCCTTGATAGGAACTGTCATCGTATGGAAGATAACCCGCGTCGACCTTTGTCCATTCAATGTCACCAGATTTCCCACGAGCCTGTGCAAGCATTTCGTCTGAAATGTCCACACCGGCCATGCTTAATCCCCATTGAAACAATGCAACCGCATAGTTGCCTGTACCACAAGCCACATCTAAAAGTTTGTCTTCACTACGAATCTGCAAATGTTGGATTAATCTATGTACGATTTCCGGATCCGCTTTGCGGCTAATATCATAGCTCTTACCAATACGGTCATATGCGTTGCCCATGGCTCATGCCTCCATCAATGTCATTACATAACGTCTCGAAAATAAAGATATATGTTGTTCCCAGTAGAACTCAAAAGCGTTGCCGCCTTGTCAAATCAGCACTGTGAGGCCCTTGTGTTCCAGAGAGACTGCCGACTCGACTCTTGAATCCAACCGGGAGCCTAAAGCCCTGCCAATTTGTTATAATCCGCAGGGTGACAGAACGCACTTGGAAAGAAAGAAGGAAATCATCCCCATGGAAATGGAAGAAAATTTAACAGCAGATATCGAAGAGTTTTTTCGACATAATGTGCCATTTAGTCAAACGGTCAACATCCAGATCGTCCATGTGACCCGGGGACAAGCCCATTTGCAACTTCCGGCAACACCTTCCAATTTAAATCATATCCATACACTCCATGCGGGAGCATTGTTTACCTTGGCCGAGGCAACCAGTGGGGCCGTGGTCCTTGGCACGTTCCGAGAATACTTCTCCCTGGTGGTTCCATTGGTCACTCAAGCTACGATATCGTTCAAGAAAATTGCCCAAGAGACGGTCGAGGCTCACGCTGCCATTCCTATGGAACTGCAAGAGCAAGTTCTTGCCGTCCTCAAAGCTCCTCAAGGACGGTTGCAATTTCCTGTCACGGTTCGTCTCACCATTCAAGGCACGACGCGTCTGGTTGCGGAAGCAAAATTTCATTGGTACGTCCGAAAGTCCGCTCGGTAAAGAGATCCCTGAGTCTTATCGCTGAATTCACGGAGGCTTTCTAGCGGGGCGGGCCAAGGCCGAGTCAAAGTTGTGAAATCCGTTCCTTACATCATGAGATCACTCAAGTCCTACACGCCTGCCGATCAACTGATTTTTCTCCATTGTGCCGGCCCCAATCAACACGAAACGTGCCGACTTTGTTCAGGATCAGAAACGGTGGATACCTCTCAGGCGAGTGACCCCGGGGAATTGCACCCCGGGGCCATCCCAGAACCGGACGTGAACCTCTCATCTCATCCGGCTCCCGTAGCGACCCGCTGCCAGTAGTCGTCCTCGTTGCCAGTGTACGAACAGGCATGTATTGCGGCGTGCGACCCGACCGAACCCGTGCTCGGCGCGATTGGTATGGCCCTTCAACTTCTTATACTTCCATTCACCGGAATACTGAATCAACAATCGATTGCCGCCGTCAGCCAGGCAGCTCAGAAGGCCATGCGCCAAACCAGCCATGAATGGTGCCTTCACCTCTAAGCGGGATGGAGCCTCACGGACTTGGCTCGCATGGCGAATCCGATTGTGCGTCTCCCCTGATCCCCGAGATCTATTCTGCCGGGCTATGAGAGGAGAAAGCTTCCGTGATTCTGGATTCACATCCACAACATATTCCCTCGGGCCGGAAACCGGTATTCCCACTTCTCTTTCCCCTGATCACAGCTGGCATCACACCGGCATTGGGAACAATACCACCGTCCCCAATGCTCACTGCCCGCCCGCGTCAAGACACATCAATATCCGCGTCCACATCCACATCAACAATGAAGGAAAACAGAAACGGCGAACGAATTCCTTGCTCCTCCGCGCCCTCCAGCTCCGTTCCCGCTTCAGTAGAGGAAATGGCAAGACCCTCCCTCTCCCAATGTACCCTATAGAACCGTGGTTGCACCTGTTCTCGGTGACCCTTGTGCCAACGGATCTCGAGGACTTTTCCTACAACGGGAATCAGAGGAAGGTCGTGATGCCAGCTCGTTGTGAGGTTCCCTCGGAACGTTGCCATGTCTGGTGGCCAAGGGTCATTGCGGAGGGCGATGCCCATTTGTATCCCGCCCACGTCTACAATCACACAACGCCCGTCCGGCTCCGATTCGATACCGCTCCGACACCTTCCCACAATTTCCACCCCTAGGTTAGGAAGCACTTTTATCCGTGGAGCGGAACCCTCTGCATTTAGTAGGGGCGTCTCCAGATCGCTCCACAACGTCCACTCAACCGTATCACCCACCGTGACAGAAGCTCCGCAACACTCGTATTCCCAACCTGCCATCCAAATCGGAAGCTTCATCCCAAAACCTCGTTTCCTCTTTTCTTATATTGCGACCTGTGCAATTTAATGGTCTAAAGTGACACAGGGTACTAGGCCACCCAGTCGAGCACGAGGTTTTGGTGCGCACACCAGGCAGTGAGATCTGGATTGCGTTCACAATACCCCGCCAGTTTCGCGACGGATTGCCCCGGGCTCAGATTCTTGTCCAGAATAGCTGGAGGTAAGCAATCACCGCGTCCACGCGGCCGGACCAGAGCAGGGGAAGGAGATCGTCCAATATCGCCTCACGGATTTTGGCTCCGCATAACGCTGGCAATTTCTGACGGACGTAATGCCAACGCATGGAAGCATCTCGAATCGCCTTAGATATGCCCCAAAATCCTCCCATATTCGAGAGATACATTGCGTGCTGCCCAAATACCCCGTGCAACCAGGTTAATAAATTCTGGTTTCTTCATCTGATTCCTTCTGTTGGACGGGAAGAACCCGGACGTTATTCAACCCTCGCATCAATTCATCAATCCGTCGAAAGCTTTGAGCGCCTTTTTCATTAACGTATCGACGCGGCCATTGAAGCGCCGTATTCTCTACCGCACTTTGCGGCACAAAAACTAATCTCCCTTGCCTTAACGCATAATCTGCTTGAATTAACGCCCCACTGGTTTCCCTTGCTTCTACTACGACCGTTGCCAAACTAATTCCACTCATTACAGCATTGCGTTTGGGAAAATTCCATCGATGGATAGGTGCCGCCGGATGAAACGGCGAAATAATTAACCCTCGGTCAGCAATCATGGATTGCAACCGCTGGTGTTCCTTGGGATAAGTTTTGGTTACCGGCGTCCCAATAACGGCAATCGTCGGTGTTTGATTGTCTAAAGCCGCTTCGTGGGCGGCTCGGTCAATCCCTCTCGCTAAACCCGATGCGATTACCATATGATATTGGCCTAATAACGTGGCTAACGCTTGCGCCTTGCGTATCCCATCATCACTCGGTTGACGTGTTCCCACGACAGAAATAATCGGTTGCTGTGCCAGCCACACTTGCCCCCGCATGAACAGAAATTCTGGAGCATCAGGAAGGGTTTGGAGCAAACGAGGATATAAGGATTGACCGCGCTGAATCACATAGGTGTCTGGCGGAAGAATTTTAAAGCCATGCTCAACCTGATCATACATTTTTCGCCACGTCGTGGCATCAATCCCTAAAACCAAAGACACTTCATCCGCATAATCGATCCAGGGCGTTGTAATCGGCCAATGTTGTTTGGCTTTTTCGAAAGCCTCATGCCCTTTTTTCCACGCCCATTGATGTACACCCAAAATTGTAAAATAATTCGTCGCTCCAGTGAGGCTCTGGGGATCATTACTGACGGGCGTCATCGATTCCACCTTCTTCCGTGACCGATTGATCTGCCGTAATTCTGCCAAACGTTGTTCAACATCCAACCATAAAAACAACAAACTTCTCGCGGCTTTTTACGGGAGCGCAATTTTCCCGCGTGAACGAATGAGTTTAACCGTTGAGGGCTAATTGGCAACGTCCCCTTCGGCAATTTCTCCTCGCAGACTCTTCCTTATGCTCGTCCCAATCCTTCACATTCTCCATTCTTCAGGACCTATCAATACCAAAACACGGCACGACGCCCAAGATTTATTCCACCATATGCGATCTCTCCTGGCTCTTTATCAACGCCGCGGAATTGGCCAAATCGCTCAGACAAAAAACTCTCGGCCGGATCATTTTTTCGGCCAGTGCATGACAACCCACGTGATAAGTTCCGGATTATCAAGCCACCATTTTGACGCCGCGGAAAAATACGCCACCGCTTCTTCCGGACTGCTTAAACGCACATACGGCGTCCAATGAACATCGCCCATGGTGCCAGTCATCATGTCGAACATAAAAGGATTGGCCTCCACCGCCTGGTTTAGGTATTCAATCGCATCCTCCTGCTGGCGGAATAAAGCAAGCCACAACCGTTCATATGCCAGAAAAGCCGTGGTATCGTCAGCAAATTGGTCCAGTATGCGAGACAGTGTTTCGTAATCTCCTAAGTCATGGAAAAGAGGAATCAAATCGTAACGTACACCCAAATGATCGTTGGGGTCCCACTTAAGGAGATCCTGAAAAATAGCCTGAGCTTCCTCTGCCCATCCCCCCTCCAGCAGATTCCGTGCTACGGATACGCGGGCCCGAAACCAGGGACGGGTTTCAATCCTTTCATACAAAGACGGCGGACCATTCTCGTCTTGCGCATCCTCATTTTGCATTTCTTCTTTAAACGGGGCGACCTTGGATTCGCTAGCCGCCAAGGCTCGTTCAAAATAGCGGCGCTGTTTCCTCCAGCTTGACACAGTTTCCGCCAGAATTAAATAAGCATCGCTGCACTGTGAGTCAATCTCAAGCGCCTGTCTTGCTAATTCATAGCGTTTGGGAGGATCGGAATACCAGGCCTCCATGACAATGTTTTCGGCCTGCTCTTCTTCAGTTTCCGGAGTCATCTCACGCATTGCCTGTTGTGATTCCGCAGATGCTATATATTCGTTAAGCTCCTCTGTTGACCTGCCGTTGAGCCCTTGTTTCTTGAGATATTTGGTCATATTCTTCAACCCGGTCTCCGTTAACATCGGAGCAGGAGCCACAGACAAGGAAAAAGGCCACGGCGCTCTTTCAGGTTGGGGCATTTGTACCTCCCTCTTCCTCTCCCTCTGAATTCGCGATTCAACATCATCGTTTGTTTCATCTCTACGACTAATGAGGGTACCACTAATCCTTTAGCCGCTAACACCTTTCATTATAGGCATGCCG
>PXYT01000018.1:61500-91478 GCA_003023725.1 Sulfobacillus benefaciens | reverse complement strand
TGTCGTGACGATTCCAACGTAGCACCAATGTGCTGAGGCTAGTCAACGTGAGGCTCTTTCAAGCTTCGCCCTTTAGGGCGGAGTGGTTGACCGCCGACTTTAGCTGTTTGCAAAAGATATTCGCTGTCAATCCAGTCAAAAACTTCTGGAGTTTTCAAGAGGTTGACACAAAAGTCCCCGTGATAGCCACGAAAGTTGTCGGGGAGATGATTAAAATGGCACCGAAGACGCCAGTGGTCCCGTGTTCCTTCGGCGTACAGTGTAAACGCGTAATCATCGGGCCTAGGATAAGGCTCCATACTGGAGGAATTACCTAACCTAAAATAAGCTCCGGGTTTGACGCTGCGCGGCCTTTGACGTAACCAGTCGAACAGTTTGTTTAAAAAATCACGTTGCTGCGAATCTGTTAACATCATCACGTCACCTCTCATGACGAACGTCGAGTAAACCTCTATCCTTCCTACGCCAGAACCATTTTCACCCAAAAGTGATGAGACTTCTGCCATGTCATAGGATTCGGCGTTATAGAAAGTGCATCAACCCCTCTTAACTTTGCTCCAGACGATTGTTTCATGGATGCCAGGGCCTATGCAAGCCACCCAAACGACTCTGTGACACATTTGTCTTGACATCACGAGACGAATTTTATGCCATAAACCCGGTTGGTCAACCTCTTCTTATCCCCCTCGGTGCCGGGGACGTTTAAGCTCATGTTGCCGTCTGGGAGGTGCGAATACCAACCGGGAAGGCCAGGCGCTCCGGAATTTCGTGGCCGCCCCGATGCTTGGAGTGTAGCCATTGCCTTATCGTGGATTTATGTTCTCTCTCCTATTCTGTATTCTTGCCCAAATTGACCATGTCACACCCCTATTGTATAGGATGGAACGCGCTTGTATCACTTGCTAGGTTGTGGCAAATAAGTGTTCCCGGTTAGGTTCTGGGATTGACTGGTCAACATGGTCATTACTTTTGGCCAGAATTTTAGCTGAAATACTGTTGACTGCTGATGACTCACCATCCACTACGCCGTGTGGTTGAACTGCTGATGCAGTTCCGATCTGTCCTAAGTCTGACAGTGAGAGATTTTTGATTATGGCACCGGAAGGACTGGAGGGGTGAGGGATTCATCCTAAACTGGTTTCGTATGCTGTAATCGTATTTGTCTTAGCCAAAGGAGAACAAATGCCAGCCACAAACAACCGCCGAGCCAAAGCCACCCGTATGTTAACGACCCGGTTTGGTCGGCTATCAAGCCAAATATTGGAGGATGTAGTACCGCTCCCACATAAATCAGAGAAGTGACGGTCGTCATAGCCAGTCCGGAATTTTCTGCCGGTACGGACTCTCCGGCCCATGTCAGAGCCAGCGCATTCCACCCGACTGCGCCAATGCCAAAAATAAACCACAATCCTATGAGAACATCAATGGGCATATGTTGCGGCAGAGCCGCCACGCCAAGTGTCGATGCGCCCGCTATGAAGGCAGTCCAACCCAATGCTCGAGGACGGCCGCCGCGAATGTGGTCGCTTATCGATCCAAATCCTATACGTCCGAATCCTCCTCCAATTTGCGCGCTTGCCAGTACGATACCGGCTAAAGAGAGGCTGAGTCCATGATTGCGCACCAGATCCGGAATGGTAAACGTAAGCATATCGTACTGCGAGGCAACTAACAACATGGAAATCACGGTGGGAAACGCTAAAACTCTCCAAAACTGCTTGAGCGAAATGGAACGGCGTTTTGTGTCAGAGGGGGACGTGCCCGGAATAACCACCGCAAACAGCAGGCTCCCCACAAATACGATGACAGCAAGTCGTGAAAATAATCCGGCCACACCCCAATGGTTCACCCAATGAGGAAGCAAAAGCGCGGAAAGGGCGGAACCAATAGGCACCCCTGTTTGACGGATTCCCATCGGCAAACCGCGATCGCGTCCTGCAAAGGCTATAAACACCGCCTTGGTGCCCGCGCCGGGTACGGATGCAAAAGTTACTCCCATTGCGAAGAAAGAGGCGAACAAAGAACCAAATGTGGTGGCGTGGCCTGCAATCCAAACTAATACCGCCATAGGACCCGCCACCAAAAACAGTAGCATGCGGGGTCCAATGCGATCAACCAGCCATCCCACAGGAATTAACCCCACCATCATTCCCAACGAGGGTGCTACCGCTAAAATGCCGAGACCCGCTAAGGATAAATGGTATTGACGGGCAAATACAATACCGAGAACTGCTACTCCTTGTTGGATGAGTGACATGCTGGACTGGCACACCACACCGAGAAATAAAAATGGGATAGGACCAACAGCCGTTGGAAATCCTTCTCGGCGAAAGATTGAATTTCGTGATCGCTTGGCGGACTTGTTCACTTCCCGCATTGTGTTCGTGCCGCTAGCCATCTTTCAAAATTCTGCATAGGCTGTGTTCCTTTCGGTGGCAGATCATCATTAGCAACCTTCTGGAAAACTGGGACCAGTCTCGGTGCCGTATTGTCCGCAATGTATGGGACTAGGGCACTTTGCCTCTTAGGCAATCGACCTTTTCAGCTCCGAACGGCACAGTTGACCAAGTTCCCCTGGTTGCGCTGACTCACAGATCCCAAATTACGAAGCCCAAAGACCGGTGGATAAGATATGGGGAGAAAGTTTTGTCGCCCTGTGAATCCAAGGGGATGCGCGTCTCGTGACCTCCCCCCCCATTCAAGTTAACCACTGTTGCTATACAACCCTAGACTCTCATGCCCTATCTGGCACTGAGTGAGTCGTTGCATGCAGCCTTCCAAGAGCGCCACCGTCATAGCATAGCGCAACAACAGGTCCTGTTGTGGCCTACGCCTTTCCAACATGGTGATGTTAGGGAAGACCGGCCTCTGTTCGCACGGAGGAAACGCCACACGGCCCACATCGTTCCTTGGTTCGGAATAGCCGGGTTTTTTGCCATTTAGTGTTCCTTCCTTACCCCTATTTGAGTATAGGCTCTGCGGAATCCCAAACGGGGATCTGCATGGGCATCAATTCTTCTTGATGTTCGCAACAATACTGGAACCACCTCGTCATTTCGGTTATTCGTTCCAATTTTCACTCACGGTTTCCAAGTTGCGTTTGGTGGCATTGATGGCAAACGGCAACAGAAGGGCCGTGAGTGCACAGGCAATCGCCATGACAAGGAATCCTTGGGTGAAACCGCCTGCCGCGACTGCAGACAAGACGAAAACGGGAGCCAGTGCTCCTCCGATGTGTCCAAGACCGTCAGTAAGCGCGACGCCGGTGGCGCGGGCACTGGTTGGAAAGTGTTCTGCGGTTAGCGCGTACAGCAACGGAACCATCAAACCGATGGTGACGGACGCGATGAATCCGAGGATCATGATCACGGCGGGGGAGGGGAAGAGCTCGATAATCGATAAACTGAGTCCAAAGACGATGGTGATAACCAAAATAAACCACTTGCGTTCGAAGCGATCACCGAACAGGGCGCTACCCACTGCTCCTACGAAGAAACCAATGCCACTTACGACTAAATAGCCGATAGTGCTGGCGAGGCTGTAGCCTCGTGAAACGAATAGACTTGGTGCCAGAGTGAGCCAGGCGTAATTTGCGATGTAATAAACGAACCAAATCACGACAAACAAGAGAAGGCGAAACAGATACGGTGGCGCCAACAATGTGCGCGTGGGGAATTCGTTGCTCGGGGCCACTGGCCTAGAGGACGAAACCGGTCCAAGCGGGAGACGATAGTGTTCTTGGACATATTGCTCTGCTTGGATGACAATTTGTCTTGCTTCGGCGGTGCGATTCTTGGATAACAACCAATGCGGCGATTCCGGAATCTTACGGCGCAGAAACGTTATGGTTACCCCTCCGATAGCTCCGAAGAGCAACAATGCACGCCATCCCCAGGCAAAATGGGGAACAAGGGCCAAGGCAATAAATGGGACGACTGAAAATCCCGTATATGCGAAGGTTGTGGCCCACCCGGTATAACGTCCGCGCAACGGTGCCGGGGAAAGTTCTCCCAAATAGGTGGTGACGGAGGAAATTTCCGCGCCGATGCCCATGCCCGTGATAAAACGAAAGATGTCCAACCATACCAGATTGGGACTAAAAGTGCATAACACCGAACCCAGAGTAAACAAAGCCACCGATAAGGTCAAGCTTAAGCGACGGCCCCACAAATCCGAAATCGTGGAGTTGAGATAGGACCCAATGATATAGCCCACCAACCCCACGCTAATAGCGGAAGCGGCTACAGAAGACGTTACATGGAACTGTTTCGAGATAACCGGAAGGGCAAAACCGATATTAACAACATCAAAGAACCCAAAAAAGTATCCAGCTCCGATGATCCAGAGTAACGACGAGGGATAGGGCCAACGGGGCAACCGGTCAAGCCGCTCAATAATGACGGTTTCTGAATCCGCCGACAGTGTATCCAACGAACCAGCCTCCTTCTTGGTATTTTGTTTCTTTATGAGCAGATTTGTGCCCTTGCTGTCCTACCGTTTGAAATGTACCAGCTGGTAATTTTGCGTCGGAGGTAATATTTACAATAGTGAGACTTATGGAATTATTACATATGTGTGATATTTGATCAAGTATAACTCCTACGGAAAACTCAAAAAAGTCACTCGAAAACCTTGATATTTTATCAAATATTAGTAAAAATAAGATATTGGATGAAGCGACACATCTTATGCCTATGGGACCACCATCAACCGACTAGGCTCTCTATTCCGATAATGATGGCTTGAGAACTTCCCGAATGGACGCTGGGAAAGATGCGAAAGAAACCAGATTCAAGATCCGCATTTCGGTGGAGTGCATCTCTCCCAAGATGTCGTCGCCCCAATTGTTTTTCCTCTGGGCAGCTCGAATGAAGGAGAGGTAACTGGTGCATCCCCTGTTGGAGGAATATCCGTTAAGGTCAGTTTCGAGGAGGATGTTTCATGGATGAATTTGCCGATTTGCGGGAGGGCGTTCGCGGACTCTGCGCGCAGTTCCCGCCAGACTACTGGCGGAGTTGCGACCAAAACAAAATGTATCCGGAAGAATTCGTGGCAGCCATGACGGCGTCGGGATACCTGGCGGCATTGATTCCTGAAGAGTTCGGAGGTTCCGGACTCGGCGTCCTGGAAGCCTCTATCATTCTTGAAGAAGTTAACCGCTCGGGAGGCAACGCCGCGCAGTGTCATGCTCAAATGTACACTATGGGCACAGTGTTGCGTCATGGCTCCAAGGAGCAAAAGTCTCGGTGGCTTCCCGGTATAGCCAGTGGGTCTATTCGTCTTCAGGCGTTTGGTGTGACGGAGCCGGGAGCAGGTTCGGATACCACCCATTTGACCACCACTGCCGTTCGGGATGGAAACAGATATCGTATCAACGGGCAAAAAATTTTTATCTCCCGGGTTCAACATTCGGACTATCTATTGCTCTTGGCGCGAACCACCCCCCTATCCGAGGTGAAGAGACGCTCCCAAGGGCTCTCTGTCTTCATGGTCGATCTATCCGAAGCGCTGACCCATGGCCTTCGCGTGGCCCCCATCGCAACGATGATGAATCATGAAACAAACGCACTCTTCTTTGATGACGTTCCCGTGCCTGCGGATAACCTTATTGGAGAACAAGGAGAAGGGTTTCGATATATTCTCGATGGTATGAATGCGGAGCGTATTTTGATAGCCGGAGAGTGTTTGGGGGATGGCTACTTTTTCATTGACCGTGCCACGGCTTATGCGCGTGAGCGAATTGTGTTCGACCGTCCTATTGGTCAAAATCAGGGAATTCAGTTTCCGTTGGCACGAGCTTATGCGCATTTGAAGGCCGCGGATTTAACGCGCCTTGACGCGGCCAAACGATTTGATCACGGCGAGAAGGCCGGAGAACAGGCTAATATTGCAAAGTTACTGGCTTCCGAAGCGTCGTGGGAGGCAGCCAACCAAGCCATTCAAACCTATGGCGGTTACGGCTTCGCTGTAGACTACGATATTGAGCGTAAATTCCGCGAAACCCGGCTCTTTCAGGTGGCTCCGATTTCCACGAATCTCATCCTGGCGTACTTAGGCGAACACGTTTTGGGATTGCCGAGGTCATACTAATGATGGCGCGACCATTGGAAGGCATCATTGTCACCTCGCTGGAGCAGGCTGTTGCCGCTCCTTTCGCGACCCGTCAGTTGGCTGACTGGGGAGCCAGGGTGATCAAGGTGGAACGACCTCAAAGCGGTGATTTCGCCCGGCATTATGATCAAACGGTAGGCGGGTTGTCGAGCCACTTTGTGTGGATTAACAGGGGAAAAGAAAGTATTACTTTGGACCTCCAGTCGCACGAGGGCCGAGCCATCTTGGAGAAACTGTTGGAACACAGTGACGTGCTGGTGCAAAATCTTCGTCCGGGGTCAATGGAAAAATGGGGAATGAACAGCGAGACACTACGCACGCGGTTCCCGCGGCTTATTTGCTGCAATATATCCGGATATGGGTCCGACGGTCCCTATCGTGAGCGCAAGGCCTATGATCTTTTGATTCAGGCTGAAAGTGGCCTTCTGTCTATCACTGGCACTGGGGAAACTCCGGTGAAAGTCGGGGTGTCCATTGCCGATATCGCTGCGGGCATGTATGCCTTGAGCGGGATTTTGATGGCGGTGTTGAACCGGGAACGCACGCATGAAGGAACCGTTATTGAAATTTCGATGCTCGAAGCTTTGGCGGAATGGATGGGATATCCCTTGAATTTTGGTCACTTCTCAGGCCAGGCGCCGCCCCGCACTGCCGCTCATCACGCCACCATTGCCCCTTATGGTCCATACCGCGTGGCCCAAGGCCGCGAGGTGTTTTTAGGAGTTCAGAACGAACGGGAGTGGGTTGCATTTTGCGACAAGGTGATCCAAAAGCGGGAACTGGCCAAAGACGCACGGTTTGCGAATAACACCCTGCGGGTGTCCAATCGTGCGGCGCTGAACCAGGAAATTGATGAAGCTCTGTCATCCTTGACAATGGAACAAGCACTGGCTCGTCTCGAGAAAGCGGGAATCGCCTATGCGACATTGAATACTGTGGAAGATTTGTGGGCCCATCCACAACTTCAAGCGCGAAATCGCTGGCGAACCGTATCCACGGAAGGAGGCCCGATTGAGGCATTAATGCCGCCCATCAATTTTTGGGGCATCGATCCTGTTATGGGAAGTGTGCCGGCTTTGGGTGAACAAACCGAGGCAATTTTGACGGAACTCGGGTATAGTCAAAACGCGATTCGGACACTCAGAACCCAGGGAGTAGTGTAAGAACTGCAGAATCCCGATGGAAGGCGAAGATCCGTATGGGTGGGAGAACAAAACAAGGGGTTTGAACCGGGAGGCTGGGTAGACGCCAGGGAAAAGAGAATACACAGTGTCACGCGTAAACGAGAAAGGAGCGGCATCATGGAACGAGAGGGTTGGCGAGGACGGTTTTACGAGGATTTCGAGGTGGGGGACGTGTATCGTCACCCCTTGGGAAGAACCATCACCACCACAGATAATATGTGGTTTACCTTGCTGACACAAAATACGGCGCCCATCCATGTGGATCACGCATATGCCCGGCAGACGAGTTTCGGAAGGCCTTTAGTGGATTCCACATTCACTCTGGCGTTAGTCACGGGGCAAAGTGTCACCGATATTTCCCAAAACGTGTTTGCCAATCTGGGCTGGACGGACGTGACTTTGCCCCATCCCGTGTTTGAGGGTGATACCATCTACTCACAGTCTGAAGTTCTGGAGAAACGCGAATCAAGATCACGATCCGAAGTCGGCATCGTGAAGGTCAAAACCTGGGGATTCAATCAGGACGGGGCTGTCGTTATCACCTTTCTTCGCACCGTAATGGTGTATAAGCGCGGCAAAGCCCCGGAAATAGTCCGTCTGCGCATTGACAGAGGAGAGGGCCAGCCATGATGGAACCGAGTCGCACCTGGCTCTTTGCTCCCGGTGATCATCCCGAACGTTGCCTTAAAGCCGTCAACAGCCAGGCAGACCAGGTTATTTGGGATCTGGAGGATGGGGTGGATGCGTCGAAGAAGAAGGAGGCGCGGAAGAGCCTGGCAGATTTGTTGGCGAAACCTCTTCCCCGCATTCCGTGGATTCGCATTAACTGTCCGGCTACGCCCTGGGCCCGGGATGACATGGAAATATTGGCTCGAGCACATGCTCACAAGATGCCTAGGTGGGTAATTTCCAAAAGCACGCGGAAATCGGTGAGAGAAGTGCTGCAGTGGGGTTTTCCGGGACAGTGGCTTTTCATCGTGGAAACGGCTCAGGGGGTAGCGGATCTGCTAGATATGAACCGCCCTTGGGATGCTGGGGGATCTGCCCGATTGGCTCTAGGTGCTTTGGATTACCGGAACGACATTGGCGCTTTTCCGACCGAAGAAGAGGCGGAACTTGCCGTGCCGCGCACACTCTTAGTCCTCGCGTCACGGCTTTGGGACTGGCCCCCTCCAATTGATGCGGTATATCCTTTCATCGACGATGTGGAAGGCATGGAATATCGGGCTCGGCGGGCGCGGCAGGGAGGCATGGGGGGAGTCATGATTATTCATCCCCGACAAATACCGGCGGTCCACCAGGCCTACGAGCCCTCTTCGGATGAAATTGCCTGGGCGCAACAGGTGATGGCAGCAGCGGCGAATTCGGGCGCGATCCGGGTGGAAGGGATGATGGTGGACCGTCCCGTAGTGGAGCGGGCACGCAGGATTTTGGCTGCAGTGCCTCGTCAATAACCCAGGTAGCGTTCTCCTTGCCCAATGAGGCAGAAGAAAGGAGCCACAAAATCATGGCAGCCGAGAATACGGACGCATTACTGGAATTTGGTGCTCAATTGGAGTTCGGCCAATTGCCAAAACAAGTCGTTACGAGAACCAAAGATTTGGTGCTGGATTGGTTCGGATCTGTGTTAGCGGGCCGCAACGCTCATACGACTCGAATCATGGAAGAATGGGCTGCTAAGATGGGGCCCGAATCGGGAGGGGCTCAATGTTTGACCCGCGGACAAAGAACAAGTCCGTTGTTCGCGGCGATGGTAAACGGGGCCTCATCCCACGTCGTGGAACAAGATGACGTGCATAATGGGGCGGTGGTGCATCCCGCAGCCACCGTCATTCCTGCGGCTTTGGCCGCGGCTCAGGACCATAGGGTTTCCGGAGCTGATTTGATTACGGCCATCGTGACGGGCTATGAGGTAGCCATTAGAGTTGGACGCTTTTTGGGCCCCAGTCACTACAAAGTGTTTCACACGTCCGGAACAGCAGGCACACTTGGGGCGGCTGCGGCCGTAGGCAAGATTCTCGGACTGTCCCGGGAGAAGCTACGCGATTGTTTGGGTTCCGCCGGCACCCAGGCGGCCGGTCTATGGGAATTTCTTCGCGACGCGGCCGATTCGAAACAGCTCCATATTGCGAAAGCTGGTGCCGATGGTTTGTTGGCAGCGTATGGAGCCCAGTGGGGACTCAAAGGCGCGAGACAAATTTTGGAAGGGTCGCAGGGTATGGGGGCTGGGCTGTCCAGTGCGGTCTATCCTAAGGCTTTAAGCGAGAATCTTGGGGAATCCTGGGGTGTTATGGAAACCTCACTCAAATGGCACGCCTCGTGCCGGCATACGCATCCTGCCGCGGACGCTTTGGCCGATGTCATGAAACAGTACAGTTTGACAGGGGAAGAGATAGCCAGTGTGGATGCTGGCGTTCATCAGGCAGCCGTCGATGTGCTGACACCGGCCGAAGGGGCAGTCACCATCCACCAATCGAAGTTTTCTATGCCTTTTGTGCTAGCTTTGATTGCGATTTCAGGCCACGCATCCTTGACGGACTTTACCGAAGAAAATCTTCATGACTTCCGGATCCGGGAATTTATGAAACGTGTGCGCATGGTCGTAGATCCCGAGGTCGAGGCAGCCTATCCGGAACGCTGGCTAGGCCGGGTCAAGGTCCTTACTCAAAGTGGCAGGAAGCTCGAAGGACGTATTGATGTCCCGGTGGGGGATCCTGACAATTTTTTGCCGCATTCGGTGATTGCGGAGAAAGTGGGGCGGCTCGCAGCATTCGGTGGCCTCGCTGCAACCGAGGAACCCTTTCGCCACACAGTGAGCTTCCTGGAAAACTTGGAACAATGGCCCTTGATCGATGCTCTGCCTCTATTTGCATGACGGGGCGGTGACGGAGGGATAACGCCGATCGTGACATGATCTGGATAATGCGGCAGGGAGACAAGGCGATACGGAGGACAAGGGCCGGTTCTGTAAAGCGGAACAACGGACGGGTTTCACTTTTCGGATCTCACCACGCCCGAAAGTGATTTTTGTGACTGGGATTGCTGAGAAGACAGCAATTTAAGGGGGCATTTTCGATTAGCCGGTGTATCCGTCGCATCTTAACAATACGCCGCAATTTTCGGTTAAGGATGATAAGGCGGCAAAGGGATGTCCATGTCGTGACTCACCGTGAATGTCCTGTGGTAACTGCCAAAGGAAATGATAAATGTTTCGGAAGGGATCCCCGGTTGTTTTTGGATTTGCAGGGACGTGAGGGGAAGATTCTTAGGCAAACGGTAGGTCATGCTCAGGCTGCCCCGTTTCAGGGGTTGGCTCGGGGAGGTGCGGCCCGGCAAGGATACGTGGCGGCCCAGCACCGTCTTGTCGACCACCAGGTTATTATAGTCGAATAAGGGGCCATTTCCATGCACTATGGATACCATCTGCGAACCTAAAGGAACGTAAATTCTTACATAGGATTGATACGGCACCACCAGCCACCCGTTGTCGAGAGCGGACGTGAACCAACTCACCGTGTCGGTCTCTAAGGCCCGGTGGTTTTGAATTCGGATAGTCACTTTCACCGTTTCATGCAAAAAGAAGTTATCCTTATGGCCCCCTAGGTTCATGTCAACCACTTCCAGATAATCTGAGGGTTCATGAGTTGTGATCGTTCCCGCCCAATTATGCTGGGCAGCCAATCGCTCGGCTTGAGGGTTGCGGAACCACAACATGAGGGACTTTTGTGTCAAACCCTCTCCAATGACATGAAGAACGCGCAAGGTCTGTGAGCCGCTTGACGCCATGGTTCTCGCAAACAGATTTTGCATCATCACGCCAATGAAAGCCTTTCGGGTTGAGGATGGAAGCCCGGAATGTTCGGCGATGACTTCCATTTCAGTATTGGCGTTTTGAGCCGTGATCACCACATGGTGGTAGGCGGAAGGCATTGTCAAGGGACCGGTGATCTTGAGCAAGTCGTCCACCAGCCACGTGTTCACGAAGATCATTCCATTCACGGGAGGGAATCCGGGATTTTTAATGGAGGAATAAAAACGGTTGATGGCAAGGGCGGAGGTGGGCAGATTGGGGAAGATGTTGGCATCGCGAAGATGCCAGTGCATCGTATAGACATAGTGCAATATGGGAGGCGCCGACGGCCGGTAAGTAATCAGATTTTGCAGTGAATAGATGTCGTGGGACGATATGGCGCCAATTCGGCCGTTGTGAAGGGTCACCAAGCTGTAAGCGGTGATAAACCCTCCTGTGGGACGGAGTTCACCGCTGTTTTGGAACAAAATTAAATACCTTTGGGGAACGGGGATGCCCAACGCCTGTTTGAGGACCTGGGAGGAATGAAGGATAACGGGAATCATGCCGGCGAACTGCGTGAAAAACTTACTGTCCGTCTCGAAACGGGCCGTTCGGGCACCGCCGAGAGTACCCTGAAATGCCTTCCACTTTATTTGGCCGATGAGTTTATCGGCTTGTTGCCAATAGGGCAGCGAGTGTTGCAGTGAGGGCGAAACAACAGGCAGTATGCGAAGAAGAGATTGAACCAGGGTTTTTCCCGTTACTGGACGAGCCATGTCCCGGGAGCCGTTGCGACTCAAGTTGCGAAGCCCTAGCAAGGGAGCGCATTTTTGAATGGCGGGATGCATTTCAACCAAGGCCAGGTTGATATATTGACCGGCCGTCACGGCATACCCCAAATTTTGGTATTGCTGCCCAATATTCCGGTAGGCAACGTAGCGTAAGTAAGGCATCCAGTTCAGTGCTGTGCGCAGATTTTGCAATCCTGCCCTCAAATCCTGCAAGGCGGCGGGAAAATGGTCAATTTGATGTCGTGATACATCATTCTTTATTAAGCTTTCCGCCCGGCGTATTTGTTGATATCCTTGATAGCCTCGGTCGAGTCCGATGCCTGCATCCGCCAGACAGGCCGCGAATAGGGCGACCAGAGTCAGGACGATCCAGCGGAGCAACCGAATTCGGCGAGTTCTCGGCAAGGAGGAACTGCTTCGGTGGGGCATTGCCTTCACCTTCTCACGGCCACTTGGGAGTTCTCTGCCTAGTGGTATGGTCTTCAAGATTCCTGAATGTCATCCCAGATTTAAGGCCATTATTGGATTTGTTTTCCATTCATAAAGCCTTTTATGGGGCTCTCGGGAAAGAGGGAACGTCGGCCTTATCGGTCGCGAGACCAAGCATGGGAATTAGCCAGGACCGCGAAGGGTCGGTCAACCCACGGAAGGAATCGTGAGAGTGGCTGGCGCGATTGGCAAATCGGTGCAAAACTGGTCCATAACGGGCCCCTTCGGGACTGTGAGGGGGGTAGAAATGGTCAACAAGAGTCGGGGTATCGATCAGATGAGCTAACCGAAACCGCTCTAGTTGCCACATCGCCCATTGCGGTTCGGATTGGCTCGCATATTGTCTGAGTGCCTGTTGTTTAGTGCTTTGCCAGGTAGTGTCCGCCGCAGCATACGACGGATTTAAGCACTCGCAAAAAGCAGGGAAAACGACGGGATGGGAGTCGCCCAGGTGATATGTCCGACTATACTCGGCCCATTCGATGACGGGAATGTCCTGCCTGGACTGTGCAGCCGCGAGCTGGACCAACAGGCTCGTCACATCATGATCGACATGTCCGCCTTCGAACCCATGAACGAGAATAAATCGAGGATTTACCCTTTGTATCATTGGCCCAATATCTCTCAGAGCCTGGTTCATATTTCGGTGCAGCCCGGCGTCGGGGTATCCCAGGAAATGGATACGCTCTTTCGGTACCTTCAAGACACTGAGAGCCGCCATAGCTTCCGTCATCCGGGTTGCGATGATCTGTCTGACTGCGGAAGGGCGGTTGCACCACCACCCATATCCCCGACCATCAGTGGTAAACACAATGTCAATCGTATAACCTGCACGTCCTAGTCGGAACAGTGTCATGCCACAACCAATGGTTTCATCGTCTGGATGTGCGGCAAACACGAGAATATGCCCAGGGGTGGGAGTAGCGGTATCGGTGATTGAGAGACCACCGGCCGTTCTTCCATGGGCTTTCCGCAATGTGCATATTTTGTCGCGGATTGTTAAGGCAAAGTCTTTCCAGTACATGGCGGCTCCTTAGATCCCGTAAAGTGTCGGGAATATCCGATCATGGCCATAATTCTCAGAACGAGGCTTTCGAGGAAGGAGTAGGATTTCCTTGGTGGAAGCGCGACAAGAGTTCACGACGGTTGGCCGTGTCGGTTTTTCGGTAGATATTGCGCAAGTGAGTTTTTAAAGTATTGATAGAAATATACAGGGTTGCAGTAATGTCCTTATTGGAATATTCCTGCAAAAGAAGCAGGGTAATTTTTAGTTCTTGGGGAGTTAGGCCACAGTGTCCCAGCCATGTTTCGCCCATTTGAGTCTGAAGTGACGGCAGTTGAGCCGGTTCGGACGAGACTCTGGTCTCAGGCACTTCGTTTTGCCTCCGGAGAAAGGGGGTTCGGATGATACTTGCCGTCAGAGGTACGGCAAGTATCGCCACAAACAGAAGAAGCATCACGACCTGTGCCCGACTGACAAGGGTCAGGATCTCGCCCAGTCGATTCCCCACCAGGCACAGGATGCCGGCGCCCAGGCCTCTCACTAAGGGCAAGGAAATCGATTCGGGGGCGGAGGACACGGTGCCCCACCACGCGATCAGCGCCAGCCCGGCCACAACAAAGACAGCTGTCAAAATCGGAGCGTTTAGTGTAGGAATCAGACTGACCGCTATTCCAATGATGCCTATGGTCAGATAACCAAAAACCCGGGGCCTTACTTTCATGCCGGCACCCATGAGAAAAACCGGCCCTGTCGCTAACACGAGGACAGTTAAGATGGAGAGTGAGTCCGGGACAAAGGGAAGATGGAGCATGATGCCGAACGCAACGGTGGTCAGGGAGAGGCTGAGAAATCCGGATCGCAGCACTTCCATTTTAATCACCGGATTTCTAGGTGCTCCTTCTCTAGGCGCAGGTGCCGGCATGGGGGGTGTGGGACGCGGAACAGCAAGGATCATGGGCAGATAACAAAGTCCGGTGATGACGGGAATGAACAGATTTGAATCCGGCCAACGGTGCAGCAGAGTAACCATTCCCCAAGACGCGACAAAGATCAGGGCGGTAAGCCAGCCCCTGACCCAAACGCGGGGAGCAGTCCGGAGGGTGACGCTGCCAAGACTTTTGTGCCATAAGGGCACGATGCCAAGAAGAAACCATATGTCGTGCACCCAAAGTGCGCTTTGGCCGAGAATGAGGTAAGAGAAAGGAATATAGACTAGTGGCAAACTGAGTACAATGGGAAGACGGTGAGAGTCAAAGAACTTCAGGAACGGCCATCTAAAGAACGACAGGATAGGCATCATGATGGCCAACAGTGCCCAGGGAAAACGGATTGTCTGAGGAGAAGCAAAAAGGCAATAGGCACTCACTGTGATGGCCCATATCCCGAGAATGGCGGCGACACTCTGGTGATACAAGGGCCGGGCCCGAGTCCAGATGGTCATAAGACAATCCCTCCCTCTGAGGATCCTCAACCTGTCTGTACTCTTATTAAACCCCACCAGTTTGTGCCCAGGATAGGTGGCTCACCCATCCCCGGGCTAGGGACTAACCCCCAGGTGTGCGGCGACGACTTTTCTGTAGGAAGCACAGATCCCGGAAATTGTCTGGTCGTCTGCTCGCCTCATCCCACAAGGGTGATGGTCTTATCATGAGCCGCTTGCTAATCTTGGTGTACAGTATATGAGATTGGGAGGGGCTAATATTATGTCCGCGAAGACGGGTGGAAGGATGAGAGCAGAGCGCTCTTCTATGACCCCATTGAGCTTGTGGCCGGTGTTGATGACCGCGACTATCGCCCCTCCCCCTCTACCCCATCTGACTGTCACGGACCCCCAAGAGCGGTGGCGGCAGTATGAAAGTGCATTGCGGTTTTGGACGAGCCGCTCCTGTGTCCGCCAAGTGGTCTTCTGCGACAATAGCGGATTTCCGGTGGACTATGCTCCCATCATCCGTTGGGCGCGGGAACACGGGAAAACAATAGAGGTGTTCAGTTATGCGGGTAACCAAGACACGGTGACGAGAGGACGGGCATATGGGGAAGGCGAGCTGATCCGTTATGCCCTCGGAGTCAGCCGCGTGCTCGGAAACTCGCCCGGATTTTTCAAGGTGACCGGCCGGATTATTGTGGAAAATTTTGACCAGCTGGAGCGTCTAACCCGTCGACACCGGGTTGTCGTATCCAAAAGATCGCTTCGGAGGCCGGGGTGGGCAGACACGCGATTTTTCAAAATGGACTGCGTTTTTTATCGTCGTCACTTAATGACACTTCACGAAACGGCGGATGGTGACGATTGGATTTTGGGAGATGCGTATGCTATGGCTCTAGGGCCCCTAGACATTCCGTCATTTCCCAGGGCGCTTCGAATTCATGGCGTCGCCGGTAATGGAGCATCTTATTACGACGGGATCGGCCGATATCTGTTGAAATCGTTATTGGCGCGAAGCGGATTGTACAGGATTCGTACCGTTACGTGAGAGGAAATGGGAACCCGGGTGCTCAACCTCTCATTTGGGTTAATACCGAGCCAATGACGGGAGCGTGGGCGTACTCTAGTTCCGAAAGAGCCTTCAGATACACATGACGGGACGCACGGCCCGAAGGAACCACCAACACGACGCCATCGACCACCCTCGCCCACATTAAGGTGTCGGCAGAATCCATGATGTTGGCCCCGTCGATGATGACGATACCATACCGCTGCCTTAACAAATCCAGTAATGTCATTATAGCTGCTCCGTCCACCAATTGATTCGGCTCCTTCTGCCAAGACGGCATGACCCACAAACGCGCAATCCGAGTTTCTTTGACGGCGTCTTCCCATTTGTAAGGATCTTGCAGTGCGCTTGTAAGCCCTGAAATCCCCCTAATTCCAAAGATATGGCTTAATTGGGGCCGCTTAACACAAGCGTCGACGACCAATACCTCATGACCACTGTAGGCGATTAATGTGGCCAAATTGGCGGATATCGTCGAGGTGCCTGCCTGGGGCAGGGCACTGGTGATGAGAAGTGTTTTGGAACTTTTGTCGAGCCATAATTGTATGTGCACCTGAAGGCTGCGGTACTGCTCAAGGGCTTTCGCGACGCTGCGCGTGGATCTGAACGGTGTTAAGTGCATTTTTTGCCTCCTCCTTGTCTACCCTGTTGTCGGAAAAGACTAGTGGATTGTTTCGCACCAGACGGGGCGCTACATGAGGAATAGCGGCCAGAACCGGAATTTTTAGCCATTTCGTCACATCATCCTCGGACTCCAGGTGGGTATTGAAATGTTCCCTGAGCGCCGCGAGAAACACGGATCCCATGACAGAGAGGGAAAACGCCATCAGTTCAATTTTCTTCATGTCGGGAAAAGACGGTGCCAAAGGCGGAGCAGCTGGAGATGACAATTCCAGTGGGGAAGACCCGGTTAGCTGGCGCGCGGCTGTCATCGTGGCCATGGCAATCTGAGTAGCTTCGGCTGCGGCTAAGGAAGCCGAAGGAGCAGTGGTGGTAATGGTGATCAGATCGGTATTTGTGATGGCGTCGACATGCGTTCGGGATTGGAGAGTGGCTGGCGACAAGACTACGGGAAGAGTGCGGGAGGCCTTGTCCCAGACGAGGTTTGATGTTGCCAAATCGGCAAATGTCGGGGTGAGTTGCAGAGCTGAAATCAATCCATTGGCATTGTTCCCGGGCATCACGATAAGGGTGGCAGTACTCGTGTAAGCTTTGGACAGGACAAAATGCGATACCACCCCAGCGAGCGCCGTAGTCAGCACCACCAGGCTCAAACTGAGAGCGAGATGACGTTTGACGGGTTTTGGCATCTTCATGATAACTTTCCTCTCTTCTCTCTCTTCTTGCGTCGGGTTGAATCCATTGTTCGGCTTCAGGCTACCATGTTTCCGCTCATCCTCGGAATCGTCCCGGAAGGGTGAAATTTGAAAAGAATCGGTTCTCGTCATGCTTGAGGATGAATTTCGCGCCTCACCCCGGTGGGGGGGATGTTCAGGCAGCGGCCATCTTCCATAATCTTGACAACCGCCCGGCGATGCGACAGCCGCCGGGCGGCAGAGTCGGGAGGACGTGAGTTGCATGCGCAGAAAAATTTTAGGGTGCCCCGTCGATGACCTCGATCTCGGTGAACTCGTGAACATTGTCCGCTACAACCTGGAACAAGGGTACCGGCAGTGGTACACGTCGATGAATGTAGCCAACTGGTATGCCTACACCCATTTTCCCGACGTAGCCAGTTTGATTGATGAAGCCAACATTATTACTGCCGATGGATGGCCGATCGCGTGGGCTGGCCGTGCGGTATATGGCGAGCCGTTTCCCCGAATCCCCGCGATAAATTTTCTCGACACCATATTGTCAAATCTTCCTGATAATGAACCGGTTCGTGTTTTCCTCTTAGGCGGTAAACCGGGGGTGGCGGAAAGAGCCGGACCAAAACTTGAGGCCCGTTATCCCCGGATTAGGGTGGTGGGAACATTCCATGGATTTTTAGAGAATTCCGGAGCCGAGCAGAACGCGGTCGATGCCATCAATAAGGCTCGACCCACGATACTGATTCTCGGCATGGGGACCCCTTATGAGCAAAGATGGCTTGTCCGTCACTTTGACGAATCCCCGGCCCTGTTTGCCATAGGAATTGGGGGAGGGATTGACATACTGGCCGGTCTCAAAACCCGAGCTCCGGCATGGATGCAGAAGTACGGCATGGAATGGCTATACCGCATGTTGCAGGAACCCCAGCGTCTGAGTGGCCGATACTTCGTCACGTCATTGTCCTTTGCATGGCATGTTGTCCAGACGGTTTGGACCATGAACCCTGAAGGGCGGCCAGAATCACACTCCAATAAAAAGGAAGCGTAAAAGATGCGCCTATTAGTGAGCGGGGGAGCAGGATTTATCGGGGCACATGTTGTTTTTCAGGCCTTGCACGCAGGTCATGAGGTCACGGTGCTCGACAACCTCTCGTCCGGATGTCTCAACAATCTGGACAAGGTGAAAGAGGACGTACGGTTTATTAAGGCCGACATTAGAAATGTCGACGTTCTTCACCAAGCTGTGTCTCATATCGATATTGTCTATCACCTGGCAGCATCTGTGGGAATGCAGCGCAGCATCGACAACCCGTTTTTGGATTCCGATATTAATGTGATGGGGACACTTAATATTCTGGAAGCTTCCAGAAAACACGGCGTAGCCAAAGTGGTACTGGCTTCGTCAGCGGGAATATTGGGTGAGAGCCACCAACTGCCTCTATCCGAAAATCATCCCAAGGACCCCACTTCTCCTTACGGAGTCAGCAAGATGGCCGCAGAAGCGATGACGCTGGTCTACAACCGGATTTATGGTCTTCCCACCGTGGCCTTGCGTTATTTTAACGTCTATGGCCCCTTGCAGCGCTTTGACGCTTATGGCAATGTCATCCCCATTTTTGCCCAACAAATCCTCAAACAAGAGCCATTAAATATTTACGGAGACGGAGGGCAAACCCGAGATTTTGTCTATGTCGGTGATTTGGCACGGGCTACCGTGATGGCAGGAACCATGGACAAGGCTCTGGGTGTCTACAATATTGGGAGTGGCACATCCATCTCGATCAATGACTTGGTGCACGTGATGCAGGACGTCTTTGAAGGTGGGGTTCCCGTCCGTTACCTTCCCGTCAAGCTGGGTGACGTTCGCCATTCTTTAGCCTCGATCGACCGTGCCATAACCGATCTGAATTATCACGTCACGACGTCTCTTCCAGACGGATTACGCCATTACCGGGACTGGCTGCTGCCCCAATGGGAGAAAGGGGGAACGGAATGCGTGTCATAATAGTAGGACCTACCGGAATGCTAGGACATCAACTTTTAGCCGAAGCCCTCAAACGGCATTACGAAATTTGGGCTCTCTCACGGTCCATGCCTGTGTTGGCTCTCGCCGATGCTGTGCAGCATTTCACCAATTTACACTGGATTAGCGGCATTGATGCAGCGGCCCATCCAGAGCAGATTCAGCTCTGGATGGCCAAGAGTAACGCCGAGGTCATTGTCAATGCTGCGGGATTGGTAAAACAAGCTCCGAAGGGTGACGACATGACGCGACTCTTAGCTATCAATGCACGCTTTCCGAGAGCCCTTGAAATTATGGTTTCAAACCGAAACACGCAGCTGATTCATATCAGTTCGGACTGTGTTTTTGACGGTAAACGCGGATTCTACCGCGAATCGGATGTTCCCGACACACAGGATGACTATGGAAAGTCGAAAATATTGGGTGAAGTGACGGGCCGGCACTGTCTGACATTGCGGACGTCGATTGTCGGGCCCGAAATCCGAACTCGGCAGGGATTGTTTGAATGGTTTCGCCACTCAGAGGGAGAGAGAGTTCAGGGCTACACCCGGTCTATTTTTTCCGGAGTCAGCACCTTCTACTTGTCCCGGCTGCTATGGGATTTGGCGGAGCAATTTCCGGGACTAGAGGGACTTTACCAAGTGGCTACGGAACCGATTAGTAAATATGAATTGTTGCTCCTGATCCGCAGTGCTTTGAATCTCCACATTACCGTCGATCCCGATGACCAGGTGGTGTGCAACCGTTCACTGAGCCCTCAAAAATTGTATGAAGCTACGGGATTTCTTCCTCCTCCTTGGCAACATATGCTGCAGGATTTCAAACGCTTGTCGGGACTTGTCTTGAGGTCCGGGCAAAAGTTGCTGGGAGATGACGGGATGGCGATGTGACCCGGGGTAAAAATCGTTAAATGGCGACTTCGGGTTATTGGCAGCAAGTGGACGGTATTACGCACATCTGCGGTTTCTGGAAAACCGTGTTGGGAAAGGGTCAACAGCAAGCATTGACAACAAACGAATGCGTGAAAGGACGAGGAGGAAGAGTGATGGAAGATTTAACGGGAGCCCGGGTTCTTGTGACCGGCGGAACAGGATCGTTGGGTCATGCTATACTGAGACGTATGGTGGCCGGAGACTGGGGCATACCCAGTCAAGTCACCGTATTTTCGCGTGATGAAGCCAAGCAGCACGAGATGCGGCTTTGGTATGCGAAACGTCCCAAGGCCACGGATGACATTGTCTACGAGCGCAATCATTACCGCCCACCTCTGCGCTTTGTCATTGGGGACGTTCGGGACTACCAGGCTGTGGCACGTGCCGTGGAGGGACAGGACGTGATTATTCACGCAGCGGCCATGAAACAAGTTCCCATCTGTGAATACTTTCCCGGTGAGGCGGTCGCGACCAATGTGCAAGGCACCCGAAACATTGTCCGGGCTGTTCACGAACGTGCCCCCGGGGTGGACGTGGTCGTTGGCATTTCGACCGACAAGGCGTGTAAACCGGTTAATGTGTTGGGAATGACCAAGGCTATTATGGAGCGGATTTTGACCGAAGCCAATCTGCTTGAGGGGACCACGCGTTATATTAGTGTGCGCTATGGCAACGTGGTGGCATCTAGGGGTTCTGTCGTTCCTCTCTTACAATCGCAGATTGCCAAAGGAGGGCCGGTGACGATTACTACACCGGATATGACACGGTTCCTGTTAAGTTTGGACCAGGCGGTTGATGTGGTCTTTGAGGCATTGCGCAGTGCTGAACCCGGTGAATGTTATGTACCCCGCGTGCCTTCCGCCCGTATTGTCGATGTGGCCCGAGCACTGATTGGCCAGCGGAATGTTTCGATGTCATTTACCGGGATTCGGCCCGGTGAAAAAATCCATGAAATTTTGGTGTCAGAAGAGGAACGTTACCGGACGGTGGAGCGGGGCAACTATTACGTGATTCGGCCGATGCTGCCGGAGCTGGCGCCGGATACTTTGGACCAACCCGTTTTGACGCAAGTCTATTCCTCTCAACGCACTTCGCTCACAGTACGGCAACTGGCCCAGTTGTTGGAAGAATTCGCCGTGCGTGAACAGCAACTGGATGAGATTTTGACATGAAAATCCTAACGATTTTGGGGACGCGGCCGGAGATTATCCGTCTTAGCCGCATTATTCCGCAGATTGATGAGTATGCGACACAATTTCTTGTGTTTACCGGGCAAAATTTCGAACCACATTTGGGATCCGGATTTTTCGACGAGTTGAAGATCCGGACACCGGATGAATTCTGGTCTGTGCATGCTCTGAAAGCCTACGAACAAATTGCAGCCATGTATCATAGAATGGGGGAAACTCTCGAACGGGTAAAACCTGACCGCGTGCTAGTGTTGGGTGACACGAACAGCGGACTGAGTGCCGTGATCGCCGCTCGCTTTCATATTCCGGTTTATCATTTGGAGGCCGGTAACCGCTGCTTTGACGACAGGGTGCCGGAAGAAATCAACCGCCGGGTTATTGATCACGTCAGCCGGGTGCTCTTGCCTTATACGCACCGTAGTCAGGAAAATCTGCTTCGCGAAGGTATAGAACGGCAACGGACGATCGTTGTTGGTAATCCCATCTATGAAGTCATGCAGCACTATCACGCCTTGATTGTGGGAAGCTCGGCACTTAGCCGGTTCAGTCTCATTCCCGGACAGTATTTTCTGGCTACTTTGCACCGGGCAGAAACGGTGGACAATCCCGCACGACTGGTGAGGCTGGTTTCGGCACTGTTTCAGGTTGTGGACCAATGGAAGCTACCCTTGGTTATCAGTTTGCATCCCAGAACTCGGCATCGCCTGGAGGAATTTGGCCTTTCCTTGGAACGCGAGGGTATTGTGGTGACCGAGCCTCTGGGGTTTGGGGATTTTGTCCGGCTAGAACAAGATGCCCGGCTGGTACTGACGGATAGCGGAACCGTGCAAGAAGAGTGTGCGATTATGGGAATTGCCAATGTGACGCTGCGCCATACCACCGAGCGCCCTGAGACCATAGAGTGCGGCAGCAATATTTTGGCGGGGACACGGGCGGAAACCATGTTGCGGGCGGTAGAGATGGCGCTGTCTCCGGCTCGCGCTGGCTGGAGCCCTCCTGCCGAGTATCTGGTTCCTGATGTTTCGTCTATCGTTACCGGGGTCGTTTTGGGGGAGTCTCTGTAATGCATTCCTACGCCACGCCTAAGTATGTTAAAATATGGGAATCATCGATCAAAACGTTGGTTTTTCTCTTATTCGGAACCATTCTGGCTGTTGTTGCCGCCACCCAGAATGTCCGCATGGTCGTAGCGGCTGGGGGTCTGTTGGTTGTGGGTGTGGTAGGGATAGCGTTTAATCGTTACGGGGAGAAACTGGCTGCGGCTGTCTTTGGAATTTTTATGGTACTGACCATTTTGTTTAACCGCTCATTCTCGCATGTGGCGATACCAGGACCTCCTTTTTATGTCACTGAGCTGACGATGGCCGGGGTGACGGCGATGCTTTGGTTTCGAGGCAAATTGCGTATTCCGCGAACGATACGTCCGTTATTACTCGGGGTCATGGCGGTGATGGTGACCGGCATCGTGGTTAACGGGCCGCGCTTCGGTTTTTTGCCTGTGATTCGCGACAGTGCGGAGCTTTATTATATCTGGTTTGTTCCCTTGAGCTATTCTGTATACCGCGTGGTCGGACCCTATATCACTCCAAAGCGGACGGAATGGATTCTGTTCTGGGCACTGTGGATTGTTCCTGCCGTCTATCTGGCCACGGCCTCCACCCAACTGCCGTCCATGTCAGAATCGGTTTCGGCCATGCTTATTTTAACGATTTTCGTATGGAATTGGCACTTTGTTCCCGAGACGATGATTTGGCCCGCCCTTGTTCTAAATATCGTCAGCTTGGTGCACTGGGGAGCTAGGGGGCCATGGGTGGGTTTGGGACTGGCGCTGGTGGTTTTGTTGGCGATGGGACAAAACATTTCCGGAGGCTATGGGCGCCGCCTCCGAATGAGATTTCTTACCGCGGCAGCTCTGGGATTATGGCTCATTGGACTGATCTGGCTGGTTGACGAATCCTTGCTTACGCAGATATTGCGAGACGTGCTGAGTTTGACCACTTTTCACGGCTCCTATAACCAGGTGGCGAATAATCGGTGGCGCCTCATCGTCTGGGAGGAGGCGGGGAGACAATTCCTTAGCAATCCCTTAGCACTCCGGGTGGGACAGCCGTGGATTCCGGAAAAGCTGGTGGCGCTGGGATATGGAGGATGGAATGCGGCCCCCGGTTTTGCTCAGAATACCGTGGCGCTGTCCGACTCCTATCTGCAAATGATGCAGTGGTATGGGCTCTGGGCCATCATACCTGTCGGGTTGGTTGTTTATGAGGGTCTGAAAAGACTCCTAGGGGCAAAACCTTGGACTTGGTTACAAGTTTTGGTCACCAGCTTTTTGGCCGTCTGGGCGGTTGTGACGGGCGTCGAGGTCGTGTTGGAGGGACCTTACATGTCCGCGGTGGTATGGAGCCTGATCGGCTTGGCTTTATATTTTCCCGAGTACAAGACCCTTATTAATAAGAGGAGGGAAGAAGGATGCAAGTAATCCTGGTGGGACCCTTGCCGCCTCCCTGTTCCGGCCCCGAAATGGTCACCGAAACCCTGCTTGAGAGTGGGGCTCCCTGGATTCATTTTAGACACGTGGATTTATCGTCGGGTCTCAACCGTGGCAAGGGGCGCTGGACTGTTGGCGCTTTAGTGCGAACGGCGAAGCAATTGACGCGACTAACTTGGGTGCTTTGGACCCAAAGAAAGGAGTCCAAAATTGTCCACCTGCCGTTGTCACAGTCGACCACGGGTGTGCTGCGGGATGTGGCGTTAATTCGTCTGGCCGGATTATTTCACTACCGCATCGTCGTGCAGTTCCACGGGGGGGACTTTTTGCGGTTTTACTGGTCGTCGTCCTTTCGTGCCCGGATTTTAAAAGTTTTGGAATCTCTCGACATCTTACTGGTGTTCGACAAGGAATTGATTAAACAATTCCCTTTCGTAAACGAGGACAAGATCCGAGTTTTGGTCAATCCTGTGCCGGCTAACTGGGTGAGGGCATGGCCCTCTTTGTCCCGCCTGGCACCGGTGCAAGACTCTCAGCCGTTGGTGATCCTATATATGAGTCATCTGTCCGTGGCTAAAGGTCTGGTGGATTTGTTCGAAGCCCTTCGCCTGTTACCGGATGAGAAGGAGTGGGAAGTTCATCTTGCCGGAGAAATCGTGGATATCGAGCGCAATATCGTTTGGCCGAAAAAAGATATGAATTACGGCTGGGACCAAGCGCGGCACATCATTCACTTAAATCACTGGGAGGGGCGCGTCCATTACCACGGTGTAGTGACGGATGAAGACAAAATTGCCCTCTTTGCCCAAAGCCACGTACTGGTTCTTCCCTCGTATTCGGAAGGGATGCCTGTTGTCATTCTGGAAGCGATGTATGCAGGCCTCGGCGTCATAGCGAGTAAAGTGGGGGCGATCGGATCTATGATTTCCCCGGCTTTTTTGCATGATCCTGGGGATGTGGCGCAATTGGCGGATAAATTGTGGCGTATGACGCCCGAGAAGGCACGCAGGGTTGGACAAACTAACCGACGAATGATGGAACGGGGATACTTGGCCAACCAGGTGATTCCCCAGTTACAACGTGTCTATGAGAGCTTGGAACCCGGAATGCGGACTTCGGCTTCTCAAAAACTGAGAGTGATAAGGCCGGGAAAGAAAATGAAACCGGCGGGCAAGACGAAGAGGAGGACTTAAAATGTCTCAACTCAAAGAGCTGTCTGTGTGTGTCAGCACACTTGGCCGGCTAAGCGCAGTGGATCGTCTTCTCCAATCGTTGTCGAGGATGGCGGACCAGGAATTTGACGACTTCGAAGTGGTTATTGTGGACCAAAATCCGGACTCTCGCATTCGGAATCTTGCCGCCGATTACGCAAACATTCTGCCTCGCGTTCAGTATGTCGCCACCCCAGGGGACACCGGATCATCCAAAGGACGTAATGTTGCCGCCAAGGGGTCCCGGGGGAGATGGATGTTATTTTCCGATGACGATGCCTGGATGATACCGGGGATGGGTACCCGCATCCGGGATAAAATTCTTCAAGATCATGAAAATATTCTCTGGCTGGGACGAATGGTTAATCAGCAGGGACAATCTCAAAGGCGACAATATCCTCGTCAGGCAGAGTGGATTCGAGATGCCGCGGCTTTATGGCGCGTTAGTGCGTTTTGCATGATTTCGGGGTCAGTGTTCGGGAAGATTGGACCCTTTGACGAACGTTTGGGGCTGGGTACCTATTTCGGCGGTGATGAGGATACGGACTTGCTTCTGCGGGCGATGGCACAAGGTTTCCCCATTCGCTTTGAACCGCGTTTGACATTTGGACATGTGGCCAACCCCCATCCTTCGGACGACAAAGTTCTGGGGCAGGCACGAGGGCGAGGTGCTCTTGTTAGAAAATATGAAACTACCTCTCTTGGTCAAAATTTACGGCAGTCTCTGAACCAATATTTGTGGGATATTCGCTGGAAGCGGCCTGTGGTCAGAATGTTGGGACGGAACGAATCGGCCCGTCACAAAGATCTCATCTTGTCCGGTGTGGCTCAGGGATACCGGGACTGGCAGGGATGAAATGAAACAGACACCTGTGATTATGCAGATTGCCGGATCCTTGGGTATCGGCGGAGCGGAGGAAGTGGCAATGCTTCTGGCGCAAGCCGTTCATGCAGCCGGCTGGCAGTCGATTTATGTGGCAGCGACGAATGATCGAAATCGGGACGCATTTCGGAAGAGGCTGCGGGAGCAAGGAGTTCTGGTGTTGGAATTGGCAGGCGGGTTGCAAAGCAAATGTCGTGTCGTCGGCCGTCTGGCCTTGATGACCCGTCCCGATGTGATTCACGTCCATACCGAATTGCCTGAGCTTTTGGGACTGGTGGGAAAATATGCCGCGCCAGGCGCAAGACTGGTGCGTACGGTCCATAACTCCGCCCATTGGCCGGAACATCCTTTCGTCCGGTATTCCGTCAACCGGTTATACCGGGTTTGGGGATCTCATCAATATGCCTGTTCCCCCGAGGTCGCCCGACCCGGGGACGAGGTTATCATTAACGGCATTCCCTGGTCATCGGCTCTCAGTTCCAAACATAACGGCGAAGTCGTTTTTGTGGGGCGGATGGAAAGGCAGAAGCATCCCGATAAAGTGATTCAGATCGTTCGGGAAGCACGGCGAAGTCACCCGCACATCGAACTCACTATGGTTGGGGATGGCCGCTTAAAGCCTGCCCTTATGCGCCGTTTCCCGCAACCCTGGATTCACTGGCCGGGAGCCGTGGATGATGCCAGGCCCTTCTTGGCCCGGGCTCAAGTGACTGTCTTTGCTTCCGCCTATGAGGGGTTGCCTTTGGTAGCCTTGGAGGCGCTCACGACGTTGACATGGGTTTTGGCACCGGATATTTCGGGGTTTCACCGATTGCCATGGGCCGAGTGTTATCCACCATCCGACACCATGACGGCTGCCAAGACATTGATTCATCTGATGAAGCAAGATAGCCGAAACAAACTTTACGCGATGCGGGGAATGTACCGCGAGGAGTTTTCGGAAGAAATTATGACCGCGCGGTATATTGCCTCCTATCAGGCTTTGTTGGCGAACCGAACGTCGCAAAATGTTGTAGGGGGATGATTCGGATGACATCTTCTTCGGGGTTCACGGAAATCCGCCGCATCTATGTAATCGGGGCTCCGGGAAGCGGCAAATCGTTCTTGGCCGCAAAATTGGCCAGAGTCCTGGGAATTATCTGGTATGATTTGGACGGCGATGATCTGGATGCGATGACGGAGAAGGAACGTACTGCCTATATTCATGAACTGCGGCAGCAAACCGGGTGGATCTGCGAGGCGACTTTGCATGGGCTGGGGATTGAGTGGGTTCGGGACGCCGATGTTACCATCATTTTGACGAGCCCCTTGATTGTGTGTGTTATGCGCATACTGATACGGGGTGCATGGAAAATGGCAGGAAAGCAATTTCCCGGTCAGCTGGGGAGAGAATCCTGGGGCAGCCTGCGGTTTCGTATGGGCATGACATGGCGTTACAAGCGGGCGATTTTGCATCCGTTTTTAGCGGAACTGCGGGCGAACGACCTAGCCGTCATGGCCTGTGCCGATAATGAGACGGCTTACCAAGCTGTCTTACGCCGGATGAATGGGTGACAGACAACGAGAAGACTGATGGGTGGAAAGGACACCGGTGGCTGGCTCATGAAGTCCCCGGGCCTAACGCTTTGGCGGGCGACTCAAGGCAATACTTATCTGACTCCAGTCTTTTTTGGTCAGCGTTCGGGTCACGATCATCAGAATGCCGTACAGCACCATGGCGGAGGCGATGGCAAAGGGCCATGATTCGTGTGAACGGCTCCATAACAGATAACCTCCCATGGTTCCCGCATTAAGGGTCGTTCGCATTATTACAGAAAAATTCGGGCCGTAGGCACCGAGAATGCGACAGACTTTCCAGCCCATAAAAATTAGGATGAAGAACTCGGTAACCGTAATGGCTATGGCCGATCCGGCGGCTCCCCAGGGAGGGATAAACCAGAGATTGAGCAAAACGTTGAGAACGGCACCTAGAAAGATCCCTTGGGCAAAGATTTTTTCCTGGCCGATAGCAATCAAAACCTGGCCATAGTGCAAGGTGATGAAAGCAATAGCCCAAGACCACATCAGAATGGCCATGGGGGTTGCTGCCGGGGAGAATCGCCCGGAATACACGGCGACAACAATCGGGTGAGCTAAAACACTGCCTCCGACCGCGATGGGAATTACGGCTACGGCCGTGTAGTTTAGATTGCTTCTTAACTTCTGCTTGAGCAATCCAGGATTGCGGAGATAAAGGCGCGTGGCGCCGGGAATGAGAATTTGGCCGTAAATTACTGAAAAACCCGCTAAAAACAACGGAATCCGGTACGCGGCGCTGTAGTATCCGACCACCTGCATGTTCACTAACCAGCCGAGCAAAATGATATCAGTGCTGCCGTAGATTTGAGTCATGACAGTGGATGCGCTCAAAAGCAGCGATTGTTTAATAATGTGGTAAAAATCCGAAAGAGAGAAACGCCATTCAATGGATGTCAGACGTGTCATGCCGGCCCATTGCCATGCGACCGTAGCTGCCGCTCCCAGTATTGTTAAAGCGCAAAGCTCGGGAAGATCGGACGGGTGGTGAATACATAAAAGAATCAATCCTACGCGAAGGAGTGTCCCGATTAAAGAGGCCCATGCCGAAATGTTGGTCAAACGGGCTCCTGAAAGCGCTGCGGAAAGACTCAGAGCATTGGTGAGAACTTGCAGTCCCATGATGTCGACTACCGCCCGTTCCATTACGGAAAGATGCAGGAGTAAAGGGGAAGTGCCGACAATCAGGAGCAGATAGCAGAGAACGGCCAGAATTAATGTGGCGGGAATGGCGCGGCCAATGCTTTTCCCTGGTTGGCCGGAAGCTGCGATCTCCCTCATGATGAAAGTGGGGATGCCCAAAGACGACGCCAGCACAAAGTAGGCTACCACCTGGGTAGCAAATCCTAAAATGCCGAAGAACCCCGGGCCTAAGACACGCGCTAGATATGACAGAGCAACAAAGCTCAACAAGCTTTGTAGAACTTTACTGGCTGAGAGCCATCCCAGCCGGCGTAGACTAGATGCCTCTTGTTCGTGGATCATGATTTGACTCGCCTTTCCGCCAAGGAGCATTATCAGTGTACGGGGACGAGAATCTTTTAGCATCCTCCCTGGCGGGGTTAAATCGGGTGTTTGTGTTCGGTATTGTCACCTTTAGGGGTGATGGCGGAGGTGCTGGATTGGTGGACAGCCACTCGTGACGACACTGAGGATAGAATGCGGGAGAGTAGGAGGACGTTTGCCGGGACCCCAGACCCCTCAATCTGGTCGTTGCGGTGGCGTGCTGAGCTCCTCCTTTTTGACGCGAGTGACGGCAATGAAAAGTCAGTTCTTTCAGCTGCCCGTACTACATAGACTACGCTCCCGGGACAATGCAGCCGACCACCGCAACCGCGGCCAGATTGTTACTGGGCAAAATGGCTGGGCACAAAAAATAGATTGGCGAAGACTTGTAAATTCTTCAGACAGGATTTTGGATATATATGTACGCGCGGAATAGGGGGAGAAAATTCACAAATTTCGCGATCCCAGCTTAGGAGAATTATTTGAAGCGTCGCAGACGATGCCAATACACGGGGAACGTGGGCGAATCCCTCTGCCGCGTCCATGATTAACCAGGAAACGAAAGCCAATTCCGGGCCTTTCCAGATTGTTTGGGGATTTGGGATGAAGCGGAGATTCATCCCCCATAAGCCGAGCTGCTGTCTCCACAATTCTTGCAGTGCCCTCTCGGATTCAGCGATCAAAACTGTCGCTTGCGGCAAACTTTTCCCTCCCTCTCTATGGGGCACGGGTGGAACCATAGGAAACAAATAAAAAGACTTTTCAGGAAATTAGGCGTTGCTTTTACTTCATGATCATATGTTATGTAAAGATGTAATAAAGGCCTGTCATATATTGTGAAATCCCTGTCGCCCAGTCCGGATGCCGTCATGGCCATTTTTCACCGCATATGACGGTTCGATTATGTCATACCAGCACAGGGAGATCAACATGATGCGACAAGAATATAGGCTATCGCCGCAAATAACCCAAAAGTCTTGTCAAAGGAGTG
>PXYT01000018.1:0-61364 GCA_003023725.1 Sulfobacillus benefaciens | reverse complement strand
GACTGAGACAATAAATCGTCGAACGGTTTTCTTATGAAATTCCCAAAGATTTTGCAAACGGGAAGGAAAGGTCCCTACAAAAAGAGAAAGAATACATAAGGTATTGTCGTCTTCTATGGAGAAATCAGCCAAGGTTGTACGAAGGGAGGGAGGTATCTTGTCTGCGAGCGTATGGAAAAGTTTGGTAACTGAGGCGCGTGAGGCGACCCATGTGGATCACGTGTCGTTTTGGAAGCTTTCACCGAGTAGGGGGACAGCGAATTTATTGGCGGCTAGCATGGTGGAGTTGTATTCGGAAAGTCCCCAGGAACTGTGGCTGGGACCGGAAAATTCTCTCGTCGCGACGTTTACCCGGGGCGGACAATATCAGGGTTCGGTCTGTGAAGCTTTGAGTAAGGCGAAAGGATTCTTTTACGCCCTGGGGGTCAGCCGCGAAGTCGGGCTTGGGCGATGTTACATTCTTAACTTTTATCAACGCCGCAGCCCCTTATCCCTGACTCAACTGCAACAGGCTGACGATTTTGGGAATCTGGCGCGCGCCCTCACTCACAATTATCGTGCAAAGCGAATGCGGCTGCATCGGGAGACTCTGCCATATTGGCGTTCGGAGGAACGCATGCGGAGGGAAATTGCAGACATTTTGCACGGCCCTGTTCAGACTCGCTTACTCTTACTGGAGAAGCAACTGGCGGACATCAGGCAATTTTACGAAATCAAGTGGGGAGAACCGTTGCCCGAATTGGCTGACGTGGAGGCGCAGCTGGAAAACTTGAGAGAAAATGACGTGCGTCAGTTAAGTCACCGTTTGCACCCGGACTTGATTGCGGTAGGATTGGCTGCGGCCTTGCGGAGTTTGCAGCAATCCTACCGGTCCTCATTAAAGATTGGACTGGCGATGAGTCCGGCATTCCTGAAAATTGATGCTCCTATCCATAACCGGATTCCCGAACCGATTCGCCTGGCAATTTACCGTATCATCGAAGAAGCCGTGTCCAACGCGGTACAGCATGGAGCAGCCCATCAGCTCTGGGTGTCGTTGGATTACGATCCGAATACCGCACTGACGGCCAAAGTCAGAGACAACGGAACGGGATTTTCTGTGAGTGCTGGAGGGGATCCCGAAGGTCTCGGTATCCGGTTAATGAAAGCCCGTGCCAGACAATGGGGAGGGCGTTTAATGGTCATGTCGGAGCCGCCAGACGGAACCACTGTGCACCTCATTATTCCTTCAAAAATGGTGGATGATGCCTCGAATGTTTCGCCTTATGAATATCACTGAAAATCTGTATTTTGTCCATCGGACAAAAATGCCAGAACGGCTCTCACTCTGGCGTGCTCCTCAGGATTTGTGCTTTGAATATTTAATCTGGAGTAAATGGCGGTGAGATGATTCTCCACGGATTTTTCGGACAAGAACAGTGCCTTGGCAATGGCCTGGTTCGTATATCCTTGTGCAACCAGAGCCAGAATTTGCGATTGTCTGGGGGTTAAAGCTTTTAGGAGATGGTGGGTTTCGCTCTGTCTCATTTTCACCAATTCAGGGTCAAGAACCATCAGTCCCGCGGCCGCGCCTTCAATGCCGCGAATCAAAGTGGACAAGTCTCTGACCGAGCGTTTTAGCAGATATGACCATCCGTGGAGAGATGATTGCGGAAGACTGCTAATCAACTCGGGCCTGGCATAGTTGGACAGGAGCACAATCCCTATGAAAGGATTGAGAGCGCGAAAATGCAGCGCTGTTTCCACACCTGTCCATCCTTTTCCCAAATTGATGTCCAAAAGAGCGACGTCAGGGTGATCATGCTGCAGGTTGGTGAGAGCTGCGGGTCCGTCTCGGTACGAACCGATAACGTCTATTCGGAGCACCTTTTCTAAAGAAATCGTCAGTAAATCCCGAAGCAAATCTTCGTCTTCTACGATAATCACGCGAAGAACAGCGTCCTTATCGCTTGTCATCGGGGGTTCCACCTTTCTTCTATACCTCTCGTATCCCGACCTCTCGTATCCCGGTAGAAAGGGTGTGGTGTGTGGTGCGGGCTTGAGGCTTTGATACCCTGGCCCCTCTTGCTCTGTGAAAAATGGTGGTTCCCGGAACAAACGGACAAGAACAATCAATCACGCGCCTGGCCCCGCAGGTTCACGCCATTTTTGATGGCTTGCCTCTTTCATGTAGGCGTTTCTCTCTAATAATAATAGAGGAGTTATCGTCCGACATCAAATCAGCACAGCGTATGGCTAGTACAGTACGGGCAGTATTTCGTGTGCCGATACCAGACGGCATGGGCTGGCGGATGGCGACTTCAATCAACATCAAGGCGGGATCGAAGGACTTCTGGGTCTGGTGGCTCGCGAACCCGCCAGGATCATGACCTGGGGTTGAAAGTGACGTGCCACGTCTGGGAATTTTTTCGCGAATCGATGGCGCCGGGGCCGGGCCATCTCTCCTCGTCCGATCAAAGGGCATCATCGTTCAAGGACGAGAAGTGCCTGAAAGAGCCATGAAAGGGGATCGATCGTCGATTTGACAAGAGCATCGAATTCTCGGTAACATACAGACGTGAATGTATAACTTGACCGCGGAGAAGTAGCCATGTTGTTCTAAGAGGCAGAGTTAGAAATTATGATCGTTCTAACGGCTGACCAAGAATGTTGCATAATCGTGGGCGTTGGCTTCTTGGGTTGGGGCTGTTCGTCTGGTGTTCACTCTGGTGCCGGTGCTGGAGTTTTTTGGATAAGGGTGAGAAGAGGACATGAATACGCAAAGTATGGGCTTTATCATCGGCGTTGCCGCACTGTTGACAGCGGGCGGGTTGTTTATGCCCCAAACCACGTCTTTGGGACAGAACATCACAGAGGCTCACGTGACGGGTTGGCAAGGCGAATATGAAAGGGACATTCATGCTTTTAAATTACGCATGGAGACAGGGAATCCTCAGACGACAGTGGTTGTGCCGATGAATCCTTTGCCAATGAAGGACTTTCCCATTCATAAGGGTGTAAACTGGTTTACGCCTCTGGACACTGCTCTGCCTATGCGCGCGGCGATGGCTAGAGACCCGCATCTGCTGGCGCAGGCTTTAGGAACACGAAATAATGTGTTTACCCCCTTTACACCGTTCCCCGGGAGCCCCGTATCCTATAGCGCGGGAATGCTCAAAAAACTTGCCCAAAATCACATTAATCCGGAGGAATTTGGCGGACCCGATATTCCGGCGGGTTCTGTGCCGTTGTCTCACCTGACCGGCGGTGTTCTTCAGATCGATACGTTAACCAATGCCAATACCTTAAAACAGTGTGAGCCCGGGCAAATGCCTCCCGAACTCACAATGTTGAGGCATAAATACGGCTAAATACGGCCAGTGGACGGGTTAAGACCTTATGGCGGTAGAGGCGCCGATCTCTGCCAAAATCATTGCCACCACCATAATGATGAGATGCGCAGTGCCCCAGGCGACGCTATGTATCGAGAAAACTAGACCCACAATACCGCCGATAAGCATGAGGATGGCAGCGGTCCATAAGGCACCGGTGCCTTTGAGTTTCCGTCGCCCCAAAGAAATCGCCAGAAACCAGATAACTACGGCGACAATGACACCAGCCGCGATATGCAGGTCCAAAGTAACGATGGTAAAGCGAAAAATGTGAAGCATGCTGCCTAGCCCCAGCAAAAGGGCGATGAGAAACGCCACCCGCAGGACCATCATGTTGAATTTTACGCCAGCTGTTCCTGTGAAGTTCCTGTCTGCCATTGTGTGCTCCTTTATCAGGGATTTATTCACCACAATAGCCCAATTGTCAGTAAAATGCCAATGAGAACATGAATCCGGCCCGCCAGGGGCACCGCTTTAGGCAACATTTCCGTATGGCGTAACGTAGCCAGGTTCTTGACAGCCACAGGAATAACCACCCAGACTAGCAGCACCGTCATGGGAAGCATCCGCAAAAACGCCATGACAGTAATCCATAACAGCACTAAGCCAACCAGAATATTTAAGGCGATGTAGCCTCTCTTTCGTCCCAGAACGATGGGGAGGGTACGTCGGCCGTGCTTGCGGTCTTTGGTGCAGTCCCGAAGGTTGTTGGCCAGCAAAATGGTAGCAACCGAAAGACCTACGGGAATGGAAAGTAAGAGTCCCTGGAGTGTCATCACCCTGCCCGCTGCAAACTGGGTGGAAAGCACCTCAATCGGTCCCATGATGATGGCCACTAAAAACTCTCCGAACGGTGTAGACGATACCGGATGGGACGTTCCGGTGTAAATAAAGCCGGCGAGTATGCCCACTAACCCCATAGCGAATAGTAACGGTCCCCGGAAAGCCACCAGAATCAGGCCCAGTATAAAGGCCACGCCGTAGGTTATAAGAGCGTAAAGCCAAACGGTCCTGGCCGGCACTTCCCCCGTGACGATAATGCCCCCGATGCCTAGCGATTCTTCGTCATCGAGACCGCGGGTGTAATCAAAGTATTCGTTGAGCATATTGGCACCAATTTGCATTAAAAAGGCAATGAGCAAGATATCGACCCATGCCCATACCGAAAAGTGCCCGGATTTGATAGCCAAAGCTCCACCTACCAGCAACGGAACCACCGTCGCCATAAGCGTGGGGGGGCGGCTGACTTTTAAAAAGCTATTCCATGTCATGGGTCACTACCTCGCTTAATTCGATAATCACCATCATAATAGTTCATAATAGGCTCCGCTTTGCCAAATTTTTAGCAACTCGGTGCGCCGTAATTTGCCACTCGCGGTTCGAGGCAATGAATCGGCGTGATAATAGGCGACTGGCCTTTTAATCGAAGACAAATGAGCGTTCGCCCATTCGGAACATTGTTGCCGGGTCAGTTGCGGGTCTGTGACCAGGATAATTACGGGCACTTGTCCCCATTCCTCATCGTTGATGGGAAGCACTCCGGCGTCGCTGATTAAGGGATGAGCTGTAAAGACCCGTTCGATTTCGACTGGTGAGATATTTTCCCCGCCGCGAATGATTAGATCCTTTTGACGATCAATTACGGTAATGCTGCCGTTGTCGTTGAGATGACCGACGTCACCTGTTCTCAGCCATCCCTCCCAGAAGATCTCTTGGGTCTTTTGGGGTTGTTTCCAATACCCTTTGAATACAGTGGGCCCTTTGACTACTATCTCGCCAGTCTTTCCGGGTTCGCAAATGATCCCATTTTCCGACAAAATCGCGATTTCCGTTGGATAAATTGGATGTCCCGCGCTTGTGTCGCTTTCCTTGTCTTGGAGCAGTTGGGTCGCGATTTGAGAACTCGTTTCGGTGAGGCCGTAGGTCAGGACAACGGGGAGACGCGCAGCACGTGCCTGACGGACAAAAGATGCGGAAGGTGGGGCTCCTCCTAGCAATATGAGCCGCAGGGAAGCGGGGAAGTTTAAAGAACTTTTCAGCAGTCGAAACAGCATCGTCGGTACGAGAGACACGAGTGAAACCGGATATCGTGACCAGGTATCCTGAATGTGTTCCGGGTCAAACCGCGGAAGAAGGACAATGCCATTGCCCGTAATCACACTGCGAAACAAAATGGATAATCCGCCAATGTGAAATAAGGGCATAACATGCAGCCACAAGTCCGAAGAGGTAGTCCCGTTGTGAATAGCACTCGATACGGCGCTGTAATAAATGTTGCCGTACGATATTAAGGCGCCTTTAGGACGTCCTGTGGTTCCTGAGGTGTACATCAAGCACTGAATGTCGCTCAAGTTGATAGGCTGGGAACGATATAACGGTTCTTGTTCCAAATCATGCCACAAGACCTCGGGGGTGATTGAGCGGGAAAATGGCGTTTCGCGTGGCAATGTCCCAATCACGAGCCAAGGGTCGGCGTCCAGCAATATGGTGTTCGTGTCTTCGGACGACAACCGGGGGTTAACCGGAACGAGTACTGCCCCTAGCTGGATGAGAGCGTGAATAATTGCCACGATTTTCATATTCGATTCCGCCAATACGGCGATACGCTGGCCTGCCCGGACTCCCATGTGGAACATCCGGGTAGCCAGTTGACTCACATACCGATCCAATTGACCGAACGACCATGTCTGCTGACCATTGGTTAAGGCCAAACGGTCAGCAGAGAGTTTGGATCGGGCTGATAACCAGTTTGGCATTTGACTCATCACGGTCATCAGGGTAAACGCGGAAATTTAGAAAAGTCGGGGATTCGCTTTTCCAAAAATGCGTTTTTCCCTTCCTTTGCCTCCTCCGTCATGTAATAGAGCATTGTCGCGTTGCCAGCCAATTCCTGCAATCCGGCTAATCCGTCCGTGTCTGCATTGAATGCCGATTTAAGAAACCGAATGGCGATGGGGCTCTTTGACAATATTTCTTTGGCCCATTGGACCGTTTCCTCTTCAACACGGTTCAATGGGACTACGGTGTTGACCAAGCCCATATCCAGGGCTTCCTGAGCCGAATACTGGCGGCAGAGGTACCAAATTTCCCGGGCTTTCTTATGTCCGACGATGCGTGCTAAAAGGGTGGCCCCGTACCCGGCGTCAAAACTTCCCACTTTGGGTCCGGTCTGTCCGAATACGGCATTGTCGGCAGCAATGCTCAAATCACACACAATATGAAGAACATGGCCTCCCCCTATGGCGTAGCCTTTAATCATGGCAATAACCGGTTTGGGCAAAGCACGGATTTGTTTTTGCAAGTCCAAAACATTAAGACGGGCAACTCCTTCATTATCCACGTACCCGCCTTCTCCGCGGATTCGCTGGTCGCCTCCCGAACAAAACGCCTTGTCCCCTTGACCGGTGAGAATTGCGACACCAATGTGTGGATCGTCTCTCACAATATTAAAAGCATCGGACAACTCGAACAGAGTTTGGGGACGGAAGGCATTTCGTACTTCGGGGCGGTTAATGGTGATTTTAGCGATTCCTTCGTGTTCTTCCAAGAGCACATCCGAATACTTCTTGCGCAATGTCCACTCAATAGACATGAATGATCACCTCACGTGTAGTGTTTGTAAAAAATCTGTGACAGCGGTTGAAAACCGCTCAGGTTGTTCCAAGTGCGTCGTATGGCCCGCACCGTCGATGACGATAAATTGGCTGCGGGACAGTTGACGGTGCAGATGGCGACCAATTGCCTGAAATTTCTCATCGTCTTCCCCCGCTATGATGAGGGTGGGGGCGCGGTAATAGGGAAGAACGGGCCACAAGGATGCTTGCCTCCCGGTGCCGGCGGCCCTGAGAGATTGCGCCAGGCCATAAGGATTGTGGCTAAGGCGGATTTGTCGTTCGCGTTCTTTGACGGCGGAAGGCAATCGGCTGTGGGCAGAAAATAAGGGAATGTTGCTCCAGTAATCCACGAACCATGTCAGGCCGCGTGATTCAATCTTGCCAGCCAACGAATCGTCTTTCTGCCGTCTTTCGATTCGTTCTCCAAAATTCGCTATGCCGGCAGTTGAACTTTCCAAAATCAGAAAGTCCACCAACTCGGCCGCATACAATTGCATATGCAAAGCCAGACGCCCACCCATGGAATAGCCTAATATACCTGTATGCTTGATGCCTAGACGTTGAAGAATCTCTTTCAAGTCCTGTGCCGTGACATTCATCGTCATGTTGTAGATGTTAGGCGATACAAAGCTTTCCCCGTGGCCCGGCAGATCGGGAATAACGACATGGTATTTCGTGGCCAGTGCGGGAAGAAAAGGCGTCCATGAAGAACGACTCCCCGTGAAGCCATGAAGCAGCATGATCGGGGGCCGGGCCGGGTCTCCCGCGAGATCAATGTGATAGATGCGGTCATTACCGACAACGATCTTTTTGGATGTTATTGCGACCATTCTGCACGAACCCTTCTTTAAAATACCTCTTGTTTGCTCTTATTTACGGCCTAAAATCTATTTAACAAACGAGGGGGCTAAATCCAAAAACTGTTGTGAAGGGCTACGTTTTGCTTTCGGCTGGGTGTTCGCCATTCCAAAATTCGTAATCCCCTTGTTGACAGCAACTCCTCCATGCCTCGGCGCAATTCTCCCAGTGTCGATGCTCTCCTATAGGCTGCCTGGTATAAGAGGGCAGCATGCTCAAAATTCAGCCCATGCGGTGTGCCGAACAGAGACTCAAATTCTTGTTCTTCGAGCTGTCCCTGCGGAAGAAAAGAAAAGATGCCGCCACCGTCATTGTTGACGACAATTATCAGCACGTTCAACCGGTACTTCATAGCAGCGAACAGGCCATTCATGTCATGATAGAATGCCAAATCGCCCGTGATCAGGATCGTCTGTTTCCGGTCCGTGCTCACGGCAATTCCCATTGCGGTTGACACGATCCCATCTATGCCGTTAGCTCCTCGGTTGCCCCAAAAGCGGAGTGAGTCGTCAGGGTCTTGAGTAAAAGTGTCCAGATCTCGGACGGGCATACTATTACTGACAAATACCTCGGCAGAACCCGCATTTCTAAGCCAATCGCACAGATGGTAATAAAGGTACGGTTCGGATGCTTCACCCGGTTCTGTCAGCCTTTCTCGAAGAAGGTTCATGATTGTCTCATGTTGGCGAAACCAAAACGGATACCAATCGGGGTCGGATTCAGTTGGAAGTGGGTTCAAGGCTTCGGACAATCCCGTCAGAACGTCCTCGATGCGGCCTTCAATAATACGTCCCGTCTGCATTTGAGGCTCACGGTAGCTGTTTTCTCCGTCGATAGTGTAGATGTAACTGTCTGCCGTGTAAAGATTGAGAGTTTTTGACGTCATGGGAGCCCCCAAACGAATCACACATTCTACGTGGGGCAACATCTGTCTGTTGACGCGCAGAAAAGCGTCGTATGTTCCCATGACACGGCTATCCAGTCCCCGGATATTGGAGAGCGGATCGGCAAAAATCGGCCATCCCAGTTTCTGTGAGAGATCTACGATTTGATCGAGAACCAGGCGTAAGGGCCCAGGGCCAGCCAGAATTAAGCCATGACGAAATACGGACAGCGATTGGGCAATGCCGGCAATTTCGTCTGAGTCGACCCGGGGTATGCTGGCCGTGATGCGTTTGATTGCTGGGAATTGGGGGAGCTTCGGCAGTGGATCAATTATTAACGGTTCCCGAAAGGGAAAGTTCAGATGAACGGGCCCTTTGGGGTCGTTTGAAGCATAGTGTACGGCGCGTCCGCCCGTTATCGCGGCAAATCGGTTGAGTTGTTCGCTTCCGTCAGTTATGGGCATATCTTGAAACCATTTACTGTGGCTTCCGAAGAGACCAACCTGATCGATGGTTTGGCTGGCTCCGGAGTCCCGCAGTTCGGGAGGGCGGTCGGCAGTCAAAACAATGAGTGGAACATGTCCCCAAAACGATTCCACCACGGCCGGCAGAAAGTTGGCCGCAGCGGTTCCCGAAGTGGAAAGGAGAATCGTGGGCCGATTGCTTGCCTTGGCTATACCGAGCGCGAAAAATGCGGCCGATCGTTCATCCATTAAGACATAGGACCGTATGGCTCCACATCGTTTTATTGCCAGAGCTAAGGGGGTCGACCGTGAACCCGGGCATATGACAGCATTTTCGACCCCATGATGGTATAGGGCGTCCACGAAAACTGATAAATACCGTGCGACATCAGTTGGTTGTGATTGAGACATTAATTGTTCACTCCCAGAGCTTTCAACATGGCCTGTAATTTCCATTCGGATTCCACTAGCTCCTTGGCAGGAAACGAGTCGCGCATAATTCCGCAACCCGCGTAGCAATGAGCTGTAAAGCCTCGCACTAAAGCGGATCGCAGGGAAACCCATATGCTGCCATTGCCTGCCAAATCCATGAACCCGATACCGCCGGCATACCATCCCCTGTCGAGCCCTTCGTGTTTCTTCAGCCATTGCAGAGCGGCTTCACGGGGTTCTCCGCCCACCGCAGGAGTCGGATGCAATAAGGCCGAAAGGGATAAAAGACTGGCCGGAACCCTCAATGTGCCCTCGATGGGTGTCCATAAATGGTGGACATTGGAAAGCGACAGAATCTGCGGTGACACGGGCACTCTTAGGTCCGCATAGGGTCTTAACACTTTGCCAATCCGATCGACAACGGTGGCATGTTCCCGCCGGTCTTTTTGACTCGATAAGAGGGACTGAATTTGGTTGTGGTCTTCATCCGGGCTTGTCCCCCGGGGCGCCGTGCCGGCCAGAGCCATGGTTCGCAATTGCTTGTCCTGGAGTTGCAGCAATTGCTCTGGGGTGGCACCCAGGAAAGTGTGCCCGTGTGATTTGATGGCAAAAACGGTAGTGGAAGGATTAAACTTCCGCAGTTGTTTAAGAATATCGGCCACACGGGGTGCCATAGCAAAACGCGCATCGACGCGGCGCGCCAAAACCAGTTTTTTCATGTTCCCGGCTTTAAGCACTTCGATGGCTTGTTCGACTCGACGGATCCATTCCCGCGACGAAGGTCTCGATGAAGCCGATACTAACTGAGGCGTTGGCTGCACAACGGGAGGCCGATCAAGGAATCGCAATAGGTTGGCATACGTATCGCCGCTATCATGTACCGAGTGGGAGTTGCTGACCGGCAGTGTGAGGATTGCCCGGGTGTCTTCGGCTGTCTTGCGGATGAAGAGAGCCGGCAAGATCCATTGCGACGGGCCGAAAGAGTCCCATAAATGATCCTGAACACCGGACGGGTCAAAAGCCCAGCCTCCTGCGATAATGCTATTCGGCCACAAGCCTCTGTCGAGTAATTGTTTTCTTTCGGCATCCATGGAATCCAAAGAGGACGAAGATGATAAACGCCACCGTTTGGCGATGCCCAGGCCAAGAATTTCCTCGGCGCCTGTATGAATGTACCACCCATCACGGACTCCTTCCAATCCAACGGGTAGATCATCGATATGGAGTGCAAGTTCTCTCTGGCAAAACATGGAATGGTGAGACGACTGACATTGTCGTTCCAAGTCACCCAGTAAAAGTTCCATATTTACTTCCCGGCTCACTGAATGCGTGTTCATATTGTCATAATAGGACGGGATAGAAAAGAAATCAATCAATGATTATCATACGTGTCAAAGCCATAAGGGGTGGAGGGAGTTCGAGTGAAGCAGGAATTGTGGGGACTACGGACCATGTCGATGGTGGAACACTACATCAACAATATGTTCGGGGATATTTTCATCGGGAAGATCCATCTTTTGGCCGAGGGTTGGGATTACTGGTCGTATTTGAGCGAGTCAAACTACGTGATACGCGTGCCAAAAAATCCACGGGCGCAAACCCATTTGCAGTTTGAGATGGCCAAACTGCCTTTGCTCACGCTACCTCTCACCGTGCCCCGTTATATTCGGACCTTTGGACGGGTGGGAATCTATCCTGTCATTCCCGGAGAATCCGCCGACTTGGGAAGGATTCCCGGAGACGATATGGTGGCACGTCTGGCACAATTTTTAGAGGCTTTGCACAGGGAAACGCATTTGTCACCCCAAACCCGCACCATCCGGGGACCGAAAAGATGGCTAAAGCGTTTTCGCCGGCTTCATGATGAAGTGGCAGATAAGGTGTATCCCCTCCTTCGCGTTAAAGAGCAACGCCGTTGTCGGCAACGTTTTCAGGATTTGTTTCACGCCTTGGATTCGGTGCCCTGGTCTTGCACACTGATACATGGAGACCTTAGTCTTGAACACATTCTAATTGACCAGGGTGAAATTGCGGGAGTGATCGATTTCGGTGACATGAGCGCGGGTGATCCGGCATATGATTTATCAGGCATTTCCCCTCGGTGGGAAAAAGGACGACTGGAAGACTATGCTACTCGCCTGGATCCTTGGGGACGACGACATTTATACCGCTGGGCAGCACCACTTCATGATATTTTATACGGATTGGATGAGGGAAACGTTGAGAGTGTCGAACAAGCCCTAGAAAAATTTCGAAAGGGTAGTTAAGTAACTAACAAAGATGCCTGACTTTAGCGGCAATCATGAAGTAAGGTGATGATACAGGAAAAATGATCGTCAAGTATGACGAATCGGGTCGAAAAATAATTGAGGAAAATTGGACAGCTAACACTTGTTATTTTTGTCACGAATGTTATAGTGCATGTATAGCGTTTTCGTCGGAGTGTACCTAGGGATCCGCCCAAATAGGGAAGGACCAAGCGGTACAGGTTCCTAGAAGTAGGAACTACACCATGGGGATAAAAGACCCGTGGCAGGTTCGGCAGTTGTTGAACTTGCACTGGGTCTGTTTCTATACCCATGCAAGGTTATGGGCAATGATGGGGAATTGTAGTTCGTAAACCATTGACAGCGAACCGAGGATGGTGGAAGCTCGGGCTTTGGCCGAATTATTGTCTCACCCTTGAGCCTGCTTCCCGAGACCGGGTTAACCGGAGGTAGACGAAGCCGGAGGAGTTCCGTTATCATTCCAACGAGTCCTCTAGCACTAAAGAGGAGAAGTAAGGGTGGTACCACGCGACCGCGTCCCTTTCAGCCAATTCGGCGAAAGGGCTTTTTTATTTGAGAAGCAAGGAGGATTGCACTCATGAATCCATTCATAGGCGTGGAATTGCATGATAAGCCGGGCGCGATTCAACGATTGCTGTTGATGCTTGGCCAGCGAAATGTGGATATTGAACAAATGACGGTCAAAAAAGACCGCGATACGGCACGGCTGACGGTCATGATTGGGGTGAGCGGCACTCCCGAACGAGCTCAGTGGATTCGCCGTCAAATTACGCGCCATAAAGATGTTATTCACACCTTTATTGTAAAGAACAGCTACCACACGGTTTTGGTTGCGGCGATCCCCACACAAAAACCGGTTCACGTGCCGCTGATATCTGCCACTCCGATTGATTCACACATTGGATATTACACGGTTGCGGGACCAAGACATGCAATAGAAGAGTGGATTGAGGCCAATCACGCCCGCGTGTTTGCGCTGTTTCCCAGTTGCTTAACACTAAAGTTCAGCGACCAGGTACCCAGAAAATCCGTATACCACGCTCGAGGAGGATGGAATAATGAACGCAAAATTATACTACGACGACAACGCCGATCTGAGGTGGTTAGCCGGTAAAACCGTGGCCATAATCGGGTATGGGAGCCAAGGTCACGCTCATGCACTGAATCTGCGGGAATCAGGTGTTCATGTCATTATCGGTATCCGCCCAGGTCATTCACGTGACAGGGCCGAGGAACAGGGATTTCAGACGATGGATGTTAAAGAGGCGGCGGAAGCTGCTGACGTTGTTCAGATTTTAACTCCGGACCATTTGCAGGGTTCTTTGTATGAAGAAAGCATAAAGCCGGGATTAAAGCCGGGCAACGCGATAGCCTTCGCCCATGGATTCGCGATTCGCTACAAGCAGATTGTGCCGCCGGACGATGTGGATGTGTTCATGGTGGCACCTAAGGCTCCGGGGCACCTAGTACGCCGGCTGTATGTGGAAGGTCAGGGAACTCCGGCGCTGGTGGCAGTGGATCAAGATGCGACGGGCCATGCCCTTGATGTGGCTCTGGCCTATGCCAAAGGGATAGGAGCGACCCGTGCCGGAGTGCTTCAAACGACCTTTGCCGAAGAAACGGAAACCGATCTTTTTGGCGAACAAACGGTTTTGTGCGGCGGAGTGACTCAATTGATTCAGTCAGGCTTTGAAACGTTAGTGGAAGCCGGATATCAGCCTGAAATAGCCTATTTTGAAACTCTTCATGAAATGAAGCTCATCGTGGATTTGATCTACGAAGGCGGCATGAGTGCGATGTGGTATTCCGTGTCCGATACGGCGGAATTTGGCGGACTGACCGTCGGGAAACGGATTGTAACGGAAGAAACGAAGAAAGAAATGGCACGAGTACTCAAGGAGATCCAAGATGGAACGTTTGCGAAAAAGTGGATGACAGAAAATGCTAAAGGACGCCCGGAATTCAATCGTCTGCGAGAAGAGGCGCGCCAACATCCTGTGGAAGGAATCGGGCGGGAATTGCGTTCGATGATGTCGTGGTTGAAACCATCAGTGGAAGAGGAGGACGGGGTTTCATCAAAGGAGGGAAAGTCGTGATGGATACTGTGCGAATCTTTGATACCACACTCCGGGACGGAGAGCAGTCTCCCGGAGTGGCATTAACCACTCAGGAAAAACTGGCTATCGCGGAGCAATTGGCACGTTTGGGTGTGGATTATCTGGAGGCGGGATTTCCTCAGGCCTCACCTGGGGATTTCGATGCGGTTTCCCGGATTGCTCAAAGTATTAAAGGACCAGTAATTACCGCTTTGGCCCGGTGCAATCGCCAGGATGTGGAACAGGCAGCCAGGGCGCTTGAGAAGGCCGATAAAGCCCGGATTCACGTTTTTATGGCAACATCTCCGATTCACATGAAGGCCAAATTGCGTATGACACCGGATGAAGTGCTCGAAAAAATCGATGCAATGGTTCGTCTAGCCCGCACTTACGCGGGTGATGTGGAATTTTCCTGCGAGGATGCTACCAGATCGGAACCCGAATTCTTGATTCGAGTAGGAAGACTGGCCGTTGAAGCCGGAGCCACGACGTTGAATTTTCCGGACACAGTCGGCTACACGACGCCAAGAGAATATCACCGGCTGATCACCATGTTGCGGGAAAACATTCCCGACTCTGGAGTGACACTCTCCGTACACTGCCACGACGACTTGGGGCTGGCTGTCGCCAATTCACTGGCGGGAATCGAAGCAGGCTGTCGACAGGTTGAAGTGGCCATCAACGGCATTGGTGAGAGGGCAGGAAACGCGTCTCTAGAGGAAGTTGTGATGACACTCACGGCAAGGCAGGACCAATATCAAGTTCAGCACCACATTAATACCCATGAAATTTACCGCGCCAGCCAACTCGTTAGCCAGTTAAGTGGGATGACCGTGCAGCCCAACAAGGCCATTGTCGGAAAAAACGCCTTTCGGCACGAATCGGGTATTCATCAGGATGGCATGCTAAAAGATCGGTCTACCTATGAGATTTTGACACCGGAGGATGTGGGCTGGGGTGTGACTAAACTGGTTTTGGGTAAGCATTCCGGACGCCATGCCCTAAGGCAGCGGTTGGAGGATTTGGGGCTTTATGCGACGCCCAGCCAAATCGACCAGATTCAACAGCAGGTGAAAGCCTTGGGAGAACTCAAAAACGATATTAACGATCAGGATTTGGAAGCTATTTGGCAAGAAGAGGTCGGTCAAGTTCGCCGCTCCCGCTCGACCGAGTTGATTCGCTGGCAGGTCAGTACGGGCAGTGATAACCGCCCCGTGGCTTTTGTGGCTGTTCGCGTGGGCCAGGAAACGAAGGAAGACTCGGGTAGCGGGGATGGTCCGGTTCATGCTCTTTTTCAGGCTTTTGCCCGTGCATTGTCCCTTGAACCTGTGCAATTGACGTCCTATCATTTAGATCCTATTTCTCCCGGAGAAGCGGGGTTGGCGGCGGTACGGGTCGAAATCCAGGGCTACGACTGCGAAAGCCGCGGGCAGGCGGCTGACAGCGATGTCATGAAGGCGACAGCGGTGGCTCTTCATGAAGCATTATCCTATCTCTTCGACCGTGTCCAAAATCATGTCGCGTAGAGCAATTTGATGTATCTAGGAGGATATTATGGCGACTCACCAACTGTTAGTGCTACCGGGCGACGGCATTGGGCCGGAGGTTACCGAGGCGGCCATGCGAGTTCTGGATGTTGTGGCCGAATTCGGCGGATGGGCGGTGGAAAAAGACGAAGCCGATATAGGAGGTCGTGCGATAGACCAGTCCGGTGACCCTTTTCCATCCGACACGCGGCGCAAGATCGACAAAGCCGAAGCGGTGATGTTGGGAGCTGTTGGAGGACCCCGTTGGGACCAGGCTCCCAAAAGGCCCGAGGCCGGTTTGTTGGCGATGCGTCAATACATGGGGTTATGGGCCAATTTACGGCCATTTCGCGTTTTTCCCGGCTTGGAACATCTTTCCCCATTGAAAAATGCCGCGGCTTCGGGAATCGTGTTCCGTGAGTTAACCGGCGGTCTCTATTTCGGCGAACCACGGGGGCGCCGTTTTCTGCCGGGTGATCTGGAAGTCGTGGATACCTTGCGTTATCGGCAATCTGAAATCCGGCGCATCATCGAATTGGCTTTTCAGTATGCCCGTGACAATCATTTGACTTTGACTTCGGTGGACAAGGCGAACGTGCTCGAGAGTTCCCGAGTGTGGCGGGAAGTCGCGAACGAATTGGCGCAGCAATTTCCCGATGTGCCACTGACGCACCGATATGTTGACGCGGCGGCAATGGAGCTGGTATTGAATCCTGAAAGATACCAAGTGATAGTGACGGAAAATTTGTTCGGAGATATACTCAGTGATTTGACAGGAGGACTTGTGGGGTCTCTTGGATTGCTTGGTTCTTCTTCTGTCGCCGGAACTCCGGGGACTCGGGGATTGTTTGAGCCGGTACACGGATCCGCACCGGACATTGCAGGCAAAGGAATAGCCAATCCTACAGGCGCAATGCTATCCGCGGCTTATCTTATCGGATGGAGTTGGTCGCAACCGGAAGCTCAGCATCTGATCGAGGAGGCTGTTGCGGAAAGCTTGGCCGAGGGCCCTCATACGCCAGATTTGGGGGGGACGGCAAGCACCGAGGAATTTACTCAGACGGTGATTCAGCGTGTTAAGAACATTGTCCAAAGGAGGAAAATCTCATGACTGGGGCGGAACTAACATGGGAGGTGTTGTCACAACTCGGTACCACTGTCGTTTTTGGGGTTCCTGGTGGTGCCATATTACCCCTCGTCGATGCTTTGGCAACGCGCCGTGAAATCCCCATTGAGTTTATCGTGTCGAGACACGAGTCCGCGTCCGTCCATGCAGGGAATGGATATGCCCGGGTTACCGGGAGACCCGCCGTGGTTTTGGTGACATCCGGCCCGGGTGGCACCAATGTGATTACAGGGCTTGTAACGGCGATGACTGATTCTGTACCGTTGGTTTTGATTATTGGGCAGGTTCCTACCACGCTTATTGGCACGGATGCCTTTCAAGAAGCGGACTTATTCAGTATGACTATGCCGGCCGTCAAGCACAGTTGGCGCATAACTGACCCTGGGGAAGTAGCCGACGTCTTATTTCAGGCTTACCAAACGGCGGGCAGCGGTCGCCCGGGGCCCGTTGTCGTAGAGTTCCCCAAAAATATTCAGTTTATGGAATGTCCTCAAAGAGGCTTGCCGACAAGCCTGCTAGAGGAAGAGGTCTGGGAAGAGAAGCCTATGGTGTGGTCCCGGATTAAGGCGTATCTGCGTTCTGCAAAAAGACCCTTGCTGTATGTGGGCGGAGGGGTGGTCTCCAGCAACACCCAGGACTACGTCATGCAATTTGCGGAAGATTATGACTGTCCTGTAGCTCATACGCTGATGGGGATTGGCGTGTGCCCGTCTTCTCATCCACGGAGTCTTGGAATGTTAGGGATGCATGGGACTTGGTACGCTAATAATGCGATGCAGCATGCTGATTTGGTTATTGCGCTGGGTGCCCGGTTCGATGACAGAGTGACGGGGAAGCTGGACGAATTTGCCCCTAATGCACGAATCATTCATGTGGACGTTGATGCGGCAGAATTGAGCAAGCTGGTGCGTCCGCATGTAGCAATTCACGGGGATTTGCGCACCATGTTTCCCAAACTGCTCAAAGCGGTGCCAAAGGCGAATCACGACGAGTGGTGGGGCACCATTCGGGAGTGGAAATCGTCCCATCCATTAAAGATTCCTGCCGCCATTGAGGGAACGGTAGCGTCCGCCACGGTGATGCAAGTGATTAACAATCATTTGAATCCTGATGATGTCGTCGTGACTGAAGTGGGTCAGCATCAAATGTGGGCAGCTCTCTTTTTGCACCGGGAAAAACCGCGGACATTCCTGAGCTCGGGAGGAGCAGGGACGATGGGATATGGCTTTCCTGCGGCCATGGGTGCTCAATTCGCGGCAGGTGAGCACCGGGTTGTTTTGCTGGCTGGGGATGGCAGTTTCCAAATGAATCTGCAAGAGATGGGAACTGTTGCGCAATATCAAATTCCCCTCTGGATTATTGTGTTGAACAACGGCGGTCACGGCATGGTTCGACAGTGGCAGGATCTGTTCCATGGAAAGCGGCGCCTGGGCGTGGACCTTCTCAACCCTGATTTTGTTCGGTTGGCGGAGTCTTTTGGCATTCGCGGATTCAGCGTGAATTCGAAGGAGGCGCTGGATGAGGCACTGACCACTATGGAATCGATTAATGCGCCGGTACTGTTAGAGGTTATGATTCCCAAAGATGAACACGTGTTTCCCATGGTGCCTGCCGGTCAACCCTTGTCAACCGTTTTGGAGGGGTAGGGCTACGGGCGTGAGAGATGCGGTATATACGGTAGGAGGAACATGTGATGAGTGAACTGAAAATCTTCTTCAATGGGGCTATGGTGCCAGCCAGTGAAGCACGCGTCTCGGTATTCGATCATGGATTCCTATATGGTGACGGAATTTTCGAGGGAATTAGAGCCTATTCCGGACGGGTATTCAAGCTGGATGAGCATTTAGACCGGTTATTTGATTCTGCCAAAAGCATTCTGTTGGATATCCCCTATACGCGGGAAGAATTGGTGGAGGCAGTGTGCCGCACGGTCCGTGAAAACGAGTTGATGGACGCCTATATCCGATTGGTCATATCGCGGGGACCGGGAGATTTGGGACTCGATCCCACCAGGTGTTCTAATCCCAGTGTGATTATTATCGCAGACCGGATTGCCTTATATCCCCAGGAGGCCTACCAACATGGACTGGAATTAGCTGCGGTTTCAACCCGTCGTCCTGCTGCCGATGTTCTGAATCCGGCGATTAAGTCGCTGAATTATCTCAACAACATTTTAGCTAAGATTGAAGCCAATCTCCGGGGGCTCCCGGAGGTCGTTTTGCTTAACCATCGGGGCTACGTCACTGAAGGTACGGCGGACAACATTTTCATTGTTCGTGAGGGAGAATTGGTGACTCCTCCAACGAATGCCGGCATTTTGAATGGGATTACCCGGCAAGTCGTAATGGAATTGGCCAGGGAACAACTTGGCTTGACATGCTTGGAGGAAAATATAACCCTTCATGATTTATATACGGCTGACGAGTGTTTCCTAACCGGCACGGCGACCGAGGTGATACCAGCTGTGGTGTGCGACGGACGCATTATCGGAAACGGTAACGTTGGCCCTGTAACCTTGCGAATTTTAAAGGCGTTTCGGGAATATTCCCGGTCTTCGGGTGTGGCGGCATACAAGACGGGTGTGGCCACAGCATGATTGAGGATGCGGTCATTTATTATCAAGGTGCTCCCGGAGCCTTTAGTGAGGCTGCTATTCTCTCACACTGGCCTTACGCGCACCCCACAGGGTGCGCGAGCTTTGCTGAGACATTTCAGGCTATACTCGAAAAGCCGGATGGCATTGGGCTTTTGCCTATTGAAAACGCCTACCGCGGCCCCGTTTACGATGTGCTGGATCTTCTGACCGCCTCGCCCCTATCAATTTGGGCCGAGGCGGTTCAGCCCGTCGAGTTGGTCCTGATGGCTCACGGGCACTCGGATCTCGCCCGCATACGAAAGGTTCGGTCCCACCCCCAGGCGCTGATGCAAAGCCAGGTATTTTGCCGGCAACATGGATTGGCCGCTGAAGTGGCCTTGGACACGGCGGGCAGTGCCCGGGAAGTCGCGGAACTGGAGCGCGACGATATTGGAGCCATAGCCAGCCCGAGAGCCGCGGAAATCTATGGTCTCAATGTCGTGCGTCGAGGCATTCAGGACCATCCGGACAACCGTACCCGCTTTTGGTTGTTAAGCCGCCGTCCCATCTCGTTACTGTCTCCGCTGCACCGGACCAAGACAAGCATGGTGTTTGACTTGCCCGATAAGCCAGGTGCTCTGGTGGACTATTTAATGTGGTATAAGAAACTGGGGTTGAATCTATCCAAGGTCGAATCGCGTCCCCGACCAGGGTCACCGTTTGCCTACCGGTTCTGGATTGATGTGGTGGGAGATGCCGAACGCGTCGATCAGGCATGGGAAAACGGACTGCCTTCGCTGGAATGGGGAAAGCGGCTGGGGACTTATCCGGTTCTGAGCGAATGATGGGAACGATGGTTCCGCCCTCCGGGGATCGTGATATGATGAGCGTATAAAGATGCTGCCATAAGACATTCTTCGTGTGTGATGAGAGAATGTCTTATTTTCGCGCACGGGGGAGGAATGAATATGCCTCAAACGGAATTGCCCGCTATCGGAAAGATATCTCCGGAGGCTTTTCGTGATTACATTTACCCAAATTTGGGCGACAGTAGACCTGAAGTGCTTGTTGGACCACAATCCGGTGTCGACATTGCCATCACCCGTGTTGCTCCCGGTACGGTTATGGCGACCACCACTGATCCCGTCTTTATCGTTCCAGCCTATGGCTGGGATCGTGCGGCATGGTTCGCGGTACATATTTTGGCTTCTGATGCTGCTACTTCCGGATTGCCACCTTCGTTGATGACGGTGGATTTAAATTTGCCACTCAGTATCACCACCGAGCAATTTCACAGTCTGTGGACAGCTTTTTCGAGAACGTGCAAGCAGCTGGGAATCGCGGTGATCTCAGGGCATACCGCCAGGTATGAGGGGTGCGAATTCCCCATGGTGGGAGGAGCAACCGTGATGAGCATTGGTTCTGAAGAGAGATATATTACAACTGCCATGGCAGAAAGAGGTGATATCATCCTGTGTACCAAAGGGGCCGCCATTGAAGCGACCGGACTATTTGCCGCCACATTTCCCGATTATGTTCAAAAACATTTGGGACATGACATTTTAAGCCGGGCGGATGCCCTGTTTGAAAAAATGACTGTGGTGGAAGACGCTGGAGTGGCGGCTGCACAAGGTGTGCGGGGTCAGGGTGTCACCGCCATGCACGATGCGACCGAATGCGGAGTCGTGGGCGGTGTTTATGAAATGGCCGAATCTTCCCGGCTCGGCGTGATTTTGCGCGACGACCAGATTCCGGTGAAAGAGGAAACGCGTGCCATATGTAATTTGACTGGAATTGATCCTCTCATATCTATCAGTGAAGGAACTTTGTTGGCGGCGGTTAAACCCCACGCGGTGGATAGGGTGGTATCTGCCTTGAAGTCGCGGGGGATAGAAGCGGCGATTATCGGAGAAATGTTGGATTCGTCGCAAGGCATGTGGCGAGAGAGCAAGGGGAAACGGACACTTCTGCAGCATCCTCGAATTGATCCATTTTGGGCAGCGTTTGGGCGTTTAGCACAGGAGGGCGGAAACAGATGATTCCCCGGGCCTTGACGATTGCGGGATCCGACTCTGGCGGCGGAGCCGGAATTCAAGCGGACTTAAAAACCTTCTCGGCTTTTAGGGTATACGGAATGTCGGCAATTACCGCCATCACTGTACAGAACACGCAAGGAGTCTACAAGATTGTGGCCGTGGATGCAGAGGTGGTTGCAGAACAGATTGATGTCGTGATTGAGGACATCGGCGTTGATGTTATTAAAATTGGCATGCTCTTTTCGGACGAGATTATTATCGCGGTGGCGGACAGACTGCGCCGTTATGCCAAAATGATACCCGTCATAGTCGACCCGGTTATGCGTGCTAAGGGAGGTGCTGCGTTATTAAGTCCTGGTGCCGAAAATAGAATGCGAGAACACCTGCTGCCACTGGCCACTCTGATTACGCCGAACCTGCCTGAGGCAGAGGCTCTGTCTCAGAAAGAGATTAATTGCCCGGAGGACATGCTCCGGGCAGGACGCGCTCTCGTCCAGCAGGGGATTCCATACGTTCTCGTAAAGGGCGGGCATTTGGAAGGCTATCCTTCAGATGATCTGCTATGCTCGAGTCAAGAGGAATTGTGGCTAAAGGGTGAACGGATTCAAAGCGTTCATACGCATGGAACAGGGTGTACATTATCTAGTGCTATAGCTGCGGGACTCGCACAAGGACACGATATGGTGGAATCTGTCACCAGAGCCAAACACTATGTATCCCGCGCCATTTTAGAAGCTCCAAGATTTGGACATGGCCATGGTCCCTTATGGCATTTTCCGGGTGATATGCCATGAATCTGCGACTACATGTGTTAATGGATACCGTCACCATCTCTCCGGGTGATCTTCCCCGCGAAATCGGAAATATGGCTCAGGGGGGAGCCAGTGTGATCCAGTTGCGGGGAAAGTCCGCTACGACACGGCAGTTACTGGACTATGGGCGTGTGGTACGAGAATTGTGCTTGCAAAATCACTTGGCATTTATTGTGAATGACCGTTTAGACGTAGCCCTGGCACTGGAAGCTGACGGCGTACATGTGGGGCAAGACGATATGCCAGTGTCTATTGTCAGAAAACTTGCCCCGTCGCTGACGGTGGGATTATCTGCCGGGTCTCTTCAAGAGATAGAATGCGCGGCGGACTGTCCTCCCGATTACTTCGGACTGGGTCCTGTTTTTGCCACTTTGAGCAAAGATGACGCGGGGATGCCGTTAGGCACCGAAAAAACGGTTAGACTGGTAAAAAGGGCTGCGGCCATTGCGCCGGTGGTGGCGATTGGCGGTATAAATCCGGAGAATGCGGCCCAAGCATGGAAGAGCGGAGTGGATGGGGTGGCAGTCATTTCAGCTGTCATGAACGCGTCCGACAAGCGAACCCAGTGCCTCAGGTTGTTGGCGGCAAGGGGATTAGCCGGCCTCGGATGATGCTGCCCCAGGATCGGAACAACTCCTTAGGTAAGGTCCTCGATTGTTCCGACTTCATTAGGAGGTGGAAAAGCCGGCACCGCCAGGGAATTGAGTACCGGGTGACAGGTGCGATCGCGGCAAGCCCGTGATCGTGAGGGTGTTGTCACCCCCCTACGATGCGACCCCATCCGAAGGGAGGCGATGGCTGTGGCTGTCGCCTGCACTTCCGGGGAGTCGCAAGCTCCGGCCTTGAGGCCGGGGTCGTTGACGTTCTTCAAGACTGGAGGACAAATTATGGCGACGTTATGGGTCAAGAGATTAATGTTTTTCGTTTGGAAAGGGAGATCTTTAGGGAACCCAGGGAGATATGGCGGTAGCAGGGTGGGATTCCACTATGCTAGCATCAGGAGCCAGGGTTGTCTGCAACGCATCACAAAAGGTCGGCCAGTCGTCTTCCGGAACTTCGCAGTGAATTTCAACATGATGAAGGAAAACAGGAGTGAAAGAAATGTTTTTGTTAACCAGAAAATTATGTGTCTGTTGCCATGAAGAGTAGGGCAATGTCACAGTGGCTTCGACGATATCCACCTGACGCCCGAACTGGGCATGGGACAGGGCGTTCTCACATGCCTGCCTGTATGCTCGCACAAGTCCTCCGCTTCCCAGTTTTGTTCCGCCGAAATACCGGACTGTGACGATAGCCGTATATACCAGATGCCGCTTTTGAATGAGGAAAAGTGTGGGAATTCCGGCTGTTCCCTGGGGTTCGCCGTCGTCGCTCATGCGTTCCTGACCGGTTGTCAGAACATAAGCCCAGACATAGTGGCTGGCTTTGGGCCACGTGTTTACAACCTGCTGTAGAATCTCGGTAAATTGAGTGTTGTTTTCGATATGAAAAGCACAACTGATAAAGCGAGAATGACGAATGCTTAATTCGGACCATGTTCCGTGTGACACAGTTAGCCCCGGAATCATCATACATTCCTTTCCCCATCTCCATGTTAAGTGACACCAGATGGCATGATGAATGCTATCACGTACGGGCGTCCGGCCTTGTTTGTTAACATTGTGCCTAGGGCGTCATCGGTCCGGACTTGATAAGTCGCATGGGTGATTAGGATAAAATCTACTCTAGATTATATACGAACTTGTCCATTCCCGTCATACGGCCTAGTCTCCAGGCAAAGCTTGCCCTTGTTTGTCGTGTTTTGGGCGAAGGAGGGAAATTTCCAGCATGGAATAACGAGGAGTTCGCTGGAAGATAGTTTTGGGAACTAATGATTCCCGGAGCGAATTCATTGACAATCGCCTTAACAGGATGACATAGAAATACACCATGGCAGAGACGCACTTCACCGTTCGCACTAGCCACTTTTTGGCGTCCATGGTATCGTACATTTGAGGTTAGGGAAACGCTAGTTGCCGATCGTAAATGCAGGCTGGAGGTGGAATAAATGGACATGGTGCCCGTATCTGGCACAGATGTTAGACAGTCTGCGGAGTGGGTCGACTGGTTGTCGACCCACCATGAAGCTGCTTTAAGCCTCCACCCCGAGGTTATGATTCTTGCAGCCCGGTATGGTGATGGTCATTTACGTGCGGCAAAAGCTATTGCATTGCAATTATTAATTAAAAACAATCAGTTGCGGCTGGGTATTGTAGATTATTATCGCTTTGTGAATCCGGGATTGGATAATCTGATTAGGTGGGGTTATTTAACCAGTGTAAGACGGGCGCCATCGGTATGGCGATGGTTTTACACCTCGACACAGAACATTGATCCCTTATCGCGAACTCAGCGTATGATTAATCACATTGGTCTCAAACGATTTTATGGGGCTATAAAAAATATGCCTCCCAAGTTAATCGTCTCGACCTATCCCACCGCCGCGGGGGTTGTTTCGACTCTTAAGCAGCTTGGAAAACTCGATGTAATTAATTTTGTGGTCATGACGGACTACAGTGTTCATACCCAGTGGATTCACCCTGCGGTAGACATGTATTTCGTCGGTAGTGAGGACATGCGGCAGGAATTAATAGATCGGCATATTAACCCGGATAAGGTTATTGTATCCGGTATTCCGGTTGATGAACGATTTCAGGGAGCCGTTGATGAAGAGGAGGTTCGCCGGCGGCTGGGTATCGAGGCGGACTCGCCGGTCATTCTGTTCATGGGTGGAGCCTATATGCCAATTTCCGAGTACGTGCAAGTATTGAGAATCCTGGACCGTGTTCCCGCCAGACACACGACGATCGTAATTGCTGGACACGAAGAGTGGCGTTTTAATCTGGCGAAAGAATACGAAGAAAAAGCGAAAAATCCCATGGCCGTTTTAGGTTATGTCAATAATGTGCACGAACTCATGGCGGTGTCATCTTTGTTAATCAGCAAAGCGGGAGGTTTGACCACCACAGAATCGTTGTGTCGGGGGCTACCCACCGTGATATACCGACCTATTCCCGGACAGGAAGATGCCAATGCGGAATTTTTGGTTCGAAACGGAGCAGGGCGCCGAGCGCACACGGAAGAAGATTTGGGGGAGATTGTGACGCACTTATTAGAACATCCTTGGGAGTTAAAGGCCATGGCTCATCAAGCGAAAAGTCTAGGACACCCGGAAGCTGCGCGAATAGTTGCGACAAATATTGACTTAGCCCTTCAAACCGAGGAAGCCAATGCGCCTGCGTAATGAGCTGTCACTTCCTCAGTCGTTGTTATTGGTGGCTCTGGGATTCGCCGAATTTGCACGCGGTGCTTTGATTATTACTCTGCTGCCGGCATATGTGACAGGACCGTTAGGCGCTTCCCTGACTATCGTGGGATGGGCTTTGTCCAGTCACTATTTTTTAGATACAGTTTTTCGCGGACCCGCGGGGTGGCTGGTTGACCGTATCGGGGTTCCCCGTGTGCTCACAATGGGACTTGCGATCGAGTGCCTGTCGCTGATAGGGGCCATGAATACGAGACATCCGGCCATGATTATTGTGTTTGTGGCATTACTCGGAGTGGGAACGGCCACTCACTGGCCGGCAGTGGTTACTGGAACCAATCGGCTTACCGAGCCTGAAAGGCGCGCATCGATGATGGGGCTGGTTTTTGCTGCCTGGTTAACGGGATCGGGCCTGGGGCCCGTGTTGATTAACTTCGTATTGGGGGGCCATGACCGCATTGCGTTTTCGCTCCTGATTGCCGCGGATGTGCTGGCTTTTGCCGTGACAATCTGGATCGCGGATCCGAGATTGACGCAAGTTCATCCACACCAGCCGAAGTCCAGGCATTTAGGGCGAACTTTGTGGCGCTTTCGCTGGGTGCTTCCTGGCACATTTGTGCAAAATATGACATTGGGGCTGATGTTACCAATTTTGCAACCGTTTACGACGCATGTTCTACATCTGGACCATGTTCAGTTTGCCGAACTGATGCTCGGAAGCGGGGCCTTTACAGTTCTTCTGCTAGTTCCCATGGGGCGAATTACCGACCGTTTCGGGCTGCATTTTCCTTTGGTTGGCGGATTCTTCATAGCGGGGGGTGCCCTGTTGGGCATTGCTTTCTTCCGGCACTTTTTCGAATTGATCATTTCCGGGGGCATACTGGGTTTGTCCTATGCCATGATTTTGCCATCATGGAACGCGTTTTTGGCAGGCTTGATCCCCAAGGAAATTGAAGGATGGCTATGGGGTGTATTTATGACCGTGGAAGGACTGGGAATGTCAGTGGGACCGATTTTGGGAACAAGGCTGTTCACGATTCGGATTTGGCTGCCTTTCGTGGCGTCGTCTTTTATCCTCTTGGTGATGGGAGCCTTTTATGCTTCATTTCCATTAAAAGAAAAAATACAAAACTGAGATTGGTTAGTAAAGGAGAAAAGTATGTTTGGGATTGTCGTTGCCGGAATTGTTGCGGCGTGGATGACTGTCTATCTTATTCCCGATCTGGTTTGGCACCACCTGCAGTGGGGTGCCGTCTTTGGTTCTCGTGAGCATCATCAAATTGCTTTAACTTTTGATGATGGGCCGGGACCGGATACTCCCGACATTCTTCGAGTTCTTCGGGAACACAATGCTCGCGCGACATTTTTTGTTGTGGCCGAACGCGCCCAGCACTACCCTGAAATGCTCAAGGAAATGGTGGCTGGTGGCCATGAGATTGGATTACATGGCTACCAGCACCGGTCCATGTATTTGTTTTGGCCATGGTCTGCGGCCCGGGAAATCCGCCGTGGACTGGATACGATTGAAGCCATTACCGGGACGAGACCGGTGTCCTACCGACCGCCCTGGGGGCATCACAATGTGATGACGGGCATGATGGCACACCGTCTGGGGTTAAGACGCGTTCTTTGGTCCATTGCACCGGATGACTGGAAAAGCGGCAAAACGCCTGAGATGATTGAACACTATGTGGTGCAGTTGTCCCATCCGGGCAGTATTGTCGTGATGCATGATGGAGGAGGTGATCGCCGAAACACGGTTCAAGCCCTGGGACCTATTATCGACAAGGTTCGTGAGCTGGGTTTGCATCCTGTGAGCACCTCAGAGTTGGAAAACGACCATTCTGAGTTTCGGCGGTGGTGGACATGGTGGGAGACGCGATTTACGCGCCAATGGGATATTGATACGATTCCGTCCTCGCTGGGCGGGGACCCCGTCCTTCGCCTGGGCCACATCAAATATCCGTTTAAAACGGTTGTGCTTTCGACGGGGAAAAAAGTGACCCGTTCTCAACCTATGGGTGAAATTCATTTTGGCAACCCCGCCCTTTCGCAGTTGAGTTCCAGCCGTGCAGGAGGGCTCAGAGCTTTCCATGCTGTTTTGCGCAGTTTATCGGATCTGGCCGGTTTTGTAGCCAGGAGTGAAAAGTATCAGGATATTGTTGTGGTGGGAGGGATTACCTTACTGGACGCGTCGAGCGCCATCGAAAAGCTGGGATTTGAACGAATGAGCGTTTCTGGATCCCGTAAGTGGTCGATGTGGATCTATCTTATAGTGCTTATGGCCATTTATCATGCAGACGGTTGGCATGCACTAAAACGCTTTTTGCGGCTTAAGCCGGTATTGCTGCTTATGGACCGCGAGACATTGATGGAGCGCTACCTGCGATCGTCAAATCCCCGGCGCGCCTAGTCAGTCCGCGCTTTTGCGCGACATCGTGGCTAAGAGCCGCTCTCTGAATCCGGGATTATCTTTCAAACGGCTGACCAAGTCCAGAACAATCGTTTCGAGGTAGTTGTGGCCCTCCCCGGATCCGGGCCGCATCCATGAAACCATGACATCCGCCAAAATAGTGGAGATGATCGCCTCACCGCTAGGAGATTCCAAGTACCTGCGGAACCAATGCTCAAGACGCGGCTCAAGGAACGACTCAAAGCGTTGTTCGATTATTTGTTCCAATGATTGAATCCTCATATTACGATTCCCCTTTTCTCCGAGCTGGTTGTATGGTCTTGCAACATAACGCGACTTATCTTATTCCTTGATATGCTAACATGTCATGATGCCTCAGGGATAGGACTGGCCGGGCGCGAAAAAATTTGAGAACTATCGGGACGACAACGCAATATACATATATATACGATCAGCCATTTCAGTGACCGGGCTGACGAGTCCATTACGAGGAGCTGACGACAAGTCGTGGAAGTGGACACACACAAAGTTGTCGATGCACCGCAGCGTGTGGTGTTTGAGTTGCTTATGGATCCGAACGTGCTCATTGAAACGATGCCGGGGCTGAAAACCATGAACGAAAAGGAACCCGGGGTTTACGCGGTGGAAATGGAGCTGGGAATTCCCGGCCTTAAAGGACAATACCGCGGAGAGTTACGCATCGAAGACGTTGTGCCTCCCAGTCACTATCATCTGTCGTTAGAGGGACAGGGTTCCAACGGCCCCTTCTTTATGTCTCTCGATGTGGCGCTGACTAGTAGTAATGATGCACAAACAGATTTACACTATAAAGGAGAGGGGGGTTTTGGTGAACAGTCCCATTTCGTCGGCCAGAAAGTTTTATCGGGAGCCGGAAACGTTCTTATCGGCCAGTTTTTTAGTGCCATATCCAAGCGCGCCCGCCGACGGCTTTGATGTGACAATGAGAGAAAGTTGAGGTGTGGGAAATGGTGTCTCCCCCCACGCAATTCATATCGTCAAACCCGCTCAATGAGACAACAGAGCGGCACGGTGATTTCTCTCATTTGACTGTGGTGCTTTTGCTGGCGGCTGGATTATCGGTTCGGATGGGTCAGTCCAAAATGCTTTTGCCTTGGTCGTCTGGAACACTTCTGGACGCGTTGGTTATGCGTGTTTTGCAAGAAACACCTCACCCGTTGGTGGTGGTGTGCCGTCCCGACCTACCCCTCGCTATTCATAACAGCCGACTGCATTTTGTTCTGAACAACAGCCCAGAGCGTGGTATATCGCATTCGATCCAACTGGCGGTGTCCTTCATGCAAGCAAAATGGCCTGGCGCTTCTGCGGCAATATTGCTGGGGGACGAACCTTTCGTGTTGGGGACGGACATCCGCAGAGTGATCGGTGATTTTGACCGCAGGTCCGCGAACTGTCATGTCGTACGGCCCCGGTACAATCAAATTCCCGGTCACCCTGTGATTTTTGATTGTGAGGCGTTGAGGTGGACCGGGCAATTACGAGGGGACCGGGGATTTGGAGCGTTGTGGGCTCAACATGCCAGTGCGGTCTGTTATGTCGACTATGGCGTGAGTGGTCGCCCGAATCCGGCTAAAGACATCGACACGCCAGAGGATTACCGAACGGCTTGCCGATTAGCCGCGGAAATGGAACGGTAAATATAGGACGGAGGATGGTGAGAAGTGCAAACGGTCCGAGGAATTACCTACCATGCGTTTGGGAACGGGGAATTCGCCGTCCTGGCACATCCAAGTCTGGGACTGGGACAGTTTTTGTTTCACCGGATTCGTCCGGCGCTCTCCCGTGAATATAGTGTGGTTTTGTGGGACCCCCGGGGGGTGGGTGACAATGGACACGTGTTCCCGACCTTGGACGACTGGGTTGGTGATACCATAGACATTTTGCGTGAGACGGACAAGCCCGTGCACTTGATGGGTGTGTCATTGGGGAGCTGGGTGATGAGCCGTGTTGCTGCCTTGAACCCAGGAGGTCTGGTTCGTTCCTTGACTCTTATCGGGACAACCCGAGGATTTGACAACGCGGAAGAGGAATTGCGGTCCAGGCGTCTCCAGCTTCAAAATATGAGTATGATGGAGTTTGCACGAAATTATGCGGAACTCACTCTAACGAAGTATGCGCTGCCTGAAGTGAAGGAAAACTTGATCCTGGAAATGGGACAAGTTGACAAAGAAAAGTATTTGCAAGCTATGCAGGCATTTTATGCGGTGCGTAATGAAGAAGTTTTTCGTCAAGTGAAAGTGCCGACATTGATTATGGTGGGGGTGGAAGATGTCCGAACACCGCCTGAAGAAGCGGACGAAGTTCAAAAACTGATTGACGGCAGCGAACTAAAAGCCCTACCTCGCTGCGGACATTTGGCCGTTCTCGATCAGCCTCAACGCGTTATTCACGAGTGTAAATATTTTTGGGTGCATGGGCGAATGGCAGATGACTAAGGATAACAGAAATGATGTGTGATGATTGTCTAGGAGAACGATTGTGTCTTTACCCCACTCGGAACGGGCAGGTACAATAAGCTTATGAAGAATTGGTTCCGTTATAAGCGACTGGAGGGAGACAAAATGGAATACGATGACCGCCGACGGTACCGTCGGCTTAAGTTGTTGACGACTATTGGTCCCACCCTCTTTGTCGCAGTGGCTGAAACCGTACGATTTTATTATTTAAGACGTATGCTGCCGCCAGCCAGTGTCAGCTTAGTGGCCATCGCAGTGACATTGGTGGGGGCAGCGGGGTTTTCCTCGTATGTTTTTGATGTCATAGAAAAAATGGAGAATGAACGCCGCACATTCCAAAATGCGATGCTGGCTCTTCAAGAACGGGAACGTCTTGCGCGGGAAATGCATGATGGACTCGCACAAACCCTGGCGGTCATCAATCTCAAAGTTTATCAAGCCAAAACGTTGCTCGAAGGACACCGGCTGGATGAACTGCGACGAGAGCTGGACGATATCCGATCCGCCGTAAATAAGTCCTATTCCGAAGTACGTCAATCGTTATATGATTTACGCGCAGGGAAGCGTTTGGAAGAGGGCTTTTGGACGGCGGTTCGGACCCTAGCCATGGATTTTCAAGAGGGCACGAAGGTCGATGTTGAAGTGGCGCCACTGCCCAATGACGCGGTTCCGTGGAATGAGATGGCGTCCGTGCAGATTTTGCGGATTATCCAGGAGTCACTAGCCAATGTCAGAAAGCATGCGGAAGCAAAACATGTTCAAATAACCGCTGCATTTCTGGATGAAGTCGTACAATTAAAGGTGATTGACGATGGCAAGGGGTTTGTGATGGGATCGGGACCACTTAATCACCATTTTGGTCTGGGCATAATGCAAGAACGGGCCCAAACGTTTGGGGGTCGGGTATCGATTCAGTCCGAGCCGGGAGTGGGGACAGTCGTGACCATCACCTGTCAAGTCGACGGGGATAAAGGGGGAGACGTTGTTGGAAAAAGCAAGAGTTATGTTAGTGGATGACCACGCTTTGTTTCGATCGGGAATGGCTTCATTATTGGCCGGTCGTCCAGACATGGAAGTGGTCGGAGAGGCCCAAACGGGCGAAGAAGCCGTGAGGTTAGCCGAAGAGTTGATGCCCGATCTGATTTTGATGGATATTAATATGCCGGGTGATGGAGGGCTGGAAGCAACCCGGATTATCAAAGAGCAGATGCCCTACGTAAGAATCGTGGTATTGACCGCGAGCGACGAAAACGACTTGTTGTTTGAGGCCGTTAAAGCTGGTGCCCAGGGTTATCTCCTCAAACATTTGGACCCGGAACAGTTTTTGGAAGAACTTTCGGCGCAAATTCGGGGTGAAGCCTCTATATCGGGAGATGTGGCCCTCAAGATCATCCGGGCATTTTCCACCCAGGATGTGGAACGCCAGCAGACCCAACTGACAGGACGGGAGCTTGAGGTATTGAAACTGGTTGGAGAAGGATATTCCAATCGTGACATTGCTAGCCGCTTGTTTATATCCGAAAATACGGTAAAAAACCACCTACGCAACATTTTGCAAAAACTTCACTTTGAAAATCGCGTCCAGGCAGCTGCCTATGCGATACGCCGAGGAATCGTGGATCCACATAAGAGTTGATAGGGTTGCTTTAGGGGAGTGTCTATGAACGAGAAGCGAATGACTGTGACCGAACATTTGACTGAATTGCGCAACCGTCTCTTTATCATTTTAGGAGCGGTTGCGGTGATCTTTTTGGTCGGTTTTTTTTATACCAGACCGGTTTTACACTGGATTATTAGTCACACGCCGGTGCATCATGTCATTGTCACGGGTGTCACCGAAGCGTTTTTTGCGCTAATCAAGTTGGATTTGGCAATGTCCTTAATTCTGGCTTCTCCCTTAATTTTGTATCAACTTTCTGCGTTTGTGTTGCCGGGATTGACTCAGGTCGAACGCCGTGTGGTGGGGGTAATTGCTGGTCCGGGACTCGGCTTGTTTCTCATCGGAACGGCTGTAGGTTATTTTGTCTTTATCCCAATTGTTTTGCGCGTGATGCTCTCTTTTACGGGACACGGCATTGAACCGATGTGGAGGCTCGGAAGCCTGTTAAGTTTCATAATCGATTTATCCGTTCCGTTTGGGATTGTCGCCGAATTGCCGTTAATTTCCGGAGTCTTATCTCATCTTGGGTTGGTTCACCCGACGATGTTTTCCCGGTATCGGCGCTATGCTATTTTATTGTCGTTTTTTATTGCCGCTATTTTGGCACCTCCCGATGCCTTGTCCATGACTTTGATGGCGTTACCCATTTACCTGGTCTATGAGATTTCGGCGTTGGTGGCTCGCTTTACCTACAAGGCCCCAGATGTGACCGATGAGCCATCGGCCACATCTGACCCGCACGACATTGGATAAGGCGGAGGGATGAGTGTGACATTGCTGGACGCGGAAATCGACACGACTGTGCGTATTGAACAGATTTCTCTTGCCCCAAGCCGCATGCAGGCGATTCGTCTGGGTTTGGTACCGGGGGCCACGGTCCAAGTCGTGCAAAAACTGCTGCACGGACCGGTGGTGGTGATGCAAAAAGGCCGGAATTTAGCTATTGGCTATGATCTTGCACGCCACATCGTTGTGGAGCCTCACGGTCCGAAATAGTTGTATACAACAATATTTGATATCGTGGTAAAATACCCTATGAGTACCCAGGCGTTAGGGGGGGTTATTTTGTCAATAAACTACCTGGCTTTTATTACTGTTGTCGTGTTAGCTATCATGTGGTTTGGGCTTTTAGTTATGGAAAAGTGGAAACTGGTGAGTCTTGGACAGCCAGTTGAGCGGTTGGACAACCCGTCTCTTAGATGGCAGGGCGTGTGGCGTGAAGTTTTTGGGCAACACCGTGTGCTTCAGGAACGGTTTTCCGGCATTATGCATGCAATGATGTTTTGGGGATTTTTTATCGTTTCCATCCAAACGGCGATCTTCTTTCTTCGGGGTCTGATTCCGGTCATTCCTAATCCCACAGGAATTTTCGGCAGTATTATTGATACCGCCTTTGACATAACCGCGGTGTTCGTGATTATCGCTGTTATCATGGCCGCATACAAACGATATGTGGCCAAAACTCCTCGCCTCGTGCGCAACTGGGATGCGGGTCTGGTTCTCCTGTTGATTGCGATTATCGTGGTGGCCCAACTAAGCATAGAGAGTTTTCAACTGGCCCTCACGCCAGGAGTGGTATTCGCGCCATTAGGCAACCTGCTGGGCTCCTGGCTTCACCATTTTGGTCCAGTCCAAGATCGCATGGGACTGGAGATTTCCAATTGGGTCAACGCGCTGGGATTGTTGACGTTTTTGGTCTATTTGCCGTATTCCAAGCATTTTCACTTATTTGTCGCGCCATTTAATGTGTACCTCCGTAACCTCGAGAACAAAGGACATCTGCCTTCGCTGAGTTTTGAAGACGAAACCGTAGAGAGTTACGGTATTGGCCAAATTTCTGATTTGACATGGAAAGACCTTCTTGATGCCTATGCCTGCGTGCAGTGCGGCAGGTGCACGGCTGTCTGTCCCGCCAATCAAACCGGGAAAAGTCTTTCTCCGAAAAATATTATTGTGTCAATTCGCCATCACTTGGAAGCAGTGGGACCAGCTCTCGAAGAAACGGCGGCTGCCAGAACCATTCAGCAGCAAGAATTGGTTGACACGCCATTGGCCGGGGGTGTCATTCCCGAAGACGATTTGTGGGCTTGTACCACTTGTGGTGCTTGTGTTGAGGTATGCCCCGTTTATGACGAGCATGTCGTTAAAATCGTCGGTATGCGCCGCCATTTGGTGCTGACTCAAGGAGAAATGCCCACGGAGGCTCAAACGGCATTTCGCAACATGGAAAATCAGGGTAATCCTTGGGGGCTGGGGGGTGATGCCCGTCGGCAATTTGCCCAAGAGTGGGGAATTAAGGATGTGAGCCAGGGGGACCATCCGAAGATTTTGTACTGGATGGGGTGTGCCGCGACCTTCGACGATCGGGCCAGAAAAGTGGCGGAAGCCACGGTGAGTTTGTTAAAACAGGCAGGGGTGGACGTCGGTGTACTGGGCTCTTTGGAGCGGTGCACGGGGGATCCCGCCAGGCGATTGGGAAATGAATACTTATACCAGAGTTTAGCCACGGAAAACGTGGAAACGCTAAATGCCGCCGGCCCCGATCTGATTTTGACGACATGTCCCCATTGTTTCAATACGATAAAAAATGAATATCCCGATTTCGGAGGGCGCTATACGGTAAAGCACCATGCCGAGTTTCTGGCAGAATTGGTCGCTCAGGGTCGGCTGACTCCGGCTAAAGGGTTGGCTGAAACGCTCACCTATCACGATTCCTGTTACTTGGGACGTTATAACGGAATGTATGATGCTCCGCGCGATGTCTTACAATCCATTCCTGGCATCGAGTTGACGGAAATGGAACGCTCACGCGAAAGAAGTTTTTGTTGCGGGGCAGGCGGAGGTAGAATGTGGCTAGAGGAACGCCAGGGACAGCGTATTAACCAGAACCGTGCTCAGCAAGCAGTGAATACGGGGGCGACAACCATTGCGACAGCGTGTCCGTTCTGTTTGACGATGATGAAGGATGGAATTCAATCCCTTGGCCAGGAGGACAATATACAAATCCGGGACTTTTCGGAGGTTCTGGCTGAATCGGCATTGCCATTAAATATGAAACCGTCACCCTCTGAGGTCTGAGCATGACAAACGGTCAGCGGCTGTTGCTCTTATGCTTCTGCCGCTGATCAGGATGTGTTCTCTGATCGTGTCAGCGAGTCAGTTGGCGAGTTCTTTTGAACCACGATTTTTGAATAGTCATTCCTGTCATTAGGAATGCCGAGCCTCCTAATGCTCGCCAGAAGGCCGATAGGCGCATGGCTTCGGCAAGAGTAGTGTGTGACAGGACCCAGATGCCGAATTCCGGGGCGACGAAGGCTATAGCGCCGATGACAATGTTATAGACGACGATATACTCACTTCGCGTTTGGGCTGGAACATGCGACAGTAATTCGGTGAACAGTAGAAGAGTCACGCCGCTCAAAAAGAGTCCTGATTCCAGATTGACGAGACTGAGAACCACAAGATTTTTCGAAAGAACTGTGAGCCAAGGCACGGTGGAAAGACCCAGTGAAGCATATCCCAGGGCGACCATCCCACCCTTTTCTCTAGCAAACTTCCGCCACCATGGAAAACTTACGGCTTGGCTAATCAAGGACATGACGCTAAAGACGCCGAGCCAGAGCGCGGTGGCATGGGCCTGACCAATTTGATAAAGATTGAACAAGGGCCACGCCATTTGCAAACCAAAATTAAAGAAGGCCGATAACAGGGTGTAACGGAGAAAGACGGGATTATGCAAAATGGATTTCCATGGTAATGGCGCGGATTTCCCCGAGATAACAGACGGTGCTGGCAAATGGTGACGAGCCAAGGCTGCCACCTCAAAAATTCCTAGTATCATAGCAAGCAGGATAAATACCTGAAGAATGTGTAAGGAGCCGTGGGAGAAAATCTGGGCGATAATGCCGGTCACGAGGCTTGCGCCCAGTGCCACAACCGTCGTCACGACATTTCGTTGACTGAAAAATCCTTCCCGAAGAAAAGGCGGCACCAAATGTCCAATGAGGGCTTGCCAGCCCATTAGCCCCCATGTTTGGGGGATATTGGACAACGTAAAGACGATGAGGGCAAACTCTGCAGCGTGTTCCGGGCTTAATAAGGGCGCGAAAGCCAGTAAGGCATAAGACAGGCGCGTGACCAAAAAAGACCGGGTTGTTCCCAGAAGGACAGTGGGTAGCTGGGGTAAACGAACAGCGAGCACGAGAGAGGCCAACAGTGCTCCCAGAGCGGGCAAGGCGTTGAGTAAGCCCACTTGCTGCGGGTTAGCATGCAACCCGTCAATAAAATAGAGCGGAAAGAACGTGGTGATTATCGTGGTCGACGCGGTGAAATATGCACCGTGCCAGAGGGAATACCGCAAATTATGCCGCAACGTCGTGGCTTGCATGAATGAGTCAGTCCTGTTCCTTTGATGATCAACTTATTATAGTACGGATGATGGGAATTCAATGTTTCTCGCGAAAATAATTTTTGTATATTTGTTTGTCTAGTATTGTGTCCGAACACGGACAGCGGAATCCAAAATGGGGCCGCGACGGTTTTGCTTTGAATGGGTTCTCGCGGGAGGGCTGAAAAGGGAATGTTCTCCTTTCCGGTCCTGTCTTCCAGAAGTGAACGATCCGCTTGTTCTTAAGTCGCGGTTGGAGGCATAGCTTGTCCTGGGGAGGGATGGGGCTATGTTGCGACGAAGGATTGTGTTGGTAGGGAATCCCAACGTGGGTAAGTCTTTTGTTTTTCAACGGCTGACAGGCCGCTACGTGGAGGTCTCCAATTTTCCTGGAACGACGGTGCAGGTATTTGAAGGAGATTATGGAGCCGACCGGATTATCGATACACCGGGAGTTTATGGATTAAGCCGTCTAACCGATGAAGAGAAGATGACCGTTGACGCTTTGGAGAACGCAGATTTGATTGTCAATGTCGTTGACGGAACCCACCTGTCCCGTGATCTGTTCTTGACATTGCAACTGCTGGATGCCGGATTACCAGTGGTGCTGGTGGTTAACATGATGGACGAGGTGGAAAAACAGGGATTTGGAATAGATACCGCCTTGTTTGAGGAACTCCTCAATATTCCTGTGGTGGGGATATCTGCAGCCACGGGCTACAATCTGAGCGTGTTGCGTTCGTTCATTGATGCTGAAGTCGAGTCCAAGACACCGGAAAACGAGTGGCAAACTCCTGAAGCCTGGCATTTGACAGGCTTACAGTCGGTCCTGTGGCACGAAGAAGATGAGAGGACAAGCCGGAAAGTCGGTCATAGAACGGAAAAAGGTATGCGTGAGAGTCATTATATCGACCGCCGAATGCGGGCTGATCATATTGCTTCGAGAGTATGGCGCGAACCTGCCGGTTCACCCGCACGCTATCCCCGGCTGGACAAGTTTCTGTTGAGTCCGGTAGGGGGGGCGCTAGCTGCTATTACTGTCATGAGCGCCATATATTACTTTGTTGGCCGTGTCGTGGCAGGTACGGTGGTGAACTGGCTGGAACAGTCGGTCACCCGGTTGGTGTTGCCACTGATCACGGAATTCGTCTCCTCCATTATTCCTTCTCATTCCTGGCCGTTTCGCCTGCTGATCGGACAATACGGGGTGATTTCGGCGAGTTTTGTGTACATTATTGCCTTGCTCTTGCCTCTTGTTACGGCATTTTATTTGCTGTTGGCCGTGTTGGAAGACACAGGATATTTGCCTCGCCTGGCAACGTGGCTTGATAGGTGGTTTCTTCTGATCGGACTGAACGGACGGGCCGTGATTCCCCTTGTTCTCGGATTTGGATGTGTGACGATGGCCACCCTGACAACAAGAGCCTTGGAAACACAGCGCGAACGCACAATTTCCACAATATTGCTGGCATGGACCATTCCCTGTTCTGCACAGCTGGGAATAATTGTTGGACTGTTGTCGGGTCTGGGGGCAAAGTATGCGCTAACCTATGCTTTGACGATCCTTGGGCTCTTTATCGGAATTGGCACTGTTCTGGATAAAACCCTTCCTGGCCGACCGACTCCCTTATTGTTGGATTTACCCAGCCTTAGGTTTCCGAAATGGTCCAACGTGCTGTGGAAAACGCGGACAAAAATGTTGGAATTTCTTCGGGAGGCCTGGCCGTTGTTTATCGTGGGGTCGTTATTAATCGAATTAGGGGACTTGACGGGTATTTTGCCTGCATTGGACCATGTGTTGGGGCCGTTTCTGCAATACTGGCTGGGGCTGCCTCCCGCTTCGACTCAGTCCTTTGTTCTTGGCTTTCTTCGCCGTGATTTTGGTGCCGCTGGATTTTACGAACTGGGATTGACTGCTCACCAAGTTGTTACCGGTGCCGTTACCCTGACTCTTTTTGTGCCGTGTATGGCTTCAACGCTGGTCATTTTCAAAGAGCGAGGGTGGCGGGACGGGTTCTTAATCTGGATAGGGTCCACTGCCCTGGCGCTGATTGTAGGAGGATTCGTGGCACGTCTGGGGCCGGCTTAAAGACGTCGTAGGTTCGTAGACAATGTGGACCATGAGTTGCATAACGTGAAATCCCAGCGGTGCTTCATCCCACTTTTAAGCAATTCAAACCCTGTTGAATTGTGGGTGGTTCCAATGTGTAGCCATGTCCGGGAGGGTAGCGGAGCGAGGATTCGACGGCTGTGAATCGTGTGGGAGAAGGGGGCGGAAAGGTCGAAAATTTGAGGATTGCGAAGGCGCAATAGCGGCCAGCGGACATAGATTATCCCTAGGGGGTGAGAATAGGAAATGAGGAGGAGATTTTGCCCGTCTTGCCATTTGCCGCTCTCACGGGTATTAGGGCGTTGTCCCAGATGTGGCGTGGATTTAATCGGCCTCTTGATGGGAGAGTCCTGCACGATCTGCGCGAACCAAAATGCTTGCGGCTCCATTTTCCAGGAAAAAGACAAACACAATCGGAGGGAACAACAGAGAAAACGCCTCAACCATTAGGTTGAGGCGCTCTTTGTAAAACTGTCGAAAAAGTGGGATTTGTGAAATATATTAAGCGATGCTTGAGAGCCTGATCATTGTTGTGCCATCATGGAGATGCATTTAAGCAGGAAAGTGAGGCTCGTTGTCATGGATGGTCATAAGATTACCTATCAAAACGGTAAAATTGTTGTTCCCCCGGATCCCATCATCCCGTTCATTGAAGGAGATGGAATAGGACCGGATATTTGGCGTGCCACCAAACGGGTCATAGATGCTGCTGTTCATACCGTCTATCAAGGGAAGCGGCGAATCAACTGGGTAGAAGTATTGGCTGGAGAAAAGGCTCATAACTCGAGCGGTGAGTGGCTACCGCAACGAACTCTGGATTTTTTTCGGGAATACAAAGTCGGTATTAAAGGGCCATTGACGACTCCGGTAGGTGGTGGTATCCGAAGCCTTAATGTGACGCTGCGCCAGGAATTGGATTTGTTTGCCTGCGTGCGCCCTGTGCGTTACATCCCCGGAGTGCCTTCTCCTATGTTGCATCCGGAGTTTGTGGATATGGTAATTTTCCGGGAAAATACGGAGGATGTCTACGCGGGCATCGAGTGGCCCGCGAATTCCGAGGAAGCGAAAAAAATCATCGAGTTTATCAACCGCGAAACCAATAAACATATTGATTTGTCGGCAGGAATCGGCATTAAACCGATCACGCGTGCAGGCAGTGAGCGGCTGATCCGCAGTGCGATTCAATATGCGATGCAGCATAAACGGCGGTCCGTTACCATGATGCACAAGGGAAATATTATGAAATTCACGGAGGGTGCATTTCGCGACTACGGGTACGAGTTGGCTGCGCGAGAATTCCCGGACCAGGTCATTACCGAAGCGGTGCTGTGGGACAAATACGACGGCCGTCAGCCAAACGATGTCATCGTGCTTAAGGACCGCATTGCCGATATTACGTTTCAGCAAGTGCTATTGCGTCCCAAAGAATATGATGTGATAGCAACTCCCAATTTAAACGGAGATTACTTATCGGATGCTTTAGCTGCGCAGGTCGGCGGCGTGGGCATGGCTCCGGGCAACAACATGTCCAATGAGATTGCCGTGTTTGAAGCGACCCATGGCACGGCGCCTAAATATTCCAATCTCGACAAAGTAAACCCGGGTTCCTTAATTTTGTCCGGCGTCATGATGCTCGAACATCTGGGATGGAATGAAGCTGCCCAGCAAATGGTCAAGGCCTTGGAGGAAACCATTCAGGCTAAAATCGTCACGTATGATTTGGCCCGTCAACTGGATGGGGCAAAAGAAGTCAAAACCTCGGAATTTGCTGATGCCATTATTAGCCGATTGTAATATCGGCTACTTACAGAAGGGGTGACGGAAGATGTTTAAACGAAACAAGATTACCATTATCGGTGCCGGAGCCACAGGCGCCACTACGGCCCATGTGATGGCTCTGAAGCAAATGGGAGACATTGTGCTGCTGGACGTGATTCCCGACGTGCCGAGCGGCAAGGCTTTGGATATCTGGGAATCTGGTCCGATTGAGCGTTTTAGTTTTAAGGTGGTTGGTACCACGGACTATGAAATGACGCGTGATTCCGATGTGATCGTGGTTACAGCCGGGATGCCGCGTAAACCCGGAATGAGTCGGGATGACCTCCTGAAGATCAACGCGGACATTGTGCATCAGTCGGTTTCCCAGGCCAGCAAACTTTCGCCGAATGCCATTTTGGTCATCCTCAGCAACCCGGCCGACGTCATGGCTTACGTTGCGCAGAAGGCGTGCGGGTTCCCTTATCACCGAGTGATTGGACAGGCCGGAGTACTCGATTCTGCACGGTTCCGAACCTTTCTTGCCGATGCATTGCAAGTGTCGCCCAAAGATGTCACCGCCTTCGTGATGGGAGGACATGGAGACGACATGGTACCCTTGGTTCGCTACTCTTCAGTTGGAGGGATACCTGTGGAAAGGCTGTTGTCCCAGGACACGCTGGCTGAAATCGTGCAGCGAACGCGGACAGGCGGTGGTGAGGTTCTCAACTTAATGAAGGTGTCGGCGTATTATGCACCCGCATCGTCGCTGGCGGAAATGGTTGAGGCTATTGTGAAAGATGAACGTCGTGTGCTTCCCGTAATTAGCCATCTTAACGGAGAATATGGTGAATTTGACATTTTTGTGGGTGTACCGGCCATAGTGGGCGGAAACGGAATTGAGAAAGTTCTCGAAGTGGACTTTACGGACGACGAGCGGGCGGCGTTTGCCAAATCCGTTGAATCTGTCAGGAAACCCTTGTCTTTATTAAATTATTAGTTAAAAGGAGGGAGCGTGTGAGGCCCGGATACCGGAACATTCGGCGCCGGAACCAGTGCGTTCTCTCCTGTATGTTTTTCGGGTCGATAAAAAGTCTTTTTTGGGAATGGCGGGATCTTTGACGAATCGGCCATTCCTATTCCGCCGAACTGTAATTCCCTTCAAGGGATCATTAACGGTAGGAATGAACGTCTTGCACCGTCTTGGGGAAACCTCATTGTTGGCGACTTGCAACACTTCTTGCGAGTGTTAACCAAAGCATGACAGGTAACTTCCATAGCTTGGAGGGGAGTAGTGTACAATCGGGATGTGAGGGAATAAAACATCCCCATCTCCTTCGGCTTGGCGGGGGGTGCCGGATCGATGCTTTGTCACAAAAGCCAGATGCCAAGCCGGAACCGATTCATGCAGGTCGGGAATTCCGGCACGATAGCGAATAAAAGGGTGCAGCCCCCATGGGCCGCGGTCTGATATTCCGTGTTTGCTCAATGTTGTTTCCGTGCGAGATGTCCTACTAATAATCGTGAGACGCACTGGCATGCGGCGAGGAAGGATGTGGGTGGGTCCAGACAAGTAGAGAACTCTGAATCACTCGGGGTATGTTGCCGGTGCACTTTTTGTAAGCATGATGAGCCTGTATCGCCAATGGGTGGGGACACTCAGGCATTCTTCGAAAAACAAGGATGAACCAAAGCCTGCCCGGGTCTGTTGCGGATATCATGTAACTGTCGCATGGAGTCACCGACGCCTTGCGAGTGTCCCGGTGTGGGCGGGCGATGTTGAAGGCCGGCCATGAGGATGCCGACTTGCCGGATGCGGCGGTCTGCCAAGAGAGCACGGCTGCACTCTTCGGAGTGAGAATAAGGTCGGACCAAACGCTGTGCATCTTTGGCAATTGTCGACGCCACCAGATCAGGTAGTGAGAATTAAAGAATCCTGGAAGGAGACGATGCGCTTGAAGCAATACGAATATATGGCCAAGGCTGTTTTAGCTGAACACGGCATTCCGATAGCGCCAGGGAGGCTTGTCGATTCCCCACAGAGTGCGTTTAAAGCGGTTACCGATTTGGGAGCTGTGGCGTTAAAGGCCCAGGTGCTGGTGGGAGGCCGGGGAAAGGCGGGAGGAATTCGATTTGCCGCCACCCCCGAAGAAGGGGCTAAAGTGGCAGGGGATATGCTAGGCATGTTCTTAAAGGGATACCGCGTCGAGAAATTGTACGCCGAACAGAAACTTCCCATCGAAAAAGAATTGTATATCTCTGTGACGACGGACCGTAACACGAAACGTCCCTTGGTCATGGCGTCGGCATCTGGCGGTGTGGAAATTGAGGACGTGCCGGATGACAAAATCATTAAACACTATGTCGATCCACTGGTGGGAGTTTTGCCCTATTTTGGACGCGAAATGGCACAAGCTTTGGGATTGCAGAGTTCCTTATTTAAGGAGTTTTCTGATCTGGTGGTGCGGCTATATCAGATTTACCGTGAAAAAGACGCCGAACTCGTAGAAATTAATCCCTTGGCCGTGGTCAACGGTCATTTGGTAGCCGCCGACGCCCGTTTAAATATCGACGATAGCGCACTGTACCGCCATAAGGAGTTGCCCATGGTGGAAGAAGGTTCGAAGCTGGAACAGCGCGTGCACGAGATTGGTTTGGCCTATGTGGAATTGGACGGGGATATCGCCATTATGGCAAATGGCGCAGGCATGGCTATGGCCACGATTGACGCCATTGAATATTTTGGGGGAAAACCTGCAAACTTCCTGGATGCGGGGGGCGGCGCGTCAGTAGAGCCCACCGCGGAAGCCCTTCGCGTTTTGGTGTCGATGAAACCCAAAGCTATTCTGGTCAACATCTTCGGCGGGATCACGCGGTGCGATGATGTGGCCCGGGCTATTCTACAAGTAAAAAATGGGGAAGGAATTCCGGTGCCGTTAGTGGTGCGCCTTGTCGGAACCAACGAAGAAGAAGGTGTGGCGTTGCTAAATCGAGAGGGTATCCAGGCCTATTCGGTTATGGCCGACGCCGCTGAACAGGCTGTCCACCTGGCAAAGGAGGCCCGATAATGGCTATTTTATTAACACAACAGGACCGTGTGATCGTTCAAGGGATCACAGGTAATCAAGGGCGTTTTCACACCCGGCAAATGTTGAGTTATGGGACGCCGGTTGTCGGAGGAGTCTCCCCGACTAAAGGTGGAACATACGTCGAGGGTGTTCCGGTATTTGACACTGTTAGGGAAGCAATAGAGATGACTCATGCGACGGCATCGATTGTTTTTGTACCCGCACCCTTTGCGAAGGATGCAGCATTCGAGGCGATGGAAAATGGTATCCGGTTGGTCGTAATGATTCCCGAACACATTCCGGTTCAAGATTCTATTGACATTGTCAATCGGGCCAAAATGCTGAATGTCACAGTGATCGGGCCAAATACCTTTGGAATTATTTCTCCCCAGGAACGGACCAAGATGGGAATAATGCCGAATCACATTTACAAACCGGGACCGGTGGGTGTCGTTGCGCGTTCCGGCACTTTGAGTTATGAAATCGCTTTTAGTTTGACTCAAAGTGATTTGGGACAAACAACCGTTATCGGCATGGGGGGAGATCCGGTGGTCGGGCAAACCTTTATTACGGTACTGGAGCAATTTCGCCAGGACCCACAAACCCGGTGTGTGGTCATGGTCGGAGAAATTGGCGGCAGTGCGGAGGAAGAAGCTGCGGAATATTTGTCCACACTAGGGAAACCGGTGGTCGCCTACTTGGCAGGGCGTGCCGCGCCCCCAGGAAAACGGATGGGCCATGCGGGGGCGATTATTGAACGAGGTAAGGGTACGCTGGACAGTAAGGAAAAGGCTCTCAAAGTGCACGGCGCCGAAGTCGTTACGATGCCGTGGCAAATTTCCCGGGCTGTTCAGGAAGCATTATCCCGCTTAAGTTGATAGTTTGCATAGGCTTTATGATGAGTGGCTCCGTTTATAGCGGGCCACTTTGTTTTAAATTACAGCCCAGCCGGTCCGGTCTTCTTCCGAGCTTTGCTTCCTCGCATTTCCGATGAGTGTTCCTCTATAAGTGCTGGTTCTCCATGTAGAGTGTGGTTGAATATATTCCGTATAAGCCGCGAATAGTTCATATCAAATTCCCAGCGCTTGTGCCAAACTCTGCAAGACGGCAGGACTTGAGGAAGATGCTTGAGCCGACAGTGAATTCGGGACCAATTGGACGAACTCGTTACGCCTCTTTTAACCGGACAATCAGCGACCGACGTGTTCGCCTGATGCTATTTACGGAGAAATTGCTCCAATTGCCGTATGTGCGTCCGCCTAGAACAGTTGTGATCTGTCTAGATAATTCTATCGCAACGGTTTCCTAGGTAACTTCTGTTGTGGTGAATTGTAAAAATGGCAAGTATCCGCTATCATGTTTTCGAAAAGATTCAGAAGGGATTTTTTGGCTACTTTGGAAGTTAACGCTGTCGTATTGAGACGGTTTATGGAGTAACGCGACTGTGCGGAACGGGAATGGGCTGCGCACATGGATCTGCCTTATTCCTATGTGAACAGGGGTTTGGGAGGGAAAAGGAGATAGGGGTCTAAATTTGTCACCGGGACCCTGCGACTTGGGGCTCATCATTGAAGAAGTTTTTACCATAAAACAATAAATTTGTTACTGTTGTTAACAAAAAGACGCTAAAAAGCTTTAAGTTAAATTTGACACCTGTAGTGTATCATAAAATTTTACTTCCATTTAGAAAATAATTTCGGGGAGGGATCTTTTTTACGATGTCATGTTATCATGAGAACAAGAGAGTGACGGCATAAGAAACATGCGAGGCGGTCACCCTAGACCTAAAGAGGTGGCGTGATGTTATTTCAGGTTGTAGGCATCAATCATAAGACGGCATCCCTCAAGATTCGAACGCAAGTGGGATTGACTCCGGATCAAATTGTCAGCGCCTATCAACGGGTGAATGAGCTTCAAGGCCAACAGGGCATCGTAATATTGTCTACGTGCAACCGCACCGAACTTTATGTTGCCGGTAATGTCGGATATTCGGCCATTGTGAACTGGTGGGGAAGTATCGTGGGTGTTGGACGTAGAGAGTTTTCCGACTCGCTCTTTTGGTACTCTGACGTGAAAGCTTTTGATCATTTATTTCGAGTGGCATGTGGACTGGATTCGATGGTTCTGGGAGAAACCCAGATTTTGGGTCAGGTTAAGGATGCGTACGAACTGTCGCAAGACCATGGTGCCACTGGGGCACTTCACCGTTTGTTTCGGTCTGCGTTAAGTGCTGGCAAGCGTGCACATGCCGAAACAGCGATTAGCCATAACGCGTTGTCGATGGGACATGCGGTGGCGGAACTCGCCCGAAAGGTTTTTGGTGACTTGTCACGGACCAGCGCTGTTGTGATAGGAGCCGGGGAAATGGGTAAGTTGGTGGCACGCCATCTGGCATCTGCCAATGTGGGATCCCTGAGTATTATCAATCGTACACAAACACGCGGTCAACTATTGGCTGAGGAGGTTCATGGTTCTTACGTTTCCTGGGATCGACTTCCTGAAGCCCTAGTATCAGCTGATATTGTTGTTGCGGCGACACATGCGTCTCATTTATTGGTGACCAAGCAACTCATGAAAAAAGCCATCAAGGGAAGGACGGAGCGCTTACGTTTTCTCTTCGATTTGTCTGTTCCACGGAATTTGGATCCGGATATTGTCCGGTTAGGGAGTGGAATTTTCTTGTATGACATTGATGATGTGAATGACGTTGTTAACGCGAATTTGCGCCAACGGCAAAAAGAGGCTGGCAAAGTTGAAAAGATCATTCAGGAAGAGATCGAATCATTAAAGAAAGATTTGGCGGCATCAGAGGTTGGGCCCGTTATTCGACAACTCAGAGACAAGGCCGAATCCATCCGTCAGACTGAAGTGGAAAAGGCGTTGAATCGTTTGGCTCATTTGTCGGACGCCGACAAGCAAATTGTGGCGGAAACGACACGACTGATTCTTAACAAGTTTCTCAACGACGCGATGGTGGGAATGCGGGCCTGGGCGGGCGACAAGGACAAAGAAGAGTACATTCAAGCTGTGCGAGAACTTTTTCAATTGGATGAGGTTAAGGAGCGCACCAGTACACCTCCTGTAGCACAGGCAGTGCAACCTGAGCAGTGAACTGAGGCGATGGTGTGGGAGCATTACTGGTGGCAGTTACATTTTTAGGGTATTTTTCGGCGTCCATTGCATACATTGCCGCTTTGTATGAAGACCGGTGGCGAAAATGGGGTTTTGGTAGCGTCGTTGTGGGGTTAATCGCCCAAAGTGGGTGGATGATTCAAAAGGCGGTGCTGCTGGGGACTTTTCCGGACGGGACATTATATGATTGGATAGCCACGTTTACGTGGCTGTCCGTCATTATTTTTTTCCTTATTCAACTTTTTCGTCCGGGGTTACCGGTGGGGGGGTTTCTGTTACCTATAACCACGATGATTTGGCTGGGAAGTCAGTCTCTGTCCCGGCGACTCGTCGTTCCGCCCCACCTTCACGGCACATTGTTAAAAATCCATATTGGCACAGCGATTTTTGCATACGTGGCTTTTTTACTGGCCTCGGTCTTTAGTATTATGTATACAGAGAAGGAACGCGAGCTGAAGCGGAAAAGGGTCCGGCTTTTTTATTATCAGTTGCCTTCCCTGGAAACTATGGACGCGATGAGTGCTCGTTTGATTCTTGCTGGTATGGTTTTTTTTACCGTAACATTGGTGAGCGGAATCTTATGGGCTAAACAGGTATTCAACGTTTATTGGTTGTGGTCGGCTAAGGACGTTTGGAGTGCCGTGGTGTGGCTAGCCTACATTGCCTATCTTGTTCTGCGCGCCGCCGGATGGAGAGGCCATAAAGCCGCTATTTATGCTATGTCAGCGTTCTTGTTGGTGGTCATTAATTTGTTTGTAGTCGGCGTATTTTTTCACGGCTTTCATTTTTACAATGTATGAAGGAGGCGGCGGAGGAAATCGCGACGGAAGAAGGACGGGAAGTGCTGAAAATTGGTACCAGGTCTAGTCAATTGGCGCAGGCACAAGCAAAAGCTGTCAGCGATCTGCTTCGGACTCGGGGAATTGACAGCGAGTTGATTTTGTTTGAAACCAAAGGAGATAAAATTCTCGATCGTGCGTTGAATGCGATCGGTGACAAAGGGCTGTTTACCACCGAACTGGAACGTGCGTTGGCGAAGGGCACCATTGATATCGCCATCCATTCCCTGAAAGATTTGCCCACGACACAGGCACCGCATCTGACGATTGGTGCCTATGTTTTGCCTGAGGATCCTCGCGACGTACTTATTGCCCATAAAGATGTCGTGTGGGATTCTTTGCCACAATGTGCGCGCGTGGCCACGTCGAGTTTGCGACGCAAGGCGTTTCTCAAGGTGCTTCGTCCTGACCTGGAAATAATTCCGGTGCGCGGGAATCTCCAAACGCGACTTCGAAAGTGGGAAGAAAATGGATGGGACGCCCTTGTTCTCGCGGCTGCCGGAGTACATAGACTGGGCTGGCATCATCTCGTCTCCAGCTATCTGGATCCATGGGTGTGTGTACCAAGCCCCGGACAGGGCATTCTCGCCGTTCAAATACGCGATGACCGGGAATCCCTCAAAAATCTCCTAGAGCCGTTTAATGACCGCCGAGCCGCTGTCACCGCTATGGCGGGCCGTGCTGTTTTGGCCGAATTGGGCGGAGGGTGTCAAGTGCCATTTGGCACATATGCAGAGTGGATCAACGAAGACAAGATTCACATACGTGCGAAAGTTGCTGATGTGAACGGAAAGCGAAACATTACCCGCGATATTGAGGGGTTGGGAAAGGATTTTTTGCATCTGGGCCGGAAGTTGGCTCAAGAGTTGATTGCCCTGGGTGCATTACAGCTGTTGTGAGGTGAGGGTCAGATGCAATCGCGTATTTATTTTGTCGGAACCGGGCCAGCCATGCGGCCGGAATGGTTAATCAAAGAAGCGTGGGATGTACTGAACCGTGTGGATAAGGCTCTTATTGTAGACGATGCTTGGTTGCCGGGGGCGATTTGGCCATGGGCGTCAGAAAGAGAATATGTGTCGGAAGAAGAAGTACTAGATCGTTTGGTGTATCTGTCTTCTCAAGACCGGAAAATTGCAGTCATGTTGGCCCAGTCACCGTCTCACCACCGGGCAGTGTCCAGCTGGGTTAATTGGGCAATCGATCACAATGTGATGGGAAGCATCGTTCCGGGACTGTGGGATATGATGGCCGCTTTGGATACCAATGGTTTCTATGTACGCGGATCGTTGGAGGTTAGCAGTAACACCAGTGGTTTCTTTCGGTTCACGGGAGGAAAGGAGTCGTTTACACCGAGCCAAGTTTGGCATCTGCTGCCATCGGGAAAGTGGGAGCTAGACGACGGCAATTCGGGAACCGCGTCGATTCTCACCATAAAAACGGTGGATGCCGTTCCCCGTCCCCATTTTTGGTTGGCACATTTGCCTCTGTACCAACGAAAAATTCTCCTGTTACACGCTGGGAATGCCACCATGAAAGCCGGCTTACGCCTTCAGGAACTGGGAGCCACGATTTTTTGGGCACCGGTGAGTAAGATCGTGGGTCCCGAGGAATCGGCACATATCGAACACACGCTGAGTCATATCGAGCGGTACGACTGGGTCATATTTACGAGCCAGGAAGCCGTCATGCGATTCTTTCGGGCCTTACGGCGGTTAAATGTAGACCTTCGCCGACTACGGGCTCAAATTGCCGTAGTGGGTCCTCAAACTGCCGCATTGGTGCGGGATTACGGATTATATCCGGCTCTCATGCCAGATCGCCAATTCACCCAGGAAGGGTTGGCTGAGGCTTTATCGCCTTACGCGCTTTTGGGGACAAACGTTTTAATGCCTCAGGGAAATCTGAACCGGAGTTATCTTCAAGAATACCTGAGGCAACAAGGAGCCTTGATCACACCGCTGACGATGTATCAAAACACAGCAGTTCCTATTTCTTCACGCATTGCAGATATGGTGGAACGCCGGATGATTGACGCCGTTCTCTATACGGCGTCGTCGTCGGTCGAGCATTTAATTGAACAGCATTCCCATTTGCTGCAGAGTCTCCAAACAATTCCGGCAATAAGTATCGGTTCCATAACAAGCCGCACATTGCGGCATTACGGAATTCCGGTGACGGCCGAGCCGGAACATTCGTCGCTTGATGCCATGATTGACAAATTAGTGGATTACTTTACCGAGGAGTGAGAAATTTATGTTTCCTATTCAACGTCCCCGTCGTTTACGGCAAAATGAAACGCTCCGGGGCCTGGTTCGCGAGACTCGTCTTGCTGTCGATCAACTTATTTATCCCGTATTTGTCCGCCCTGGGGAGGGAGTGAGGGAACCGGTGAAGTCCATGCCAGGGATTTTTCAGTGGTCTGTTGATACTTTGACTGATCATTTGGCAGAGGTATTTTCTTTAGGTGTGCACAGTTTTCTTTTTTTTGGTATCCCATCTCAGAAGGATTCACAGGGGTCTGAAGCCTATAGCTCTGACGGCATTGTACAAGTTGCCTTGCAATCCGTGAAAGACCGACTCCCTGACGCCGTGCTGATTGCCGATCTATGTTTGTGCGAATATACCGACCACGGCCACTGCGGCATTTTACGCGACAATAACGTCGATAATGACATGACGATTGACGTGCTGGCCCGGACAGCAGTCGTGCAGGCTCGAGCTGGGGCAACGATTATTGCACCATCCGATATGATGGACGGCCGTGTCGGACGTATCCGGCAGGCTTTGGATCAATCTGGGTTTGAACATGTGCCTATCATGTCTTATTCATCAAAATATGCCTCCGGATTTTATGGACCGTTCCGGGATGCCGCAGAAAACACGCCGGCATTCGGCGACCGTCGAACTTATCAGATGGACCCAGCCAACCGTAACGAAGCGATCAAGGAAGTCTTCCTCGATCTTGAAGAGGGTGCTGATATGGTGATTGTAAAACCGGCGATGCCGTATTTGGATATATTGTCGGAGATAAAAAAGTTGGTGCGGGTGCCGGTTGCCGCATATCAGGTTTCTGGCGAATACGCTATGATTAAGGCAGCGGGACAGATGGGTTGGATCGAAGAACGGCGCGTTGTTGAAGAATCATTAATCGGCATTAAACGGGCGGGCGCTGATATGGTTATAACATATTTTGCCCCGGAATATGCCACGTGGTGTTTGGGAAACTAAGCGCAAGCTCTCTCTTGTAAGTGGGCACAATAAGTTGAGGGAGTTGGAGGTCTGAGGAGAAGAGGGGCCATAAGGAGGGGGTCTTCATGGAAGACGTGGTTGCGTCGGGTGCCAAGTTTAAACGAGTCCCAAATGAAGCCATCTTTCTCTATGATATGGATGCTGACGATGTTTTTCTGAGTCTGGGATATGTTGTCATCGATTCATCCCTTGGTCTTGTTGCCCCGCGAGCAGGAATGGCCGGAGCTGAGGCGAGGCCCTCACCATCAACCAAACCGGTGCATTGACATTGAACCCTGGATAGTGAGATTCCATTGATTGTCTCTGGCCACGCGGATACGACGCGTGGCCATTACTTGGGAGTGTGTGTGGTGAAAGACAACAACTTTGATAAGAGACGCAGGCTGCCTGCAGTGCAAACAATTTGGCGGGGGCTTCCGAATCCTTTACCTATTGCAGATTTCTGGGTAAACCGCGCCATTGAACAGGTCTTGACCCGCATGAGGGAGCAGGCAAAAATGGGCGTGGAGCCGCCGGCCATTGATGAGGTGTGCGCCCAGGTTCTCGAAGAAGCCCAGCGTTGGGCGCAACCCCATTTGCGCCCGGTTTTGAATGCCACAGGGGTCATGATTCACACCAATTTGGGACGTTCACCTCTACCGGAGGAAATCATGGATGCCGTAAAGGATGTCGCGATTGGCTATTCGACGTTAGAGTATGATTTGGAAGCCGGCCAAAGAGGTTCCCGGCACGATCATGTGTCTCGTGTTCTGGCGGAATTGGTTGAGGCGGAAGCGGCTATGGTGGTGAATAATAATGCGGCGGCAGTGTTGATCGCCTTGTCGGCTATGGCCCATGAAAGAGAGGTGATTGTGTCTCGCGGCGAGCTCGTCGAGATTGGCGGCTCTTTCCGCATTCCAGAGGTCATGGCGTTGTCCGGAGCCTTATTGCGGGAAGTCGGGGCGACGAACAAAACCCACGTGCGGGATTATGTTTCGGCCATCAACGATAATACTGCCTTGTTGTTAAAAGTACATCAGTCCAATTTCCGGGTGATTGGTTTCACCCAGGAGGTGACGACAAAGGAACTCGTGGAAGTCGGACATCGCTATGGTCTTCCGGTGATGGAGGATTTAGGAAGCGGGGTGATTAATTCCTTGCGGGTTGACGATGTATCCGAACCCAGCGTGAGAGAAGTGGTGAAGGCAGGAGTTGACATTGTTACTTTTAGCGGAGATAAACTGCTCGGGGGACCCCAAGCAGGAATCATAGCCGGAAAAAAGGATATTATTGAACAATTGAAGAAATATCCGTTAGCTCGTGCCATACGGGTGGACAAGATGACTCTAACTGCCTTGGAACATACCATCCGGTGGTATTTGGAAGAACGGGTCCAGGAACTGCCTTTGTGGCAGATGATGAATCAAACGGCTAAGGATGTGGGGCGCCGCGCTGCCGCCTTTGTGGATGCGCTCACCCCTAGGGTGCCTTCGTCGATCATGATCGACATGCAGTCGGACTATTCTCAAATTGGAGGAGGATCGATGCCGGGAACCCGCATTCCCACCACTGTGGTTCGGCTCACTCCATCTCAGGAGAAAGATGCGAGGATATTGGATCAACTCTTGCGTGCAGGCAATCCTCCCGTCATCGTCCGTATTAGTCGCGGAACCGTAATTTTTGATTTGCGCACAATTTTCCCTAGTCAAGAATCTCTGTTGCTTGATACTATAGTGATGGCTCTGAACCAGCTTGAAAGAAGAGACTAGACCAGGACTTTCTCAGAACAGGGAGGGCAAAACATCAATGAAGGTCTTAGTAATGGTGAAGCAGGTGCCAGATACAGAAACTCGGATTAAAATCCGGCCGGATGGGCAAGGAATTGTGGAAGATGGAATCAAATGGGTTATTAATCCCTATGATGAATTCGCTGTCGAGGAATCCTTGCGCATACGGGAAAAATTTGGAGGGGAGACCGTCGTAGTTGCCTTAGGTCCCAAACGTGTTGAAGAAGCGGTTCGTCAGTCATTGGCTATGGGAGCGGATAGGGCTGTCATCATCGAGAGCGCGGACATGCTGGAGCCGTCGCTCGTTGTTCAAGCCCTGGCAAAGGTCGTGAAGGAGGAAGGATTTGACTTAATTATTACGGGGAAACAGGCGGTCGACGACGATTCGGCTCAAGTGGGGCCTATGCTTGCAGCACGCCTGGGGCTGCCACACGCGAGTATTGTTATTAAGCTCGATATAGATGACAGCCAAAACAAGCTGCGTGTGGAACGGGAACTGGAAGGTGCTACCGAGGTGGTCGAACTGCCGTTTCCCTCTGTCATTACGGCTCAACGGGGACTGAACGAACCGCGTTATCCCACCTTGCCTAACATAATGAAAGCCAAGAAAAAAGAAGTGAAACGGATTCCTTTGGACTCTCTGAGCATTGATCCGTCTCCTCGGATCCGGCTTATTCAGTTAAGTCCGCCGCCTGACAGGCCCCAACCGACTGTGTTGACTGGGGAACCAGCAGAAACAGCGAAGAAGCTTGCCGAATTGTTACATGAACAAGCAAAGGTTATTTGAGAGAGGAGCATACATAATGTCTGAAGGGGTACTCGTCATCTTTGATCAAAATCAAGGTCAGGTTCGTCACGTGGTCCCGGAAATTTTGAGTGTGGCCCGGGAATTGGACCAGGGAACCGTTACCGCGCTGACATTTGGAACTGGTGCATCAGAAACATTGGATACCTTAGGTGAGTATGGTGCGGATCAGGTCTTGTTTTGGGAACAGGAACCCTTCACCCGCTACAGTTCGGACGGTTTTGCTGACGCCATTGCGGCGTTGGTCCCGCAAATTGATCCCTCGGTTATTTTGTTCCCGGCCTCAGCCTGGGGTAAAGACCTTTCTCCGCGAGTTGCTGAATTGTTGGGAGCCGGGTTGGCTACCGACTGTCTAACATTACGAACTGACACAAGCCACCACGTGATCGCGACCCGCCCTGTATATGCAGGTAAGGCACTGGCCGAAGTGGCTGTTGAAACCCCCATTCAAATCTTTTCTGTGCGCCCCAATATCAACAAGGCTATACCTGATCCCAAAAAACCCAAGGTATTGGACTGGCCTCCTCACATTGCGGACAATTCTTTTCGAGCCGTGGTTGTTGAGCGTAGAGAAGTTCAAAGTGGCGTAAAAGAACTGACTGAGGCTGATATCATCGTGTCCGGAGGCCGTGGGCTGAAAGCTCCTGAAAACTTTAAATTACTCGATCAATTGGCCGAAGTTTTAGGGGCGGCGGTGGGTTCCTCGCGACCCGTTGCTGATGATGGCTGGGTCCCGCACTCCTACCACATCGGTCAAACAGGGAAAGTGGTGAGCCCGACAGTCTATTTTGCGGTGGGGATTTCCGGAGCTATACAGCATTTGGCGGGTATTTCAGGTTCGAAGTACATTGTGGCCATCAATAATGATCCGGAAGCGCCAATTTTTAAGGTGGCGAATTATGGAGTGGTTGGTGATTTATTTCAAGTGATTCCGCTCCTGACGGAAGAAGTTCGCAAGATCAAGGCCATCAGTTGACCACCTCTTCATCATGAAACGTTGAGGACAGGCATAGGGATATGGATAAGCGTAGTAAGGAGGCATATCCCTATGAGACGTCCCGTTTCTTTGTTGTTACTATTCGCTTTTGTGCTGACCCAGCTCTACGTGGCTAAAGTTCCCGAAGCTCATCAAGTGCAGACAACCAGCTGGCTGGCTGTTACCCGCCAGCCAGGCGGACTGGTGTGCCGTAATGGAAACTATTACTTGGTGACTCCGGATGCCGCAATACAATTGCGGTCAACGGGCATCGGTATTAGCAGTCATGAACGCCCGTTAAATTGGGTTGACGTTCCCGAGCCATCCGGGGCAGGAGTGTGGCAGGTGGCGCTAACAACCGGAAATATCCCTTTGCTCGGCATCGGCGGGCCTGTTTACCCTTCTCCTAACGCCGATAGTGCTCTGTGGATTGATCCAGGTAACCGTCAACTGTATTTTTCACAACCCGCTCTCTCTGACAGACACTCACTAAGTACAAATTTGACCCAAGTCAAGAAAATTGTGTGGGCACAAGATGCCGAAAGCGCTGCTATTTTGGGCCAGGGCGAACAAGGATGGGGAATTTATGTGTGGACCCGAGCGAATCACATTGACCCTGCTTTTATTCCTTCACGCGGGCAACAGATTGACAATTTCGGAATTATCCGTAACCAAACTGTAACCACTGCATTGAAGAACGGACAGCTGATGGTGCAAGGGCGGGGCAGAATACGGCTGCCGCGTTTGGACCAGCTTCGCGTCTCCAGCCATTATTTTGCTGCTCTGGGCCGGAATTCTAACCAGGCATTTTTTTGGAGCGGAGGAAAAGTTCACCATTATCCTGTTTCTTCCCACCTAAAATGGGTGGGGGTTCCACGTTTTTCCAAAGGAGGCACCATATCAGCCACTCTAGCCCAAAATTTACAAGGAACGTGGAGCCTTTTGATGTATGGGAATCGGCAATTCCTAGAAGTGCGTATGCCGTTTTCTCAGGTGAGTGAGTACCACTTACTGGGCTTTATGGGAGATCATTGGATTTTGGTCACGATCCCGGAAGGTAGTCACCGCGGAACCTATGCCTGGTGGGTTAATCTGTGACGACATACTCTGTTGTTCCCGTAATGAGGGATTTTCATCTGTTCTCGTTGCGTAAAGCCAAAAAAGAGAGTATAATAAAACCCGCATCTCCTAGAGAGGGCGGATAGCTCAGCGGTAGAGCACCTGCCTTACACGCAGGGGGTCACAGGTTCGAAACCTGTTCCGCCCACCATTTTGAAAAAACGGAGGCGTGGTGTAGCTGGCCTAACACGCATGCCTGTCACGTATGAGATCGCGGGTTCGAATCCCGTCGCCTCCGCCATCAAATCGCCGCGGTAGCTCAGTCGGTAGAGCAGAGGACTGAAAATCCTCGTGTCGGCGGTTCGATTCCGCCCTGCGGCACCATTGAGCTGGACCCCTGCAACGATTGCAGGTTTTTTTGTGCTATCAATTTGTTTACCCGTTGATTGGCGCTCACCTTGTGGGAAGTCAATCGGAGGTCTTCGGTCGCTCAATGTATGGTCGAACGATGCACAGCGGAGCTATTCTCGGGAAATCGCGACTTTGTGCGGATAAGTGATCAGCAAAAGCACATGCCTCCTGTCGTCGTCGAATTCCTCTACCGTCGCGTTAGAGTCTTGGAAGACGTCCGAAAAGAGGTCCGCAAGTTCTCATTTCTTTCGTGAACGCTAACTGCCCATTGTGCCACAAGCGATGCGGTTATGGCACCCGCGCGGACACAGTATCGGGCATACTCATGCCGTCGCGGTGTTGATCATTGATTTCGGTACACCTCCCAATACGTCCGTACCGCGGTATGCCAAACTTCTGCAACCCCGCGCGATATGGATGGCCAGACAGCTCTTGTTGTAGAAACGCCGCTATCAGGGTATTGGGAGATGGGGTTTACCCCATTCTGCCGGAGGTCCAGGGACGCTCCCAGGAAAGACATCGTCGTTTGTTCAGCGCACTCAAATATAGAGCGAGAGAAGTGCCAACCCTTCTTTGAGGTTTTGCTCCAGAAACAATAGAAACGGTCGACAGACTTGTCTAGCGACTAGACCATCTTCAGCATGTCTTTCACTGTGCTGTAGGTGAGGACCCTAATAGTGTTCACTCCACTCAAAGGGTGCCGTATGCCTTCTGGCTACCGAGTTTCTTCTTGGCCAGGAGCCGGTACTTGGGGTAATGAAACGGTTTGTTGTTGTTCTTTGTCTGTCTTGTCGCTAGGAATTAGTATCAGGAACATATCGTATTTGCGCGACGAACATGCGGTGGGCTTTAACGAGAGCACAGAGGTTTCTTGGAATTTTATGAAGAGGAACGGTTGATGGGTGCGTCTATTGTGGAAACAGGACGGTCGGAAGTCCGACATCACTTGGCCTCGGAAAAATTGATTCCGGCGTTGTTTCCCGGAGACGCTGCTGTGGCTATTCTCTCAATCCCAAAACTCATCTGTTTTCCGCTAGAAGTTTTCCGGCGATGGCTGACTCCATCTGGTAGCATTGATATTGTCGACTGAATCGTACCTGAGGACATGAATATAACTTAAAAAGTTATGGTGACAAGTTTCGCTGTGATTTTTATGATGGTTATGCATTGTGCGATGGGTTCGTTGAAGCGAGACCCTTAGGGTTTCAAATCACTAATTGAGTGAATTGGGGTTGGCGAGAGGGGGAGAGACATGCAATTGGCGGTTACAGGGCGGATTAATCCACGGGTAATTGATCACATACTCCGGGAACGTCCAGACTTGACCGTGAAGTATTGGAGCGAACCCGGAACCATTTCCCGACGCCAGTTCCTTGATTGGGCAACAGATGCCGATGCCATGATCACAATGTTGACGGAGACGGTGGACCGAGAAGTATTGGATAGGGCTCTGCGTCTCAAGATTGTCAGCAATATGGCAGTGGGTTATGACAATTTCGACCTGGAAGAGTTAAAACGGAGGAAAGTGCTGGCGACCAATACACCGGATGTTCTTACTGAATCCACTGCCGAATTGACTGTGGCTCTAATGCTCATGGTCATGCGTCGTCTTCGTTTCGCGGAGGATGCATTACGTCATAATCAGTGGAAAGGCTGGGAACCGGATGCATTTTTGGGATCTGAGTGCGTGGGAAAAACCTTGGGACTTGTGGGATTTGGACGGATTGCCCAAGCGGTCATGCGCCGTGCGGTAGTGTTTGGTATGAATGTTGTCGTATTTACGCGGCGAAGGCTCAATACACTGCCTGGCGGTGTGCGGCAGGTATCGTGGGAGGAACTCTTAACCACTTCTGATATTGTTTCACTCCATGTCCCGTTGAACGCGGAGAGCTTTCACCTGATTGACGATAAAGCTCTATCCCAAATGCGTTCGACGGCGGTTCTGATCAACACAGCACGGGGTGCCGTGGTTGATGAGAACGCTGTGATTCGAGCACTAAAAGCAGGGAAGCTGGCAGGTGCAGGACTAGACGTTTTTGAAAAGGAACCTTTATCTGCCGCATCAGAATTACGGATGTTGCCGCAAGTCACACTGTTACCGCACATTGGCTCAGCCACCGTTGAAACGAGAACGGCCATGGCTGAACGGGCCTGGCGGAATATTGCAGCCTTTCTCGATGGGAAAAAACCTTTGGACCTGCTTATTCCGGAGTTATGGCCGGAACCACAATGATGGGGTATGATAATGGCAAAATTCGGGATCTCTGTGATCCGTAAAGAAGCGTAATTTCACCAAACTGAAAGACTATGAAAGGCAGGGGTAACCTTTGGGTTTATTAGAAGGAAAAGTGGCAGTGGTCACGGGCATTGCCAATAAGAGAAGTATTGCATGGGGTATTGCTCGTGCGTATTTGCGTGAAGGGGCGAGCTTGATTGTCACCTATCAGAACGAACGGTTTAAAGAAAATTTGGACAAGTTATTGGATGATGTCGATGCGCCGGTAAAGTCGTTATTATTGGATGTGAGCAACGATGAGTCAATGACAGCATTTGCAAACGACTTGGAGGCCATGGCCCCTAAGGGTATTGATATTCTGGTTCATTCTATAGCCTATGCCGATCGTACTGACTTGGAAGGCCGATTTTTAGATACCAAGCGAGACGGGTTTGTAATGGCACTAACAGTGAGTGCGTATTCCCTGACTGAACTGACCCGCGCTGTATATCCTTCGATGACAAAGGCCGGAGGAGGCAGTATTGTGGCGATGACCTATCAGGGTTCTACCCGTGTGATGCCGAATTACAACGTTATGGGTGTTGCCAAGGCCGCCTTGGAATCATCCATTCGGTATTTGGCGTTTGATTTAGGAAAGGAACATATTCGCGTGAACGCCATTTCGGCGGGACCTGTGAAAACATTGGCAGCGGCCGGAGTCAAGGGAATCTCGCAAGCCTTGCACAGTACAGAGGAAAGGGCGCCAATACCTGAGAACATTTCGACGGATGATGTGGGAAATGCCGCGGTATTTTTATCATCAGACTGGGCCCGTCATATTACGGGTCATATTTTGTTTGTGGACAGCGGTTCACACATCATGGGGTGACTTTTAATTTGGGGGAGGAAGGATTATTTAATGGAAACAGTAAAAACACTAGGTGTAGTCGGAGCGGGTACGATGGGTGCCGGGATTGCCCAATTAGCAGCCCGGAATAATATTCATGTCTTGCTCTATGACAATCAAACGGATGCCGTTAAATCGGGACTCGCGAAGATTCGACAACGACTGACTAGGGCTCTTGACCGTGAGCAAATCAGTCGAAGTGACATGGAGCGGACTATGGATAATATCGAGGAAAGTTCCCTCGAGAAATTTAGGGATGCGGAGGTCGTAATTGAAGCCGTTGTTGAAGTTATGGAAGTGAAAAAGTCCGTCTTCCGGCAGTTAAGCGATCTTGTTGCACCATCGACCATTTTAGCGACGAATACTTCATCCTTCTCTATTACGGAACTTGCTGGCGTCACCCAGCGGCCGGAGTCTGTGATTGGCATGCATTTTTTCAATCCGGCTCCTGTCATGAAACTCGTGGAACTAGTTCGAGGAGAAGATACGGCCGACCGTACAGTGGAATTTGCACAGCACTTAGCCGCTCAAATGAACAAGGAGACGGTGGTGGTACGGAAAGACACCCCAGGGTTCATTGTGAACCGTATTTTGATGCCATTATTTATCGAAGCTATGCGCATCCTGGAAGAGGGAGTGGCGACTCAGGAAGACATCGACAAAGCGGTAAAGCTTGGTCTCAACCACCCGATGGGACCGTTAACATTGGCCGATTTTACAGGTCTTGACGTTGATTTGGAGGTAATGGATTATCTTTATAATGAATTTCACGACGACCGTTTTGCTGCCCCGCAGGTATTGCGCCGCTTAGTTAGGGCTGGGCATGTGGGAAAGAAGAGCGGTCGCGGTTTTTATCACTACGCTCCCAAATAGGCTTGCAAACGAAAGTGACCCTTGGTATAATAGCAGAGCGTGATGCGGAAGTAGCTCAGTGGTAGAGCATTGCCTTGCCAAGGCAAGGGTCGCGGGTTCAAATCCCGTCTTCCGCTCCATCTGCCGCCTTAGCGATAAGGCGACGTAGCCAAGTGGTAAGGCAGGGGTCTGCAAAACCCCTATGCCCCGGTTCGAATCCGGGCGTCGCCTCCATTAACATGGGTGGTTAGCTCAGTTGGTTAGAGCGCTCGCTTGACATGCGAGAGGTTCACAGGTTCGAGTCCTGTACCGCCCACCAAGTTATGCCTTAGGGCTTTTTTAATTTTCCATTCATGTTCTGTGTGTTCAGGGCTTGTTAGCAACCAACACTATGCGATATTTGACGAAGTGCCCTTCATACAAAAGTTTTTGTGAAATTGTCTCTGCATACAAATTTTTCATCACGGCTCGACCTTCTATTGAATCCCAAGAAACAGGGTAGAGCCAATCGTGAGGATCGAGACATTCCGTCCAAACTTGGAGATATTCGATATCATATCCTCCCGCCACCATAAGCGAGGTCCACTCATTGGCGCTCATAGTTCTTTGATGGGACGGATCCCGTAACCTTTCCACAGTATTGAGGGCATCGATGGCCTCAGTGGGTGCGGTCATGTCGGCAATACCGATTTTACCGCCATGTTTGAGAACCCGGAAAGACTCCCTGACAAATTGAGCTGGCGAGGTAAAATGATGTGCAGCCCGCCGACATGTGACAGCCTGAAAAGTATCAGAAGGCCATGGCAGATTGTGCACGTCGCCTTGAACCCACTCGACGGTCAAGTGACGGTTTCGTGCCAGTTCCCGGGCATCTTGGAGCATTGCGTCGGTCAAATCCATCCCGACAACGTCATGACCCAGAGCAGCCAGAGCTACAGCAGTGTGACCAGTTCCGCACGCGGTGTCCAGTACCTTACTTCTGGGGGGAAGAGAAAGGCTGTCGATTAGGATGTGCAAATCCTCTCCCGTGGCATGACTTGAACTGGTGCGGTAAGCCCCATGATATTTGGTGAAGTACTTCTGCACGCTATCTTGGTGCGAATCACCTGTTTCCAAATTTTTCCTCTCCCTCCTAGATTGTGACTCGTGGCAACTTGTTGGTGAATCCGATCGTTTTGAGCATTGTCTCCTGAGGTTCCATACACTCCAAAGCTCATAAGGAAATAGGAAGCGACCACGAAAGAATAGAAAACCAGAATAGTGAATATACTAAATAGTAGCATAAACAAAACGAGTGATGGGATGGATAAAAGTGCGGTGGATGATTGGAAGCTACCTGTCCGCTCCCCGAATACCCTGGATCAATCCTGCAATGACCATGACACGTTATGCTCAATGCGGGTTGTACTGGATACGGTGCGAGGTGCCTCAAAACCAGGCCGATGAATGCATCTATCCTTTGGCTCGTGCAGTTGCTGAATTTATCGAAAACAATTGCGAATTGTGGCTGCATCGCTTGATACGACGCGAGTTGGGCTACCTTTCCGCTGGGGAGAGACTGTGGGTATTGAGCCGTGCTGTAGCCGTCTTGCGAAAGGATGGCAGAATGGGTTCAAGAGTGGACGGGATAACGGTTGCGATTTTGCCCTTCGTGTGGGAGCATGAAATTCTGGTTATCGAGGGCTTGCAAGATTTTCTGTTGAAGGACAGTGCCGACGAGTTGCGTGCACTCCTCGGAGTGGCGGTTGAAGAATATCTCTTCAAGCGGGAGGAGGATGAGTACAATGAACTCTCCCGCCACCTAACCCCGATGGGGTTGAGGTGGGGGTTTCGGGGTCGCCCCCACAGCTTCCTGGCTCCTTGATCGCTGCGCCGAGAC
>PXYT01000017.1:1487-82548 GCA_003023725.1 Sulfobacillus benefaciens | reverse complement strand
CTCCTTTGTTAGAGTTGCCCAACGAAGCATAGCAAGACGCAGAGCCGTTGTCCAGCATAACCGTCCTATTCGTACGTTAAAATTTCAGGCCTCCTAACCTAAAATAAAATGTTACTTGACCCACAACCGGTTTTGGCCAAAGATGTTAAGCAGCACTGATGATCACCTAACATTCGAGGTGTCCTCCATGTCACGCTTGAGAATCGTCGCTCCCAGGGTCTATGTGGCTTCCAGTTTACTCTATCTGACCAATTCCGTCGTGATCGAAGGTTCGAGCCACAACGGTCTGGTGATTGACCCCGCTGTCACCGTGAAAGACCTCATCAGTCTCGGGATTGATCTGCGAAAGGCCGAGCTGCGGACAGAAGCCGGGTTCTCAACCCATGCCCACTGGGACCATGTTTTGTGGAATCCGGCACTGGGTAATGCGCCCCGTTATGCGACAGACTCCGCCATCCAAAGTCTTCAAGCCCACCGCGATGCCATGTTCGCTGAAATGGTACGGGTTGCACCGGGCCACCCTCCGGATCTGTTCGGCCGTGGCCGTCTAACCCCTCTTCCTCCCGAAATGCACTGTGTGCCTTGGAGCGGTCCGCTTGTTCAACTTATGAGGCACAGCGCCCATGCCCCTGGACATGCCGCCTTGTTTGTGCAGGAGTCCGGCGTGCTGATCTGTGGAGATATGCTCTCCGACGTCGAAATTCCGCTTCTCGACTTGACAGCATCTGATCCCTTGAAAGACTACCGCGACGGCTTACACTTATTATCGACTGTTGACCCCGAACTTCGCATTTTCATACCGGGACATGGTCACGTGGGGTATGGCAACAAGGAATTTCAATACCGGATAGGAGCCGATCTCAAATATTTGGATAGCCTTGAAGAAGGGCTTACCTGCACGGATTCCCGGCTCAGCGTGCCATGGCTGCAAGCAGAACACAATACCCAGTGGAGCCATTTTCACGGGCATAATGAGCCGAAGTAATGCCTAAAAAAAACGAAATCTAATTAAAATCCACCGCATTGTTCTTACGGCAAAGAGATTTTCACATTGCTCGCTCTTTACCTTAATTGATTCGTGCACGTGCCTGATTTTCTCGGAACCCTGAAGAAACCTTACACAGCCCAGCCGTGCCGAACCCTTTTGGGTCACCGCACGGCTGGAATCCTCTTTCTGAATAATGTTCATCACGTTCAACCCAACGGTTGTTCCGCAAATCTTCTCTTTCGCTTAGCGTGGTTATGGCTCTCAAGGACGCAGCGTGGCTGAACGGTCCCCTGCCTCCCCCCTCTCTCGCATCGTCTCTCTCCTTCCGAGGCACTTTGTGCGCCGCATCTTTTTCACGCCCTCCTCATGTTCCGGACAACATGGCCTCTTCACGAAGCCGATAGCGTTGAATCTTGCCGCTTGCCGTTTTAGGCAGTTCCGACACAAAATAAATCGCGCGCGGGAACTTGTAGTGGGCTAGGTGCCCTCTGACAAAATCCTGGAGCTCCGCCGCTAATTGAGGACCTGCAGTCACATCAGACTGCAACACGACAAATGCGGCGGGTTTTTCCAATCCATCGGCATCCAGCTGTCCTATGACGGCCGCTTCCACGACCAGAGGATGTTGCACCAACGCATTTTCCACTTCAATCGGGGAAACCCAGATGCCCCCTACTTTTATCATGTCATCGGATCGGCCACAATACACAAAATGTCCATCGGCATCCTGAAAGTATTTATCCCCCGTCTTAAACCATTCGCCGATCATACTCGCACGGGTTTTGTGATATTGTCCCCAATAATACGGAGCGACACTGTCTCCTTTGACGTACAAATCTCCCATATCTCCCGGTTTAACCGGTTGCAGCTCTTGATCAAGAATACGCACTTCATAGCCCGGCACCACAGTTCCGGTAGTCCCCGGCTGGGACTGACCCAGGCGATTGGAAATGTAAATATGAAGAACCTCGGTCGAACCAATACCGTCCAGGATTTCCACCCCGAACCGGCTCTTCCAGCGCAGGTAAATTTCTTGGGAGAGAGGCTCGCCGGCGGACACGCACGCCCTGATTCCCGAAAGGGAATAAGAACCTGGACTCCTTAGCATGGCGTTAAAAAGCGTAGGCACGCCGAAAAAAAGGGAAGGATGGGTCTGTTCAATAGTACTGAAAACGTGTTGAGGATCCACCTTGTCCGGAACCAGCACAACCGATGCCCCATTGGCCAAGGCAAAGTATGAACCGTTGCCGAGCCCATAGGCAAAGTAAAGCTTCGACGCGCTGTAAAGACGGTCTTGTTCCGTCACATTCAAGATGTTGCGGGCATACATCTCGTTGGCAAACAGCATGTCCTTGTGGCAATGCACCACGCCTTTGGGTCTCCCCGTGCTGCCTGAACTGTAAAGCCAAAACGCCATGTCGTCACGGTGGGTCTTAGCCGCTTTCAAGCTCGTATCCCACTGTCCAATCCAATCCTGGTAAAAAAGAAAGGGACCCCCGTATCCTTGAGGACGCACAAAAGAGTCTTTCAACCCTGGCAACAGCATGACCCATTTCAGATCGGACGCCGCCTGGCTCAACTCCGGCGCCACCTCATCCCAAATTTCCGGCTGGATCACCAGCACCTTGGCCCGTGAGTCCTCGAGAAAATATCGGTAGTCTTGAGGAGAAAGATAGGTATTAACAGGAACCGGGACCGCTCCGATTTTCATGGCACCAAACAGAATAGCCACAAAGAAAGGAGAATCATATCCGATAAGTAAAATGCGATCTTCGGCTTCCACACCCATCTTAACTAAACCATTCCCCACCCGGTTCACTTCATCGATCAACCGGCGGTAAGACCATACTTGATCACGGTAAACCACCGCCACCCGTTCTTCGGCATCCGGCCTATCCCAGTGTCCGAAAATGGCATCGGTGACGTTCAATAATCGTTGTTGTTCCGTCTCATCCGGCACAAATGACCCCTCCTTCTTGTCCCTTTTCGATTCTGTTACCCCAACACCGGGGGTTTCGTTAAATCCATGTTGGAACTATGAGGCAAGTGACTAGAGAGTTTCGGATTGAGAACTTGCCGGATGCGCGCCACCGCAATCCCTATTTCACCGAACCCCGCCACAATCAAGAACACTTTTCCGGGATAGCTGACCACATCCCCCGCGGCAAAGATGCGGGGGATACTGGTTTCCATGGTGTTCGGCTGCACCCGAATCCGTACCCCGTCCCATTCCAGGGGCCAGGATTTCAATGGTCCCAATTTGGGTACAAACCCCAGACCGCTGACTAGAGCATCAATACTTAGAGTTTCGTGCCGTTCATATTCCGTCCACTCGATAGAAAGTTGCCGAATCCATTCGTCACCCTCGATTCGGCGTACTTCAACAGGAACCATTACCTCGACATTGGCCAGTCGATGCAGTTGCTGCACGCTGTGACTCTGAGCACGGAATTCCTTGCGGCGATGAATAAGGTAAACGCGACCGGCGACTTGCGATAAGGCGATGGCCCAGTCAACGGCGGAATCACCGCCGCCCACCACGGCCACCCGCCGGCCCCGAAAGCGATCCAAAAAAGGCATAAAATAGTAAACGCCCCGATCCAGAAACCGATCGGCGCCTGCAGCAGGGATGGGCCTCGGAGAAAACGACCCAATACCCACGGTCAATAGCACGGTGCGGGTCAGATGCCTGCCCCGGTTTGTGACGACGGAAAATGTGTCTTCATCCTCCTGTTCGACTCGTTCGACCATTTCATTGGTGACGATCTCGGGCTCATAGTCCAGTGCCTGGGCGATCAATGTTTCAGCGAAGTCCTGAGCCCGAACTCCCCGAAATCCGGCGACGTCGTAAATCTTTTTCTCAGGATAGACGGCCGTCAATTGGCCGCCCAATCGCGGCAAGGCTTCCACGATTTTGACCCGCATTCCGTGAAGGCTCGCTAAAGCCGCGCCGAAGAGTCCCACCGGCCCTCCTCCCACAATCAGCACATCCGCCCGGTTTGTCATAGATCTTATCTCCCCCCCTCCTGTTGTCCCTTAAGACCCGCTCTGGGTCCTCTTTCCTCTTTTCCTTGCTTTCCGTCTACTTTAGATGGCACCTCGGTTTCGCCCCAATTGCCCCGGATAAACCATGGTGAGCAACACTACGCCCCCAATCAAGGGCAAAATCCCCGCCACCAAAAATGCCGGCAAGAACTGAGTGCCATGAATCAAGAACGCCCCCGTGATGAGAGGAGACAACGTGACCATGATCTGGGCCAACAAAAAAATCCACCCGGTCGCTGAACCCGCCCGGCGAGCCAACGTGTCAACGGGAATGACCTGAAAAATGGAAGCGGACAGTTCGTTGAGACTCTCGGCGATAAACAGCAGAATGGCAACTGTAATCACTGACTGGGCAAATAAAGTCGACAAAATCGCGAGGCCAAAGACAAATTGTCCCAAGGCCGCGAGATAGGTTCGGGCTATTCGCAGGCTTTTGGTGCGAGCAAAGACGTAGTCGGTAATAAATCCCGCCAAGAGTCCCATCACGGCTCCCCCAATCCAGGGCCCTACTGCCGCAAATCCCGCCTGCATTAAATTCAGGTGCTTCACCATCACAAAGTAAGCGGGCAACCATGCCACCAAGAACACAAAAGACCATCCCGACAGTGCCCAGGCTATTCCGGTGCCGGTCAGCGTCGGCGAAGCGATGATGGTCTTCAAGGGAATTTTCTCTGATTCCTTCGGTTCATCGAGGTAATGACTTTGAACAGGCGGGACAAAACGGCTCTGATCGGGACGGTTTGACACCAGCAACATCCAGAGAATGAGGACGATTAGACCTAGGATTCCCAACCCAATAAGGGGGGCTTGCCAACCCCACAGGAATTCCAAAGGGGCTCCGATGCCGGTCAGAATCAGGACGCCCAACGGGAAACTAAAATTATAAATGGCGGCTGCCCTGCCCCGTTCAGGTTTCGGTGTCCAATACCCTATGACGCGGTTCCCTACCGGCGTTGATCCCCCAGTTCCTCCAATTCCATAAACAATCCGGGCCACAATCATTGAACCCATCCCGCCGGCTCCGGCCCATAGGAAGTTGCCGATGGATGCCACAGCCAGTAAAATTCCGCCGACTAATTTGGGGCCCCAGCGGTCGGCAGCGTAACCGCCTATCATGGCCATGGGAATGGCGAGCCATCCCGCCACGGAACTCAGCATGCCCACCTGCGCAGTGGAAAAATGAAACGTTTTCAATAAGACAGGATTAATAATACTGGTTGTCAAGAGTGACATGTTTTCAAACAGTGCCAGCAGAAATATCACCAGCACAACGACCCAGCGATAAGAAGGATAACGGATGCCTGTAACCCCTGTTTCCGTTGTTCTCACCATTGCGGTCCCTTCTTTCTCCCGTTTTGACTTGAACTTGGAGATGGGGAAGCGCAGCCTGGGTGGAGTCTTTGTGCATTCTTCATTGGCCAAGCCCCGTCTTCCCCTAGAGACTTTAAAGCCTGGAACGCCTCAAATACGTGATGCCGTCCATAAGCAAACGGGCCGTCCTAAGATACGACGCCTCGTCCACTACTACTGATCCGTCGTGGGAGGAAGAGGACGAAACGCGGACCCCCACCTCCATCCGGCCGCTGGGATGTCCTATCCGAACCGTGTGAGTGTCCTCTTTCCGAGCCAGTTCGTAGGCGACCGTTCCCGGAATTTTTGCCGCCACTGCCAGAGTCACACTGGTGGTTCCGGGGAATGCCTTATGAAGAGTGAGCGGCTGTCCCCCAATCACCTCCGAGACAATGTCCACTTGGTCAGCCTCTACGGCAACCCCTCCCACGATGGTTTCAAAATCATGGGGTGGCGCTACGATGACGGGAATGGGTGTCAGCTGTCCCTGGGCCATTCCCAGAAGTTTGGCCACAGTCCTTTGGAGAGCATCCATTTTACGCAACAGGTCCTGATCCGGTACCGCTGGGATTTTCGATGGATCCAACCCGACATCCTCGGCCGACACCATAAAGCCCACGTTAGCAATATCGACGACCGAGATTCTAACCTCGCCCCACCCCTCGATTGCGATGACATCCTGGGCATGACCGGTTGGCAACAGAGATCCCGTAGCACCCCCGGCCGTGAGATGGTAATCCATCTTCACAGCGGCTCCGGTTCCCGGCACACCGTCCACCGTACAATCGCCCTCGACCAAGGCATGATTCCCTTTAACGGGCACGTCGCTCAAGAGGACGGTATGAGTATTGCGATTATGAATGCGGATACGTGTGAGGGGTTCTTGGGATGGAATTAAGCCTTGCTCCACGGCATAGACTCCCACTGCCGAGGAAATGTTCCCGCAATTCATGTCGAAGTACACCTCGGGGCGGGTCACCGACACTTGGGCAAAAGTATAATCCAAATCCGCGTCCTTACGCGTAGATGGTCCGATAATCGCGACTTTTGTCGTCAAGAGATCGGCCCCGCCCAACCCATCAATCTGACGGGGATCCGGGCTGCCCATCAGCGCCAACAGAAACCGTTCGCGTGCAGATGCCGATTCGGGCACTACCTCAGCGGGCAAAAAAACCGCCTTGCTGGTTCCTCCCCGCATCACCGTACAGCGAACGGGAATGAGTTCCGCACTGCCGAGCGATGCTGTCATTTGCATTTCAATGGCCATCCTGGTCGCCTCACTTATATTGTCAGAATATTGACGGTGCAAGCCGTTCCTTCCACCCCTCGGGCCTTCCCTCCCCGGCAATGGGCGAGGCCCACCCGGGCGCCTTCGACCTGGCGGCCTTCCGCCTCATGACGCAATTGCTTGACTATTTCTATCACTTGGGCCACTCCGGTGGCTCCCAACGGATGCCCCTTACCCAACAGGCCTCCGCTCATGTTGACGGGCAACCGTCCGTCGATATTGGCTTCACCTCGTTCCACCCGTGCCGGATACTCTCCCCGGGGGTAAAGTTTCAACCCTTCGACGCGTGTGGCTTCGGCAATGCTGAAACAGTCATGCACTTCCGCCATACCCACGTCTTCCGGCCCTAGACCCGCATCCCGGTAAGCAGCCTCAGCTGTCCTCCATGTCAGATCTTCAATAGTCATGTCGGGCAACCCGACTTCGAGTTTTCCGCTGCGTAATTGCGAAGCCGCAAGTCTCACAGCCCGGGATGCTCCCAATTGGTTGAGTTTCCTCCCACTGATCAAAACCACCGCGGCGGCTCCGTCGGAGACAGGGGCGCATTCGTGGAGATGCAAGGGATCAGCTATCATGCGCCCGGCCAGCACTTCGTCGACTGAAACCGGTTTTTTGAACTGAGCCAAAGGATTTAGGCTGGCGTTGAACTTGTTTTTGGAGGCAATGGCGGCAAGCATTCTGGATGTAGTGCCGTATTGCTCCATGTGCCGGCGCGCACGCATGGCATACACGGCCGGCATGGTCAAACCAATTTGGGCCTCGATGTCACTCTCATCGGGAGCCAGAGCTCCGCGAAACTTGGTCGACAACAATTCGACCCCGCACGCGAGGACTACGTCGTAAATCCCGGCCTTAAGAGCGGTCGCAGCGTCAAAAATTGCCGTGGATCCACTGCTGCAGGCATTTTCCACGTTAGTTATGGGCAGCCCTGACATACCAGCGGCGCCAAGGCCCCTCTGACCCATGGCCATGCCTTGAAACACGTGGCCAACCCATGCCGCCTCAATGTCCGCAGCTTTGACTCCCGCGTCGTCCAAGGCCCCCAAAATCGCTTCTGCGGCCAAGTCGGCAGCAGTACGGTCCGGATGCTTCCCAAAAGGCGTCATCCCCACTCCTATCACATAGACATCATTCATAGCTGTTCCTCCTTCGCAATAACGGGCGCCACGTGAACCAATTCGACCGGCTGCCCATCGTGCGAAAGCTTTGGCCCTGGAGCCAGGACCAACTTGACGGCCATGCCGATTTTGGGTTCCGCATTGTCGACCAAAGGCACCAATACCCGTACGTTTTGCGGAAAATCCACATAGCTCAGCACGTAAGGCGTCTTGAACTCGGGAGTTGACTGGTGAACCCGGGTCCAGGTATAAAGTATGCCGTCAGGCCCTAACCTCAAGCTCTCGCTGCCCCGGTGACCGCAACGGCCGCAGACGGTTTGTTCTGGATAAAATGCGGCACCACACGCACTACACTGGCTGCCCAGCAAATAGATATTTGCTCCATCGATTTCGTAATGATCCGGACCGTTTGTTTTTTCTTGGATTTCTGCCACGTTTCTCACTCCTTTCCGTATTGCGCTCCTCCGTCACTCTAGTAAGACCCCACACTACGGCCGCCGCAGACGTAAATAACCTGGCCATTTAAGTATCCGGCGTCGTCGTCCGCAAAAAACGCCACCGCATCCGCCACCTCTTCCGGTGTTCCTACTCTCTGCACAGGAACCGTTTTGGCAAGCCGTTCCTGAACTTCCGGTTTTAACTGCCGGTACAAGGGAGTATCTATCAGGCCGGGAGCCACGGCATTACTGGTGATCTGAAATTTTCCCAGTTCCAGGGCCAGGGTTCGGGTTAAACTCACCACACCCCCTTTTGACGCGCTGTAGTTAACCTGTCCCGCGCCTCCCAGCCAGGCTCTGGAAGCAATATTGATGAGGCGGCCGTATTTGTGCTCTATCATGACCCGGGCCGCGGCGCGGCAGGTTAGAAATTGCGAGGAAAGATTAATCCGAATGACCGATTCCCATTCCTCATCGGACATATTAGTCAAATACCGATCTTTCGCAATCCCGGCATTATTGACCAATATATCTACCCGGCCATATTTCTCCACGGCATATTCCACCAACTTCTCGGCCCCTTCTTTCGTCGCGATGTCACTCACGACATATTCCGCAAGATGGCCCTCCTGGCTTATCCGTTGCACCGCCTCCGCCACACGTTCCGGCACAATGTCGTTCAGCACAACGTGTGCTCCGCCCGAGGCCAGACGCCTCGCGATAGCCTCTCCAATCCCTTGGCCGCTGCCGGTTACAAGCGCCACCCGTCCTTCAAATCCGTGCATCTTCGGTCAACTCCTTTCCCATATTCCCCTATTGCCCGATAAAGTGAGGCGGGCGTTTTTCCACAAAGGCCCGCATTCCTTCTTCCCGGTCCTTGGACTTTCGCAAGATGGTGTGACACGAGGTTTCAAACGCCATGCCTGTCTTGATGTCGGTACTGGAGGCGAGATGCACCAACTGCTTAATGTAGGCTAGGGACAAAGGAGCTTTTTTCGCCATAACCTGAGCCCAGAACACACTCTCTTCGTCAAGTATCCCTTCTTCCACCACCCGGTCCACGAGTCCCCAGGCCAAAGCCTGTCCGGCATCAATGCGCTCTGCGGTGAACATTAACGCCATAGCCCGGCTGGGGCCGACAATCCTGGGAAGCCTTTGCGTGCCGCCGGCACCCGGCAAACTCCCCACATTGGCTTCGGGGAATCCCAACTTGGCGGTGGTATCGGCCATGCGGACATCGGCCGCCAATGCCAGTTCCAGACCGCCCCCCAGAACGTAGCCGGCTAAGGCGGCGATAACCGGCTTGGACAGATTCTCGATGAACCCAAACAAGTCGCGAATGATGTCGCCCAGTGGATCCTTAAGCGTCCCGGTATCATACTCAGCCACCCGCCCTTTGATATCGGCCCCCACTGAAAAGGCCTTTTTCTGACCGGCCAGGATGACCACCCGCACATGCGGATCGTCCTCTATCTCTCCCAGCATCGTCCGCAAATCCTTTAACATCTCCGGGGTTAACGCGTTTAAGGCCGATTCCCGGTTGATGCGGATTCGGACCACGGTATCCAGATTCTCTCGCTGCAGTAACTCCTCCACATTTCTCTCCTCCCAAAGGACCTAGTCTTGGCGCTTTTTAGCCAGAGGCCGGGGTCTCTCCCACACAACGCCTTGTTCAATCAAGTCATCGATAACGTGGGAAGCATAACCCCATTCTTGCAAGATCTCCCGGGTATGTTCCCCAACCAATGGAGCCGGGCGTTGGGGTTTAGGCGGCATGTCCGCCAATTGTGCCGGCATTCCCACACCGGGAGTCAATCCCAACTCGGAATGGTCCAGGCGGGGGAACTTTTGGGGTGTCATCACATGGTCTAGTTGTGCCAACTGGTCGTAGTCCATCACGGGGGCGCACAAAATATCCTCCTTCTCCAAGATCTGGCGCCATTCTTCGGTGCTCCGCATTTTAAACTTATCCGCCAGCAGCCCGAACAGTTCCTCACGGTGAATAACCCTCTCCCGCACGCCAGAAAATCTCGGATCCCGAGCCAGTTCCGGACATTGCAAAACCTGGGTCAGCCGATCCCACCTTTGAGGCCAATATGCCGCCACCATCAGAAATCCGTCTTGGGTAGGATAGACTTCGTTGGGCGCCGAATATGGAGCGGCACTGCCCTGTCTTCCCGGGGATTGGCCGCTGACCATGAACATCGACCAAGGCACGGTTTGGAAAAAAAACAGACTGTCCAGAAGAGAGACGTCTACTCGCTGCCCCTTGCCGGTGGCCGCGCGCGCCAACAGCGCCAGCAAAATGCCTTGAACGGCGATTAAAGCCGCCGTCATATCGGCGGCAGGAACTCCGACTTTTACCGGTTGCCCGCCCGGTTCTCCGGTCACACTCATAAGCCCGCTCATGGCCTGAATTATTCCGTCGACTCCTGGTTTGTCCCGCCAGGGGCCCGTAGTCCCAAATGCGGAAATCGCGCAGTAAATCAAATCCGGATGCTGTTGCGAGAGCACAGAATAGCCGATGCCCAGCCGGTCCATGACTCCTGGACGAAAACTCTCGAGCACAATGTCGCTTCTTGCCGCAAGAGCTTTGAAAATTTCGGGACCCGACGCTGTTTTCAAATTGATCACCACGGAGCGCTTGTTCCGGTTCATCCCCATGTATGCCGCCGCGTCCTCGCCGAGAAAAGGAGGGCCAAGCCGTCTTCCCCAGTCGCCTTCCGGGGGGTCTACTTTAATCACCCGGGCTCCGTATTCCCCCAGCACCATTCCGGCACTCGGCCCGGCGGCACCCTGGGATAAATCCAATACGGTAATCCCGTCAAGCACCCCGCGCGCCTCCACGGTCGACACCTCCCTTTAAGTCTTCCATCAACTCCCAGCCCCGTCTTATAGCATCCTGATTAATCCGGGCAAAGCCCTTGGGTGCGCGGGAGCGGGCGGCCTCCATCAAGACGTCCAGAGGAATGCGTCCTATTGCGGCCGCCAAGGCGCCCACAGCCACCATATTCGCGGCCAGTTTTTCCCTCATTTCCGTTTTGGCTATTCGCTCCAATGGGATCTGATAGACTGTCCTTCGTTCAGGGAGCTTCACCCAATCGCTGTCCACCAATGCCAGATCATCTTCGGCCAACTCCGGACCATATTTCATCCATGCCTTCTCGTTTAAAGCGAGCAGAACGGCGGGCTTGGAAAACCAAGGATTGGCAATGTCTTGATCGCATAGAGTGACGTCGGATCGGCTGGCACCGCCCCGGGCCTCTGGCCCGTAGGATTGCAAAGTACTGACCTGAAGTCCGGCCCTAAGTGCGGCGTCGGCCAAAACCATGGCTGCCAGCCCGAGACCCTGACCCCCGGACCCGGCGAGACGAATCTCTTTCTTCCACACAGCTACTCCTCCCTCGCGTCATAACCTGCCAATCCCATCATTTCTTCCAAGGTGGGACGGTTCACTTCGTGCAACACCCCCATAGGCACCGTTTCGCGAATGGGAAATCCGTCCGGATCTCTTAATTCCGGCCATTCGCCCAGGCCCTGGGCAATGGCTTCTTCACCACGGGCTTGGCTGAATAGGAGGTCGGAGCCTCCACCCAAGGCATTTTTTCGGCCAAAATACTCGGTGCAATCCGTCATCACATCCAAAAACGAAAAACCGCGGTGAGCTATTGCCCGATCGATTAATTCTTCGAGCAGATCCGGTCGGTAAGCCTGCCCCCGGCCCACAAAAGTCGCCCCGGCAGCCTTGACCAGTTCTGCTGCGTCAAAACTCTTTTCCTTATTCCCATAAGGGGTTGTTGTGGTAAACGCCCGGAGTACGGTGGTGGGAGCCAATTGACCGCCTGTCATGCCGTAGGTCTCGTTGTTAAACAAAATACAGGTCAAATCCAGGTTTCTCCTGGCCGCATGAATCAAATGGTTGCCGCCGATTCCCAAGCCGTCTCCGTCCCCGGTAATCACGATGACCGTTAACTCGGGCCGACTCAGCTTGAGTCCGGTGGCAAACGACAACGCACGTCCATGCGTGGTATGCAAGGTATTGGCGTCAATGTAACCCACAATCCGGCTGGAGCAACCAATCCCTGCAACTAGGGCCACTTGATCCATCGATGTGAACCGCTTGGCCAATACCCTTACGAGGGTATTCAGAACAATCCCATGGCCGCAACCCGGGCAGAGAATGTGCGGCATCATATCTTGACGCAAAAGCTGTTTGCCAGGATTCACAGTGCCCTCACCCCTTTTTTCACGAACTCCCGGCACCCCTCCAAAATTTCTTCCGTGGTCATGGGTTCACCGCCAAGCTTGCTGCGAGATACCACCCGCACCGCGCTCGGCAAATACCGCTCCACAACTTCAACCCACTGCCCCTGATTCATTTCAGGCACCACGACGCTTTGAAATCGCCCCAAAGTGTCTGCCAAATCGGCTGCGCCAACCGGCCACAACAGACGAGGCCGGTAAAGGCCCGCAAGAACCCCCCGATCCCGAAGCCTGTCGACAGCTTCCCTCGCCACCCGTGACGTGATTCCGTACGCCACCACGGCCAGTTCCGCATCTTCCAGCCGGTAATGTTCCGCCGGAAGCCAAAACGGCAGCGGATCCATTTTGCGCTTAAGCCGCGCCATCAACCCGCGTATGGTTTCCGGATGGGTGGTGGGAAAGCCTTTTTCGTTATGCATGAGACCGGTCACGTGAAAATGGTAACCGTCGCCAAAGTTGGGCATAGCGGCCACGCCATCCTCGTTAGGCAAATAGGCCCGGAAAGAAGGGCCCGGGTCTTCCAAAGGACGGGGGCGGCGCCACAGTTCGTCATGTGACGGTGCAGAAAGCTCTACCCCTTCTCGCATGTGGGCCAGCACTTCGTCAAACATCACCACGACGGGAGTCCTGAGACGCTCGGCAATATTGAAGGCATTCACCGTCATATCGTAGATTTCCCTGACGGATGCGGGAGCCAGGACTGCCACTTCCCGATCGCCATGAGAGCCCCAGCGCGCCTGCATAACGTCGCCTTGCGAAGGAGCCGTGGGCACTCCCGTGCTTGGTCCCACGCGCATCACGTCGACAACGACACAGGGGATTTCCGCTAAGGTGGCATATCCCAGATGTTCTTGCATAAGCGTAAATCCGGGCCCGGAGGTAGCGGTCATGGCCTTGGCCCCACCCAAGGACGCCCCCAGCACGGAACCTAAAGAGGCCATTTCGTCTTCCATTTGAACAAATATGCCTTTGTGCCCGGGCAAGATTTTCGCCAGGGTCTCGGCCACCTCCGACGAAGGTGAAATGGGATATCCCCCAAAAAAATTGCAGCCGGCGGCAATGGCCCCTCTGGCGCAAGCCTCATTGCCCGAAACTAATTCGGTTGCCATAACACATTTCTCCCTTCATGAACCATGGCGCTGGAGTTAAGATGCGTGATCACATCTATGGCGAGATCCGGGCAAAGCTTCTCACAGAGTCCACAGCCGGTGCATCGCTCCGGGGCCACCGTTTCGACCACGTCTTTTTCGTTCAGCATCCAAATCCTTTCCGGACAGACGTTCACGCAAATCCCGCATCCCTTGCACCACGATTCTTCCAAATGAAGCTCAACCTGGCGCACAAGAGGTTGAGGCATTTGCGCCAAGTGGGGTGTCACTCTCTCCTTCCACCGGCGGCCCAAATCGAAAGCGCGGAGGTTCACGTCGACCGCCTTGGCCGGCACCCGGTGGGTTATGGCTTGGGCCCAGGCTTCACGCGAAAACGGCAATTCGGTCGATAAAGCGCCCAACAACACGACTCCCGCCGTTTTCACATTGCCCGCCTCTTTGGCCACCAAAGGAGCGTCAATCGCCCGCACCCGGGGATGACGCAGAAACTCCAGGGGATAGTCCACGGTCCCCGACACACGATCTTTGAGGGCAATCGGGGGAATCATTTCCTGGGTGCTGACAAAAACAGTCCCCTTTGGAGTTAACAGGGGCATCCATCTTAAAGCCTCGGCCCACTCGAATCCAACGGCCCAGTCCAATCGGCCCTTTTCAACGAGGGCGCCGTGGACTTCGGGACCAAAACGGATTTGGGCGGACACGGATCCTCCGCGTTGGGACATTCCGTGCACTTCCGCTTTTTTGACATCAAGCCCATAAGCAATGCAAACGTCCGAAATAATGTTGCCTGCCAATATGACTCCCTGCCCGCCGACTCCGGCAATAACGACATTCGCGCGAATTTGTGTCGGATCTTTCATGTTTTGGTGATCCTCCTCTCCCCTGGCCTCTGCCACTAAGATTGGCTGATGGGTACAATCGCCGACTGCGGACACAATTGCGCGCACACCGTGCATCCGGTACATTGGTCGGGGTCAATCCAGGCACGGCGCAGGTCGTCCGAGGCCAGATCCCACCCCAAGGCCGGACATCCGATGTTCATGCACAGCTGGCATCCGTCACAGCGCTGTGATTCCACCTGGTAGGTCCGTCCCAATAATTTTTCCGGGGCCTGGACACAGGGACGATTGGTAATCACGACCGACACACCGCGCTGGCGGGTAGCGGCCAGAATGGTGCGGTGAGTGGCACCCACATCATAGGGATCGACCACCACAGGCTCCACTCCCACGGCGCGGCACAATTCCACTATGTCAATGCGCGGCACCTGGGCGGCACGAACATTGTGGGCGGTCCCGGGATGAGGCTGTCCTCCGGTCATGGCGGTGGTTCCGTTGTCAAGAATAATCACCGTGATGTCGGCATTGTTCCAAATGGCGTCGATGAGCCCCGGAATGCCTCCGTGCAAGAACGTCGAATCACCAATTGTCGCCACGATCGGTTTGTCCCTCACCCCCGCTTTCGCCATGCCCACCGCCATGCCAATACTGGAGCCCATGGCCAAGCACGTGTCCATCGCCAAAAGAGGCTCTGAAGCTCCTAAGGTGTAGCAACCAATATCTCCGTTCACGTAGGCCCCAATCTCACGCAATACTAAAAACGGCGTGACATGAGGACATCCTGGGCACAACAAAGGGGGTCTGGGAACGGTGGCAGGCCATGAATCCTCCACCTCTTGCGGAGAATCCGGCAGGGCTCCCGCCTTTTGCAGCCCCTTGCGGACCGATTCGGAGGACAATTCCCCCGCCCGAGGGAAGAAAGCCTTACCTTCAACAGTAATCCCCAGGCTTTTCACGCTCTCTTCGAGATAAGGTTCCAACTCTTCCACCACAAGAAGCCGATCCACCTTGCCGGCGAAATTCCGAATCATATTTTCGGGAAGAGGGTTGGTAATGCCCAGTTTCAGTACACTGGCCTCAGGTATCACGTCACGCACATATTGATAGGCGGTGCCCGAAGCAATCACTCCGAGATGGGTCGATCGCATCTCTTCTCGGTTGAAAGGATGAGATTCGACCCACCGGGCCATCGTGGGCAACCGGTCGAGATGGCGCAAGCGGCCAGCACGGGCATTAATCGGGAGCATGACATATTTGCCGGGGTTACGCTGAAATCCTTTGACGGGCGGGCTCTCCGCTGGCCCCAACGTCACCGCGGAACTCGAATGGGATATACGGGTCGTGGTGCGGATCATGACCGGCGAATCCCACTCTTCACTGGCCTCAAAGGCAGAGCGCACAAACAGATAACATTCCTGACTGTCGGATGGCTCAAAAATCGGCACACCGGCAAATCTCCCCAGATACCGGCTGTCTTGTTCGTTTTGCGAACTATGCATCCCCGGGTCGTCGGCCACCAAAACCACCAATCCCGCATTAACTCCTACCAAAGGACTGGTCATCCATCCATCCATTGCCACATTTAGTCCCACATGCTTCATGGTCACCAGACTTCTCGCCCCGGCCAGGGCGGCCCCGAGTGCTTCGTCGATGGCGACTTTCTCGTTGGTGGCCCACTGGACTTCCACCACTTCCGGAGCAATCTTCGCCAGATATTCCAATGCCTCCGTGCTCGGGGTTCCCGGATATCCCGTTACCACACGCACGCCGGCGTCAACCGCTCCCCAAGCAATTGCTTCGTTGCCCAATAGCAACTGGCGTGTTTTGGTCACACTCGCCACCTTCATCCCTCCCTTGATATGCCGCGCCCCTCATCTGGATCTCAAACGCCTGAAGGGACGCCTTATGCTCCCCTGGGCGTTTCCAGTTGCCCCAGCACTTGATGGATCTGATCGGCACTCAGAACCTGGCGGGTCGTCTTCGCTGCCTTCATCACCGCATCGACCCGAGCCGGAGTGGCGTCCAATCCATGGTTCTTAAGCCAGAACTCGGCATTCGATCGTCCGCTCATGGGTCCGACCAAAATTTCCTGTTGCCGGCCGACCAAGGCGGCGGGAACGGCACTATAAACTTGATCCGCCAACCACGTCTCTCCTTTGGAATAGGCCTTGACGACGGCTGCGGCATGGACTCCGGTACTCGTGCTGAAGGCATCTTCCCCCATTACCGGGTAATTTCGGGGAATGTCAACCTGAGTCATTGCCGAGGCTAAATGGCAGTAAGCAGGAAGTTGAGTCAAATCCTGCCTCATCCAGCCCAACAAAACCAAGTTGACCAAAATCGTGTCCATAGGAGCATTACCCACTCTTTCGCCGATACCGAGGGCACACCCATGCACTCGAATGGCTCCGGCGGACAACGCAGCCAACGCATTTATCACATCCAATCCCCGGTCACGGTGCCCATGCCAGTCGATGACGGGATCGAATCCCCGTTGTTGCAGACAATTTTTCACAAATCCGACCACCCGTTGTGCGCCGACCGGAGTCGCATGGCCCACGGTATCCGCTACACAAAAGCGGGTGGCCCCAGCCTCCGCAGCCGCCAGGTACATGGCTTCCAAATCCTCGGGTCTGGCCCTGGTGGTATCCTCGGTCACAAACATAACGCCGAGCCCCTCTTTATAGGCGGTTCCAACGCTATCTTGGATCGTGCGCAGCAATTTGGGGCGATCCCAGCCCTCCACCCACTGACGAATCGCGCTCGAACCCAGGAACAGCGCGGCTTCAATCCGGATACCCGCTTCCTGGGATGCCTTAAGAATCGGCTGCAAATCAGCCAGGTGGGTCCTGCCTGCGCAATTTGGCTCGATATCGAGACGTTCATGCCGGATGATCCGGGCCAATCGCACCACATCCTGATAGGCGCTCTCGCTGGCACCGGGGTAACCAATATTGGCGGCATGAATACCGAGCCCGGGTAAAAGACGCAGAAACTCGATTTTTTCATCTGGGGAAGGCTGGCGTACCGAAGGACTTTGCAGTCCGTCGCGCAACGTTTCGTCGTTCAGCTCCAGCTTATCAGGGGCTGCAAAATCAGCCGTTAAAGGTGCCACTTGGTTCCAGTCGTACAAGAGTGATTCGCTCACGACACACTCCCCCTTTCACAAGGCTTAAGGTTCGTTTCGTGACACTTTATGTATCACGTTGATCGTATCTGTCACGTATAAGGCATACAAGAATACATCTGCTCTGTTTGCCTGGGCCTCTTGCATCATCCTGTACTGACTTTCACCACCTTCTAGCTGACAAAGAAACGAGGGGGATCCCGCATCCCCTGGCCTCTTGACCAAATCTCGCCGGCTCCCCCCGGTTCTCTTTCCCGTTTTTGCTCTCACCGGCCCAAATTCCTGCGATCTACCAAGCGAACGGCCTTGCCTTCGCTGCGGGGAATCGAATGGGGTTCCTGGACAGATACCGCCACGTTAATTCCCAAGGTGCGGTTCAAATGGGTCTTGACCTTATGGATCAGGTGTTCATGCACGATGTCGTGATCTTTAGGCTCAATGTGCACCTCCAAAATGTCGAGCGCAGAGTTGCGGTCCAAAACCAACTGAAACACCGGAGCCAATTCTTCAATCCGCAATAGTTCCGATTCGATTTCTCTGGGAAATAAGTTAATGCCGCGTAACGTGAACATATCGTCCACACGCCCTTTGATGTGATCGATGCGGCGNGTGCGCCCGCAAGAACAAGGGCCTGGGAGAATCCGGGTGATGTCTCCCGTTCGGTAGCGCATAATCGGCGTGGCTTCCCGCTTGAGCGAACTCAAGACCAATTCTCCGCTCTCGCCGTCGGGAACCGGACGGCCGGTATCAGGATCGATCACCTCAAAATAGAAGAGATCTTCGGCCACGTGCAGTCCCTCATGACCGATAAGACATTCACTCGCCACACCTGGACCGATGATTTCAGCCAACCCGTACACATCCAATGCGGTAATCCCCAGTTGCGTTTCGAGTTCACGGCACATTTCCAAAGACCATGATTCGGCCCCGAAAATGCCGACTTTGAGATGAAGATCGTCACGGGATATCCCCATTTCCCCCATGGCTTCCGCAATGTGTTGAGCATAAGACGGTGTGGAACAAATGACCGTCGCACCCAAATCTTTGAGCATCTTCCCCTGCCGTTGTGTGTAGCCGCCCGACATCGGCACCACGGCAGCCCCAACCTCTAGAGCTGCGTAATGCATTCCCAGCCCTCCGGTAAAGAGTCCATAGCCATAGGCGTTATGCACCACATCATCGGGACCGACTCCGGCCCGTCTGAAGACACGGCCCATGGCCTCGCCCCAGAGCTTCAGGTCATGGGCCGTATAGGCCGTGACCACAGCCGATCCGCTGGTTCCCGAAGTGGCGTGAATTTCCTGGACCCGGGACATATCCACGCCCAACATCTGAAACGGATAGGCCTCACGCAAATCGGCCTTGTGGGTAAAGGGTAAACGGGAAATGTCGTCAAGAGTGCGAATCGATTCCGGATCTATCTCTGACAGTTTGGCCTGGTAAAATGGAACGGACTTCTTCACACGGCCGATAAAGGCCTGGAAGTCTTCTATAGCCTTGGATGCCAAGAAATCACGACTAAAGTGTTCTTCTTTCGTCTGAGTCATCGCCAATTTTATTCCCTCCATTCATCTCATCTCATCCATAAACTGTGGCCCCATGGTTCGTTCTTACCCGTACCTGCTCTCTTTCCCCTGAGATCCGGATTTTTGCTAAGATCTCATGGAGCGTCCGATTTCTTCGAGAATTGGAACAATGCCGCCTTTGGCAAGCACGTCCAACATTTGATCAGGCAATCTTTCCGACTTCAGCCGCGATCCGTCCGCCAAAATAACCTCGCCGGCACGCAGATCGAAAACGATATACTCGCCATCTTTTACCCGGCTGCTTATAGACGGGCAGCTCAGCACCGGGAGGCCAATGGCTATCGCATTGCGTGAAAATATCCGGGCGAAGGACTCCGCAATAACCCCTGCGACACCCAAATCCTTCAAATGCATGGGTGCCGATTCCCGGCTGGATCCACAGCCAAAGTTCTTGCCGGCGACCACGATATCGCCGGCTCCGACGCCTTGGGCAAAATCCGGGCGAACGGCTTCCAATACGTGCTTCAGACGAGTCTGCATCGGATCGTGAACATAATGCCCCGGGGACAGCAAATCGGTGGAAATGTTATCGCCCAAAACCCATGCCCTGCCTTGGTAACGCAGCGACGGTTCTTTCATTGAATCACCTCCTGACTCGCACCGAGCACATCCCGCGGGTCGGTCAAAACACCTTTTAACGCAGTGGCTGCGGCGGTTAGAGGGGACGCCAGGTAGATTTCGGCCTGGAGGCTGCCCATGCGGCCTTGAAAGTTTCGGTTATGGGTCCCAAGGCAGCGCTCCTGGGCCGCCAAAAGTCCCATATGTCCTCCAAAACAGGGACCACAGCCCGGGCCTTCGATAATGGCTCCGGCTTGAATCAGATCCTCCAAGATGCCTTCGTGCAAAGCTTGCCGGTAGATCTCGCGGGATGCCGGAGTCACAATGAGCCGCACGTGTGGCGCAATATGCCGTCCCCCCAGGATTCTTTGGGCGTCCCGCAAATCTTCGATACGGCCATTGGTGCAGGAGCCGATAAAGACTTGATCCATTTCAAGTCCTTGATGATCTGCCACCGGGCCGACGTTTTCCACATGATGGGGCAAGGCCACCATAGGCTCTAATCGGGAAAGATCCAGAGAATACTCATGGGCATAAGGACCGCTGCCCCGAGACTCCCGCTGGGGAGGAAAGAGCGCGAATTTCGCCCCCATTTCCACCCCCATATTGGCAATAGTCAGTCTGTCGGCCAGCGGCATCGCCGCCGCACCCGGTCCCCGAAATTCCAAAGACCGATTTTGTGCACTGTCGGAACCAATCGTTTTCATGAGCGACAGAATCAGGTCTTTGCCGCATACGCTGTCTTGCCATTGATTCTCCAGCCAAACCAATACCGTTTCCGGAACCTTGAACCACAAAGTCCCGGTGGCCAGGGCATAAGCCATCTCGGTGGATCCGATGCCGGCACTGACAGCGCCCAAAGCTCCATAGGTTGTCGTATGGGAATCGGTGGCTACGACCAGATCTCCCGGTTTGACCAAGCCCTCCTCCACCATGACTTGGTGGCAAATGCCCCGGCCCCCTTCGAAAAAATGCTCAATGCCGTACTTGCGAATCAAGGTTCTTGCCTTTCGTTGATGCGTCGCGGCATATTCCGAGGGGGCGGGCACCATGTGATCAAACACCACGGTGACACAATCCGGATCGTTAATCCGCTCTATTCCGCTTTTCTCCAGAAGCTCAAGAACGTCGGCCGCAAAAATATCGTGCATCATAAAAGCATCGGGGCGGGCCACCACGTACTCTCCCGCGTCGACATGGCTTCGGTTGGCTTTTCGCGCCAGTATGGTTTCTGCCCAGGTCATGCGCTTACTCCTTTCTCTCCCATCATGTTGCGTAATTTCCCCAGCGCCCGGTAAAGGATGTGCTCAGCCGCTCGTTTGCGGCCCACCACACCCATTTGTCCATTGTCATAGGGATGGATCGCACCCGTAACCGTATGAGCCGCCAGCACGAGTCGGTCTTGGTCCCACGGCCCCTGGGCCAACAGTCTTTCGGCCTCCCGAAGACGAATCGGCCCCGGGGCTACAGCTCCCAGCACCATGCGCATCTCCCTGGAATTCTCCCCTGGTGCCACGCTGATCGCCACGTTCACTTCGGGAAAATCGATGCTCTTTCTTATCCGCCATTTGTCAAATACCCCTAAGGGCGGACGGCTCGGCAACCGGATAGTCTCGATCCACTCCCCCGGTGCCAGCGTCAAATGCCGGTCTCCATCCCCCGTGTACAGCTCCAAAGCCTCGATCCAGCGGGAATTGCTGCGGCTGTGGACTTTTAGCCGGGCCCCCAGGGCAATGAAGGCGGGTGCCGTATCCGATGAAAGAATGGCTACGCACTGTGAACTCGCGGGCGCGGCATAACAGTGACTGCCTCCCGATTTGAAACACGGTTCCAGCCCCAGACGCCAGATCGGCGGCTGATTGCGAAACCGGCAGCGCGTATCCAGGCAGAGATTGCCGCCGATGGTCGCTTGATTGCGGATTTCAGGCGTGGCCACCGCCATGATGGCGTCGGCAAGCAGAGGATAAAGTCCGGGGAGTTTCGGGTGTTCCAGGATGGCCTTGAGAGTCACAGCCGCCCCGATGGACCACTGCCCCTCCTCGTCCAAAGAGATCATGGTCGCTTCGGGAACGGCACGAAGTTGAACCCATGTGCCGGACGTGTCGAGACCCCATGTCCGGTTCGGCACCAGGTCCGTGCCTCCCCCAAAAATTTTTGACTCCGGCTCCCCCAGAAGCCGTGTAACATCTTCGGCTGTAGATGGCTGCACCAACCTGGTGTGTAGTGTCATAGTCCTTTTCTCCTCGACTTCTGGTTCAGTGCCCGCAGCACTTTGTCGGGAGTCACCGGCGTCTCGTTGACATCGATGCCTACCGCATCAGAAATGGCGTTGATGACTGCCGGAATTACAGGATTTAGCGGGCCTTGGCCCACTTCCTTGGCTCCCATCGGTCCTCTGGGGTCCGGCTCCCCCACCACGGCAATGGTTATAGGAGGAACGTCGCGAATCGTCGGTATAGGATATCCCAAAAGGTGAGGACCCCGGTGCCGTCCATCGGGGTTAAAGGCTTGACGTTCCATGAGCACTTCTCCGAGTCCCATCACGACTCCTCCCCGAATCTGTCCTTCCACGGAAGGCGCGTGTAAAGGAGTGCCGAGATCATGGGCAACCCACAAGTGATGCACCGTAACCCGGCCGTCTTCCCGGTCTACGCTGACATCGGCGACACAGGCGGTAAACGAATAAGCGGGAGAAGGGCCAACCCCCGCCCCTTTATAGCGGCCCAGGGCTTTAGGTGGGGTATAGGCTCCAAAAGTCGTCAAGGGCCCCAAATCTTCTTCGGCCCACAAAACCGCCTGCGTAAAGGAGATTGGCTCGTCCCCTTGTACGTAAAAGAGTTCGCCGTCCTGGACGACCATGCTTTGAGCCACGCCCTTATGGGCACACACACTGTCTTTCAAGATTTGGCGCATGCGTTGAGCGGCTTCAAGCACCGCATTTCCCGCCATCATGCTCACCCGGCTGGAATAGGATCCCAAATCCACAGGTGTCGTCCCCGTGTCCGCGGTATAAACGCGAATACGGTCCGCCTTAATGCCGAGCGCTTTCGCGACCAGCACCACCAGCATGGTCTCGGCTCCCTGTCCGATATCCGTCAACCCGCAGAAAACTTGAACACCGCCGTCGCGATTCACAGCCATTCTGACCCCTGAGTGGGGCAAGGGATTCCAATAGATCGGCAATCCCGCTCCACTGAGGTACGCGGAACAAGCAAACCCGAGTCCCCGGTCGGGATCTGGGCGAGAACGCCGGGCGTGCCAATTGCTTAAGGATTCCACCGCATCCAGACAGGCCTGTAAACCGGATGAGCCGACTTCAAGCTGATTGATCGTCACGGAATACGCAGGCGTCAAATTCCTTCTGCGCAGCTCAATAGGATCAATCCCGAGAGCACGGGCCACCCGGTCCAAATGAACTTCCACCAAGGCCCGCGGCTGAGTTGTGCCATGACCCCGCTTGGGACCGCAAGGCGGTTTGTTCGTATACCATCGTTCTCCGTGAAAGTGGTAGGCAGGAATGGTGTAGGTCACAGTTTGCAGCGCGCCGGTGTAATAAGTCGTGGCCAGACCGTATGAAGCGTAGGCTCCCCCGTCCAGCACCGATCGAAAGTCCATGGCCTGAATCCGCCCATCTTTATTCCATGCTGTCCGCACCCGCATGGATACGGGATGCCGCCCCCGGTGAGCATAAAAGACCTCTTCTCGGCTCAACGTGATTTTCACTGGCCGTCCACATGCCCGGGACAACAAGACCGCCGCAATCTCATGGGGAAAGAGTTCACTTTTGCCTCCGAATCCCCCGCCGACAACACTGGCTCGCACACGAATGCGGTAACTCTCGATGCCCAGCGCAACCGCCAGTTCCCGTTGCACATAGTGCGGCGTTTGGGTCGCCGTGATCAGTTCCACCCGTCCTTCCGGCGTCCAGTACCCCAAAGCTGCATGGGGTTCCATGGCGACGTGGGCGCTGCCTTGATAGAAAAAAGTGTCTTCCGCCGTGGTGTAGGCATGGAGAAATCCCTTGGCCGTGTCACCGAATTCGAGATCCACCTCCTTGAAGAGGTTGCCCTCGAGACGGCCGGGATGAACCGGCTCCATTCCCGGGTTTTCCTTTTCAATCCCAGGCCGGAGCACAGGCTTCAACACCTCATATTCGCAGACAATTTTCCCGGCGGCATCTCGTGCGGCCGCAAGCGTCGTGGCTGCGACAGCCGCTACCGGCTCTCCCAAATAAACGACCTTATCCGTGGCCAGCGCGTGTTCGTCCTGGGTGGACGGCATGATACCATAAGGGGCGACACTGCCTGGTCCCGCCAAGGCGGCCAACACCCCCGGCATGGCCTGGGCCGGTTCCAAATCGACTTTGACGATGCGGGCATGGGGATAAGGGCTTGCCACGAGCACACCATAAGCCATGTTGGGCCACCGGATGTCATCGGCATAGAGGGCCTGGCCTGTGACTTTAGCCCAGGCATCAATGCGCGGCCCCGCCGATAGGGAAGCCGGAGTTTTGACGAGATTCGGGATTCTGATCGTCATAGCTCCTTCACCTCCGTCAGAGCAGCCTGTCTTATCGCTCGAACGATCTGTTCATAGCCGGTGCAACGGCAAAGATGGCCCGCCAACCGCTCCAGAATTTCCTGTTCGGTGGGTAAAGGCTCATCGCGAAGGAGGGCCGCTGCCGCCATCAGCATGCCCGGCGTGCAAAACCCGCATTGGACTGCCCCGAATTCCACAAAGGCTGTCTGCACAGGATGGTAATGAGATGACGGATGGCTCTCTTCCCACCAGGCTCCAAGACCCTCCACAGTGGTTATCCGACTTCCGGCCACGGACCCTACCGGTGTCAAACAGGCTAAGCGGGGCACATCGTCTATCCACACCGTGCAGGCACCGCAGTGGCCTGTTTCACAGCCGTTTTTTGTTCCGGTGAGTCCTAAGATCTCTCGTAAAACCTGCAGCAGAGTAGCCGATTCCTGGGCCCACAACGCCTGAGGAGCGCCATTCACTGTCAATTCCACGAACCCTTCGGACATCATTGTTCCCCCTTGACTTCACACCTGCCATGCACGACAGAATTCGCTTTCTATTCAATATTTTTGTCACATTACAAAGATTTGCACAGAATCATCGGCCCTAACTCACGTAGGCTATTTGACTTACCCCCTGCAAAAAAGCGTACGGCCAAGGGTCAATGGTCTAATAGTTTGGGCCAAACGGCTACATTTCCCGGGACCATTCGGCCCATGACAAAGGGTCAAGTTGGCAATATGGTAAGGTCGATTGGCGGGGGGTTAATCGAACGTCCGTTTACCTCATTTGAACAATGGATGTGTTTGAAAAGGAGAGGGGTATCATGAATGCTATCACCATGCTGACGGATGATCACCAAAAATTGAGACCATTCTTACGCAAGTTGGCACAATCCTGTCACGAGCAGAGCGAACAGGAAGTGAACACAGCCTTGGACATGGCCAAGGCGGCTTTGACCGGCGAGTTGGATCGCCACATTGATCTGGAGGACACTCTCGTGTTTCCTCTCCTTGCCCAGTCCATCGGGTCAGAGATGGTGCAAACTTTCATCGACGATCACCGGCAAATCCAAAGCATCAGGGACCAACTGTATTCCGCGGATAGTCTCATGAGACGGTCTTTGACGCTCGCTTTGGACGGGATGTTGCAAGATCATCTGGATAGGGAAGAAAACATGCTGTTCCCGGCAGCCGAAAGCCAGATGGCCCCGGAAACCCTCGAATTAGAACCAAACGAACACATCATGCCGCCCGACAACGACAAGGGTCCATAACTCATTCGTGTAGATACTCTTGATAAGGTCCGTTACCCGATTTTCTTGATCCTGTTTATTAGCCTCTCGGCTACACTATCGAAGAAAGAACAGCCCAAAACACCCAACAGTCAAAATCCTTGAGGCGCATAAGGTGACGAATAAAAATAATTGACTGTATTGTGACGAAATTCCATCATGTGCTACAATTAATGTTAACCTCACTCATTTTGTCACACATTGATTTTTGCCTGTTCCCATTGTTTTGGGCTGTTCCAGTTCCCCGTCCGTGATAGCATGCCACGGGGACGCTTTGCGAAAGAGAAGGGAAGGTGTTCTACCCGTGCAAGACCCAGAGCCGCGCATTCCTTTCGCCATGTTCGAATCAATGTTTGATAAAACCACAATCGCCGTCATGGGAGTGAATCCGGCGGGACGGATCATGTTGTGGAATTCGGCAGCCATGAACTTATTCGGCCAGGACGCCGCTCAAGCGCTGGATCGTCACTGTTACGAGTTGACCCAGGGCCATGATGCCCGAGGAAATCTTCTGTGTTATCCTAATTGCAGCGTGCTGCGCATGCTTCATCTCAACCAGATTCCCAACGACTACATCCTTCGCAGTCGTGACAAAGACGGAAACGAACTTTTGCTCAACGTGAGTACTCTTACCGTCGACACCGACAGCTATCCTTTGTGCCTGCATCTATTCCACGACGTGCGCTGGATTACTGAGGCGGTACAAGCTGCTTCTGACATTTCTCCGAAAGAGGTTCCATCTGTCAGTTTGACGGCTCGCGAACTCCAGATTTTAAGCCTCATGGCGGAATGCCATGATTCTCACGATATTGCCAATCTCCTTCATATCAGCTATGCCACGGTCAGGAACCATGTGCAAAATATCCTTGACAAGCTGGGGGTGCATAGCCGAGTCGAGGCCGTAGTTGTGGCCCTCCAGGAAGGGTTAGTCAAAAAAGAGCCGTGTTCGGACAAAGCGGAGCACACTAACAAAGCCCCCTTCGTTCGGCGATAACGTGGATGACATTTTTCGACATTTTTATTCAAGGTTCAGATTGTGAGTCCATCTCTTGAAGAGGCAGTGGGATTGATTCATCGTAAGAAACCGCAAAAGTGCGTCGATTCTGCGTCAAAAAATGTTGATCTGAGAGAAAGGCGGACTATCTCAACACACCTGCCGATTATCTTGACACCTTTCTATCAAATCGTATGGGTCAAAGAGGAGATGCATCCCCTTTTGCCGATGGTCTCCTCTTTGACCGGACTCATTCAAGGGGAGAGTTCGTCCAAGGCAATTCCCCTGGTTGACATCCCTCCTTGAGCCACCAGTGCACTAACCGCTAGAAATCCGCCAATAATCATAAAGGCTCCCAACACCGGCAATCCGCTCACAAAAGGCACAACCAAGAGAACACCGACACCGCCTCCCAAATGTCCCAAGCCGTCCACTAAAGCGAATCCGGAAGCTCGGGCTCTGGTGGGATAATGTTCCGTAGACCACGCATAAGCAATGGGAACCCAAAGATCGAAACCAAAAAAGACCATGATGGCCCCGAACATACTGAGCCACAAAATGGTACCCGCTTCGGCAATGATGAAACCTCCCAAAAGCGTCAACAATGCCGACCAGAGCATCCAAACCTTGCGCTCCAGCCGCTCTCCCCAGCCGTATGCGACCACGCCGCTCAGAATCATTCCCACAGTGCCGAAGGCCGCAATCAGACCGGCTTCAGGCACCGGGTAGTGTAAAGAGACCAAAAGACTGGTAAAACCTGCGGCAAACGAATAAACGGTAACATAACCGATGCTCCACATGGCCAACAGAAGAAAGGTCCTTTTACGATACTTAGGGTCTGCAAAAATCTCCGAATAGGGAAGAGGTTTTTTCGCTTGTATCACCTCAACGTCTGCACCTGGATTGCGCAAGGTCTGTTTTTGCCGTGCCATTTCTTCCATATGGAAGACGATATGCTCTGCTTCCTCGGTCCGATTCCGGGTGATGAGCCACCGGGGAGATTCTGGCATGCGCACTCGGAGCAACACGCCAACCAGCGCTAAGAATGCGCCGACAAAATACATCAGACGCCATCCATTGAGAAAGTGCGGGCCAGCCATGGCAATCGGAAGCCCCAGTGGAAAAGGTGTGGCCGGTGTGGTTAGCCATAGTCCAATCCATATTCCCAAAAACGCCCCGATCCCCGACATAATAAAAATTAGAGCGGTGTACCGTGCGCGACCTTCCTTGGGCGCAACCTCGTTAATATAAGTATTGACAATGGCCAAATCGGCACCCACGCCCACCCCAGTCAGAGCTCTCGACCAAATGAACGTACTGTAGTCATGGGAAAATGCTGTCCACAAAGACCCGAGTCCTGTAATCATCATGGTCACCAGCAACATATCCCGGCGACCGAAACGGTCGGCCAAGGGGCTTAGAATCAAGGTGCCCACCACATAACCGACCAAATTCATCATGACCGGCAGCCCTATAAAGTGCGCAGCACCCACGGGAGTACACCCCGGAACAATGGCGCCGCATGTCTCGATAAAGGATACGTTGATATTAAAGATGTCATAAAACGTAAACAGAAATCCGACGCCAATAATTCCGATAAATAAATAGGGCAATGACCACACCGAAATACGGTCCATCCGAGCCAAGATTCTTCCGGAATTCAAGGGCTCGACATTTCTTTCCATACTGGCATTCCTCCTCTTCTTGGACGCGTTGTAGGTCGTTAACCTTTCTGACCGGAACGCGTAATTTGGGATTCCTCAAACAACCGGCTCTTGACCTTGGCCTTAGCAATTTTCCCCGTGGCGGTCGTCGGCAATGACTCCCACACGACCAGACGCTCAGGCCACTTAAACTTGGCCATGTGACGAGCCTCCAGGTAGCGCAGGACATCTCTCAACCGATAGTGTGTGCCGGGTTCCGTCGCCATCACCAGACACCCCAATTCACCCAGTCTTTCATCCGGTTCGGCTATGAGGGCGGCTTGGCGTACTCCCGGCATCTCCAACACCGCCGACTCGACTTCGATTGCACTGATTTTCATGCCTCCACGAACGACCAGATCTTTAACCCTTCCCGCATATTCCACCAGGCCGTCAGGTCCCCATCTTGCTAAATCCCCCGTTTTAAACCAGTACCGCCCGTGTTCATCCCTCTCAAGGCTTTCATCTGTCGCCTCCGGATTCTGGGAGTATCCATAGAACAAAGAGGGGCCGCGGAACCACAACTCCCCAGTTTCCCCCGTCTGCGCCGGCTTTCCGTCTTCTTTTACGATGGTGATTTGGCTGCCAGGCAAAAGACGACCTATACTGCGGCTGGGGACATCGGAATGGTCGGTCCAGTGAGTGCTGAGACCCGCTCCCAGTTCCGACATCCCCCAGTGATTGACCACATGCGCGTGGAGGAAATCTTTGACGCCATAGACCATATCAGGCGGAAGCTGAGCTCCGGCCACCCGAACTTCTCGCAAGACCAGACCTTTTCCGGCTTCAGGATTTTCCTTGAGGTAGCCCAGAGTGTCCCGGATGTGCGTAGGGACCATAAACGCGACCGTAGCGTTAGCTTCACGGCATGCCGCGACAAATTCCCGGGGGCGAAAACGGTTGATCAAGATCTGAGGCGCCCCCGTGACAAAAGTTAAATGCAGTGCAAGAATGCCGAACAAATGCGTAAACGGACTGGCGGAAACAATCCGGTCATTCTTCCCGATTCCCGCATGGCGGGCGAGCATCCGGGCATTCCCCAGAAGACCTCCGTGAGAATGCAAACACGATTTCGGCTTTAAGGAGTGCGTTCCGGAAGTGAAGAAGATAGCTAGCGGGTCGTTTACTCCAATATGCAGGTCCTGGGGAAATCGAGACGAGTCCTTGATCTCATGATTCACTAACTGAAGCCGTGCGTCCTGGTTCCCCTTCCCAATCCACCCTTTAGCGCCGACAAAGCTTAACAATTCTTCCCGCTCTTCGTCGGAATAAGGTGTGTGAATAGGCGCCATCACCGCCCCAATACGGGCTAAAGCGGTATGGGCCCGGATAAAGTCCCAGATGTTGGGTAATTGAACCCCGACAACATCACCGGGGCGTACCCCTTGCGCCCACCATTTCCGGGACCATGACGCGGCATCACACTGTAAGTCCCCGAACCTTTTCGTTTCTTGTCCTTCAGGAATGAAAGCAGCGATCCCGTCAGTTTCTTGCGCGCGTACAATGTCCCACAACGTGCCTACGCTCTCTTCCGACGGCTCTCTGTCCACAACCAGTCTCCTATCGTAATCACGGATAGTGACCAAACCTGTCCCTCCTTACCTCGCAAGAATTTCTAATTCCGGTTCTTAAGAAAGGCACCGCCCCGAAGGCACTGTTCTCCCTTCTCAATCATCTTGGTTATATCTGACTTAACCCTCATCGAGACAGAACCATTTGAATTGTCTTTCTTAGTACAAACGCCATACTATTCTGTATTATGACGAGCTCATCGCATCGTTTTCAGTCACGTTCTCGCCATATGCAACGAGCAAAGATTACGCATTTTAGCGGATCGTCCGCCGGGTTGGCACAGGCTCATCCCAATTCCTCCGCATGCTTAGCACAACAGGCGTTATAATAAGCATAAATTTTGATTTTATATCTTTAAGGGTAATGGGGGGTTGACCATGAGTGCGCGATCGATCTTATTCACCCTGTTTGGGGATGCCTTTATGCAGCGCCCAGACCCGATTCCCTTGGCTTGCGCCACTGCCTTGTTGCAAACGCTGGACATTGGTCCCGAGGCAGCACGCGCCGCTTTGTCGCGCACAGCACGAGAAGGCTGGTTTACGTCCGAGCGACGCGGACGCCAGAGCTTCTACCAATTGACATCCCGGGGCTACGAACGGCTCATGCATGCCAGAACCCGCATCTATCGGCAAGATGACGAACCTTGGGACGGAGGCTTTACGATATTGGGCTTGAATGTGCCGGCGTTGGCACCGAGTGTACGCCGCCGCCTTATCCGGGAATTGGAATTCGTAGGCTGGGCTGCTTTAGCGCCCTACCAATGGGCGACACCTTTGGTTCGTCATGAGGAAACCCTGGACATTCTGCGGCGGTTTAATCTTGAGGGTTCTGCATGGATCATGAATGGCGCTCTCGCCACCCCGGATCCCGCAAGTTGGGCAGCGAATTTATATCCCATTCAGTTCTTGGACCAGCGTTATCGCGATTTCATCCGTGAATGGGCCCAGGCTCCCCTTCACCTTTCCGAATCCGAATCGTTTCGCCATCGCATTTTTCTCGTTCATGCCTGGCGAAAATTCTTGTTCATTGATCCCGGCTTGCCCCACGCTTTGGTGCCTGACGACTTCTCCCGGACGGAAGCGAGAGCGTTATTTCACCATTTGTATGATCAGTGGTATGACCCGGCTAATGCGTATATTGAGCATCATCTAAGTGGGGCATTGCTCCTGTCTTAAGGGGCATTCAGCCCAAGCTGTCTTTAATAAGGCCGTTCCTTACGATTCCTGGGCGAATGCCTTCCTGATAATCGACTTTCCATGGACACCGTCTTCCCTATTGCCCCATTTATTAAATACTCCTCAAACCTCACGGAATCATTTGTCATTTTCCTTCATATCTTGGGATTTTGTGAATAGCGGCCCACAGTGGAGACAGCCCTTGCCGCATGTGTTCACTATTATGTGGCCCGATCATGTGTAAGGCAGTTCCTGATCCTTGACAATAAACAACGGTGTCTGCTCAGGGAGGAATATGTGCTATGATTTTAACTAATCGCCCCAGCACCTATGTATTGCATTGACGAAGCCGTCAGATGTGGCCTTCAGCAGCGAACGGGTGAACTCTTCTTCGGCAGGGTCTTCAGCGTTGTGAAAGCGGCTCAGCTTGCTACCCAATGAAGCATTAGGCAAATGTCGAACAACACTTGGCTGGCAGAGCCTGGCTGATTCTTTTTACCGTAAAATGAGATCGGCTGTACCGATCCTATTAACAGTGTCTTTCGATACGAGACTTTGCCGGAATCTGGGGCGTTTTCTTTATGTATGTCATATCACGGAAGGAGTCTTTCCTGTGTCATCATCATCATTCTCCCCCGTCGTCGGCCTTAAGGGAAAGGCCCAATGGACTGTCAGTTCCCAACACCTTGCCGAGTCTTTTGGCAATGATGGGGTACCGGTTCTGGCTACTCCCATGTTGCTGGATCTCATGGAAATAGCGGCTGACCAAGCCGTCCGGCCTGTCATGCCGGAAGATTGGATATCTGTGGGAGTTTCCGCGAATCTGAAACATCTCAAGCTGACCCCTGAGGGTTTTACACTCTGGGCGGAAGCTGTCGTAGTGGCCATCGATCGGCAAAAGATCGAATTTCAGATCAAAGTATACGATAATCTCGACTTAGTGGGAGAAGCCGAACATAGCCGATTTTGCATGCCCAAACAACGGCTGGATGATCAAATCCAGCACAAACGGGCCCGCTTAAGTGCCGAGACCCGTGGCTGACGCTCGAAATCCTCGAAATCCTGCTCGTTCCCCTTTTGGGCGCCTCGTCGCTAATCTTCGACCAGACGCCCAAGCAGGAGAAGATGGTCATTCATTCTCCGACGACAGCAGATAGGGCTCTAACGCCCTACGCAAAGCAGATGGAAGGGGAACGGGTCTTTGGGTTGCCGGATCTACCACCACGATAACCACCCGGCACGACATGGCAGTCATCTGCGTACTCAAATTCATGACCTCTACAACCAGAGAATACGAGGTATTGCCTAAATGCCCCACCTGCACATCCATACGCATTTCGTCGGCAAAATGCAAGGGGGAAAGGTATTCCACCTCCAGTTTCACACGGGGAAAAAGATAGTTTTCCAAAAACCAGTCACGGGGATTCAAGTGGATGTGCTTCATGAAAAGAAATTCTGCGCGCTCGATAAAACGCACCTGGTGAGCAAAATGCCCGATTCCCGATGCATCGACATCTCCAAACATCACGGTATCGTATCCCTGAAAAACCACTCTACAACCTCCTGTCGCTTTATAATATCCGCTTAAGATGGCAGACGCAATCAAAAATCGAAAGAGCCGCAAAAACCCGATTCGCGCACGAGACGAAATCACGCGGGATGCCGGTCACATTCTGCACCCGAGAACACAGAGTACCGGCATTCAAACTGAAAGCCCGGCCAAAGCCAAGTTCAAAACCATTCGCCTGCGGGCGACAACACACCCTTCCCTTGCAGTGCATCAGCCGATCTCGGTCGACACATGATTCCATCAGCACATCCCCAAACAACGCATTTTATCTGGGGGTTCGGGTTGCCCAATCATCGGGAGATCTCCGAGCATGTCGTTCGGCACCCCAGCGGTCGGCCTCATAACAGTGAACGTACTGCCGAATCGTCGTTGGTGAATTCGGATCCGCCTTATATCAACTCGGCGATAGCGTCCTCCTTATCCGATAGGCCTTTGGCATCGAGCAATTTGCGCAAAAACAGACAGGGCAAAAGTTTCCGTTACAGGACTCCCCGCATCTGTTCGATCAATTCAATAAAGGAAAAATTCCCCTCGTCAGTGCTTCATAGATGTGACAGTCGCCGAGGCGTTGAGCGCCTCGCCCGATGCTGTTCGCTTTGTGCATGATGATATCTCGAACATTCGATACAGCGAGTTGCCGCCACGTTCTCAATCAACCAAAAAAGGCACCAATCCACCGTTCAGACCATAATGGACTTGACCCACAGTTTGGCTCCCTATCGCGATCTCGCCATTGACGTGCTTGTCAACGACCTTGGGCCTTAATCCCGAGGCATCCGCCGCGCCGTATTTTGATGAAATTGTGCCAGAACTCCGGGAAGAATATTTAAAGGCTCCTGAGACAAGAAAACTAAATCGCAACAGACCCAACTTTTATTCGGAAGACCTAAAGTGTTACCATCCGCCCCGTACGATGCTTGCAAACAAGACCTCTGCGCCAATTGCGATATGGCATCGGACGCGCTGGCACGCATCGCGGATTCGTTCACCCAGCACCCTTCCTTTCTTCCTTTCTTGACTATCATAGCACAAGGACTGATGAGTCTATCCCCTGATCGCCTTGCCATGCTTTCCCGCGCAATCCCCGCACAGAGGGATTGCCCACACCGAATCCCCCGCTTAGTGAGCCGCGGATTACCCGACCACTTCCGGCGAGCAAAGATGTTTTGGAGCAATGCCATCCGCCCCAAAACGGAAAGGAAAGCCTCCGTGCCTCGTTCGCATCACTGCACAAAATGATCGTCCGCAACAACTCCCGAACCATGATTATAGGCCCTGTCCGCAAAGAAGAAACCAAGGCCATTTGACCGGAAAGAATTTCCGACACGGTTGGCTAACGGCCCCAATATCCACCCTCTCTGGGGCCTGTCTTCCCTTGTCCTAATCGGGTCATGCTATGAACGGGTCCTTGTGCAGCTGCAATCCCCGCGTATTCGTTATCTGGCCCGGGCCCACACGGCTGACTCCAAAGGTGCTTGCCGATCCTCCAACGCTCGATTCGTCCTGATCAACTCATTGACCCATGGAGGTTCGCCACAGACCTCTTCAGAGGTTTTCACATCTCGTCAGCCCGCCAATTAGAGCAATTTCCTTTTAAATTTAAATCTTATCGACACCCTCCGGAAGTTCGTGAAAACCGGTTGTGTCTATCCGCATCATTACGATCAATTCCCAGAGCTCGCGGCAGCCATCGAAAATCTGTCTACGGGAACGGATCTCGGTGATGGACACAGAGTGATACGTGCGTCAGCGGTGGACGTCCTTCAGGCATGTCGTAATTTCCGGATGACCCCTTGGGGAACGGGGCCCTATGCGATAGGAACACGCTTTTTCTCAAAAACTTCCCGGGCCATAATGACCCAAGCGGCCCGGGGACTCCCATGCTTAGCCAAAACCCTCAGATTTGCGGATGCACCATTTTCTTACTTGAAGAAATCTGCATTCAATTGAATGAAGGATTCCCACTCAGGAGGCAGTTCCGACAACTCGAAAATGGCCTGAACCGGACATTCGGGAACACAGGCCCCACAGTCTATACAAGTTTCGGGGTCGATATAATATTGATTGGCCTCGTCAGTGGTCGCGATACAATCCACTGGACAGACTTCCACACATGAAGCGTCTTTCACATCAATACAGGGTTCAGCGATGACATAGGCCATGAGACTATTCCTTCCCTCTCCTTTGTTCTTGCCGGCCCGCTCAACCGGCTTGTTTGGCCATTAAACGGTTGAGTCCAAGTCTCGCCGCTCCCATAGCGGCTATGAGCTGCGGGGTAGGCGGCACGTTAACTTTCATTTTAAATACCTTTTCCACTTCTTCGACCATCCCTGCTTGCAAGGCAATGCCCCCCACCATGGTCAGCTCCGGTTCCACTCCTATCCGGCGCATAAGTCCCAACGCCCGGGTCGCCAGCGAGTTGTGGACGCCCCTTAAAATATCCGGAACCTGACGGTTGTCGCTCACATGATTGATGATTTCAGATTCCGCCAATACCGCACACACGCTGCTAATCGAGACCGGATCGGTAGCTTGCATGGATAAAGGGCCGACTTGGTCCAGGTCCACTTCCAGGTAACGAGCACTGCGTTCGACAAAACCGCCGGCTCCTGCAGCACATTTGTCATTGGTCTTGAATTCCTTGACATGCCCGTTAGGTAAAATCCGAATAGTACGCGTGCTTTGAAAGCCGATATCCAGTACCGTCCGGGTTTGGGGAAAGAGCATAATCACGCCCCGGGCCGCACAGGTTAAATCCGTGATTTGAATTTGGCGAAAGGGAACCGAAAACCTGGCAAATCCGGTTGTCGCCACATAGTCCAAATCATCTTCTTTCAAGTCTGCCATTTCCAGAGTCCTGCCCATAGCCTCTCTAGCTATCCCTTCAAAAGGCGGTCGTGTTCGTAGTACCGTAGAACCCAGAACCTCTCCCGTTTGATCCATGATCACCGCCTTGGTATACCTCGATCCCATGTCGAGACCCAAACATAGCATCGCGCATCCTCCCCCTTTTTTCCACAACTTCTTCTATCGGCCCTAAACTTGCCTCATGCTATTCCCGCCGCGTCTTCATTTCAAGGCCAGGGATCTCTCGCGGGCAAACAAAGCAGCTCCCAGGGCGCCAATAAAATGAGCGTTAGGCGCCACAAAAATTTTGACCCCGAGATGTTCTTCCAAAGCGTGAACCATCCCCACGTTGCGGGCTACACCCCCTGTTAACGCCACCACTTCCTCGATGCCGACCCGGCGTGCCAAGGCCACAACTCGGGCCGCCACGGCCCGGTGAACACCACCCAGGATATTTTCGACACTGCGTCCCAGTGCCAGATGAGACATAATGTCGGACTCCACAAAAACCGTGCATACTGTACTCAGGCGCACCGGATTTGTGGCCTCCAGTGACCTGGGGCCGATTTCGTCGAGCTCCAAGTTCAGCACTTCGGCGGAATTCCCGAGGAATCTTCCGGTTCCCGCTGCACACTTGTCGTTCATCACAAAATCCTTGACATCGCCCGTTTCGTCAACGTGAATGGCCTTGGCATCCTGGCCGCCAATATCGATGACCGTCCTCACCTTGGGATTGACGTGAGTAATTCCTTTGGCATGGCAACTAATCTCCGTGATCTGGTCATTGCCGAAAGTGACGTTAAAGCGCCCGTATCCGGTACCAATGATGTATTCAATATCGTCCCGGTTCAGATGCGCCAACACTATAGCCTCACTGAAGGCCCGCTCAGCCGCTCTGACAACGTTACTGCCGGTGTCCACCAGCGTCGAAGAGACGATATTTCCTTCTTCATCCACTAAAACGGCTTTAGTCTGGGTTGACCCCACATCGACTCCCGCCATGTAGCGCATAAAGTTCCCTCCTTCTCTTCCTCTTCCTCTTCCCTTGTCTCTCTCCCCCGTCTCTTCACGTATGCAATCCCACGAGCTTATGGTGTTCCAGAGATTCCATGAACGCATCGATGCGGGTACGCATCTGGGCTTTGGAAAAGTAACGGGGATCTTCCAGGTCTGATTCCACGAGCAGAGTGGGTACCCCCACCTGACGGGCAAAGTACTCGCGCATATCTCCCTGGCCGGCGGAGAACAACCGGCAACTCTTAACAGAATGAATCACAAGTCCGTCCGCTCCCCATTCGTCGACATAACTCTTTAACTGCTGGTAGCGCTGGAGAAAATTGCGGTTGGTCAAGTTCCACTTCAACATGTGCATGGCCACGCTTCTCAAAGGATCCGAGGGGTCGTGGCTAAATCCAAATTCCCACAGACCGCCGACAGTGGAATAAGTGGACGCGACGAACACGGCCCCCCACCTTGCAAACATGTCCCGAAAGATTCTGAGGTACGGCCAAGGCGGCGGACCTTCCACCACCAAACGGAATTTTTCCTCCGGAAGCGGCCCCTTTCCTTGACTTTTAATTTCCTCGACCATTTTGAGAACATCGCGAAAGAAATCTCGCCCTTCCTTAGTCCCGCGTAAGGTGTAAAGCGGTCCCATCATGGTGACGGCATCGAAATAGGCGTCAAAGGGACTGGGCCGGTTGACTGTCATGCGCTTAATCTGAGCCCACAGTTCACCAGTTTCCTTGGAATATTCCATCACCTCAGTGAGTTTATCGGGGTCAAACTTCTTGCCCGACACCTTTTCGAATACCGGAATAAGTTCCTCGAGCTGGCGCACCACATAGGTAATGTCCTCTGCCCGGGGCTCTCCGTCCGAGGTGCGAATGAAAGGAATGTCGATATCAAAGATGGGAGCGTGAGACAATTCCGCCAAATGTTCCCACCAATGAAGATAGACGTTGCACCCGACATAATTGGTCAAGAGCAAGTCCGGTTTCGGCACTTTAGCCATGGGGGCTTGCCCGTCCTGGTACCATAACCCCACGTCTGCCTTAACATAGGCACAGTTATCAGTCGAATACCCCACTTCTTCGGCCTTCTGAATAAAGGGCAATGACTGATGCTTGGCGGCAATCTGCAGAGCATTGATTTCCGGAAAGACCGGGAGCAGATCGAAAGCCCGAATCAATTCAACGGGATTCCCGCTAATCAGCAAATACACAGCGGGTGGCCCGTCCCCTTCCGCGGCGCGGGTCATTTGGTCAAAATAGTCATTCATCAGCTCCTTTTGCAGCAGATGAAAGCCCCCCTGGTAGTGGCTTTGGGGTTCCTGGGATTCTTTGGCTGCGTTTGCCATCCTCTCTTCCTCCTTTTCTCCTGATTTCACGCTTCTCGGTTCGTTTCGTTCTCGGTTAGTCCAGTAGCAAAGACTCGACGAAGGTTTCGATTTCCGTCTGAATCTTGTCGAACAGCCACATCTTCTCCTCGAACTCCACAAAGAGGTGGGGTATTCCCGCTTCCATTAGGGCTTTTCGGTAGAGTGCGTAGTCGAAAAGTCCCGGTTCGCAGAATTTGGCCACCGACACAATGACGGCATCTGCGCCAAACCTTCTTACCCGGTCGACCAATTCCTTTCCTTTTTGCTGGCGGGAATCGTGCTTGACGGCCGCAATGACCGACCGGTCGCGATAAGAGTTGGCCAAATTCCGGATTCCGTCGCCGTCGTCGGGAACATCCTCCGTAAACCACCTCCGTCCCAAGAGAAAATCATCGTCCAGGACGTCTAGACCAGCCTCTTCCATAGAAAATATCAGGTCCAAAGGCGGCTGTTCGCAGAACGATCCCACGAGAATCACTTTGATGTGGTCACGAACGAGAGGCGTCTTTTTGCCCGCCAGAACCTTGGCTTTTTCCAAGAGTCCAATATGATCTTCGACACTCAGAATATGGCCGGCCCGCACCAGCGTATAGAGTTCTTTTGTCGTCAGAATGTCGGGATGTTCCCGGCGAAACTGGTAGAGATCCCGCATCAGCTGCCGGGCCCGGTTATACTTGCCGATGGCTTCATTAATATCATCATTCCGAACTTTTTTTCCGGAAAGATCCTCCAGTCGGGCGAGAATGCGCCGGTATTCGCTTTCCAGATAGTCGAGACTTCCCTCCGTGACCATGTTTTGCGGAAAATGAATGTATTCGACCCACTGATCCGGAAAATTCCGTTTAAAGACGCTGGCCAGATTGCGGGCCGGGTCACAGATCGAGTGAAACAGCATTCCCTCAAAGATCTGGAGGCGGTCCGTAAATCCGAGCTCGAGAGTACTCTTAATGACCGAACAGACAAAGGATTGAAACCGGGAATCGGCATGGGCAATTTCAATTTGATTGCCGGCGCCCACCACTCCCACGGGATGGATACCGGCCGCGTAAATCAATTCCACGGGGCTATACACGGGAAAGTGACCCACCACGGGTTTACCCGACGCTCTTTTAATTTCCGCCACAGCCTGAAAATCCGGGTCTTCAAAAAGATTACGCAGTCCATTGACGATTCCGGGCAGATTTTCAGTTTCTTGGCTGCTAGACACTGTTGTGGCCATGATCCCACCTCCCTCTCAAATCTTTTAGCTTTAATCCATTACCACAATGTTCCGCAATCCCTGGCCGTGGCGAAGGTAATCCAAACCCTCGTTAATTTGGTCCAGCGACACCCGGTGACTAATCAACGGGGACAATTGTAAAGTCCCCCGGGCCACCATATCGATTAAGGGAATGTAATCCAGGGGATGGCAGCCCAGCGACCCCACGATTTCCATCTCATAAAACATAAGTTTGGAAACGTTAATGGAGGCCGGGTGCCGACAATATCCCACGACCACTAAACGGCCTCCCTTAGCCAGGCTGTCAAACGCCTGTTCGATGGTAGGCGGGTTACCAATGGCCTCAAAAGCGATATCTACCCCGCCGCCTGTCAGGCGCCGGATTTCCCTGGCAGTCTCTTTCCCCTCACGGCCGAGCACACTGGCTGATGCTCCCAGTTTTTCAGCCGCTTCCAATTTGTCCGGGGCGATATCGACCGCAATAACGAAGGCCCCGGCAGCCGCCGCAATTTGCACCACGTTCAGTCCCACACCCCCGCAGCCAAAGACCGCCACTCGATCCCCGGGCCGCACCTTGCCACGATTTTTGACGGCGTTATACGGCGTGGATAGAGCATCGGCAATAATGCAACTGTCAACCAAGGGAAGAGTATCGGGCAAAGACAGAACATCTTTGGCAGGAGCCGCCATCAATTCCGCATATCCGCCGTCGACATGATTGCCTGGCATCGTCATATTTTCACAGATATTTTCCCGTCCTTGACGGCAGTAGCGGCAGCGTCCGCAGCTGAAGACGGCAGGCACCAAAACATGCTCCCCTAACGAAAATCCTCTCACCGCTTCGCCCATCTCCTGAATGGTTCCCGACACCTCATGTCCCAGGATCAAAGGAGGCTTCTTGGCGGTCGGCACGTCGTGATCAATGTAATGCAGATCCGTATGACATAAGCCGCAAGCTGCTACTTTGACCAACACCTCATCAGGACCAATCTCGGGATCGGGCACCGTTTTGACTGCCAAAGGTTGGTGCGGTCCATAAAATACAGCGGCTTTCATTTTTCGCCTTCTTTCGGCATTTCCTGCCCGCACACCCCACAAAATCGGAAATCCTGAGGAATGGCGTGCGCGCCACATGACGGGCAAACCCGCGTGGGTGCTCCGTACCAAAAGTCTCCACGGCCTTCCTTTTGCCGTTCCCGAATGGCACGATAGTCCGGACTGCGTTTTTCGACAAATGCTTGCATGCCCTCTTGAGGTTCCGGATGCGCAAAGTGCAGCGACAACCACTCCCTGGCGTGACCAATAGTGCCGTACCAGGAACTGTCTTTCCAATAATTGGTGGCTTCCTGGGTGTAGCGCAGGCACTCGCCGAACTTATCGGTCAGTTTTTCCGTCCATTCGTCAATGACATCATCCAAGGCCTCGTAAGGCACGACGCGGTTCACCAAACCCCAGTCCAATGCCGTAGCCGAAGAAATCGGCTCCGAAAAATAAAGCAATTCCCGAGCCCGCCTGTCCCCGACCATAATGGGCAACCACTGGGTTCCTCCCCCGGCAGCAACACTCCCCACCCGGGTGCCGACTTGCCGAATGACCGCGTGATCCGCCATAACCGCCAGATCGCAGGCCATATTAACTTCGTTTCCGCCCCCCACAGCCATCCCATTTAAACGGGCAATGGTGGGCTTGCCCAAATGACGAATCGCATCGAGACAATCCTGAAAATGCACCATGTACTGCCAAAAATCGTGGGGATGGTTCACGTAATGGTCGGCGTACTCTTTAACGTCGCCGCCAGTACAAAAAGCTTTTCTTCCCGCTCCGCTTACCACGAGCATATACACACTGTCGTCAAAGGCCGCCATACGCACGGCCTCGCGCATCTCCTGCAATGTCTGGGCGGTATACGCGTTATAGGCATGTTCCCGATTAATGGTCAGCCGTGCCACGCCTTTCGGCGATACCTCATATAAAATGTCTTCGAACTTTGCACTCATATTCCCAACCTCCTTGGACGTAATCTTCGTCATGATTTGATTTAACGATGAGTCCACATTGGCTGCCTTTTGGCCAAAAAGGCCTCAAGACCTTCCTGACTGTCGTGGGTCGGAAGCAAATCAGCCAGATAGACCTGAAAACTGTATCGTAATGCCGCCAGTCGATTTCCCTCCGGCCCTTGTAAACTGCGTTTTGTGGTTCTGAGAGCCGGACCGCTCATTTTCAAAATCCGGGTGGCCATCTCACGAGCCGCTTGCGGAAGTTGGGCACGAGGAACCACCTGCGTTAACAGCCCTTTGTCTTTAGCCCAAGCTGCACTCATACTTTCGCCCAAAAGGCAAATCCGGCAAGCCTCTTGCCATCCCACGCGGTGCGGCAAGAGAGCTGCAGCAACCGGCGGGGTTTGGGCCAGCAATATTTCCGGTTGCCCGAATTTAGCGTCGTCCGCGGATATCACCAGATCGCTCACCAAGACCAGTTCCATGCCGCCTCCCAAGACTGCGCCGAAAACCTCGGTCAAGATCACCTGTGGAAGAGCCATCATGATTTCAGCCAGGTTGCGAAAGGCATCCAGCATGGGATAAGCCCTGTCTCTCAGGTGGTCCTCTATCGACACTCCAGCGCAAAATGCCTTGGTCTCTCCGGCACGGATCCACACCAAGTCCACATCGTCTTGCTCGCGGACTTCGCCTAGAATTTGGCATAACGTTGCAATATGACCTTTCTCAAGAATATTTAGGGGGGGATGATTCAACGTAATAATCACATGGCGATCTTGATGCTCCACATCAATTCCCCTAGACACGAACACTTCCTCCTCCCTGTGGTCCCCACATCTAGTTAGGGCCCGTTTCTTGTTCGGACGGCGGAACATACTGATAGGACGGAGCCAGACCATGTAGGAATAAATCGGTCATGACGCGGGCCAAATTCTCTGCATCCCCATCGACATCGCGGCGGTACCAGGTGTGCACCCAGTTTATCGAACCAAATAGCGTCATCGTGGCCACACGGAGTGACTCTTCCGTTATTTCGGGAAAAGATTTGAGCACGCCCGATACGACCTCGTAATACCGACGTTGCAACGTTCGGATCTTCCCCGAACCAGGAGGCTCCAATGACGACAAATTCTCTGTCAAAGTAATCAGTTCGTGGGGACGCTCCAGGAAGTACGCGAGATGGGTCGCGAATACGGTATACAAGCGCTCTTTGGGTTCGTGAACCGAAGACAATGCCTCATCCAAACGCGCTGTAAGGGAACGAAATGCCCTCTCGCACACTTGAAAGAGCAAATCCTGTTTATTGATGCAGTAGTGATATAACCCTCCCGAACTCATTTTCACCGCTTTGGCGATGTCCCGAATCGATGCAGAGTCATATCCTTTTTCGGCGAAGACGTGGGCACACCCATCCAGTACCTGTTCCCGCCGCTGTTCGTACCCTGTCATGCGCTCTCCTTTCTCGGCACCTGGCTATATCAAAGTTGCAAACTTCTGACATTACTAGGTAATCGGACGATTGATTGATCGATGCGATTTCATTCTAGATGGAGAGAAGCGATCCAACATGACGCGAAGACCCCATTTCTCTAGAGCATTTGCATGGGATCAGAAAAATTCGCTCTCTCCTTCGGCGGTCTTGCATTCATGGCTCAATGTCGTCCGGTGAGCCCCGGAAGAGACCAGGTAAAACTGGCGAAAAGCGGGGCAATACCCGCCCCTTCCCCAGTTGTCAGCATAAATAAAGTTGCCGGTGATAATGGAAATATTCCTTCGGATGGAAGCGGATCGAAGCTTTAAGGCGACGAAGATGGTTTCATGAACTCTCCCGCCACCTAACCTTATCAGGTTGAGGTGGAGATCTCCTGGCTTACTGATCTCCCCTCCGCAGGTTTGTGACCCTTCCTTTAAGCCCCCTAAGAAAACATGATGATCGCGATCTCTCCTGGCAGGCTAACATTGAGTATAAAAGGAGAGAGAGAGGAACGAATGAGTCAAACGTATTCCGCCCAATTCAAACAGCAGGGGGCACAAGAAGACGCGCCCAATGCCACCTTGGTGGCCCGACGTCATCAAATCAGCCCGAGTATGATGCGACAAGTGGAGCCGGCAAGCGTGACCAGAGGCAGGACCCCTGCCGTTCTGTCTGAAACCGCTAGCCAAAGAGACTCGCCTCGGTCCGAAGGCTGGCGTTGATCCTCATCACGAAGACGGACTCCGGCCATGCCATTTCGGTGCCAGGCACGGCCAGGACGGCCCCATCACAACATGACGGCGATGGTGGGGCCGAACCGGTCGCGTTGCCCAGCCTCCGAATTTCGTGAGGGTGTGATGGCCTGTTATGGAAGAGATCACGTCGTCTTAATTTCAATCATTCCCGAATCCCTTAAAAGATCCACCGTAAATTCACAGAATTGCTGAGACATGTGCCAATCCAGCTCACGCTGCCGGCCAGCCTGATGCAGCATCACCCCATGTGGCGCCTTTGCAAACGGCCCGACACGGAACAGGAGCGGAGGCAGGGACAACAAAGCGTTCTGGGTAGGCCGGTTGCGCAGGGTCCAGCGAATCCGCATCTGATCGCCCTGATCCTGGGTTGCCATGGCAATATCCCAATATTCCCCTTCCCGATACCGGGTGGACTGTCCGTCATCCGCAAAGAGGCTCCCTTCGCCCGTGCCCCGAATCACTAACAGGGTATCCGGCCAAGGACTCGTACGCCACTGCCGAGTGGACGCGACTACGGGCGTCAAGGGAATAATGGCCCCTGCGCGAAGAAACAGAGGCAGCCGGTCCCGGGGTGCCGACACCAGCGTCCGCTCCCGCCCGGCATGCCAGGTGTGTTCCCACACATTCCACCACTGTCCTTCCGGCAAATAGACGTCACGTTGAGTAGCACCTTCCTGGACCACGGGAGCCACCAGTAGGCTGTCTCCCACCAAAAACTCGTCCTCGCACTCCTGGGCCACTGAGTCGGCATCGCGCCACCACACAGGTCGCATTAGTGGGGCTCCCGTGCTCTCGGCCTCGCGGGCCAAGGTGTACCAGTAGGCCAATAAACGGTAGCGGTAACGAATGTAGTCGCGGGCAATCGCGAGAACCTCCGCTCCATAGGCCCAGGGCTCGTTGGCGGGCGTGTCGCGATCCGTATGCGCACGGGCAAAAGGCAGAAAACTGCCCAGTTGCACCCAGCGCACATATAACTCGGCCGAACATTCCCCGAGAAATCCGCCAATGTCGGTGCCTACCAGCGGAACGCCTGACAGGCCCAGATTCAAACACATGGGAATCGCCATCGCCAAATGCTCCCATGTGCTCGAATTGTCTCCGGTCCAGACCGCCGCATAGCGCTGAATCCCGCTAAATCCGGATCGGGTGAGAATAAAGGGCCGGGGTTGGGTGGATTGCATACCCTGATAGGTCGCCGCCGCTTCCAATAATGCGTAGAGGTTGTGAACTGCCTGATGCGGCCACACCGTCCCATTATCCTCGTGATGAAGAATTCCGGATTCTTCCGCCGCATCGGGCAGATGATGATCGGGGTCCATCCCCCACCACGCCGGTTCATTCATGTCATTCCAAATGCCGGTGATCCCCTTCGCCAGCCATCGCTGGGTCCACTCCCCCCACCAGGCCCGGACATCCTGCCGCAAAAAGTCCGGAAATGCACACACTCCCGGCCAGACCCGGCTGTGAAACTCGCGACCGTTCGCGTAGCGGATAAAATAGTTCCGGGCGTGTCCTTCTTGATAGACGGCGTAGGTGTCGTCGACTTTGACCCCGGGGTCTACAATAGACACCAAGGACACCCCCAGAGCCCCAGTGGTTTCGGCCAGTTCTGCGGGATCGGCAAACGTTTCGGGATTAAAGGTAAAAACGCGGTACCCGTCCATGTAATCGATATCCAGATGAATCGCATCTAAGGGCACGTCATGGTGCCGAAATTGCCGGGCCACGGCGAGTACATCCGCAGCCCGCAAATAGCTATAACGGCTTTGATGAAACCCTAAGGCCATGAGTGACGGTAACGCCATTCGTCCACACAGAGCAGTATACTGGGCGATTACCGTATCCGGCGTGTCTCCCCCCATCAATTCTAAAACCAAAGGTCCTTCGTCCACGCCGATCCATAGTGCTTCCTCTTGGGTTAAATCAAAATACGTCCGCGCACTGGTGGCGGCAAAGAGCCCCCGCCATCCGGCCTGGGATCCGAGAAGTGCAAATGGAATCGCTTGATATAAGGGATCGGTGTCGGGCGTATGCGGGGTCACATCGGTGCTCCACTGTGTCCACATCCGCCCCCGTTTATCCAAACCGCCCACTTTTTCGCCCAGCCCGAACACCCGTTCCGAGGAGGCCAGATCCAGCCGGCACTGAATGCTGCACTCGGCGTTGCCCCACTGGGTCAAGACAAACACCCGGGGGCCGGCCGTCACCACAGCCCGCTCACCGGACAAGAGCACAGACGCCCGGGGACTGGAAATCTGCCAGTCCTTCCCGGCAGCCCGCAGCGTCAACCGCGCCCATGGCTCCCGGTCCCATCCCAGTGCTTGACCCGTCTCGGCAAAGAGATTCGCCCCCTCTCCGATCTGTACCTGGACCACACCGGACCGGGACATGCGAAAATAGACGCACTGATCCATATTCTGAGCATTCACCCACCGCACCACGTACTCGTCGATCTGTTCCACGGCTCCCACACGGCCACTCCAGACGTCTATGGAACGATCATGCAACGTTTTCAAAGGACGCATAACTCACCTCAATTGTCAAATTTAATAAATCCGTAGATGGAGTTGGCACCGAACCTCGTTGAATCGTTTGGATTTCCTTGTGCCATAACAATGTTCACTCCTGTTGTCGACTCTGTATGGCTTCACTCTATTCCACGATTCTCATAAATGGCACTGCCCGAGACTTTTCGCAAAATCCAAGGATTTCATTCGACATCTTTCTCCCGAATACTCCCTAGCTCTATCCAGCGGATTGCGACATGGTCAATTGTAGCCACAACCTTAAGACGTTTTCAAGGATACCAATGATTCAACGTTCGATTTGAGCATTAAGTCACCGTTTTTGATCCCTGATTCCATAGACCTCACAAACCATCTTACACAACACCCAAAATATTCAACGCCACCGGATTTGAGATGGCGTGGATGAAGGATTGTCATCACTTTTATTTGCGGTAGGAGGCCTGATGCCGGCTGATCTCACTCTGCGTCTCAAAAGGGGAACAAGATAAGACAGTTAAGTCCTCCTCCCTGCTCCCCGACCTAAATCCCGGCTATCTCCCATTGAGCGCCAAAGCCTCCCGCTGTTGAGCTGAGAGACACCGTCTCTCAAGAGATGGGCATCATCAATGATTTGGCAAGAGTCCGTCCTCACCCCCCAGCGCGCACCATGACCGAAAGCAGAAGAGAATCCGATTCATTTGACGCTCTCCTCGCCTCGCGGGGCGTTGCCGGGTCAAGAAATTGTGAGGGCCTTGCTTTGAAGGCTCACCCACAAAGTCCGTGTCCCTTATGACACGGACTATTACCCTGCCTACACCGCTCGATAAAAGGTGACGCTTACGTGACAAGAGGAAAGATGGCCCGTAATGACATCCCCAGAATCGTGGTTAGGACTTGAAGGGGGTGACGCACAAAGACCCGGGGAATTCAGCCGAATGCCTTCAAGACAAGGAGGCGGCCGTCTTTAGCGCCGTCGCACTGGACTCATCCGAAACACGTCCGTCTTGCATGACAAGGTTGACTCCTGTACCGTCAAAATGGGCATAGCTTGGCAAAGCCGGTCAAGCGGGCTTATGGACCGGATATCGAAACTTTCAGGACACATCTGAGTCATTTTATGACACGCAACCCAGATTCCCTTCAATTGACAGAGCTTCCCGCAAAACCACCGGACCTCCAGGCCGTGCAATGGCATGCACCGTACTTAAACGGGATAAGGAATCCGCTACCTCAAAATCAGCGAACACCAGCACTCCGTTTACGCGGCACCACACCAGCCACGCTCTTTGATCCGACCAGCTAACCGGAAACCAATCCAGGTGCGACAACATCCCCAAACGATGCCATCGGCTGTGCGCTAAACCCCATCCGACGGCCCCCGGCGGCAATTGCCACTCACTAGGATTGGTGGACGTCCAGCATATCTTTGGCAAGTCTTTTTGCCGCCGGCGGCCCTGACGGCGCTTTTGTGGTTTCCGGCGTGTTAGTCTGCTTTCCATCGCCCATCGGCTTCCCTTCGTGTCCATCCAAGGTCACCGGGATCGAATGCCAATATGTGGGACGAATCTTCACATTGTGATAACAACAAAAACTGGCAGAAGAAGGAATTAAATTTTCTGCGATCTGCTAAGGACATTCCACAACTTTCCGCTAAGACATAGTCTAATTCACAAATCGCCCGGAAATCATTCACATGACGGTGTTCTGCCGGGGGTTGCTCTGCATTCCCGCCAGAGCGCTGTTTTCAATATCATTGTATTAGTGCCCGGGTAAGACGTCCATAGGTAGAGGCGACAGCTTTCACTTTCCCCGAGTCCGCGACATCCTCGCCCTTGTCCCTTCTCCGCAGTTGGCCAACCGCGGCCGGTTCGGTCTTCGTCGGCGGAAAAGGACATTGGCACAGCCTCATCGTCGTTTCATATCCCGGAGCTTTTTATGTATCGTCCCTTTAGACCTCACCCGGAGGAATCCGACAGTGAAGCCGACCAACATTAACATCGCAGGATAGAGTAAGGATGTTCCGAAAGATCCCGCAACCACGAGACAACAAGCCATCGTTCCCAGTCCAAAAATGGCAGCAAAGAGGTTAGGCACCAATTTGAGAAACGCGATTACGCTGAACAGGTACAGCAGGAAAAAATTTTGACCTGCGAGCGAAAACATCGCGTGAAGCGGTATCCATCTGACCCCATGCAAAATAGCGACCAGGACGAACGCCGACACGCTAACCCAAATTGCCCGTCGCGGGACCCGGGCTTTGGCATCCACATGGGACAAATAGGCTGGCAAAAACCCTTCGCGGGCGGATGCAAATACCAACCGAGATGCTGCCCAAGTAGCGCCATTGAGATTCGCCATAATGATGAGAACACCAATGACCGCCACGACGCCACCGCTCCAATTGCCCAGCACGTGCGCTAAAATCGCCGCGATCGGGGCTTCCGCTGTTTGCGGATTGTGCGGAGACAGTGTCCATTGAATGGCGAATGCAATGCCCAGATAGAGGAGGAGCACAAGTACAAAACTCACAGTTACAGCGATCGGGAAATCTCGTTTGGGGTTGTGAAACTCTTCGCCCATGAAGGACAGCATTTCCCATCCGGTAAACGCGAAGAACACCATACCCAGTACCGGCAATGCCTCGAGCCAATGTTGGGGTGGAGCTATCGAATCAGGATGCGGGGAAGCGAAAATGATCGCCGCGGCCGCCACGGCCGCCAGAATGATGACCAAACTGTAAGACAAAATCTGCTGTGTCTTCCCGGATAATGGAGTCCCCAGGTAATTCAGCGCACCCGCAAAAAGGAGCAAGACGATGGCAAAAAGAACTGTGCCGCGTTGTTCAGCATGGAACAGATATACCAAATAATTTGCGCCCGTCAACGCGATTCCCGGAATTCCCAAAAAAAATGCGCCCATGAGAATCATTTCGGTGATGCTCCCGGCAATGGCTCCAAATGCCGTGCGCACAAATCCCGCCACGCCACCGGCGCTGGGATAACGGGAGCCCAGGATCCCAAAAATGACAAGCAAAGGGATGATAATGATCCCATCAACGACCCAAGCATAAACTGCGGCATTACCCGCCCGGACATAGGCGAGGCCGGGCAAAACCAAAAGCCCAGCCCCCATAACAATCCCCAACGCCAACGCGACGGCGCGTCCCACGGTCAAGCTCGGCACCAGATCACTGCGGCACTTTTCTTCCATCATACTCCACCTCGCTGAAGGATGATCGGCGACAATGTGGCCATTATACCCAGGTAGCCCTTATTTCCCGTTGTAGATGCGAGCTGGGTATTCGCCGGTCGAGACAGACTATCCCTGCATGTGCATCTGTCGTCATCTTTGTCGAGGTGATACGGGATGGTGCCACTTACGATCAACAAGATTTCGGGAGTTGGATGAGTGTGTTTGGCGTGGTGGGGACCTGGTGTCCCGCGCTGGACATCCACCGAGCCGGTTTCTGGCAATAGGCCGTAGACTGCTGACTCCATGCACAGTGAAGTTCCGCGCAGAATTCGCAGCTTCTCACAATGTCCCATGGGTTCGCTTCCTCCTCTTAGCCTGGGACTTTGGCCAGGGGCCGGTTCCCAGTGTCTCCATACGGAAGAGATATTTTCCGACGACGGTGGAGGGCAGACGCGAGATGCTGTTTTCCCGGCCAATATAAAGATACCCAAGTGCCCATCCGCTCGGCGTTGATTCCAAAGCCGCACGGAAATTCACTGCTCATTACTTGGCCGTGAAACATATTATATTTCCATGCCAGCCCATCCGGCACGCCGTCATTTGAGTTGATGTCTTTCCCTATCAGTAAAATCCGACTATCCATCTCTGTCGCTTCCTCATTGTTTGTGATAATAGAGCTCGCTCCTTCATACCTGCTGAGAGTTGCTGGAATAATGATAAAAAATGTAATACGCTGTCTGCATGCGATAAATCCAATCGGTACAATCGATATTCGCGATGGGTGAGACATGGATGGATTTCAAACAACTGCACACGTTCGCGGTGGTGGCGAAAGAACAAAATTTCTCCCGCGCAGCCGAGCTTTTGAATTATTCGCAGTCGACTGTTTCCGAACATATCCACGCTCTGGAACGAGAGTTGGGAGTGCCGCTCTTCGATAGGTTAGGACGCGGTGTGTTGCTGACCGAAGCGGGAAAAAGGATTCTCGTGCACGTGGAGAACTTGTCTGGGATTGAACAGCAAATCCGATCCATCGCCTTGGGCTGCGATGAACCGTGTGGGACTTTGGTAATCGGGGCACCTGAGAGCATCATCGCCTATCGACTGCCGCGAGTCCTTGTAGAGTTTCGCAAACGCTTTCCAAAAGTGGAACTTAAATTTCAGCTGGGCACCTGCGCCGAACTGCGATCATCCTTGGAAGTTGGCGCGGTTGATATCGCCCTACTTATCGAAGCCCCGGTGGCGGCAGACAATCTCATTACCGAGGGTTTGATTAACGAACAAATTGTGTTGGTTTCCGCACCGTCTCATCCGTTGGCCGAAATGGACGCCATTGAGGCAGCAGACCTGACTGGGGAAGTGCTTCTTATGGTCGAATCAACGCGTGGCGGCTGGAGTTATCGTGAGATTTTTGAAAATGAAATGGTCGAAACAGACGTGCGTCCCTCGCAATGGCTAGAATTTTCGAGCGTGGAGGCCATCAAGCAATGTGCGATTTCCGGAGTGGGCATTGCCTTGCTGCCCGAAATTACGGTTCGTCATGAGATTGCCGACAAAAAACTCAAGATTTGCGGCTGGCCATCCATTCAAATCCCAACCCAGATGGCATGGAACAAGCACCGCTGGATTTCGTCAGCAATGCAGTCATTTATGCGCGTCGTAAAAGAAATTGACATGGCCCCGTGAGATCTACTGCCGACGGATGACAAGACCGCATTCAGTGCACTTTATCGAACAACTGAAATTTGGGAGAGAACAGACTCGAGAGATTCTTTTGGTGTCGTCCCGCCGTTTACCAGGCAAGAGGCTGGCGCCTTGGAAAAATAGGGGGAGCGCCGCTCTATTGTCTGCCCCTTTCGGTTGACGGTGGCTCAGAAGCACAATACCAAGGGCGGTTCGTGGGAGGAATCCGGGGATCTTCTTCTCTATAGCGACGGCACGTCGTCGGGGCGCCGTCGCTGGATTAATCTCGCATGCAGCCAATCCCTGTGTCAAGATGGACCCAATGTCGCTGTCGTGTCGGATGTATGTGTTTGGTCTTTCGCCAGCTCTTGTGCTTTCTTTGGTTACTCGTTGACGGTTCTTGATCAAGCCGCCTTGGTGAACCCGAACGGTCTCATAAACCATGGCATTGGGCAAATTCACCACGATAAGTGCCGAACTAGCAATGTCATCCTATTGGGGTACCAGTCTCCGCCCAACCCGCACCCGGCCTTGGATGCGTTCAATATGCGGTCGCCAGTTCATAAAAAGCAGTGGGCCATGTTCCAAACATCACTTGCTCCCGGACCTTTTCAAACCCCTGCGCTTCATAGAATCTACACAGTTTCCCTCTGTCCGCCGCGCAGTCCAGCCGGAGAAATTTCTTACTGTCATGCTTTGCTTTAAGTTTCGCCCAATTTATCATTTCCACAGCCAAGCTCGTCCCGGCAAACCGCCGACGCACACTCAATTTGTGGAGAAACAGCGACTCACCTTTCGGAGCGTCCGGCCAAAAAATCTCGTCGTTTTCTTGAAGAATCATTGTTGCCGCCGGGACTCCATCGATGTACCCCAGAAACATCTCTTCGGGAGCACAGACCATGAGCAGACTGTCGACAGACACCTGCTCCGAAGTCCACATTTCTTTGCCGGTCCTCCTCAACCATTCGGTTGCCTCCATGAGGATCGAAGAGAAGTCTCCAACTTGATTATCTAAGATTCTGGATATTTCCCAATTCATGGCATTCTCCTGACCGATTTATCAAATGTGCCGTAAAACCCGTCGATTTATGGATGGGGATATAAGGCGCTCGCCGTCTCCCAAAACCACAGACGCCATAATAGGGCTGCCTTTGAGGCATGCGTCTCCGTAGACAAATCGTGGGGTCGAACCGCAAGCGAACCGTAAGCTTTGAATCCTAATGGCATGTTCGTACCGTTGAATGGCTCGACTTAAGTCGGACATATGGGCTCATGCGGGTTTTCTATGTCATACAGCCATCTCTTTGTTTACTTCGATTAAATTACCGTCGGGATCGTACAGATGAAAACAGCGAACACCCCAATTGTTCATATCATGCGGCGTATTGATGCACCGGACGCCTTTAGATTTCAACAACGCGTAGATGGCATCAACGTCATCCACCGCCATAATGAGACATTGACTAGGCTGATGCTCTGCGTTCACGGGTTTGTGCGCTTCGCCCACGGCCGTTGCCATATCCGATCGGGGAAACAATCCAATTTGTGACCCGCCAGTTTTGAAACTGATATAATTCGTTTCTTCGTCTCCCCAACTAACTTCCAATTCCATCACATCGCGATAGAACTCGAGGCAAGAAAGATAATCTTTTACCAGCAACCGAACATGCGATAATTTCAATATCATCCCTCCAATAAGCAAGCCATTTAGAAAAACTATAGCACGTCTGCCGAACTCGCTTCGGTGTTGACCTGTCTGCACATCGAGCATGGCCTTATTGCACCAGGCCCTGCCACCAGTTCAGTATACCTCAGTGTCTTGTTGGAACGGCCACACCTAATGGGGGAGCCGGATCTATCACGCGGGATCCATTGCGATCCGAGAACGACAAGGGCGCCAAACCACAAATCCTTTCCTCTGAGGATTGGCGAGAAAACCCTAAAATAGCGGTCCATAGCGGGCTCTTCGGATGTCCTGACGCATTGGCTGTTCGCGGTATTTGAGGGGTTCGTCCTCTATAGAGGCTGTCTTGGGCTACTCGCCAGACATGCCGCGGCAGATGTGCAGGACCAGCAGCGCGTGTGCTTCTTCACATAATGGCCCGAGAGAGTGAGCCCGAACCCCCGATGATATCCTCGCAAGGAGCGTACGCATCCTCGGCCTATTGAAGACTCAACAAAGCCGATTCATGCCAGAAGTGGGACGCTATTTCACAGATTAATGGGAGATAACTCAGTTTCGTCACGGATCCCACTAACCTCCGAGACAAGGCGAGCTCTCCGACCACGATGTATGTAGAGATACCGGCCAAGCAGGAGGCCAGCCGTTCAAACAACTGTCGATAAATCTTGAAATCTCGCATATCCTTATTCTAAGACCTTGTCACTACGAGGAGTCAGGTGCCTATATTGGGATATCTAAATGCCACAACTGGTTCCCTACGGAGATTTTCGAGAAACAAACCCATGAGGATGTCAATAGCTAGCGCCCCGGATGTCCCGGGAGCATATCGACGTTGATCTATGGCGAAAGATTATCTTTTCAGTCGAAAGTGCCTGTCATTACCGCCACAATTTATTTGGGCTACGGATCCGCCCCAATTCACGACCATCTCACGGATTCACTAAGCGCAGGATATCGTCCAATGTGGATTTTGAAAAATCGAGAGTAACCATGATGTTCCTTATTTTTTGTGGAATATCTACGACCCGTTCCCCGTTAACAACCAAAGATATTTGTAACATCCCGGCAGTCATCCGAAGATTTCCGGACCCAGACGCCTGTTGGAGGGCGTGTTTGGCCACCGCCGACGCAACTTCCAGCTGATTCAACTCCACCAGACTTGACGCAAGATGCAGCAATACATCGACAAGATGATCGTTGCTGTCGAAGTCCCGGCATTTTTGCGCCTGGTAACCGCGCATTGTCGACACATGATCAAGAAATTTCTTTGAAGGTTTCTGACGTCCTCGCTCGACTCGGCTAATATATGCCGCAGAGAACGATTTGTTTCCCAGCTCCTTTTGCGAAAAATGGTTTTCCAAACGTATGCGTTTAATTTCTTTTCCGGTCACTTCCTTCCCCTCCTTTGGTCGCTGAAGCTGAACCAGGTTACCTGATTTCGCATGGGAGCACTTGACGTTTTGGTTTTGATAGTAAGCTACTGGGGATTTCTGTGAAGTTCCCCAAACGCTCTGGCAAGCGGATCAGGATTGTGGTTATCGTGTGTCTTAGAATTGTTTTTGTTATAACAAATCGAACCGTTTTCGACCAATACCGAATACGTAATGACTGTATAAAATTCTTATAATTTAGGATTCTTCTGAACAGACCGCCTGCCAATCCCCAAACAATGGTCAATCTTAGGCCAACGTGATGTCCTGTGCTTTGGAGTGGGACAATGCACGGGGTTGTAGCTCCTGCTCCACTTCTGATAGCTCGAATTGTTTCCAGCCAAGCTTCGCAATACAGTACACAGAATTTCTATGTGCCATTATGAGATTGGGTGTGGATATGCGGAGCTTGTTCGGATCACGGGGTCACGTCTCTGAGGTTGGTTGTTGATTGATACGGGAGTGCCTCTTGTTTGATTGGAAGACCCATAATGTGGGCTGTCTCCTCGATGGGACAGAGCACAACCCACACTATGGGATGGGGATCTCCTCGGCTGTGTACCCGGAAGTGCGGAGCAAGCACGACGACCCCGGGCGCAGGGCACTGTGCTTTGGGACGGCTCTCTGATCACGTGGAACCAGCATCGTTGATGACGAATGTGATGCCGAGCCGAGCCAGATCCGGGAATCTCGGGTTTAAACGGTACTAGGTTCAGTGCTGAGGCGTTCAAACCCACGAGGAAGACACCCAAGGCCAAGGGGCAGTAAAGGGGAGAATTTTCGGAGAAAACCTCGGCCATGGTCGAACAAGACTGTCATGCGCCCTTCCTGTTGGCGAATAGGGCCTCCGTGATCGAACAAGAGGCTCATGAAGACCGGGGAGACCCACGGCGATCAAGGCGAGCGGCAATACGCAACGGACACCATCAATACCCGCGTTGTGGAAAGCCAAAAGACAACGCGTGGGATTCCTCATCTTCGATGAGGATCCTCCAAACAAGAAAGCGCCTATGCGCGGTTATTCGCAGATCTGACGCGCAACCCTTCCTACGATTGCTGGCCGCTTCTTGCCGCGAAAAAAATCGCCAGAGTCATCAGTAGCCGCCCGAGGCCGCTGCCTGTGAAGGATCTCGTCTACCAGGCATCAAGAGCTCCCTCGCCGGCGCCTTAACGGGGGACAGCTCACAGTCACGTGAGCCGTCCCCCGTTCTTGTAAATGCATCCCTGAGCCGTGCAAAACGGCTTCGGGATTCTTCCCAGCAAAATTAGAGATTGGCACTCTTCACGTTGCCAGGGACCGGTGTGAGCGACCAAATGGTTCTGCCAGATCCTCTCGGGACTTTTCAATCAGAGCCTTTTCTGTCGGCTTCATGGGCAATGTTTACGGGAGATGACTGAAAATTAATGCGTAGTGTCCCTATCTGACATCCTTGGCCATCCCCTCTCGCATCTTCTAAACCAGCCAGGCCCGTAACTGGTCCACCGTCACCCGGTACCGGCCCCACCCGTCGGGTCCTGTCCCATAGGCCGGAGTCTGCGTCGTACCCAGGCTAGTTAGAATAGCCAGTGCTCCCAAGAATGTGTGGTGATAAGTCCACGTGTTCATCGTCACGATAGTCGAAATCCTCGCCCCCGTTGCAGCTTTTAAACCCACAGCCGAATCTTCCACTGCTATGGCCTCTGATGCACTAACCCCGAGTTGTTCCAAACACCGCACGTATACCGCCGGATCCGGTTTCTTGATCGGCACCTCGTCTCCCGCCACGACCACCGGAAACATGTGCTTCCACTGAACGCCAAAATGTCTCAACAGCAAAGTTTCCACGTTGTCATAATTCGTGGTTGTGGCGATGCCAACAGGAATTCCTTCTTGATAACACTGTCCAATAAGAGAGCGAACACCAGGCCGAAGTGCTACGACCCCAGCTCGAACCCGCTCCATAAACAAGTTGGTTTTGAGACGGTAAATCTCACGGATCTCATCGTTGGATAATGGGTGGTATTCGGGATGCTGCGCCAAATAATATGCCAGACGTTCCTTCCCGCCGGATATGTTGAGCAGCTCGCGATATAAAGGCACCCCCCACCGAAAAGGCAGGTTCCAGAGCTGGAAAGCTCGGTTAAACGCCCACAAATGTCCCTCTTTTTCCGTATCCGCCAAGGTTCCGTCTACATCAAAGATCACGCTCTTTAGGGTCATAATTCCTCACTCGATACCAAAGATGTTTCCCTCATCGTCAACCCGCACACGAAATGATGTCGGTTCCTTGGGGAGTCCCGGCATACGAATCATGTCGCCTGCCAGAGGCACGATATACCCCGCACCACGGGCAATATCAATATCGCGTATCGTGAGACGGAAACCTTCAGGGCGTCCCAACAATTTGGGATTGTCACTGAGAGAATATTGGGTTTTGGCAATACAGACCTGCAGGTTGTCTTCCCCCCATTTGTGAAGACGCCTCAGCGTCTTTAACGCGGCAGGAGCGTAATCCACACCGTCGGCTCCATAGATTTGGGTGGCAATCTTGTCGATTTTTTCTTCCAGCGGCTCTAGGGCGTGATACAAAGGAGTGTATTGGCTCTTTCCATCACGCAATTCCTGCATAACCAGATGACCTAGCATCTCTCCGCCCTGGCCGCCCTGAGCAAACACGTCTGCAGGGGCTGCCCCAATTCCCTGGCGCGCCATCTCCCGCAGTAACCAGTCCGTCTCTTCCTTAGTGTCCGTGGGAAATTTGTTAATCGCCACGACAACCGGTAAACCGAAACGTTTGAGGTTGTCGAGATGCTTGTTCAAATTGGACATTCCTGCGCGCAAGGCATTCAAATCGGGTTGGCTGATGTCCTTGAGGGATTGTCCTCCGTGATAGCGCAGTGCCCGAAGCGTAACCACAACAACGGCCAAGTCCGGAGTAAGCCGGGCCTCGGGGGCTTTGATATCCAAAAACTTTTCCGCTCCCAGATCCGCGCCAAACCCGGCTTCCGTTATTACCACATCGGACATTCTGAGTCCGGCTTCCGTGGCCACAATGCTGTTGCAGCCATGCGCAATGTTGGCAAAAGGCCCTCCATGCATTATCACCGGAGTATGTTCTTTGGTTTGGACCAGGTTGGGCAGCATGGCCTCGTTTAGAATCGCCGTGAGAACCTCTTGTGCTCCGATATCAGAGACACTCACCATCTCATTGCCCCGAGCCGCCACGACCATCCGTCCCAACCGGCGTTTGAGATCAGGCAAGTCGTGTGCCAAGGTCAGTACCGCCATAACTTCGGAGGCAGCGGTAATATCGAATCCCGTCTCACGCGTTACGCCTTGAGAAGCTCCGCCAAGACCGATTACGACGTGGCGCAGGGCACGGTCGTTAACATCCAGCACCCGTTTCCAAAGAACATGTTTGGGATTAATCTGCAGCCGACTCCCATGAAATAATTCATTGTCGATGATAGCCGCCAGTAAATTATGCGCAGCAGTAATAGCATGAAAGTCGCCGGTGAAGTGAAGATTAATTTCAGTCGACGGTTCCACGCGGGAGGCACCGCCCCCTGTTGCACCGCCTTTCATGCCGAATGTCGGGCCCATTGACGGTTCGCGCAGAACTGCTACGGCCTTCACTCCGATTTTTGTCAAAGCCTGGGACAACCCTACCGACATTGTCGTCTTTCCCTCTCCCGCAGGCGTGGGGTTAATGGATGTCATCAGCACCAACTTGGCGCGGCGCTGCCTTTGATAAATAACATCCAAGGGGATTTTAGCCTTATATGGGCCGTATTGAATAATATCTTGGGGCGACAGACCCAGTTGCCCGCTCACTTCGGTAATGGGTTGAAGCTTCTGTATCATCATCACTCATCGGTCCCCTATCACTGAATTTAACACCACGATTAACTATATCCCAACTACCCTTCACTTGACGAACCCTTATATTTTCTGATAATAGTCGACATAATGTTGATCCTGTTCCTGCTCTTGGTTTTGCCTGAAAAATGACGTACACTTTAACTGCCAATAACAGGAAACCATGGCCGGGCTTGACATCAGTAAAGGAGGTGTCGTCGATGCCCATTCTCTATTTGTCGGTTGCCGTTGCCGCCATCATCAACGTTATCGCCCATGAAAGCGCTCATGGACTGGCGGCCCGCAGACTCGGAGGCCACTGGCTTGGTGTCAGCTGGCACAAGGGCCGCCTGTCGACGGCGGTAGATATCACCGGGCTGAATGTCGGAGCTCACCGTCAGATTGCCGTGGCCGGCGTTCTAGTCGATCTGGTTATGGCTACCCTCTCCTGTTTGCTGTGGATTCATTTGGGCGCCGTGTGGGCAAAAGGAGCGTTTTTGTGGACGGCTGCTAGCGCCTTGGTGAACGGATGTCCGCTGATTCCTCACTCCGATGGATGGCAGCTCGTTTCTGGCGCACGACGTGTTGCCAAGTCCACGGCGGAACAGCTTCTTCCGGCACCAGCAGATGAAGGGGCTGCTCATGACTAAAGAAACGTTGGACATTCTCCAATGCGGCCAGCGTCATCTTCTTGAGAGCCTGTTGCGTAACACCCGAAACATGCGGGGAAAAGAGGATCCGCGAGCGAATAGCTTCCGGTAAATGTAATAGGGGGCTGTCGGGACTTAAGGGTTCGGTTTCAAAAACATCCAGGGCAGCCCCCGCAATTTGACCTTCCGTCAGAGCCAAAGCCAAGGCCTTTTCGTCCACCACGGGACCTCGTCCGACGTTAATCACAATCGCGGTGGACTTCAAGGCCGCAAACTGCGGCTCCGACACTAAATGATAGGTGTCTTGCGTCAAGGGAACACTTAATACAACAATATCGGCGGTTGTCCAGAGTTCATTGGCAGACACGTACCGGGCTCCGTATCGCTCTTCCTCAGCGGGAACCCGGTGCCGTTGATAATACAGAACGTCGGCACCAAATGGCTGAAGAAGACGTGTCATGGTTTGACCGATGTGCCCAAAGCCGTACAGCCCAACAATCAGGCCGCTCAGATCGCGGATTTGACCCGCCAGATGGCGCCGGTCTGCAAAGCGTCCCTCGGCAACCATACGGTGCGCCCGGTCCATGTCCCTAAGCAAGTACATGGCGGACATTATCGCATGCTCGGCTACTGCCTGAGCGTTGTGAGCAGGGTTATGAGCCACCACAATCCCCCGTTTTCGCAGTTCCTCAATGTCCAGGTTGTTGTACCCTGACCCCAAGGTCTGAACGAATTCAAGATTATGCCACGGTTCCAGTGTATTGGCACTCACGGCATTGCCGGCGGCAATCATGGCAGCAGCCTGATTATACGCCGCGATTCTTTGAGGCGCCGCAATATCGTCCACGAACCGCACTTCGAGTTGGGAAAAATGGCCCGTCATTTGTTTCATCACCGGTTGTAGCGCAAAAGATATTACCAAGGGCCGCTTTCTCTTGTAGTTCGTCATGAGAACGTCTCCTCTTATACAATTGTTATGGTACGTAAGATTGTAGCACCTTTTCCTTTGGCCCTTGGCACAATGTCTTCTACAGCGCTTTGCCCGTCAATTGCTGCATAGCGTTAGTCAATTTTGGTTGCTGACGGCCCTCCAAAGTTTCTTGAATGAGTTCCTTTAGTTGTTTTTCATTCAAAGTGCCCACGTATTCCAAATCCCCGAGCTCAATGTCCTGTTCGTCATTGTTATCGTCGGTCACAATGCTGTGCACTTCGAAATTGGGATATTTTCCGGTGAAACGGAATGCTTTGATTTTCACGGCACAACCTCCTCAGGATTTTTAGTATTTAGCTTGGCTGCTTGCTGCGCTATTATGCAGGGAGAAGCAATTTGTCATTTTACGGGGATGTTCACCAAATGTTGTGGCATGAGAGTTCTTAGGATGAGGAGGGTCAGAAAATTCAATCCGAACATGAACGCGCTGCGATAGGGGAGCGTATCCGGTTTTACCGCGAGCGGCGGGGCTGGTCCCAGCTTCGTCTGGCCCAGCAAGTCGCTCTATCTCAGAAACAGCTGTCCCGCGTCGAAACGTCCCAAGTGTCAGAATTGTCCCGCGATCTCATCATTCAGATAGCCCGTTCGCTCAAAGAACCCGTCATCAACGGGGAAGTGAATGAATGGCTCTACGACTCCGGATTCCGCCCTTACGTTGAACCCCTGTTGGAGTTACCCCAAACCTATCCATGGCTCAATCGTTTTTCCCCTTTGCCGGCCTTGCTTTTGGATATCGGATGGTTTATCCGGGACTGGAACCGGGAAATGGGCGGCCTTCTTCGCATCCCCCGGGAGTCGCTAAAAGGTCTGGAAGCCAATCTTATCGTACAGTTGTTTGCCTCAGATGGCCTCTTCTCCGGAAGATGGTCCGACGAACTGCTCAGACATATGCTGCATCGGCTCGTCATTCAGTGGCAACCCTATGTGGGCGATCCCTGGCTTAGCCGGTTGAAAGACAATATCAGCCGGCGTATTGGGATGTCATGGAACACTCTTTTGGCCACATATCATGTCATTTTGGAGGACTCTATTCCCTCGACGTCGGAGATCTTGGTATTCGCAGCAGACGGAGAGCCGGCAGCTCTCCGTTTCCGGTCCAATTCCGTTCCCGTTCCTCTGCGCCCTGACCTCACGGTGACACATTATTATCCTTTGGACGACGTCACGGAGAAATGGTGTCAAAAAACAGTCGAATCTTGACGAGACAATGACTTCTGCCTCCTCCGGCGCCAGGTTGTGGTGTCGCTCTGAAAAATTGCCCGATGCCCGCAGTTCGGACTTGAGGCTTCCTTCAGGTCAAGAGGAACATTCATAACCCGGAATCCTCCCGCCTAATCAAGAGGCGGTCAAAAGAACCCATTCTCTTGCCAGGAGGTCCCAGGCTTGCCGGAAAATATGGTATTCTCGTTTTATGCTATCGTCACCAATAGCCGGATATATACACAAGGACATCTCTCGGACTGTCAGCTACCTAAGGAGATCACAAACCGATGATTTTGGGTCCCGATCAAGAACAAAACGTTATTGAAATCTTGTCTGCATTATCCACACCGGTTGTGCTGACCATTCACAGCGACCACTGGGATACTCCTGGCTCTCTAGCTGCCCAGGATTTAATTGATTATACCGTCAGTCTAATGCCGGGGAAAATTTCCCGTGAGTTAGCCAGGTCCGGTGCCGGCTCTTGGGGAGATCCCACCTTGACAATTCGGAACCGGGACGGACAAGTATTTGGCGTTCATTTCGTTGGCACACCCAGTGGTTTGGAATACCGGGCCTTTATTGACGCAATCGTGGCCTCAAGTCGTCCATATGAAATCGAATCCACGCCTTGGGGCCAATTATTACAGGAAATTCATCATCCGGTGCACGCGAAAATATTCGTCTCGCCCACGTGAACCCGGTGTCCCCATGTCGTGAACATGGCTATTAATTTTTCCGCGAAGCAGCCTCTGATCACGGTCCACGTCATTCAAACGGACCAGTTTCCCGAAATAGCAAAAACGCACCATGTCATGGGAGTCCCCACCACATGGTGCGAGCCGGGCCCTTATGTCTTTACCGGCACGGTATCCCCGCAACATTTTGCTGCCTATCTTATTCAGGCATCGATGTCGGAGTCTTCTTAAGGGAATTGGGAACGGGTTTGGAAAATCCTGCCCCTACAGCACCCGCCACTACAATCAAACCGCCTTCGAGTTGGGAGAGACTCAACGATTCGTGCAGCAGAACAATCGCCAGCAATGCTGTAAACACGGGTAACAGGTTTAAATACGGAGCCGCGGTACCGCTTCCCAATTTATTCACCCCGGCACTCCACATCATAAAGGCGACCACCGACGCCATCGTACTGACATATAACAAAGCCAGGGCACTACCCACCGTCAGTTTCATGGAGTGTGTCGCCATGTTCCCTATTCCGAGCACCGCCGACGGAATGGCCCCCCATACCGCCGCCCCCGCCGTCAGAACCAACGGCGAAAAACGGTGCCGGTACCGGCGCCCCAGCGCCGTATAAATGCCCCACGCCAACGCTGCACATATTAGGACCAGGGCGCCGAAAATACTCCCGCCGGGGCCATGGGCTGCTCCTCCCAGCAAAAGAATTTCACCCGTAATCGACACTGCAACCATCAGCCATTGCCAAATGCGCACCGCGTCGCGAGCGATAAGAAAGCCAGCCACCAGTACCGCTAGAGGAGTAAATCCTGATAATAAGCCAGCCTCTCCCGCCGGAACCATGCTCAAACCCCAATACGTGAAACTGGAGAATAACAGCATTCCGAAAAATCCTAACAGAAGAAACGCTTTCCATTCACGGCGCAATGGCACGTGTTCACCGCGATAAGACGCAATGGCCAAAAGAATCAGAGCTGAGACAATCCAGCGTATAGCATTGAGGGTAAAGGGTCCCATGCTGAGACGCAGCACCCGTCCCGCCAAGTAGTTCCCGGCCCACAACACGTTGGCCCCGACCAGATATAGAATAAATTTCACGCGCATTCATTCGGCCGCCTTCTTGTGTCGGACATAGATGCGCCGAATCCCGGAGTGCCAAACTTCCACGGGATCACCTCCGGGATTTGCGTACACTTCCCCAGTGGGTTCGTATCCTGCAGGGGGTTCATCCAAAATATTTTCATAGCGTGCCTTCCAGTTAACTGTGAAGGCTAAAAAGACGATTCCCGCCGGAATCAAGTAATAAGCAATCGACGGAACCCCGATAGCCAGGAAAATCAAACCTCCGATAATCGCGACAATCCCCGTCGCCCTCACGATAGTACGGTCCACCAATGCCCACATAATCTAAACCTCTTTTCTGCATGGCCCACACTGACCGGTTATCTCACGATCCTGCCACGCCATCTCATCATTCCTCCGGCCATATTGCGCACAGTGAATCCTTCCGCGCGAAGAAGTCTCGCGGCCTGGGCACTACGCCGTCCTGAGTGGCACACCGTAATAATGGTGTTGTCCTTTCTTAACTCATGGACCCGTTTGTTCAATTCCATAAGGGGAATGTGTTGAGCCCCTTTAATATGGCCGCTGCGGTATTCGTGTTGCTGCCGCACATCGAGAACAACAATTTTCTCGCCTTTATCCAAAAGTTCCTTCACTTCCTCAGGATCTATTGTCGTCGGAACTTTTGGGGAAGCGTTTTCGCGCCTTTTCCCGACGAGCCATTCCAACATCCGTGCATCCCGCCCTTTCTCACCAGTCATTGTTTCGGATATTCTGAGTGCCATTGTATCACCGATTCTTTGTCACAGACGTGGCTATAAAGCTGGAGGCACACCTTCTCACCGGCCAAAAAGGATGCTTCCATGTCCGTTCCCTGCCACCACGCCCCGAGACGGGAAGCCACATCCCTAGAATTGATAGGCGGCCTAACGAGATTGGCCTGTCCGCTTCTCCCCCCTCAGTTTCCGATGATTTACAGTCCTCGGGAATCCGTAAAACATCCCGGGGAGAGAAAAATCGTGGGGCTGTGAGACTACAGTCTCGTACCTCTGGCGCTTCTTTGCCCCCTCACACACCGGAAAAGATGTTGCTCAAATAATTACGCCCCGTGTCCGGGGCCACGGCCACAATCAGGGAGCCGGGCTTCAACTCCTTTGCAACCCTTAGTGCCACATGGACAATGGCTCCGCTTGAGCCTCCAACCAGAATACCTTCTTCCTGGGCCAAACGTCTGGTCATGGCAAACGCTTCGTCATCGGATACCGCCAGCCAACGATCTACTACCGTGACATCCAAAGTCGCTGGATAGTAGTCTTCGCCCATCCCTTCAATTTTAAAAGGAGACACCGGCCCGGTAAAGATGGACCCAACGGGATCGGCGCCTACCACTAATATTCCGGGTTTTTTTTCTTTTAAGAATCGCCCTATTCCGCTGATGGTTCCCCCGGTTCCCGCTCCGGCCACAACCGCATCCACACGCCCTTGAGTTCCATCCCAGATTTCCGGTCCGGTTGAGAGGTAATGTGCTTCGGGATTTGCAGCTTCTTCGAACTGACCCATGTAACAACCCCCAGGAATCTCCTGGGCCAAACGTTTGGCAACGTGTTGATAATTATTGTCGTTATCTCGAGGCACATCCGGAACCACTTGGACCTCGGCTCCATAAGCCTTGAGGATCGAGATTTTATCCGCACTCATCTTGTCCGGCACCACAAACATGGACCGGTACCCTTTAACCGCCGCCGCCATAGCCAGAGCAATGCCAGTATTCCCGGCGGTCGCCTCGACTATCACGCCTCCCGGCCTGAGACGCCCCGAACTCTCGGCCACAGCAATTAAACTGCGCGCGATCCGGTCTTTGATACTGCCTCCCGGATTAACCGCTTCTAACTTCAGAACCACGTCGACCCCGTTGTCCGGCACAATGCGCCGAAGAGCCACGAGAGGTGTGTGGCCCACAGCCGCAAGAACATCCGGCAAGATACCGTCCCTATCCGACATGACTTTCTGTCTCCCCCTTACCGCATTCTTTTTCATTATACCTGACCCATTACCGTGAAGTGATGCCAACAAACTCTCTTCTAGCCCTTTTGTGTGGCTCTCGTGTAGGCTCCGCTATCGTTCTAAGTTCCCCACGCAGAGAATCCGGGCCCTGATTATGGCATGTCTGGGCAATCGGCGGGATGTCGATCGATAACGGCTTTATCATCCTCAATAAAGCAGGATTATTTACGCCCGATGTAAAATAAAGCAAGGAATGGCCTTGGAAAGGGCGGCGCACGTTATGCAGAATACCCAGGACACAAAACAGCACTTATCAATAATGCAAAATTTGGCATTGAGTTTTTATTGGCTCGCCTCCAATATTCAATGGACCGCTCTCATTATCATCGTGGTTCCCCGGGCGGTCTTATATATTGTCGGTCGTAATGCGTCAACCAGTGTATTGTCGGCTTTGGTTGTCGGTGGGTCCCTCATCGCCACTTTTGTGCAACCGTGGGCCGGATGGGTGAGCGACCGTGTCCGCCATGCTTGGGGACGAAGACGGCCCTATATCATGTGGGGAACGTTCGGCAATGTGCTAGGGCTTTTGATAATGGGGTATTCCGGCCGTTCGCTCATCCTCTTTGCCGCCGGATACCTGATGGTTCAATTTTTTTCCAACTTGGCACAAGCAGCGTACCAGGCACTAATTCCGGACTTGGTTTCGGAAGATCAACGCGGACTGGCCTCCGGATGGATGGGGTTTATGACACAATTCGCTATCATTTTCGGGGCTCTGGCCCCGAATTATTTTGGAGACAAGACCGTATTCTGGATTCTGTCTGCGATATTGGTGCTGGGATGGGCCATTACCCAGTTTGGAGTGCATGAACACGATTCGCGTTCCCTTACCGTTCCTGTGGTCACTGTTGCCCAGGGACTCCGCCAGCTGTGGATATCGCCCCGATCTTTTCCGGACTTTTGGTGGGTCTTCACCACTCGTTTGATGGTCATGCTAGGATTTGCCACCTTGGAAAACTATCTGTTTTACTACCTGAAATTCACCGTAGGATTGAAGAGCCCGGAAGCGACCGTCTTTCGCATCCTGGTTTTGCTAACCCTGGGTTCCCTCATTTCGGTGTTGATCGCCGGCTGGATTTCCGATCGGGTACACAAACGAAAGATTCTGGTGTTCACTGGGGGCTTGCTCATGGGTGCCACGGCCCTCACCTTTGTATTTACGGATAGCATGTTCCTTATTTTGGCCATGGGACTGGTTTTTGGAATAGGTTATGGAATCTATCTCTCCACCGACTGGGCCCTGGCGGTAGACGTACTGCCCCCAGGCCCCTCTCAGGGAAGAAGCATGGGCTTATGGCAGGCATCCTTCAATCTCGGCCAAGTGGGCGCCGGATTTATTGCCGGTCTGGTAATTGCCCCCTTGTCGCATCTGGTTCCTTTGGGCGAAGCCTATCGGCTGCTCTTCCTGGTCACGTTTATTTATTTCGCGTTGGGATCCGTTCTCATATTCCGGGTGCGCCAAACAGCCTAAACTCATTTCGAATACAAATAGCCGGCCCCTGACAGCAGGACTTTCGCAAAGATTCCCGAATAATTCTTTATGTAAGTCTGAAACGACTATTATCCACAAAGGAGGACGATATGCGATGGCGGTGCGAAAGGGATCATCCAGGCAGCTGGTCATCATGTTAATGACCGCCACCCTTCTCACCTCGATTCATCATGTTGCGCCGTCCGAAACTCGCAGGATCTCAGAACGGCTTTTGGCCTATTCCCAGATCCACTCCGACCGTCCGGTCGTTTATACCATTGAACTCTCCCAGGACACGGCAATTTCCCGGCTGGACCTGTTACAGGCCGGAACAACCATACGGTTGGCAGGCACGATAAAAGGCCATACCATAAGTGCCCGCAGAATCGACGTATTGCGGCTGGATCCCTCTTAACTTAAAGGGCTGGCCACACGACACGACACATTCCAGGGAGGCTGTCATGACGAACCGCGGATCGCTGATTACACACAAAAATTGTCTGGACGGGGCAACGGCTGCCCTCATTGCAGAACACGCCGGAATCACTCCCATCTTCGTGGAGCCCGACCGGGTTCTTCAAGGTATCGAAGAAGTTCCCCGGGAAGCGGCCCTCTATTTGGCAGATGTTTCTATTAAACCTGAGCAGTACACCCTCGTCGGGCCCCGTATCGCAAAAGTTTTAGATCATCACCAATCAGCCCTGGCCATCAGTCAGTATGCCAACGTGCTGGTCGACATGAAAAAATCAGGATCTCACTTGTTTTATGACTTTGCCATTCAGCAACACTGGCTCAACACATCAGCCGAATGGGATCGCCTGATTCGTGCCGTGGAGCGCTATGACTTATGGAAGCCTTGCCGCGAAGCGGGCCAAAATCTCAACCGCTTATTTCAGGCCTTGGGTTATAACTGGTATAAAAACCGATTTGCGAGGGGGTGGGCCCCTTACACTCCCGACGAACAGAAATTACTCGCCGACTTGATTTTCCAAGAAAGGCAGTACACAGAGGAGCAATTGGCACGTGCACTCAAAATCTCGTCGCCTTTGCCTATCGTTGCCATCCCCTTAACCCGAGAAGGAGCAACCAATGAAATTGCCCATCACTTGCTGAACCAGAACATGGCCTTGGTCATTCTTATCAAGCCGGACGGACGGTTATCCGTGCGCAGCGACGGACGTGTCAATGCCGCGCACCTGATGGAGCGGCTATTCAACGGAGGCGGCCATGCCCGCGCAGCGGGAGGGCGGCTGGATTATCCGGGACCATATGACCCATCTCACGCTCATGCTGTATTAAAGCGTGTGAGCGAGTATTTACACCTCAGCCTTGAGACACACTCAGGATAATTTTTCCGATATTCTTGTTTGTTGCCATGTATCGGTGTGCTTCCGGTGCCTGATCCAATGGAAGGGTTCGGTCGATAACGGCCCGTAAACGCCCCGTTTCAAACAATGCTCCGGTTGCCTCCTGGAACTCCTGCACCAAGTGCATTTTGTCATAGCTGGGACGGGATCGAAGAGCCGTGCCGCGAACAATAAGGCGCTTCTTCAACAACTCACCCAAATCAATTTGGCCTTTGGCTCCGCTCAGGGTGCCAATAACCACGACCACTCCTCCTGTACGCAAGACGGACAAATTCCGTTGCAAATAGTTTTGTCCCACAAAATCCAACACCGCATCCACACCCTGAGCACCCGACCACTTGCGGACCTCCTCCACAAAATCCTGCTCATGGTAATTTACGGCGATTTCCGCACCAAAATTCTTCGTGTGCTCGGCTTTCTCCGCAGATCCTACCGTGGTTGCGATATGTAATCCCATTTGCCGAGCCAGTTGAATTGCCGCGGATCCGACCCCTCCCGCTCCGGAATGAATCAACACTCGCTGCCCGACTTTTAATCCGGCCTTGTCCACCAATGCATCGTACGCGGTGACAAAAGCTTCGGGAATGCCAGCCGCTTGCACATCACTTAGCCCTTCGGGAATAATCCAGGCGTTGTCTGCCGGACAACTCACATACTCGGCATAAGCGCCCCCGCTCACCAAAGCCATGACCCGGTCGCCCGGATGAAAACGGGTCACCCGCTGCCCAACTTTCTCCACTACTCCGGCGCATTCCAGTCCCGGAATTTGATAGCGAGGCTGGGGATCCGGAGGCGGATAAAGCCCTTGCCGTTCCAACAAGTCCGCTCGGTTAACTCCTGTTGCGCGAATGCGGATCAAAATGTCGTCGGGGCCGCATTCGGGGAGCGGAATATCTTCAACCCGCAAGACCTCAGGCCCTCCAAATTCTTTTAATACAATGGCTTTCATGATGATTCCTCCCAAATTCATTGACTGCCTGGTGCCGAAAAAATTGTACCACTCACCTCGGTTCACTGGCAGTTCAAACCTCTTTCGAGTTTCAACCCCCATTGTTATACTTCCTGTGCGGATTCGCAACGTGTTCTCAGAGCCTGGCGTAGATCGGGGCATCACAAACTTGACAATCACAGGACTCTCAACAATGTTCGTCGAGTCATCCGTGGGCAGAATGGGAAGGTATGCATTATTCAAGGGGACTGCCCCGGATCAAAACCTTGGTCAGGAGGATATTATGCCGTTTTCTGCTCTCGTATTGTTTATGGCTGTAACAACAGGTGCCAGTGTGGCTAATCTTTACTATAATCAACCACTTCTGGCCCTCATGGCGCACAGCTTTCATGTCAGTCCCGGTTCAGCGGGACTCGTCACCATGCTTACCCAAGTCGGATACGCCACCGGGCTTCTGTTGTTTGTTCCGCTCGCGGATCTGATGGAACGAAAGAAATTAATTATCGCCCTCTTTCTTTTGACGGCGGTTGCTTTGGAATTCGTGGGCGCGTCAACACAGTTTTCCATTTTTCTTCTCGCCAACTTCGTAATGGGAGCCTTCACATCCGTCCCCCAGGTTATTGTACCGGTGGCCGCGGATTTGGCTCCGGATGAACGAAGAGGACGAGTGGTCGGCGTGGTTATGACAGGCTTGCTAATCGGGGTGTTGGCAGCCCGCATGATTAGCGGTATGACCGGAGACTGGCTAGGTTGGCGCAACGTCTTCCGCTTGGCGGGTATTCTCATGGTCCTCTTCGCCATCATCGTACTCGTTGTCTTTCCTCGTTCCATGCCCCGTTCCCCATCCCACAATTATTTAGAGCTTATTCGCTCGTTAGGTCCCATCATCCGCTCCGAACCGGAATTGGTGAAGGCGTCCTTGACAGGAGGAGCACTCTTTGGCGCATTCAGCGCATTTTGGACCACACTAACCTTTCGGCTGAGTGCCGCACCCTACCACTACACGGCATCGGTCATCGGGTTATTTGGACTCTTAGGTATTGCCGGCGCCAGCATTGCCCCGGTGGCGGGTCGCATAGCCGACAAAAGAGATCCGCGCGTCACACTCAGTGCATCAATTATCCTCGTGACCGTGGCCTGGCTGTGGATGTGGCCTCTGTCCTCTCATCTTTGGGCCATGATCATCGGGATTATCCTGCTTGACCTCGGGGTCCAGGCCGGGCAGATTTCGAATCAGTCCCGTGTCTATGCCCTGCGATCGGACGCCAGAGCCCGGATAAACACGGTGTACATGGTCAGTTATTTCATTGGCGGCTCATTAGGATCGGGGATCGCCAGTATGGCCTGGTCCCAGTCGGGGTGGACCGGCGTCTCCCTCAGTGCGCTTGCCTTATTGAGTGTCGCCTATATTATGCATATCTTAAGCCTTAAACAGCGTCCCCTGGCAAAATCTATGTGAACTCCGGCTGCATCATGATACAATGAGCGGCGAAATATGATTGATGAGGTGGAGATGTTGACAAAAAATTTACGGCTCCTTATGACGGCCGTGAGCTTGGCAGTTCCTCTGGCCGTTTCCGGCTGCGGCCAACAGGCGGCTAAAAGTGCCGGTCACGCTCAGAGTGTGACCAGTGGGCGCAATTTGCGGTGGCCAAGTCCTCCCAAGATGTTTATCAATCCGAATAAGACTCATAAAGCGGCCATTAAAACAACGGCGGGAACCTTTGTCATGACCCTGTTTGCGAAGCAGGATCCCGCCGCGGTGAACAATTTTGTCTTTTTGGCCCACCACCAATTCTTCAACGGCGATGAAATTTTCCGGGTCATCAAGCCCTTTATGTTTCAGACTGGTGATCCGCTGAATGACGGAAGAGGGGGTCCCGGCTACGAATGGAACGGAGAAACTCCCACGTATCCTTACCAACCCGGGATCGTCGCCATGGCTAATACCGGCAATCCTAACACCAACGGCAGCCAGTTTTTCGTTTGCACCGGACCCGAGAGCGCCAGCTTGAACCAAGATCCGATTTACACTGAATTAGGACGGGTGACGAAAGGCTGGAATGTTGTCCAGAAGATTGCCGACGGTCCGGTAAAAACCAATCCCCAAACCAAAGAACATTCGTTACCGGTTCATCCCTATTACATCACAGCGGTAACGATTTCTGTAAGCGGAAGCTAAGGCCCTTTCCAGGATGACAGGAATTAAGATATCGGATAAGTGAGGATGACTTTGGCATGCAAAACCCGCAACAACCGATTCGCGTGTTATTTGTGTGTTCCGGCAATATTTGCCGGTCTCCCATGGCCGAGGCCCTGTTCCGGGACAAAGTTGCAAAACGGGGGTTAAACGGCCGAATTATCGTGGACTCTGCCGGAACGGGCAACTGGCATATTGGTGAAAGACCCCACAAAGGCACGCAGCAAGTACTTCAAACCCACGATATTTCGTTTGACGGCATCCAGGCCCGGCAAATAACGCGCGAAGACATTTCCCGCTATGACTGGATTTTGGTGATGGACCAGGAAAACTGGGAAGATATTCACGACTTGACTCCCAATGCCCGAAATGTGTTCAAAGTGCTGGAATTCTCTTCGGGTGCGGAGAAAAATGTCCCGGACCCTTTTTATACCGGTGGTTTTGAGCATGTTTACCGGCTCTTGGATGAAGCATTGGATAATTTTTTAAGAGTGCTCAACGGAGGGCAAGATTAAGCCGGGATCATCGTTTTTGACGTTATTAAGCCGGCGGGTTACGGGGTAAACGACCCATGTCGCCGGCTTCACGTCCAGATTTAAATACTGGCTCTCCTGGCGGCTTAACCACATGGGCACTTGATCGGAAGACAAAATCCAGGGCATGCGGTCGTGAATTGCTCCCACATTCTCATCTGCCTCAGTGGTCAAAAGCACCACATGCCACGTCCGGTCCCTATTCGGCAGCAGGATAGCTGCGATAGCGAAAGGCTGGTCCAGTGTAAAACGAAAAGGCTGGCGAGCCGGCCTTTTCCACTCATAAAATCCATCGGCAGGCACAATCACCCGTTGGTGATGATAAGCATAACGAAAAAGTGGTTTGTTCTCAATTGATTCTCGTCTGGCGTTGATGACAAGTTTACGAGCAAGCGGAAAGCCCCAATGAATCCAAGCCGCCCTCCACTCGCCACCCGCTCCACGGCCCACCGTCAAAATATTTTGCCCGGGGGCAATATTGAAACGCGGAGAGAACCCCGGTTCAATGTCGTTGTCGACAGGCCACCACGTTTTCAGATCATTCCATGTAAATGTGGCACTAAATCGTCCGCACATGCTAGACTCTTCCTTAAGAAAATATAAAATGGGAACAGACAATTGAGTATTCTCGTTATGCTGGCGTATTATCAACGGGATCATCAAGCACAGGATCCGCCTGATTTGTGCTTTCCACCATATTACACGACAGGACCTGAAATCCCAAGAATAGCGAGGCGAGTGATGAAAATTTCTTCTGAATGTGCCCCTTGCGTTTACCTTCAGCTGATGCGAACCTTAGATCATCAAAAAATTCCTGATCAGCGCGCCATTCAGGCGGAAATCATGACGGTACTGGGTGCACAATGGGAAACTCTGGACAACCCCGGAATAGCGCTAAACATGATGTACAAGATTGCCAACGAAAACACGGGTGCCGATGACGCCTATGTTGAAGACAAACGACGCGTTAATCGCCTGGCTGACCGCTATTGGAACGACCACCCCATTGCGCTGTCGGACATTCCGGCGCGTGTGCTTTACGCTGCAGCCGGCAATATCATCGATGCCGGCTTAGGCATGCCTCCCGACGAGATTTCACAACAGGTGGAACAAGCCATCGCTGAAGGGATGGCAAGAGACGATTCCGCGCAATTTCTCAATCAAGTTCCGAAGCGCGGAACGATTCTTTACATTACCGACAATGCCGGCGAAATCATTTTTGACCGGGAGCTGATGAGGAGTTTGCAGTACAACGAATGGCGGATTCATGTCCTGGTTCGGCACCAACCCTTTCTGAACGACGTGACTAGAGACGACATCGGCTCCCTCCACCTTGAAGAGGTCTGTGATGAAATCCTCGACTTGGGAGACGATTTTGCTCTCTGGCGAGTGGACTTTCATGACACCCGCAGTTTCGGGCAACGCTATGACGGATTCATTATCAAAGGCATAGCCAATCTCGAAATCCTCTCACACCGTAGGTTGCCAGCCCCGGCTCTGTTCGTGTATCGTGCCAAGTGTCCCCCCTCTTCTCGCCTGGCCGGCGTCCAATGGAATGGTAATGTAGCCTGGCTTCAGGACTAAATATCAACCGTATGGGGAATCCTGGAAAAACGATTTCCGTGCTTCCCGAAGAGCAACACTTGATCCGGATTCATGATACAATTTACTCTTGTGTACGCTGGAACGGTAACGGTAATGACCGATGACGTAAAGGATTGGGGATGGACCGATGCAAACGCCCGAGAAACCACACATAGGGTTTACATCTCGTCAGCGATGGATCACTGGCGTTCTGGCGATTTTAGGAGCGTTCTTTGTCGCCTTTTCCGTCGCCATGCATGCACGCATCCACTCTCGGGTGAGCACCATCGCTATCAATCAAAAGCAACCGGTCAAAGTTCTCGTAGGTATTCGTGGTACGAGCACGAACCCTGCATTTATCGGATTCCTCGCGGTGGTAAAACCTAATAGCCAGATTCTTACAGTCGTGCCGATATCCGGAACCACTGAAGTTAGAGGTCCAAATGGCAAAATCGCACCGCTCTATACCGAGACTAGCCAGGCCAGCCCTATCGCTCTCACGCAGATGGTGTCCCAGTCCATCCATGTTCCCATCCACCATTACTTTTATTTCACCACCAACGATTTGCTGCAGGTCATGAATGCCCTTTACTATCACACCAATAACCATTGGCCCAAAGGGTTAACGCCCTCGGCGATGTTGGGCACGTTTGGCTATCCCGACGGCGCGGCCAGCCCAAAAGGCCAAGTGGAGCTGTTGTCGGAAATCGTAAACAAGTTACCCGATGTGAACCCGTTGGTGGGTGGTGAATTGTTGGGAATGGCGAAAACATCCAGGACCAATTTAACCGCGTATCAGGTCTTTTCCCTGGCCAATTACATTCGGGGCGACGCCTTACGATTAGGCACCATTCAGCAATTACAATATCATCCTGCGAGGAGGACGCATGGCTAAAGACCCGGTATCCGATGCCGCCGTCGCCGTGGGGCGCAAAGCGCCACTACTCCATCTGTCACCGCACCTAAAGTGGTCTGCGATTCGGCCGTTACTATGGCTGTTCCTGATTTCCCGAGCGTTTTTCATGGAAATCGGCGGTTTGGCCTATATCTATTTACCTCATGCCTGGGTTGAATCGCCACCAGGGACACTGCCCCCGGGTGGACAGTTGCTCTATCACGTGACATTTGGATTGTGGTCTCACTGGGACGGGTTATGGTATTTATCCATCGCCAACAGGGGATATTTGAATCATCCCACCGCCACGGCATTCTTCCCGCTTTACCCCTGGCTCATCCGTTTATTCGGCGGAGGAGTGATTTCCGGTGTTTTCTTAAGTCTCCTCTGTTTTGGTCTAACCCTTTGGTTTTTGTTTCATCTCACGCGATTGGAATTTGGCTCCGGAGTAGCCTGGGACGCGGTTCTGGTTCTGGCGTTTTTCCCGACGGCGTTTTACGCCAACGCCGTCTATTCAGAGCCCTTATTTATGGCACTAGCCATCGGCGCGCTTTATTTTGCGCGAACTCGCCAATACATGGTAGCCGGTCCCATGGCTATGGCAGCCACCTTGGCCAGCATGTACGGCATATTACTCTCGGTTCCGCTGCTTTTACTCATATGGCGTCAGGAACATCATCGGCTGCGGCCCTTGCTTAACGTACTCTGGCCACCTTTGGGGCTCGCGGTGTACATGACGTTTCTGCTCATCCGTTTCGGCGATCCTCTGGTGTTCGAACACGCCCAAAGCAACTGGGCCCGCCATTTCGATTGGTTCGGCTCGACCTTCTGGGCGGCAACGCTTGAGGCCTGGAAAGCTCGGGGACAAGCGATAAACCTCCACCAGATCTTTGCCCACGGCATGCCACAACTTGGCCCCAGCAACTTTTACAACTGGCTGTTCGCCATCTTTTTGATTGCCGTGCTCGTGTTTTCCATAAGGCGTCTTCCCTTGTATCTCTGGGTTTACGAGTTTTTGGCCATCATGGTCCCGTTTTCCTATCCAGCCACCGGCTATGCCTTAATGTCGCTGCCAAGGCTGGTCATGGAAGCCTTCCCAGCTTTCATCGCCCTGGGCCTGGCTATTCATCAGAACCCAGGACGTCGGCTGACATATTTTGTTCTTGCATTGCCCTTGGGTGTGCTATTTGTTTCGCTGTTCGCCACGGCTCACTGGGTTGCGTAAAAAAAACACCGCGTATACGCGGTGTTAATGGCTTCCACAACTGCAACCGCTTTGAGCATGAGGATTGGTTAACACAAAACCTTCCTGCATGGGATCGGCCTCGTAATCCAAAATGCCCCCCTCAATAAAAGGACGACTGTCAGCATCAACAACAAGCGTGATTCCAGCAGCATGCAACTGCTCATCACCTTCAGCCACCGCATCCTCCCAAGCCATGCGGTAGCCTATACGACCGCAGCCACAAGTTTGTTGTGCACTGACGCGCACGTAATCGCCTTTTTTGTCCGTTCCCAGTTCCGCCAATTTGGCTATTGCCTGGGGAGTGACCTCAATCTCTAAACTCATGTAGTAGCCCTCCTTTTATCCCATCATAAATGGCTATGGAAGGCCTGTAAAGACTACCCCAATTCTGTTGGAGCAAAAATAATCCGGCAGCTAAAATCAAAATCGTCGCCGTCCAATGCCACATCTTTGCTGGGATTCTCAGTCGCACCCAGTACACGGCCGCGAATAATCCTACTGAAGCTCCGGCGATATAGGGGAGTACTACCATCCAATTAACGTCGGCGCGTAAAATGTCCCGAACAGCAGCCGTCAGGGAAAACCCGGCAACGGTCAATGTTGAACTGCCCACGGCAAGACTCTGGGGCAATCCGCTGATGAGCATGGTTGGAAATGCCAAAAATCCCCCGGCTCCCCCGAAGTATCCGACAATAATGCCTATCGCACAGCCCACTAGAGCCAATCGTTTGAGGTGGACGACTGGGGGCAGACCGACGTTTTTTGGTAAGATTAAAGAAATCGACGTATTAACCACCATAAGAAGCCCCAGCAACGCCAGGCGAAAGGGCGTCGAGACTGTGTGAGGAATACCCCGTGACAGAATCATGCCTAAAAGTCCCGGGAGCGTGAACCAAATGGCAGGTTTCAGGGCTCCCTGCAACGCCCGGCGGCGGACGCCATATAACATCACGGCATTGACAGTGGTTACTGCTGCGGAAGTGCCAAACAAGATGGAATGCCTAAGATGCAGCAAATAGTGCAGGATAATAATGGACAAAATGAGCGTACCGCCTCCGGCTCTGGCCAGCAGAACACCCATCGCCATGCCGCTGGACAATGCCAGTACGCCTGTCATGAACTCACCAGCAAGCATTGCGCATCCTCCCCGTTCGTGGTGTGATACACGGATAGGATGCGCTGGCATGGCTCCAATCATGTACAAGGGGGAGATGACTCATGAAAAATGTTTTTACCTACTCCAAACAGTTGCTTACACGTCTTGGCCGCGATGATATGACGTCCTACGCGGCAGCTTTGGCTTATAAATTCTTGTTTGCCCTCTTCCCACTGGCTCTCTTTCTCACGGCATTATTGGCGTTTATGCATTTGCCCAGAACCGTCCAGAGCATCGTCGGCCCCTTATCCAACCTGATGCCCCAAGCGGTGGTAAATTTACTCCAGAACAATATTGCCGAGGCCGTGACTCACGAAAATCCGACCATTTTATCTTTGGGCATCCTCGGCTTTATCTGGGGCATGACGGGAGCCTTTATGGAGTTGATGGATGCCTTTAATCACGCCTATGAGCTCCCCTATCCGTTCCGGAGAACCGCATTGCAGCGCTACGCTTTGGGCATCGGCACCGGCATCATCTTCGGTATATTGTTTGTGGTCATGTTGCTGGTGGCAGCGGGAGGCACGTTATTTACACACTGGCTTTTAGGCCATATACTGCATTTGCCCATTGACCAAGCCGCCTCCTTCGTGTTGCATTGGGTGCTCTTGCTCGCACTCATGGTGATAAGCCTAGACGTTCTGTATTCGATTCTACCCGATACGAAACTGTCATTTAGGCTGCTCAGCCCCGGAACCGTTCTGGCCACCATCGTTTTCCTTGTCTTGTCCTTGGGATTTTCCCTCTACACCAGCCATTTTCATTCCTATAACAAAATGTACGGAAGTTTGGGTGCCGTCATTCTGTTGCTCCTGTATTTATATCTGTTTTCACTGGCCATACTTCTGGGGGTAGAAGTCAATGCCCTGTCTCATCACAATGCACAAGACCCACCGCACAGCAGGAAAGTTCTCAGAGAAAATGAATCAGGAAGGCCAAAATGAGCCCGACGAGACCGCCCACAATCGCACCATTCACTCGAATCCATTGTAAGTCCCGCCCTACATACCATTCGAGCTTGTCAATCCATTCTCTGTCGTCCATGTGGTTGAGATTGTCTCGGACTAGACGTCCGATGACGGGATGATACCGGTGAAGCAAAGACACCGTTAAACGCTTAATCATATTTTCCAGTTGCGCCTGCCGTTCGGGGTAGGCACGAAAATTGTCGGCGATATCCCGCGCAAAGTGGCTCAGAGTCGCCCACACCTGGTCGTCTTCGACACGATGACGCACTTCCGCCATAACCCAGTTAACGGCTCGTTCCCATGGTACTGTGCGAACCAGATCGTTCTTGGCTCCCTCGATACGGGCGCGCAGAGCACCGTCGTCCCTGACCGTGATCATTATACGGACAATAGCCAGTTCAAATTGCTCAAACGCTTTCTCCGATTGCAGCCAGTCGATAAGCTGACTTTTGACCGTCACGCTTAAGTCTTTGTAATCTACCGTCCCCAAAGACTCCAGCAATCCCAGAACCAGTTTTTGCGTTGTGGTTTTGGTATATTTCTCCAACATATCCTTGAGCCGGGCTTCCATATCTTCGGTGAATTCCACACTGTTTAGAACTTCAACAACGTGGCGGGAGAGAAAACTGAAGAGAGCCCGATCATTTTCCGACTGCACAAGCCATTTGATTAGGCGCACAATGTAATCCGACACCTGTAAATCCGCCACTTTTTCGGATGTAAACTCTTCCAGGTACGCGGCTAACCGGTCTTCGGGAATGAAATCCAAAAGCTGGCTCATGGTATCTCGAAGCTGGCTCTGGAGAACCGGGTCAATCGGCTTATCCAAAAAATCAACGATTTTTCTGCCGATCTCGAGTTTCTCGATATTGGCCTCTATAAAGGATACGGAGAGTAATTCTGTTTCCACCAGATTAGAAATCGCCTCAACAATCCGCTCACGGTTTGCGGAGATTATGGAAGTGTGAGGAAGCCATTTAAGACCCAGAGGATGACGAAACAGGGCTGTCACGGCATACCAGTCCGCCACGCCGCCGGCCAGTCCGGCAAGCGCCATCGACTCCAGATAAGGTGCCCAGAATTGCCGATGAAATGCCAGTCCAATCAAAAACAATCCCAAAGCTATGCCTAGAGTAATATTGGCCCACCGTCGCTGCACGCTGTTCCCTCCCGCCTAATCTTAACTAACCCTGTTATAGAACGCAAAGCTTCAATTGTCGAATAATCCGGAAGTCCCTCTCTTTAACTGGGACTGCCGATTGATTTTTCCTCCTTCTTCTCTCACAATGGACAGAGACCCCGCGATATTTATCGCCTCAGGGTGAGCCAGTGCAGGTGTGAAGTTACATAGTCAAAGGAATCCAAAACCCGCGACCAAAATAAGGAGGTCAACACCGTGGTTGTCGATGTTGTTGTGGAAATTCCCCGCGGAAGCCAAAATAAATATGAAGTTGATCATGAAACCGGTCGCGTTCGACTGGACCGGGTTCTCTATTCACCTTTCCATTATCCCACGGAATACGGATTTGTTGAACACACACTTGGCGAAGATGGCGATCCCATCGATGTCATGGTCGTAATGTCTCTCAGCACGTTCCCGGGTTGTATCGTGCGTGCCCGGATTGTGGGGCTCTTGGAAATGCGTGACGAAAACGGGATCGACAACAAAATTTTGGCGGTTGCCGCCGATGATCCCCGGATGGATCAAATCACCAGGCTTCAAGACGTTCCGGCCCACACTCTTAAAGAAATTGCCCATTTTTTTGCCACATACAAAGATCTTGAGGGTGGTAAGGAATCCCATGTCGGCGGGTGGCTCGAAGCCGAGGAGGGTGAACGGATTCTACGGGAAAGCCAGGAGCGCTTCGCCAAAACTCAACATTAAACCTGACTATTCGGAAACACCAGGGGAACCAGGCGGTGAGAGGAGACCAGAAGGTCCTCCGTCATTTTTTCTACATCCATCAAGATGGCCGAAAGGTCCCCCCACTCCCCCGGGGTGTTGCCGATCTCCTCGACCAACAGGCGTTGAATCATTGACGCCTGTTTTAGTATTCTTTCCAACTGATACGCGGCATCCGGGCGGGCCCCCAAGGTGATGCGCACATAAATTTTGAGACTCATACCCATCAAAGACAGTAATTTCGCCAGGTTCCGGACCACTCTGTGGGACAGGAATAACTGCACAGGATAATGATCACGCCCCACACTCACAAACAGAGTTCGAGCAATCCCGCGAACCTGAGATAACGCGTGTTCCAGAACAGTGCCCGCTTGCCTGAGAGTTGTGAGTCGCTTGCGGCGTTTCACCAACAAAAAATTCCACTTCAAACTCTTTTCGGCGCGTTTAATGGCATCATGCACAGCGTCCAAGGACTGCTCAACTTGGCGCGCCCGGCGCAAATGGTTATTTGCCTCGCTGGGGCTGAGCCCGTCAAGCAAATCCCGGCAGAGAGCCAGTAACACTTCGCTGATTGCCTGAGCCAGAGCAATCATTGCGGTTTCGGCTGACGGCGTCGCATCGGGTGGCCAAATCAAAGCATTGACCACAACGGCCACGGCCACGCCGACCATGGTGTCCACAACCCGCAGCCAGGCATATCCCGGGGCCAAGCGTCCCACCGTCAAAACCAGAAGGGCAGTAATGGCGGCCTGGGGAATGCCCTGAGGTCCCATCTTAAGGCGACTCGACACGAACACGGCCACATACACAACAATACCCACCGACCATGCCGACAACCGAAAAAAATGACCGGCGACAATCGCCACCACAATCCCGGCACCGACGCCTGCCACACGCTGTATTCCTTTGGAAACCGAGTCGGCCACACTGACTTGCAGAGACAAAATGGCTGCCAAAGGCGCAAAATACGGACGCGGTGTCTGAAAAAGCCAGTGGGCCACCGACCAGGAAGCTCCGGCGGCAATACCCGTTTTCAACACCTGCGCGTCAATGCCACTGCGAAATAATCCCCGCAATTGAGAAAATAAATGCTGCTTCATGCTGGTAGCATGAAGCAGCCACCCAAGGTCTATGCAAAAATGGCGTCCTGCCACATTTTTGCAACCTGCAATAACCTTCCCTCCTGGCCCCAGAGCGCCACGATTTGAGCCGATACCGCAAATCCCTCGTCATTTTTGTCGACAGGAAGAGTTAAGGCCGGAAGGCCTAAAAGGTTAAAAGGTGCCGTCATCCAGACCAGCAAATTTCTGATGTCGGTCTGCTGACCGTCGTACCCTGTCATGACTGTGGTGTTGAGATCGGGTGGGTATACCGGCACCGTCGGCAAAATGAGCACGTCATAGTCGTTAAGCAATGTCCCGTATACCTCCATGAGTTCCTGCCTGGCACGTAATCCCTCAATATACTGGACAGCCAGGTAAGACGAGCGGGCCGTGAGACGTTCCCGTACGTCCTCCTGATAATCTGCGGCCCTTTCCTGCAGCCACTTCCAGTGATAATTGGCAGCCTCCGAACCGATAATAACCAGTTGCGCTGCACGAATTCGCTCCATTTCGGGAAGAGACGCGTGATGAATATGCACCTCCCCCGATGCCGACAAGATGGCCAGGGCACGTTCAAACCGACGTTGAAGATCCTCATCGAGAGCCGTTCCTTCGGGACCCTCGGGCACCAGAACCTTCAATGTGTGGGGATGCAGCGCCATTTGTTCCTTAAACCGTTCCTGGGGAAATAACAGATCCATAAACACTGCCATGTCGTCTAAATTCTCGGTCAAGGGCCCCACATGATCCAGTGTCCAGGATAACGGAATCACACCCCCTCGGCTTATTCGCTCATAGGTTGGCTTCAACCCGATCACACCACACAATGCCGCAGGAATCCGCACCGAGCCCCCGGTATCGGTTCCCAGCGCCAAAAACGTCAAACCGGTAGCTACTGCCACTGCCGAACCCCCGCTGGATCCGCCGGCCATCTTGCCAAAATCAAGAGGATGACGAACAGGCCCGAAAAAGGAATGGGTACTCGTCGGACCAAAAGCAAACTCATGAAGATTCAGTTTTCCCAAGTCGCAATTGGCTCCCCATTGCCGCAATATCTGGACAATTTGCGCGTCATGAGCGGGACGATAGTCACGAAGGATTTGTGAACCGGCTGTCGTAGGCATGTTGGCTGTTTCGAACAAATCCTTAAGTCCGACCAACATGCCATCCATTACACCGCGGGAGCGATTCTCGCAATAACGTTTCCATGATTCTTCAGCACGCCGCCGGGCGCGGCGGATATCCAAATGGATGAAGGCGTTGGTGGTTTGTTGAACCTGAACAATCTTGTCCTCCATCTCCTCAAGCCATGACACCGGATCGCGGCGGCCGCTTAAAAAGTCTTGGTGCAATGCCTCTATCCGAGACGCCATCACCACCCTCCTCGTTTATGTGAGCGGAAGTAGAAAGAGGGGTACACGCCAAAAGGCTCATAAGGATTCAGCGGACGGGGCTTCAAACCTTGTCG
>PXYT01000017.1:0-1425 GCA_003023725.1 Sulfobacillus benefaciens | reverse complement strand
TTCATCAGTTTTCGCGGCGTAGAAACCTCGGCATTCAGGCCGAGGAGGAAACGCCGCTCCCTCCTTTCGTCGTTTGGATCAAGAGTGTTGATGCTCGTTCGATCAGGGTGAGTTTTTTGTAGCTGACCCCCGCAGAAATTTTTGTGCCATCCAGCAACCGTAAATCGAAATATCCACTGGCCCGCCGACCGAAAACGAAACATTCTTGACCGTGGTAACGCACCTTGTCAAATAACTGATATCCAAACACGTAGCGCGGGGCTTTGTTGGCTTTCCGCACACCCCCTTTGAGGAGGGTGGCTTTGGGCAATTGCCTGTTCTGCCCTCGTACCTGTTTGATCAAAAGTGTGTGCTTGGGTGAGTGGGCCAGAGGATGGCCGCTAATACAACGGGCATCCATCATATGGCTCTTGTCCAGGGCGTTGGTGATTCGTGTATTCTTCGTGATATAACCGTAAGTCAGTTTGACAGCCGAAAATGCTTTTTGAATCCCGTGATAGATAAACCATCTCGTCACCGTCATTTGCGTAGCATCGCGAAAACTCTCTTGCGTCCGCTTGATGGAGTGTGTTAAGTTTTCACGATGAATCCGATCATGGCACGTATCACACAATGTCATCAGATTTCCTGGAGCGTTGCCGCCTGTCTTGCGGCTTTCGATGTGATGCACATTAAGGATCTTGTCTTTTGATTTGCCATGACCTCGTTGACACGTGTGCTCATCTCGAAACAACACATATTCGCGCACTTTCCAGAACCCCATTTGATCGCCTTCTTGATATTCTTTGCCTGCAATGGCAAAATCCTTAATCTTCTGGATGTCGAACTGGGCAACTTCTACAAGAATCTTCGTAATGGGCAGAATCTTTGTCACGTTGCGAATGACCTTAATATGTGCATCCCTTTTATTTTGGATTGAAGGAGGAAGCCATCCTTGTTGTGTCTTGCGATTCAAAAACTTAGGTTTGCGGTATCGTGTTTTGCGATTGCGCCGAGCCCTTCGAAATGCTCTTCGGCTTGAAAGTAAGTCTTGAATGTCCGTCCGCAGTAACACTTCCGCTTCGTACAAGACCTGTTTCTCCGTAGCCGCTGAGAGCCCGACGTGCTTTGTTCCCGCATCGACGCCGAGAGACACGGGCTGCTTGTAGCCCGCACTCCCATAGAGCAACGGGATCGTGAAGGAGGTTCGGTGGATCACCCGGGCTTTCCCTGCACTCAATAACCGTCGGGCCTTTCGGGGAGAGCACGGCATGAATGGCTCCCCGTGTTTGTTGATCACGTAGACGAACATCTCGTCTCTCTCCTTTCGGAGTGCATGGTCCTTCGCCAAGGTTGGCATCGCTTGTGATGTCCGCAGCACCGTCCCTACTCCACAGGACTTTTAACCACGGACGACAGAGCAAGGGACTAGGACGCGCATCCCCC
>PXYT01000016.1:59698-122762 GCA_003023725.1 Sulfobacillus benefaciens | reverse complement strand
TGCCCATCTCCATCCTAAAAGCGGATAACTCTACTTTAGCGGATGGGATTCATTCTGTCCAGCATTATTTTCCACGGGCGGGGTACTGAGCAGTTACTACTTATCATCATAGGCACAATACAAGCACCAACTCGCCATTAACACAACCACGGTGAGGTGACGGCCTCGAGCGATGGCCGTCGGACGATAGGTCGTGGGAAATGGCCCGACGGGTTTCCCGTGGTGAACTGGGGTTACGGGAACCGAGGATATACCGCTTCTTTTCCAGCGATAGTAAAACTGTCCAATGACGCGTCACCCTGCCATCAATCGGATAATCCAGCCGCTTGACGCCAGCGGTTTACTCACGCACGTGCTGCCATTATCGGTTTCCACGGTAATGACTCCCGTCACTGCCACGTAACCAAAACCCGTCTGGTCGTGGTAGGTAGTGTTCCAGTTCGCGCTAAAGGGAAAACCCGACCCGCTGTTGTTAATCGCTCCGTCGGGACCGGAGCCAGATACGGCATTCGATTCATAGATGATGCGCCCTTGCGTGGAGGTGGCCGTCAAGCTAATATTGGCGTAACCACTCCCGGCATTTCTCACGGCGATTGACGCCGTTCCACAGTCGCCCGTTTGTGTATTGTTTGGCGAGATAATACCTGCACTCACATTAGACGTTGAGGATTGCTTCATCAATGGAACGGTCATGACGACAGGCTTACTGGTAGGTAAGCGTCAAATAATCCCCACTTAAGGAAGGAGACGGCTTCGGCTATCATCCGCACTTCCGGGGAGTCGCAAGCTCCGCCCTTCAGGGCGGGGTCGTTGACAGCCGTTAGGGGTTTACGATCCGTTTGTTTTCGATATCCCCAGATCTCGTGACGGGAGAGGGAATCCACGCTCCTCCAATTCTTTCGAAAGACAACCGGATCACCGGTAAGGCGAGGGGCTACTTGTACCTTATATACGTTATACTTTTGCATCACCAACATGGGCGCGCTGGGTCAAAATAAGGCCCGGCGCGCGTTTGGTAGTGGCCCACGGGTTTTCCCATGCGATGCACGTCCCGAAAGAATTCTCTATGTTCAGGGCTATCGCGGCGGCAGGGATGATGGCTGATGGAGACATTGGCATGACTCCGAGGGCATGACTCCGAGAAAAAATTGGATGAAATGATGAAAATGTAAGATGATGCCCCTATACTATTCACTGTGTGGTAGGATTTGGCAAATTCATAACCTTGACTGTGACCCGGTTTTCACACGGCCGGTTATTCCCATCTGATTTGTTAATTCGTGAGGATTTCGCGCCTTCCGCCGGCTGCTGGTCTTCCCTGCCTAGGCTTGGCCGCGGTCCTGCGGCGGTTCAGATGAGCCCACAAAATTTGGCTTCAGGGCTTTCGCGCTTCCTCCTCAAATGCCTGTCTGTCCCATGGTGTCCGCGGCAGCCAAGTCTCGCCAAATTCCTGCAAAGCCCTCAAAACCGGAGTCAGAGCTCTTCCTTTGGTTGTAAGGGCATATTCCACCCTCGGCGGGGATTCGGCATAAGCCGTCCGCGTAAGGATTCCTTCGTCCACCAAACGCTGGAGACGTTTGGACAAGGAACGGGGATTTAGTCCCACTTCGATAAAATGACCAAAACGTTTGGGGCCGTCCTGCAATTCTCGCAGAATCACGATGACGTTGACATCTCCCACCAACGTGGCGGCCCGTTGAATAGGACAGACTATAGACGAGAGGTCTTCAGTCATGGTTACTCTCCTTTCCTAAATCACGCTGCTTACCTGAACCCTATCGGTGGCCGTGCGCCAGGTTTGAGGATTCTGGTCTTGCACGCAGGCGGGCCATGGCCCCAATTCCGATGAGGGGGCCCACGGCCAATATCATCATGACATGACTCCAACCCCAAAGGGGTTCCAGCCAACCCACCAAATCAATGGATCCTATGGTAATCAAAAATCCTACCGCCATTTGCAAAGTCAAAGCGCTGCCTAAAAGATGGGAGGGACTGAGTTCCGTCACCGCTGTGGAGAACTGCGCCGAATCGGCAATGACACTGAATCCCCAGATGATCGCCACCAGAAATGTCAAGCCCGGGGCCTGGCGGTATGTCAGCCCAATTATGAGAGCCATGGCTCCGCTGATGCCCATGGCTATCATGGTGGCGCGGGTTCTTCCCCAGCGATCGGCTGCCCATCCGCCCGCCAACGCTCCCAAAAATCCCGCCACGCCGATGACCGCAAAACTCACGCTGCCTGTAATTCCCAACAGTACGGGACCATGCCAGAAAGCTTGTTCACTGGCGAACAGAAACGCCGGTATCCAGGTCCACATTGCGTACAGTTCCCACATATGCCCCCAATAGCCAAGATTCGCTAACATCACCGGGCGGTTGCGCACCACTGAACCGATTCGGTTCCAGCGGAAGGCCGGAGGATGAAATGCTCCGGGGTATTCGGGAACCACCCATTTCACCAGAGCCCAGCCAATGATTGCCAGCACGGCACTGCCGGACAAAACTCCCCGCCAGTTTTGCACCAATGGCATGCCCGCCAAAAGATGCGGCAATGCGGACCCGAGTGTCAACCCGCCGATGAGAATGCCCACCGCCAGCCCTCGTTGTTGTGGAAACCATGGCGCAAGCCATTGTACGGCAACGGGATAGACCACGGCCAGAGAGGCTCCGGTGACAGCCCGCAAGACAAACGGCTCCCAGCCTCCTGAGGGAAAGGCCAAAAGGGCCATGGTGCTAACCGCTGCGCCTAAGGATCCCCATGCCATTAGCCGGCGCAGGGGTAGCCGGTCCGCCAAGCCGAAAGTGGCGCTCAACAGAGCACCCGCCACAAAACCGAGTTGGACCGAGGCAGTCAGCCAGGGAGCCGCCGACAGCGGCAGATGCCATTGATGCACTAGGGCCATCGTCACTGCGGCGGCACTGAACCACACGCTCATTGCCAAGAGTTCAGCCGTAGTAATCCAGACCAGAGCCGTCCAGCGTGATGCGCCCGGGCTCTTTGCACAGGGCTTGTCTGTTGTGGGGATCATCGTTCCCGGACTTCCTTTCTGTAATAGAGATTGCCTAGACAAATCAAGAGAACATCCATACACAGAGACTTCCTGTAGGACCCCCGTAGGACTCTGGCCCGTTCCATTTGCGTCCTCGGTTGAAGATTTGTCCTCGCTTACTATACAATGTATATTTTTATGTTGCAGAGGTCAATCCTCACGGCGTCGTGGCCTGTAAGTCTGCTTAGAATACGGGAGAATACGCGGTGGGCGGTGCTGACGGTCCGAGAGAGCTGATGCTCACATTGTGGCCGAGTTTGTGACGCACCTCTGGGCTCATTCGGGTGGCAAAAGCCCCTTTTCCTGTGTTCTGGTCAACTCTGTCTTGAGCTTTCGTGACCGCCTCATACTGAGCAGTCCTCGGGGTGGAACGCGGTGGGGGCGCAGCATGTTTGGCAAAATCTGCGCCCCTAGCAAGGGGTAGTCACTGCTGGTACAAATCTTGTAATATCTGGGCACACATAGCACGGTGGCGATGGAATTCAGCCTTTTAAGAGGGAATTAAGGTCTACGGGGATCGCTTGGTTAAAGGAGTGTCTAACCTCTTGACAGCAATACTATAGTATGTATAGTATTAAATGTCCTTGTTGGCACCCGCTAGGATATGAGGTGCGCAAGAGAGAAAGCGGCAAGGTAAGAGATCAAAGGTCGCCCGCTTGGGGGTGTGATGGAAGTGCCAGGGGCCCCAGGGCTTTCTTGAAGTGGTTTTCCGGGGATCCTCTCGTAAGCGGGGGACCGGCAATCGTTCCACAGACAAATCGCGAAACCAGAAAGAATCATGAGGCGAGAAGGGGGATCCTTGATGGCTGACAACGAAAATGTCCTGGACGTGCGAGGCTTATCTTGTCCAATGCCCATTGTGAAAACTAAGAAAGCTCTAGACAGCCTTGCCGCCCATAGCCAGCTGGAGGTGTGGGCCACAGATCCCGGTTCCGTGGCGGATTTCGAGGCGTGGACACGCCGAACCGGACACAAACTGGTGTGGTCTAAACAAGTGGGCGAGGAATATCGCTTCCGCATTGAAAAAAGGGAATCGCAAGGTTCCTAACAAAGCTTACGAGTGATGGCAAAGCCGACCCCGACCCGGACGGGGCCGAAACCTACCGGGGATTCAGCTCAAAATTTGCGAACATACCTTATCCCGGATAGGAAAGCGGTTTATGGATTAACAGTTTACCCCGGGTCTTCGTCAAGCACAGAGATTCTCCGGCGAGCGGGAAATCTTCCCGTAATTCCCTCTCGGCGACTTATTTTGGCTCCTACCGTACTGGAAACAGGACCGTATCCCGTGTCACGGCGGCATTGTCGTCGTTTCCCCGGAAGGTGGCCTAGCTTAGCGACACCGCAAACCAGAAAATCATGAGGAGGAATATCGATGGCAAAAATAGCATTCTGGATCACAGCCGGACCTGAATTACGCGACAAGGCCCTTGCCAATATTGTTCTCGCAGGACGGATTAAGACCAATCGCCAGCAGGATGTGGAAGTGTACTTCTTTGGACCCGGCGTGAAATTGGTGGGGAATGCGGACGAGGCCTTAACCCAGTCTCTTCAGGCATTAAACGATGGGAATGTTCCCATGGCTGCTTGTCCGTTTAACGCCGAGCAGTACGGTGTGACAGAAAGCGTGGGACGCCACGGAGTTAGCATGGAACCGGCAGGGGAAGCCTTAGTGCGGTTAGTGGAGCAAGGCTACCAAATCATCGGAGTGTGAGAACCCTTTATCTTTTGTAGCATGTGCCCAAATTGCGGATGGGGTAACGCCTCGAAAAGACTGACGGATGGGAGAGTTTACTCCGGATTGCTTATATAGCCTGCGGGCGGCGAATGGGACTTTTGTGTCATTCGTGCGCCCGCAGGCTTGCTTTCATCGTTCTCTTATCTCTCCCTCGGGCCTCTTCTCTCACACCGAATTCCTTCCTTAGCAATTTAAGGAAAAAGATGAGATGCTCAAACACATGCAGGATGATGCAGCCAAGACTTGTGACATGCTCGGCACAAGAGGCTTGCATGTCATCAGCGGACGTAGGCATGGGGCCAAGAATATTACTCCTCGTCGTCAAATGAGGGGTATTGCGCTGGGGGAGTGGCGCGTCACCACCACAGGTTGTGAAGTCATGACACCACGGATAAGAGACTGGACTTGAAACCTTATGATCCACCCAGCACTAAAATCATACACATAATGGAAATTGTCTCCCGCCTCCAGCCCTGTTTGTCCAAGAGCCTATTCATTGGCCTATCCTACCAAGTCATTCTCCTCATTTGGATCGATACAGAGGGTTATATCGCGTGCCGATCCCGTGCAAGAAAAAACCCATAAATGGTCGTCATCCTATCAAATTCTGCCTGAATCAGCTGGTGCAATGCATCACAGGTGGCATTCGCGCCAATGTCCACGATCCGGCTTGCCCGGGAATGGTCCAGTTTGAGAGCAAGCCGGTACGTTCAGGAAAGAGCTTTCGCCTGGTCCAGGGATTATCGTGCCGATATAGACAATCCTGCGGTGTGATAGCAAAACAGCTCATTTATGCGGCGCACCCCTTCTTCCTCCAGAATGTTTTGCAGTTTCGGGGGAGTTTTAGGGATTGGCACCGACCCCTTGGTGGCGGCAGCGGACCAGAAACGGATGCTGATACGGCATAGACCAAAGGACAGGGGGAGGACCGACGGTGAAAAATTCCACGGGCTATGACTTTCTTGGCTAACTCGCCAGGATCCAAAACGCGGTGCTGGTGGGCCAAAAGTGTCCTGCTTTCTCGTAACCGCGGGTTGGATTCTGTGGCGTCATTTTCCTCCATCGTTGCAAATCTTACCGAAAATATGCCCTGCCTTCCGTTTTCGCAGGTAATGCTCATCGCATTGGTTCCCCTTTCCATGACTGTAGGTATCCACTGTCCTAACCCTGGGCTGAGAATGGCTTCTGAGGGGAGCATGCCACCGAATTTTCTTCTTGGTTCCGTCGTCCGGGTGGAGTGCGAGCGGTTGTTCCGTTGTCCGCCGGCGCCCTCGGAGGAAGATTTGGACTTCCGGCAGCCAGGGAATGAAGACAGGACCGCGCTTGCGCAGGTTGTCCTTGAGAAGCGACGAATAAACATGTCGGTCATCGGCGCGTGCGTATCCGGGAATTTGTTCCAGTTTATGCAAATCCTTCCAGAGGGAAGGGCATCACGGAAGAATATAGCCTGGGTTGGGAACAATCAATCGAAAATTAAGATTCGATAAAAAAGCAATCGTGCGGACTTTGTCAGGAATTCCATTGCGAAGAGGGAATTTTACGTCAATACTTAATCAAAACTTAACGAGAACAAGGTGGTGAGGGCTCGGGTGAGAAGAGGTGATTGGATTTCTGCTGATGAAGGACTAAGGAAAGAGTGGATGAGGCCGATCGGACAAGGAGCGACAAATGCTGCTTCCGGCCCCCGTTCCTAGGACTCCGTCTTTCGGGATTGAACATGGTGGAGTATGGCGAAGGGTACAGTGACAGACAGAAGGGTAGGTGCTATCCCTGGATTCCATGCTGTGTTTTGGATTCCGGAGATGCTGGCGACATTCGGCGTGCGGCATAGATGGCACACATGAACAGAACTCGGCTGCCTGTGGTCCGGCAAGGTTCGTAATGTGTCAGATCCATCCGCATCATTCGTAACGAACTGGGATATGCCTCTTCACGGACCAAATACCGGACAGGATACAGGAGGTACGAGATTCGGCGCGTTGCGGTTGCCAAAACTCTATGGGACGCTCCGGTACTGCAACAGACGGAACAAATGTCCCCGAATCTCATTGGGATTTCCTTCGGTTGCTCTGTAGGGTACGTGGTAGCTGCCTATTATTTACCAGGCAGAGTTTCGTGCGGCGATTTTGATCGGCTATGAATCCAACACCGGTAACGAGCCTTTTAACTGCTCCCGTTCTTCCGGCCGGATGGAGAACATTAGATTCGGTGCTCCGGTGGTTTCACTCTTGTTCCCGTTATTTGCGTTACCTCAGGATGCCGTTATTCCCGGTGGGGTCTTTATCGCTTTCCGGAATGGTGAATCCTTGGCTGTCAGGAACATTGTCTGCCTCTATTGATTGACAAAGTGGATGTGTCGGTGGGCCGGGAGTTCGGCGGATCCGATGAAGATGAATCATTTTATATGTCGTTGTCTAACGTTTTTCACTAGATCTATCTAAAAAGCGAGGAGGAAGCAATTCATGAAGATTAGCCGTCGCCGTGCCCCCATGGCCCTGGGAGCAGCGGCTTTTATCCTGATTCCTTTTGTCTTGGCAGGGTGCGGCACACCCACTGCGACCCCATCCAAGGCAAAATCCACCGCAACCAAACCGGTTTCGGGTGGCACGATTATTCAGGCCTTGGGACCTTTGGTGTCCATCAACTGGTATCAGCCCTTACGCCCGGTGGCCTATAACAGTTTATATGATGCCTGGGCGGCGAGTCTCATGTACAAAGGATTGTTTCACATTGCTCCCAACGGGAAGATTGATTTCTCGCGGAGTATTGCCAGTTCCATTACCTGGAATAAATCGGGAACGGTTTACACGGTTAAAATGCATCCAAAGTGGCATTGGTCGGATGGAACTCCGGTGACGGCCAATGACGTGGCCTTTACCTGGAAACTGATTCAAGCCGCGAGCTCTGCCAACGCTCCGGCTCCTTGGCCTTACGCCGGGGCCGGGTCGGGAGGGGTGCCCCAACTCATTAAGAGTTTTCAGGTCTTAAACCCCCATGAATTCCAAATCACGCTGACGAAGCCGGTAAACCAAACTTGGTTCGAGTACGACGGACTCGGTGATTTCATGCCCCTTCCGGCCCAGGCGTGGAATCGTTACCCCAATAACGTGGACCAGGAATTAAGCTACTTGGCCACAAACGGCAACAATGTTAGTTTCTTCAAGGTGGTTGACGGGCCGTTCCGGCTCACCAATGCCGTCCAGAATGTTTCCTGGACCTTTACTCCCAATACCCGCTACGACGGTCACAAACCCTATATTCACAAATTTGTGCTGGCCTATCAAACTTCGGAAACTTCCGAAGTGAATGCACTGAAGACCGGGACGGTCCAAGTCGGTTATCTGCCCTTGTCCATGTATGCTAAACGAAGCGAGTTGCCTAATGACACCCTGAGCGCATCCTACGGATACAGCATTGACCGCACCATTTTAAACTTCAAGAGTCCTGCGGTGGGATCGATATTGCGGCAGTGGCCCGTCCGCCAGGCCATGCAGATGGGAATCGATCAGTCGGCGATTATCAAGGCTTTGTACAATGGAATGGGTGTGCCCGGAACCGGCCCGGTTCCACTGCACCCCAGAACTTTTTTGGCTCCGCAACTGACCCGCCCTTTGTATTCGTACAACATTTCCGCTGCCATTCATTTGCTGGAGAAAAATGGTTGGCACCTGGTTAACCACGTTATGACCAACAGCAAGGGACAAAAGCTCGCATTCAATGTGGAATACGATGCGGGCAACAGTACGACACTGGCCATGGTTCAAATCATGCAACAAGACTGGGCAAAAGAAGGGATTAAGGTCTCGCTCAGTCCTTTGCCCTTTGCCACCATGCTGCAATATCATCATCAGCCGGCCAAGTGGGAAATTCAAACGGGTCTGGGATGGAGTTATGGCGGGAGCTATCCGACAGGCGGCGGTATGTATGAAACTCACGGCGGTTATAACTTCTACGGGTATTCCAATTCGACGATGAATTCTTTGATTGCGGCGACGCATCAGCCCCAACCTTCGCCCAGGGCTGCCCAGCAGGCACTGGATGCGTATCAGCTCTTTGCCGCGAGACATTTGCCCAACTTGTGGATGCCGGTGCCGGAGGGGTTGACGGAAGTGGCCAATAATGTCCATGGAGTGCGTTCCTCTGCCAATAACTTCACCGATGCCATCTCTCCGCAGTATTGGTGGAAGGGGCAATAGGAACGGAAGGCCAATCTCTGATGGAGAAGAACTTCGGCACAGAAAGAGGGGCATGAGATGTCGGTGATATACTCCGAGACACAGACGCTTGAAACCGAGGAACAGATGAATGAGACTTCTGAACCCTCGCGGTTTCGGCGGATATTCTGGCATCATCCTTTAGCCTGGACGGGTCTTATCGGGCTCGTGGCGCTGATCGGATTTTCATTTGCAGGTCCCTTGATTTACCGGGCCAGTCCTTATGCATTGCATTTGACGGCGATTTTGCAGGCCCCATCCTTCCGATTTCCCCTAGGTACCAATAACCTCGGGCGCGATGTGCTGGCGCGGCTTATGCTGGGAGGTCAAATGTCTCTGGAGGTGGGATTTGCCGCCGCCGTGTCGGCCATGCTTATTGGCATCATTTACGGTCTGGTAGCCGGGTATGTGGGGGGATGGCTGGATGTGATCATGATGCGGCTGGTCGATTTATTGCGCGCCATTCCCGGACTTTTTTTGCTTATCTTTCTTGATTCGCTGGTAACACCGAGCCCGGGTTTGCTCATTTTGTTAATCGCGTTTACGTCCTGGCATGGGGTCAGCCGACTGGTGCGGGCGGAAGTGTTATCGTTGAAACACCGTCTCTATGTGGAAGCGTCCCGTGCTGTAGGGGGAAGTACCGCGCATATCGCCTTAAGGCATCTCTTGCCCAATATTTTAGGGACGGTGATCGTGGCCACCACCTTTATGGTGGCGGATGCGGTGCTGGTGATAGCATCTCTCAGCTTTTTGGGAATGGGGCTGCCGCCGCCTACTCCCAATTGGGGAGCCATGCTGGCTGATGCCATGACCTATCTGCCCCAGCATGCCTGGTGGCTGATCTATCCGCCGGGACTGGCGGTGCTGTGGACAGTGCTGTCGATTAGTTTTATCGGCGACGCTTTTCGGGCCGCGCTGGATACACGTATGGATTCCCGGTTACCGGGAGGACGCACAGGATGATGAAATACGCCTTGGCACGAGCTGTCCAGGCCGTGCCGACCCTGCTGCTTCTTTCCATTATCAGTTTTGTGCTGATTCATGTCGTCCCGGGAGGGCCAGCGGTGGTCATGCTGGGAGATAAGGCGACACCGGCTTTGATTGCCCAGATTAATCGCTCCTTGGGACTGAACAAGCCGTTGTGGGTCCAATATCTGATTTGGCTGGAACAGCTCTTGCGCGGAAATTTAGGGTATGCCTATTCATATCATCAGACCGTGGCCAGCTTAATTCTCACCAACCTGCCGCGGACTTTGATTCTGGTAGTGAGTGCTATTGCTATTTCGCATGTTCTGGCCGTGATTATCGGGATTTATCAGGCTGTGCACCGGGATCAGCCAGTGGATCATGCCCTGACGGCTTTACTGTACTTTCTGTATGCCATGCCGACGTTTTGGCTGGGAGTGCTCATGGTGTCCATGTTTTCGATTAATCTGGGATGGTTTCCGTCGGGGGGGTTATATAATCCTTTGTTGGCTCATCCGACCCTGGCGTCATATATGGACCACCTGGTGCTCCCGGCGTCGGTGCTGATTATCGGTTCAGTCGCCGGATGGGGCCGCTATATGCGATCGTCCATGGCGGAAACACTGGTGCAGGACTATATCCGTACCGCTCGCGCCAAAGGATTGAGTGAGAGGGCTGTTCTGGTTCACCATGCTCTCAAAAATTCACTGCTGCCCTTGATTACGCTCGTGGGAATGTCCCTTCCCAGCTTATTTAGCGGAGCACTGATTATTGAAATTATCTTTGATTATCCCGGAATGGGTTTATTGTTTTGGAATGCGGCCCAGCAACGGGATTACCCGATTTTGCTGGGTATCGTGATTATGGTGGGAGTCCTAACCATTGTGGGAAACCTCCTGGCCGATATTCTGTATGCCGTAGTGGATCCCCGGATTCAATATCAATGAATTAGACCGAGTGCCCGAGAGCACCGATTCTCTTTTGGGAATTCTGAGGCAAGACTGACAGAGGGAAAAGGCACATGCAGAAAAACGTCTTGGCGGGAGGTTGGCCACCATGAGGAAGGTGTGGGAAATTCTGTATGACCTGGAGCCTTCGGCTTTGGCCGAACTGATTAAGGTGGAGAGGAGGCTGGTCAGAGCGGGATCCGAAGTTGTGGCCATTCTCTCGATCACGACGCGTGCCTACTATGATCAGGTTACCTCGGGTGTCCCGGTCCTGGTTCTGATTCTCAATTGATTTGGTTGCGGAGGCAATCGCAGCGTCCTCCTGCCAGCGCGTGAGCATATTATCGCCACTACGCGTAGCCTATACCCCGGGGCTCGACGATAATTTTCTGCCGCAGGGGGGATTGAGGCAGTGTATCCCGGTGCCGAGAACCAGGTATGGACAGCGGAGGTTATTGACAGAGTCAAGTCGGTATCCGTTCCGAGTCGGGTCAAAAGTGGGAACAGGCAATGTTCAAATCCTGGGTCTGCGGTGCTGACGGCATGTTACTGGCTTGTGCGAAAACATCTGTGGGGTGTTTGCCGGAATATTCGATCCCAAAGCTCCGGCGTCGGTGTTAACCGCCATGGACATTTTAGCTCGTGCGGCCTTCGTCTGCTGCCGGGATCACCAGTTGTTTTGGCTTCGCGTTCCGGTTGCGGTGATCGTGGTGGATACTTCCTTGTTCGCCAAAAACAGTACCGGGTCTACCGGGAGGCCGCCCGAAGGAGAGATTTTCGCAAGGTTATTCATTGGCCAGTTTTCCGAAAAGCTGCCTGGGTCCATTGGGATATTGCCGGTTTGGCGTTTAACGATACGGAAAATGGTCTGGGGGCAAAAGGACACGGAGTGGCTATTTTTGCGGAAATTTGCAGGCACGGGGCCCATATGCCTGCGGATGTTTAAATCACAATGAACAACAACGCGCCGGATTTCCCCCTGATGGGGGCGATTTGCCTAATTGCCATGTGCCAGTCGTTCATCGCCCTATTAATGGGGGTCGACACGCCGCTGGCTATTGTCAAAATGGGGGCCAATCCCGTGGTTTTGGGCCTGGCTTATTCGGCATGGGCCATTGGCCGGGCCGGAACCGGAATAGTGGCAGGGTATTGGTTTGACAAAGGCGGAGCCAAGGCGGGTCTCTTGGTCAGTTTTTCTCTTCTGGCGGCCGTGGCATTCGGGTACGGACTTTTATGGGGACCATGGAGCATGGTGGTGCTGCGGCTCTTGCAAGGGGCATCGGCGGGAATTTATTGGACTTCGGCTTTGGCACTCACCGGATATCACATTCCGCCCACCCGCCGTGCCCGCCGTATGGCCTTATTTAACGTGTGCGTGGCCATTGGCGGTATGGGAGGCAGTCTTGCCGGCGGATGGATGGTAGCGACGGAAGGATTTCGCCCTCCTTTTTGGGTCGCCACTATTCTGGCGATGATGACAGGAGGGGCGGTGATTGTGTTATTGCCTCGCTGGCATAGGATAAGCGCGGATCCCATTCCCGTTTCCCGCCGCACGCCGAAGCTTTGGCCCATCAGTATTGTAGGAGGGCTCTCGCAGCTGCCGTCCTTCCTGTCCAATGCCGCACTGCCCCTGGAATTGCTGCGCTTTCATTTGGGGGCGCGGGCACTCGGAACGGAAAACGCAATTTTGGTTTTGGGAAATCTTATCGGGCAATGGTCGATTTTTCGCCACCCTACTGCCATTTACCGTCGACTTCCGATTATGGCCCTATACGGACTGGGAATTGTGGGGGTGCTGGGAACCATCCAGGCCTCGCGAGGATGGATCATGATGGGGTTTTTGGCGATCGTGGGCACCATGGTCAATCTGTACAGTGTCGTCTGGACGGCGGCCGTGCAACAGCAGGATAATGCCAACGAGACCGGGAGAGCCACCGGCATTCTGCGCACTACCAGCGATACCATGAGTGCGGCATCGTATCCGTTAATTGGGTGGGCGTGGGAAGATCCGGCTATGACCGGAATTGTGACGGCAGGCATTTTAGCCGTGGGAATGTGTTACGTGGCGTGCTTTTATCGCGGTGCCACGTTGTCGAACTCCGTGCCGCATGAAATGTCGCCACGCTGAAATGCCCTCTTCCGTTTTAGAGATGGGATTCGGTCAGGACAGGTGAAACGACATGGTTTCCGGCGGGACCCGTGGCGGGACTTTGAGGGAGGGGCGGATAAAGCTTGCCGGAGGGGGCCAGAACTTGTATAGTCGAGGCGTAATTATGACCCTGAGGCGAAATGCCAGGGAAACACAGAGGACGTTTGAACGTGGTTATCCACTTTACCGCCAAATCCAATGCGAAACTACTGGAACGGCCATCGAAACATTTTGTTTTGTCTCCCATGCGGGAAATATCATGGGCTCTGCATGTGCTTTCCCGGCCCACAGACCATGGGATATTTTTGCGGTGGATTCTGGATGTGAGGCAAAAAATGGGATCTTCCGGCACGGAGAATCTTGATGAGATGGCTCCATTTTTTCAGGGATGGGTGCAGGCCATGATCCCGTTGCCGAAAGCCGGGAAACCGGCTCCACGGTTTGACGAGGAATGGGAACGGTATATGGGACTAAATGCCGTCGAACTGGGTGCGGTATACGAGCGGATTCGGCACCGGTGGACCGAAGAGTTCGATAAACGGATGGCGCGTAATTCTGAATGGGAGCGCGTCACCCCGCTGACCAAACCTTGTTGGTGGGATCAGTGGGATCGTCAGTTGGAATCGCTGCGCGACCGCCTGGGCTTTTTCATGCAACACTTTTGGACACGGCAGTTCCAAGCGGTATGGAAAGAAAGTGTTCCATACTTGGAACACGATATAAATAGCCGAATGACGGATGAGCCGGATCCCAGGGTTTGGTGGCAGGAAATCTCTCCACGATTTCGGCTGTCTTCGGAACTTTTTTCCGTGGATGTTCACGTGCCGTGGAAATCCAAATTTTTTCTAAAACCGACGACGGATTTTCAATTATTTCCCAGTGTTTTTTGTTGGCCTCATGTCTGGGTTGATGGCGACGAGAGCGAGATCGGCGTAACGTATCAGTCCTTGGCCGTCAGGCGATGGGCCATGCCAGTACCTGCTTCAGTTTGCCTGGAACGCACGCTGGAGGCGTTAAGTGAACCGACTCGTCTTTTGATTGTGCGGCACTTGATTGGGTCGATGAGCACGACGAGCGCAATAAGCCATGCTCTGCGCCTGAGCGCAAGCACTGTGTCCCGCCATTTGACTCTATTGCATTCGGTCGGACTCGTCGAGCGCATAGTTCACGGCCATTACGTTCTCTATCGAGCGAATCCTGCCGCTCTTGAGAGAGTAGCTTTGGATCTGCAAAGCTTTCGCAGGGAGGAGGTTCCCTCGTTCCTGGGGTGGAACGAAGAATCTGCCGGGGGATGACGGGGGTGCTTTGCCGGATCTTTAGCGCGCCGAGAGATTTGCCCAGATCTCGAGATTCCGAGCCATAGGGTGACGACTTAGAGAATAGAGATGGCGTAGAAGAACTTTACGCCCCGAAGAGTCAAGAATGACCATTTTTTGAATTTATCATCGGCCCGGCTGTTTTAAAAGCCTGCGTCGAACATGAATCTCCAAAGGAGCCGGGATTCCATGAAGACGCCTCCTACAGGAGTCAAGAATTCTTTAGGAGTCCATGCACAACGTCTTGACGGAAGTTTTTTCGGGAGCAGTCAAAGTGCACTATTGACACATTGTCATTTACAATTTATGGTACCCCCAGTGACATAATGTCACTGGGCTATCGAGGAAGGCGTGAGAACAATGGCTCGTGCCGTGCGCATGGCTCCGGAGGATCGGCGCATGGAAATTTTATCTGCTGCACGTTCGCTTTTCCTGGAATATGGCTTTGAGGGCGTCTCCATGGGGCAAATCGCCGCGTCGGCCGGGATTTCCCGGCCAGCTGTCTACCGATACTTTTCGTCGCCGACGGCAATTTGGGATGGGTTATTCGAAGACGAACTGACCCATTGTTTAGCGGAATGCCGTCCTTTGCTGGAAGGGACCCAACCTTCTCCCAGCCGTCTGCGCTCCGTTCTTCGTCATATTTCCCAACACCGCGAGCTGATCGCTCTGCTCCATAGCGGAGGAAGTCGCGCTTTTCAACAGCATCGCCGCCAGCTGCTCGAAGAGCGATTGCTCCCTTTGTTGACGCGGTATAGCTCCCCGGTAAGGGTAGGTCCTTATGACACGACAATTTTGCTGACGGTGTTGATCGAGACGGCGTGGTGGAGTGCCGAGGGTGCGCTTCTTGATTCCGAGGTCTTTCTTGACAATGTGGTGGCATGGATTTATGCCGCATCGCACCCGGAAGAACCATTGCCGGAAAAAGATTCGGAAAGTGGCCGGTAGTAACGTCCCGAGGAATGAATTAAAGGAGAATGGTCATGGCTAACGCGAACCGGTCCCATGGTCCGGCACCCATGCATTGGGGATCTGCTCTTTTCGTATTGATTATTGGCGGTTTCATGGCCATCTTGGATACCTCCATCGTCAATATCGCCATTCCCAAGCTTGAGAGTGTGTTTTCGGTCAGCACTCAAGAGGTTCAATGGGTGGTGACGATCTATCTTCTCACACTGGGCGCCGTGGTGCCTTTAGCCGGGTGGCTGGGTGAGCGTTTCGGGTATCGTCAGGTCTACATGGCATCCTTGGCCGTTTTCACCATCGGATCCGCGCTATCCGGCCTCTCCTGGAGTTTAGGCACTTTGATGCTCTTTCGTGTGTTGCAGGCGGTGGGCGGAGGGCTGATTATGCCCGTCACTATGGCCATGTTATACCGTATGGTGCCCAGAAATCAGATTGGCACCGCCATGGGAATTTGGGGTGTCACCGCGATTGTGGCTCCAGCCATTGGTCCCGCACTCGGAGGATACCTCGTTCAATATGTCGACTGGCGTCTGATTTTTTACATCAATGTTCCCATTGGCATTCTGGGTTTCTTTCTGAGTTTGGCTCTTGTTCCGCCTTTTGCTCCGACAGAACGCCTGCCGTTGGATAGTGTTGGATTCGGTTTGTCGGCGGCAGGGCTGTTTGGGCTCTTGTTGGGTTTGTCGCAAGGCGAACGTTGGGGATGGACTTCCGAGCCCATCGTGCTCATTGTCGCGGCTTCGGTGTTGCTGCTGGTATTGTTTGTCCTGTGGGAACTGACGGTTCCCCATCCATTGCTCGACCTCCGCGTCTTTGGGCATGGTTCCTTTGCCGTGGCCAATCTGATTACCGTGGTTGTTACCATCGGCATGTTTGCAGGGGTATTTTATGTGCCTTTGTTTTTGCAGACCGTGGCCGGGTATGGGGCCTTGAAAACGGGGTTGATGTTGATGCCCAGTGCTCTGGCCACTGCGTTGACCATGGGATTGTCAGGGCGCTTGTATGACAAAATCGGCGCAAAACCGTTGGTCATTCCAGGGCTTGTGATTTTGGCGTACGCTACCTACCTCTTGCACAATCTCAGTATCAACACTCCCGTGGCTGATGTGGTGTTCTGGTTGAGTGTGCGGGGGCTTGGCATTGGTCTGACCATGATGCCCGCCATTGCCGCAGGAATGTCCCGAGTGCCGCCGGATTTGGTGGCCACCGGATCCGCGATTAATAACATTGTTCAGCGTATTGCCGGATCGTTCGGACTGGCAGCCTTGACAGCGGCTTTGGTTCGGCAGGAAGCGGTGCATGCCGTCTATCTGTCTTCTGCTTATACACCCGTATCCGGCGTTGCACAAAAACTGCTTCAGACTCTGTCCCGGCAACTCGGATTGGCCGGAATGTTGCCACCCGCGGCAACAACTGTTTCTCTTACGCTGATTCATGACCAGATCTTAGAGACAGCCTTTGTGATGGCTTTGGACGATGTCTTTGTGCTGGCGATGGCGGTCACACTCAGTGGGATCGTTTTCGCCCTATTTTTGCGCAGCTTTCACACGGCGCCTGTGGCTGCCTCGTCCCGTGGACCGTCGACACGTCCCCAAACGGGTGGAGTCGATCCCAGAGAAACCGGAGATGATCGGGGCACGAAGAGCGGATCCCGGTCTGCGTCCTAAGCCACACAGCACGGGGCGTCAATGCCTTTGCCCATGTTTTTCACTGACCTCCATAGGACCCTACCGCGATTGGGTGTTCCGAAAGAAGTGGCCAAAGCTTTTGCCGACAGGCCGAGATGGTATGATATCTTAGGACTCTTCATTATAGCAGGCAAACTTTCGCGAGACCACTACCAAACAGGAGGCGTTCCCCATGCGCATTGTGCAGGACGTGATGGAAGCCTTGGCAGGGATTGAATCGGGCGATCAAATCTATTGTCAGGGTATGGCCTCGACCCCGACCCGGCTCATCGAGGCGTTGGCTTCACGATCCCGGACTTTAACCGACGTTCGGCTATACCATCTTCATTTAGAGGGCCCCATGCCCCAAGTGGAGCCGGATTTGACAGACCATCTGAAAGATGTGTCTTTTTTTGTGGGCAAAAATTTGAGGAAAGCGGTCAATGCGGGCCAATCCTATTACTTGCCCCTGTTTCTGTCGGATGTGCCTTGGTTTTTAAATCGCCCGGCGTTTCACTTAAAGGCTGCTTTCATCCAGGTCAGTCCCCCGGATCGACATGGGTATGTCAGCCTGGGGCCCACCGTCGAGGCGATTTTAACAGCCATTGAGCGTGCCGAAACCGTTATTGCCCAGATCAATCCGCAAGTGCCGCGAACGTTGGGCTTTACACATCTGCCCGTTTCCGCGATTGACTATGCTATAGAGGTGAAAGATGCACTGCCCGACGTTGAGCCCGAAACTCTAAGCGATATAGACCGGCAAATTGGGTATTACGTGGCATCTTTGATTGACGATAGAGCCACCTTGCAATTGGGCATAGGAAAAATTCCCGATGCCGTATTAACTGAACTGATCCATCACCAGGATCTCGGCATTCATAGCGAAATGATTGCTGATGGTGTCATGCGTCTAGCTGAAGCCGGGGTCATCACCGGACGTTATAAGACTCATGATGTGGGACAAATGGTATCGACATTTGCCTTGGGAAGCCGAGAACTCTATACGTTTTTAGACGACAATCCTTCTGTAGCCATGCGGCCCGTAGATTACACCAACAACACCGCCGTTATTCGTCAGCAGCCTGGTATGACCTCGATCAATTCGGCCGTTGAAGTCGATATAACCGGCCAGGTGGCTGCCGAATCCATTGGTTCTCACATTATCTCCGGTGTCGGGGGACAAATGGACTTTGTGCGGGGAGCAAGTCTGGCGCCCAGGGGCAAGTCAATTATTGCCTTGCCATCCCGGACATCGACAGGTATCTCGCGCATCGTGGCGACCCTACATCCCGGGGCTGCTGTGACCACAACAAGAAATCATGTGCAGTATGTGGTAACCGAATACGGCATAGCCGAACTGCACGGCAAAACCTTGGATGAACGGGCGCAAGCATTGATCCGCATTGCCCATCCCGAGGACCGTCCCGACTTGGTTCTACAGGGCCGCCGCACTATTCCGGGTTTTCGAGGGACTTTGGAATAAGACCGGCTTCGAACATACGCGGGATAAAAAACATTGAGTCCCGGGGTCAAAGATCCGAGTTCTCAAGACGGGCATGCCGGGTCCGGGGAAAGTGTGCCGGCGGCAAAGACAAGGCGGTAGTGGTCCGCTGCGGCCGAACGCATCGCCCGGCAGCGAGGCAGGTCTCAGGAAAAATGCGCCCTCTGGGCCCCGACGTTGGGGTCCTTTGTTCCTAGTTGATTGCATGAGAAGGGAATATTTTAATTATGAGGTTGTGAACAAAATCACAATCAATTGGCGGCACCACCATCACAAGAGGAGGTTGACCCTATATGGTTGATTCCTTGAACGACTTATGCCCGATTTGTCACCAATTTCCGGTGAGGCACCATACACTTCATCTGACTGGGGATGCGTACGAGGTCTGCGATAATTACCCGGAGTGTCGCTATGTCAGCCGTCTGGACACCCGTGAATTTGACTGGGCCTCCGTGACAACCTTGTTACGTCCTTCCCGGCCTGATGTTCATTTCTGATACCAAGCCGAGATGCGGACCTGCCGGTCTTTCGGCACGGCCATCGGCAGCGGCCAGGGAAGAGTAAAAACACGGAACCTCCACGGGAATGGCCTGCTCCAAAACAAGGGCTTGGGCATTGCCTGGAACGGCTTCTCTCCCTTTGTCTGCAGGTTGTCGGGCCTGAAATTTACGTGCCCGCTCGCAGTGCTGCTTTGTTTATTTTTCCCGCACTCGTGAGTGGCATCCGATCAATAAAACGGATAGTGTCAGGAATCCAAAATTTTACCAGCCGTCCTTGGGCGACTGCCTGGTTTAGAGCTTGGTACAGCGTTTCTTGGGATACTTCCCCCTGAACTTCCACCACCGCCAAGGGCCTTTCACCCCACTTATCATCAGGAACGGCGATAACGGCTGCCGCATTGACCCCGGGGACTTCGGAAAGCACGGATTCGATGGTGCTGCCGGCAATCCACTCTCCGCCACTTTTGATGGCATCTTTCGTGCGGTCGAGGACATAAAGACGCCCGTCAGGATAGCGAACTGCCAGGTCGCCGGAGCGAAACCAGCCATGGTTAAAGGCTGCGGCGGTTTGTTCGGAATCGTTGAGATAGCCGTCGGGCAGCCAAGGGCTTTGGACCCAGACTTCTCCCAGCGTATTGCCATCCGAGGGTGTCAACTCCAAGGAGTCGTTGCGCACCTCGATGTGTGCCATCGGCAGCGGCGTCAGCCTCGTTGTCAATTGTTCGAGGCGGTGAGGTCCCTTTGGCTGGGTCGCGGTTGAAATGGCACTGCCTAACTGGTCGGACCCCCCATAAATCAAGGAGAGCGAAATGCCGAACTGATCCGCTCGCCGAGCCAAACCCAAAGACAGCGGACTACCACCGGTAAGAACTTTAAGAGTCAAGCGGTCTAACTGCTGTTTCTGTGCTTCCTCCAATAGCATAAACAACTGCGTGGGAACCATATTGCTCCAGCTTACGTGATGCTGCCGTATCCATCCAATTTGTTCTGCTGGGCCTCCGAGTTCGGGCAGGACCAAAGATGCGCCTAAATAAGTGGCAATAAAAGGCGCCCCCCATCCGTGAATATGAAAGAAAGGAATTAACGGCATGATCACATCCTGAGCAGAAAGTTTCGCTCCGGTGTCATGCAAGGCCAAATGATGGGCAATCTGAAGAGCACCCATGAGCATTTGCTGATGGGTGTAACGAATACCTTTAGGCTTTCCCGTTGTTCCGGTGGTATAAAACACAGAATACCAGTCCGACGGTGCGATTGTCCCGGCAATGTCTGGAACTTGTTCCCGCCCCTCGGCAATCAATGTTTCATAGTCTGTCGATCCCCTGCCGCCCGTCTCAGATCCCATCCACACACAGTGGGGAACCGAATTCGAGAGGCTTTGGGCCAGCGTCCCGAACCCTTCCCATAAGAAGAGCCACTCATCGCGGGCGTGATGAATGGTAAACAGAATGTCCTCCGGCGAGAGGCGGAAATTAATGGTGTGGATAACGGCCCCAACCATCGACAGGGCATATTTCAACTCCAAATAGCGGTGGGAATTGACGTCCATCACGCCTACCACCGTGCCAGGACTGATTCCCAGACGGACCATACGCTCGGCCAGGCGGACGGCCCGGGTATGGATAGCGCCATAGGTATAGAGGTGATGTCCGCTGATGACGCTTTGGGATTCGTGCTGATAGGCAGCGTCAAATAGCAGTTCATGGACCACGAGTTCACGCATGGTCTTGTCCTCCCCAGATGTCTGGATCCTCGTCGGCCCAATAGGGATAATCCCGGTGGGCCATAAATCGGATTTCGTAGAGTTCGGCCAGTTTGGCATAACGCTCTCCCTGATCTTGTGCCAAATCATAAAGCAGAGCTACCTGAACCGCATCGGCAACAGACGACAAATCCTGTTTGGAATACCACTGCGCTTCCCGGTTGGTGACGGATTCGAGATGGTGGAACGTCTTTTCCAAGGTCTCAAGAGCCTGATTAGCCGCAGGTGTATGGGCTTGCTCCAAGAGTGGCACCATTTCTTCCAGCAGACCCCGGTGTGCTTTATGACGCTGAACCGATTCCAGAAAGTCCAAAGCCTGGATATTGCTAGGCCCCTCCCAAATTGGGGTAATCAAGGCTTCCCGGTGCCATCTTGCCACCGCATATTCTTCGAGGAAGCCCAGGCCGCCAAACAGTTCCATAGCCGTGGCTGTCATGGAAGCGGCATGATCGGCCGTACGATTTTTCGCAAGGTGCGTCACCAACCGCGCCAGATGGTAACGGCCGGTGTATGGCGGTCTCTCGTCCCAGGCCTGATCGAATTTGCCGACGCCATAAAAAGCCAACGCCAGACCGGCTGCCGACCGCACCGCCAGATCAGTCAAATCGTGACGAATCAGGGGATGATCTTGTAACACCCGGCCGAAACTGTGACGGCGCTGCACCCGCTCCATGACTTCCAAATGGGCTTTTTTACCCGTGGCCATGGCGACCACCGCATTAGCCAAGCGTGAGACGGTGAGAGTTTCGAGGGTGTAATAAATTCCCTCCTCGGCCCGCCCGATAAGATAGGCCTCACTGTGAGTGAGTTCAACCTCCCCGGAGGGTACCGCACGAGTGGCGCTTTTGTCTTTAAGGCGCCGAACATGATAATTCAAGTCACCTTGGTGGTTGAGGCGGGGCAACAAAAACAGCGCCAGTCCCTTGGGGCCAGGCTTTTGGCCTAAAGGGCGCGCTGTCGTCAGGGCATAGTCGGTCAGCCCGGCACCGCTGGCAAAGTACTTGTCGCCCGTGAGACGCCAGATTTCTCCATCCTGTTGAGCCACCGTTTCATTAGCTCCCAGATCGCTTCCGCCTTGAGACTCCGTCATCCAGGTGGCTCCCCAGGCACGGCCCGACAACAAATCTGCGGTAATTTTCGCCACTTCGGGGATTGCGCCTGCGGCATATTTATGCAGAGCATACGCCGTCTGACCGGTAATGGTTAACACGCATCCGAGTCCGGGATCTCCCAAAAGATAGAGCAGCGCGTAATGATATGGCCAGCCTTGGCCTTGATAGGGAGGTGCCATAATCCAGGCCGTGTTGGCCAAAATTTGCTTTTCCACGGGACTTAAGCGGATGCGGTCGATGCGGTTTCCGTCAAGATCATGGGCAATAAGAACGGGCGGAGCATCGTGGTCGATGTGGTATACCGCCTCGTAGACATCTGTTCCGGAGAACTGGCCAAACTGGATGAGTTCTGGCCATTTGTCGAGGGAATCCGGCCAGAAGTGACGCAACACGGCTTGAAGATCAGCGTCGTTTTGAAAATGGTTGGTGCCAAAAGCATATGAAATCGCATCCATGACTCTTCCTCCCGTTCTTTATTCTTGCCGGCCTGTTTTGATCTTTTGGAGTCGTCGCTCCATTTTGGTTCGCAGTGCGATAATTTCGGCAATGATAGTTTGAAGCTCTTCCACCTGAGATTGCAATTCCTGAAGTTTGGCGTCTCCGCGGCGAATAACCTCTTGAAGCTGGGTGATTTCCGTGGGATCGGCATCGTATAGGTCCAGCATCTCTTGGATCTCCCGCAGTCCGAATCCCAATCGCCGGCCTCTGAGAATCAACTGAAGGCGCACCCGATCCCGCTCCCGGTAGAATCGTTGTTGGCCCCGGCGTTCCGGAAGTAACAAACCCATGTCTTCATAATGACGCAACGTGCGGGATGTGATGTCGTAGAGTTCGCTTAATTCGGAGATGCTGTAGAGTTTGGCGCCCTGTCGTGACTGCCTGGCGGACATAAACATGCATCCCCCTTTGTGTATACTGAATATACCGTAAATTTACGTTTACGTCAACAAGGAACTTGGCGTCTGTGTCACCTGGGGTGGAAATTTTGAATATTTGGCTTGGGGTAAACAAATAGCAATTTTTGAGAACACGGCCGAGGCTATCGTGGGGCGGTTGCACGCCCATGATGACCGGATTCAGTGGGCCGGTTGCCGGTTGTTCGACAGCCATACGATGCGTGTGCTTCTTCCTGACTCCAGTATGATCATTCCGCCGCGTATGGAACATTTTCACGCTCCCGGTGGAATGCTGGATGTGCCGCGGGTTTCAATGGATCACAATGTCTAAAAAACCCGATTCTTTCGTGGCACGAGGATGGAGGAAAAATCCTCCCAACCCGTAGCTCAACGGACAATATTGCCGAACCGTCCAACAATTCTCGTGCAGGGCCTGTACGATACGGCAAAATAGGGCTTGATTCCAGGGCAATCAGCAGTGCGACAATCTTTGTCCGCACGTCTGGGCATCATAGCTGCAGGCGACAAGAGCCGGTGAACCGAAATTTCAACATGAGAAGAAACCATGGGAAATCACTGGAGGCGACTCAAAGCAGATATCGCCTATCTTTGGACTACTGACAACATCGCAAGAGAAACGGCTCTCAGTTCTTTTTAACTGTTGCGCGGTTTTCACCGCCCCAGCGCCACTTCACCGCACAGGTACTTAGCATCTTTGCATCTCGAATTCGCCATAATTCAGCTTTCCCAAACTCAAAAGAGGTTGACACCATTGCCCAGAAGAGCGGATTTCGGAGCTTGCGGGGAGTGAGACAGCCTCGCAGGCGCATTGCCGGATGTCCCCTTCTCAATTAAGACGGCTGCCTAAGTAACTTGCCATATCCAATCCCAGGCTGCAATTCTCTTATCGTCAAGTGCCCGCGTCAAACGGATTCGGCAATCCGCACACCGTCGTACGCCACTTATCCTCTAGAGGCGGAGCCTATTTTGGCACGGAGCGCAGGCTTTTCGGATATCGGTTCAAAATATCCTGAAAGACGCGGGTTTTGTTATTTTTTGAATGTCCGGGGCTATGCGGCCATTGTGCTCTTAAGGGATGGAGGGGTCTTGCGTCTGATTTTGGTACAATGATATTTATGCCAATCACGGAGTGAGGGTGACATGAATTCGCAATCGAAGCAACCATCTAAATATTTAAGGAACCGGGCATGGATTATTATCATTTTATTACTGGGTTTATGGCTATTATCCGAAGGAATCGCCGGCTGGCAATATCACCCTTTTCGGGATGACTGGTTTACCCTGGGCTATCCCAATTTCTGGCACGGAGGATCGCGATGGGAGTTTTATCTGTCCTATCATCTTGATTCTTACCGCCCGTTGTCATTTCTGGTCGACATTGAATTGCTGTCCCGGTTTTGGCCCCATCTTACGATAGTGGCCGCGATGATTCTGGCTCTCATGTTCTGGACTGTTTTGCTGTGGCGGCGAGCTTTGAGCCAACTGTGGGGTTTGCCGTTTTGGGGTTTTGCCGTTCTCATGCTTTGGCTGCCTCTTACCGACGAAGGACAATACTGGATCACGGCGTCGGTGGGGATTGTCCTCGGCCTGTGGTTTCTTGGCTGGGCATGGGTGTTCTTGGCAAGGTTCGTCCAAGATGAGCTGCCAACATCCCGGCGGATTTGGTGGGTCGTCATGACCCTCGCCTTTTTGGCCGCGGATTTGTGCTATGAACAATACTGGTTCAGCGTTATTGGCCTCATGGCCGTTGTCGCCCTGAAATACCGGAGGCAATGGCTGCCCCTGCTGGCAAGCCCGGTGCTGTCGTTGATGCTCACGGCGTTCTGGTATTTGTCCCATAGCTCGGGAATGCGGGACAATGGCAAGGTCGCCAACCATTCGGTGGCTTCGGTAATTCACTCTTTGCACCTCATTCTCCCTCAAATCATCACGATTTGGGGGAGTGAGGAACTGGACGCGCTCAAATTGGGTGTGCACTTTGACCGAGTTCCGGGATGGTGGCTTATCCTTGCCGCAGTGCTGGGGCTGGGGGCTATCGTTCTGGCTATGGCGGATTACATGACAGGCCGAGCTGAGCTGGCGAATGGACCAAACGGAGGCACAAGAGCCTGGAATAGGCCATGGTCTCTCATCGTGGGCGGGATAATCTGGGCCGTGGCCAGCTACTTTCCCTGGCTAGTGACTCACTATGATTGGGTGGCAGACCGTTCCGTGACCGTCGCCGCCCCCGGAATCGCCTTGGTTGGCGAAGCCATCTTGGCTTATGCGGGAAAAATCCCATGGCGTCTTTTTCGGGCCGCCGTGATCGGCGTGTTAACCTTTCTTTTGGTAGCTCTGCTGAATCTTCGGGCTCAGGATATCATGGCCTATAATGCGGCAAATGCCTTCAGTGGCAAACTTGGGGTTCGGGTCTTAGCCATATTGAACCAGCACCATCTCAAGGAGGGTCATTTAACCGTGGCTGATCCGACATGGACCTTTGCCCCCTGGACTTACACGTATCACGACCATATCAGCACGGCGTGGGACGCCAATTGGGCTGTTCATTACATGCTGGCCGATTTGTCCCATGGCAGGAATCTCTATCAGGTAACGGAATTGTGGCCTCAAGACCCCGAGCACAAAGCCCCGTCTTTCAAGGACACGGGGGTGATTTTGACCCCTGCGAGGCCCTCCTTAGACATGGTGACAAGGATGGATGTGCATCAAGCCGTGGTTGTCCAGTATCAGGATCAGTTTTCGTCACTACGAATCGTCCAAGTGAAATGGTACCATCTGCCTTGACGCTACCGGGCAAGGATCCCGGGGGCCACGGCGATTGATGATTTGTGGAGCCGGATTTCATATGCTGCGCATAGAGGGGGTGGGGACATGATAGCGCGGCGGGCAACCGTCACGGATGCACGGCGAATTGCCGAAATCTACAATCAGGGCATTGAAGAGGGAACAGCTACGTTTGAAACCGAACCGCGAACCGTCCAGGATCGGCGTGAGTGGCTACAAACTCACGAAGGTTATCCCGCGGTCGTCGTTGAGGAAGATGGATATGTCGTAGGATTTGCCACAGCGGGAGAATACCGTCCGCGGCGGTGTTATCAGGGAATCGGGGAATTCTCGGTGTATATTGACCGCGATTTCCGGGGCCGGGGACTCGGGAAGATGCTCTTGAACGCCTTGATTGCAGACGCACGCCGTCTGGGATACTGGAAGCTCCTCTCGCGAGTTTTTGATTTTAACATAGCGAGCCGGCGCTTGTGCCGAGCCTGCGGTTTCCGGGAAGTTGGGGTCTACGAGCGGCATGGCAAGCTTGGTGAGCGGTGGGTTGACTGCATCATCGTGGAAAAATTGATACCGGAAAATCTGAGATGAATTTGGAAAAAACCGGCCCACAAAGTCATTGCTTGAGCTTGAGAAGATTGTCAGCCAGTCTATATCACAAAGATCATACCTTCAATGGTCTGGGAACTTTTCGACAAAAACCTTAATGGTTTTCACCCGCGCTACTCTGTTCTTATATTCGCTTGTGAAGTTTTAAACGATCCCGGGTCCCCCGGGGACCGTTACGGATCAGAGAAGACGTTTCTTGCGGTGCACACAGGATTTCGTGCGCGGACCGGAAATATCTTCTGAAGGAAACGATTTCTGTTACCCTTCTGTTACACAAGTGACATCAGAATGATACCCCAAGGCGTGATAATTGAGCTACAGGGGGTGGATTAATATGATGGGATGGGGGTTTGCCAGTGGTTTCCATGGTGCCGGCATGGCGTGGATGGCTTTGTTCGGACTCCTCTTGTTGGGGGCGGTCATCCTCGGAATGTTCGCGGGAATTAAATATATCATTCGAGGTTACTCATCCGCTTCCGGCAATGGTTCGAGCGACCCATTGAAACAGCTCAAAATGCGTCTGGCCCGGGGTGAGATAACCCCGGATGAATATGAAATGCTCCGGGCACATCTGAGGGATTAACGACAGATCCCTAGAATCGCTAAGACATGCTTTCTCATGGCATTATGGCCATGAGAAAGCATGAGGGCGCATGAAAGTCGGTTCCACGACCACGGGAGGATCCGTGTTGGCCTCAAGGCGACCAGCCGTTCCAAAAGTCAAAAGACTTATGCCGTCCCGGTGTTTTACGGGCGCCTCGATAAGAGATCGGCAATTTCTGGGCTGGCTCTTGACCCTGAATCTTCTAAATTGAGAGTGGGCGTTGAGTCCGCTTAGGATAGAGGTTTGGTCGCTCATTTCCGTGGCTTTTCTGCTAAGTTCCGATTTTATTGACTAAGGACGGATTCAACAGAAACAGATCTTTTCCGGAACGACTATTTTCAAAGGTGCTGGCCCGTGGGTTCTTGACCATCTCGGCGTGATCCGGAAGAGAAAAGCCAGTTCTTTGCGAGTGTCGGGGAGGCAGGATACAATACCTGCAGGAGGGCCAATTATGGGCGGTATGATGACCATGATGTGGATTTCGAATGTCCTTTGGATCGGCCTCATTATCATGCTGGGACTTGGCATCTGGTACTGGATCCGGAGCCACAGTGATATTAGGCGGCGGGATAATGATCCGTTGGCCATATTGAAGCTACGATTGTCTCGGGGAGAAATCACACTTGAGGAATACGAGGAAATTCGTAAACGGCTTCAATCCTAACCAGTCTTTAGGAGAAGGGAAGGCTTAGACAGATTTTGGCTCCGCCCAGTTCACTGGTTGATATTTGTAAAGTGCCACCCTGAGCCTGAACGAGTGCGGCTGACACGGCCAATCCCAACCCCGCTCCCCGGGAACGGGGATCCCGGAAAAACGGCTGGAGAACCAGGGAGGCGGACGAAGCAGGAATTCCTGGTCCCGAATCCTCAATGCACCATTCGAGCATGGCGATTTGATGAGTGTCTTTCTTTCCCTCCATCTTTCGTTGCAAGCGGATGCAGATGCGCCCTCCTTCCGGCGTATGCCGTAGGGCGTTGTCCACCAAATTGACCAGAATCTGCTCCATCCGGTCCTGATCCAGATAAACTTCGTGGACCTGGGATTCCCCAGTCATTTCCACCCCTTTCATGCGAGCCAGAGGCTCAAAGCGAAGTATGAGGGAAGCAAGTTGCTCGCGGGGATCGTAATGTTTCCGGTTGAAGGCGGGAGGAGATTGGCGCATGGTTTCAATCAGGAGTAGATCGTTAACGAGACGGGTGAGGCGGTTGATTTCTCGCGTTAAGGCGGCCCATCGCTCCGGTGTGGGAGTCAGGGCCCCATCCATCAGACCCTCAAGATTGCCGCGCAGCACCGTCAGGGGGGTTTTTAACTCGTGGGCGACACTGGCGAGAAACACATCTCGCTCCTGTTGGGCCGTGGCGAGACGGCTGGCCATTTGATTGAGGGCGTAGGTGAGTTGACCCCAGGGACCGGTGTCCCAGACCGGCAGGGGTTCAAAATGTCCGTCATCCACCTGGTTAATCCATTCCACAATGCTGGACAGCTCACCCAGGACCGTACGTTCAATATGTACCGAGAGGAACCAGGCCACTGCCGAGATGATTAGGAGGGTGGGCAAGGCTAATACGATGTAGGCTGCCTGTTGGGAGGAGCCGGCAAGATGGCTGGCTGATACCCACCAATTGCCCCCCAGGACCACAATTCCGACTCCGGCGAGTCCGGTCATCATCGCCAGCAGCCAGATTCCTATAGCCGGGCGGGAGAAGTAGTCTCGTCGCGCCATCGGTATCCCACTCCCCGCACTGTTTCTATATAGCGTGGATTTTCGGGCGGGTCGCCCAATTTTCGCCTCAACCGGCCAATTTCCACATCAACGGCGCGGTCAAAGGCGTCCCCGACGTCTCCCCAAATCCGTTGCAATAATTCGTCTCGGGTCCAAACCCGCCCGCTGTGACGTGCCAAATGAACCAACAAGTCGAATTCGAGGGTGGAAAGATTGACGGGGGATCCATTCTGCAGGCATTGGCGGCGTTCGCGATCAATGACCAGATCATGAGTCGTGATGACAGACCCCTTTGTGCTCCGGATCAGAGAATCCCTCCGGCGGCTTAAAGCCTGGCAGCGGGCCAGCACTTGGCCCGGGCTAAAAGGTTTAACCACATAGTCGTCTGCCCCCAGATTCAGGGCTTCGATGATGTCGGATTCCTTATTCCGCACTGTGAGCATAAGAATAGGGGAGAACGTCCTTTGGCGCAGGGAACGGATCGATGACAGTCCGTCGCTGTCCGGCAACTGCCAGTCGAGGATTATCACAGAAGGCTCAAAGGCGAAGGAGGCCAAAGCATTTAGGGCTGCAGCCAGGGACGTGGCTGGCACGGTATGCCACCCGCTCAAACGGCCGTAGGCCGTTAACAGTTCCAAGATTCCTTCATCATCATCAATAATCAAAAGGTTCAGGCCTGGTTCTGGGGAAGATCCCTTGTGATCCGGCTGATCATGCACGCTCCTTACCTCCGTTGTTATGGCACTCTAGCTCATTCTAGCATAGGCTCCCCCCAAACAAAGATTTTTGTCCCGGAGCTCTACCGCTCCCACTGCCGTTTATTTCAGGCATTTTAGCACGTGCGTGCCTGGGGAAGATGACAACGCTTTTTTGAACGGCTTCTTTTATCTCATCGAGACGGCTTAGCTTGGCATATTGGCTTAAGCATGATAAGTTAAAGACTCAAATCTCCAAGGTTTTTCGTTCGGTGATGCCGAAGTGAGCAGCATGAGTTTGCAGATTTGGTTTTCGTAACACTTTGGAAACGTGTGAGGCGTTTACTGAGGACAGGCGGTCTTATTCGACGCCCATATTACTGAAGGAGCGTGGACTGTTGATGATCAAATCGTTAGCATGGGTTGCCGCTAGTGTGTTTGTCGGAGGCGGTACGGTAGCTGCTATAACCGTGTCACATAATGCTGGTGCCAATGCCACCACGCATCCGGTGGTGAATGCAGGCCAACGTCCCGTTAACAAGCAGGGACATCATCCCCGCTTCGGTGCATGGGGAATGCCAGGCGGACTCAATGTGACGGACATTTTAGCCAATGACGTGGCAAGCGCCTTGCATGTGTCCCCGACTACGGTGGAATCGGAGTTGAATTCCGGCCAAAGCCTGGCTCAGATTGCACAGCATGCAGGGGTTTCCCGTGCGAGCCTTAAGGCGGTCTTGTTGCAGGACGCACAAACTGAAATTCAAAAGGCCGTCTCGGCGGGTTTGTTCACAGCGTCACAGGCGGAACGCCTGGATTCTCATCTGAGTCCCTTGCTTAACCGGGTGATGATGCAAAACCCCGCTCAGTGGAGACAGTTAATCGCCCGTCAGGGTGGACAGGTCATGATGGGGATGTTCTTCAATGATGTCGGTTCAGCCCTTCACATATCAGCGGCCACTGTTCAGACCGACATGAAATCAGGCCAAAGTTTGGCCGAGATTGCGCAGCATTCGGGATCGTCGGCGAGTGCCCTCGAATCGGCTTTGGTGCAAGATGCCCGCACCCAGATTCAGAAGGGTGTATCCATTGGCATTTTTACCTCGGCCCAGGCGAGTCGTCTTGATTCCCATATCGGTGCTGTCATTGACCGGGTAGTAACCCAAAGCCCCGGACGTTGGCGGCATTTTGCCGGATTTCAGAGTCCCAGGGGATTTATGGGACCATTGCTTCAGAAGACAGCCGCAGCCCTTCACATATCTCCCAGTACCCTCGGAACGGACTTGAGTTCGGGAGAAACCCTGTCCCAGATTGCGCAACACGCGGGAACGTCGACTAGTGCGTTGGAGTCAACACTTATGAAAGATGCCCAAGCGCAGATTCAAAAAGCTGTGTCGAACGGCTTGCTCACCCCGGCACAGGGGACCCGGATTAAATCCCACTTGAGCGTTATGATTGACCATTGGGTTACAGGGAATTGGTCGCATAAGACCTCCATGGCCTCTCCAATGCCCGGCCTGCCCACTGCATAGGACATTTTGAGGTCAATAAGGAGTGCTGCCTTCTTCACTTACCCCGCCTTGTTCCTGTCACGGAGATGAAGAGGGGTTGATGACGGACTCTTTTTCAGATCCTGCCGCCCGGCTTGGTGGCAGGTTTTTGTGTGCCTAGAAAAGAGTGAAACGGTGTCTAAGTTGAGGCGGCGTGCCGTGCATCCGGCCGCGGACGATGCTTAAGAACTACCTTTTATGAACAGTCATACTCGTCTATGATAGGTGATATGAGCCCTGGTGACATAAACAGACAATCAGTGACGTTTACAATGAACCGGGAAATATCGCTAGTGAAGTTCAGTTCAGTTGAAAATTACATGTTATTATTTTAAAAATAGTCTTGCTCATTTTTATTTTATGTATAATAATTTTAACGATACCGATATTCAGCTCAGCGTGCCTAGTCCGATTCGGTTCGTTCAGAATGACTGCCGTGAACCTGGGGGCTATTGTACACGACAGTAATTTATGGGATCCGCGCACTAAATTACTGAGGCTTACTCAGCATTGCGAAATGAGGAGGGAATTCAGTGGAGCAAGACCGGTTAGCAATCATTGTATCTAAAGGCAGTTTGGACATGGCTTATCCGCCATTCATTCTGGCAACAGCGGCAGCGGCTATGGATATGGAATGTATGCTGTTTTTTACGTTTTGGGGGCTCGATGTGATTAACAAGGACAAAATTGACAATTTGTCCGTATCGATCGCGGGAAACCCGGGAATGCCCGCCCTGGCTAAAGTAGCAGGAGTGGTTCCCTTCGGGACCAAAATGGTTTCGTCCATGATGAAAAATCAGTTTGCCCAATCCAATGTGATGACGATTCGGGATTTTGTTTCGGAAGCGAAGGAATTGGGTGTGCACATGGTGGCCTGTCAAATGTCTATGGACGTTCTTGGGGTCAAGCGCGAAGATTTGGTGCCGGAAGTGGAAGATGTGGTGGGGGCGGCCACATTTTTGGACTTTGCCCGGGAAGCCAAGATTTCGTTGTTTATCTGACTAACGTAAGGCCAGAACTCATCGATTCAAATCGAAACTCCAATCAAAGTGAGAGAGTGTCTTAGGCTGATGTTTCGTAACAGACAGGAGGCTGAATTGAGCCTCCTGTCTGTTCATTGTGGGAATGAGAACGGGTTTTCCGCTCGCGGATTGATGACGGTCTCTGCTCGCTTGCTTATAGAAGATTTTTCCCCGGTGGGCCAGGACTGCGGGGGGATAGATAGTTCTGCTTTCGCTGGTCGACCTGGGAACCGGCAATGATTCTCACCCAAGCGAGCCATTTCGGAATGACTCGCGCATGGGTAGCTTCGGATCATGGTCAATACCAGCAAAAAACCAATGATTCCCCCTTGTCACCGCTTAGATCCAGATGGCCGCCGGAATGAGATTCTCACTTGCCCTAAAGCCTCCTGCGACAGGGCGGCCGGCACTCATCCTTCAGGGATTCCTATTGGACCGCGGGCTGGAAGGCAGAAAACGAGACCGAACGGCATCTGCCTCCTTTTTATCACTGCCCTGCCCTTACACGGTTGAAACGGGATTCTATCTTGTTCGTTGCCCGCTTTTTCGAGATTCGTGTGCCCAAGCTCGGAATGGGAATCCTAACAAGGGTTTATGGTGCCAATCGTGGCCGGAATGAAGGGAAAGACCGGAAATTCCAAGTGCACCCCGGGGGGTGGATGGTCGTAGACGACGGCGGCAGGAGAAAAATTTGGGTACTGATAGTGGCTTTTGTCGATCAACTGGCTATTACCATGTCGCAACAAGGGCTCTCGATTTTAAGCGAAGCCTTTAAACAGTATGCACACCTAGGAATTGCTCAGATGGGAATTTTGTTTTCCACGGTGGCCCTAGGGGCTGTGGTGGGTATGATTCCCGCCGGATTTGCTCTGGCGCGTTACGGTCTGAAAACAGTGGCTTGGGTGTCAGGAATAGCTATTGTCGGGATCATGGGTTCTCTGGCCTGGTTTTTGCCCCGGGCTTTTACTCCGTTAATCGTGTTGTTGGGATTTGTCGGATTTTTCCTGCCGGCCCTATCGTTAACGGGAACCACGGCCATAACCCGCATCTATGGAGGATCGAAAGATGAGGGCACGGCTATCGGACTGCGTCAGGCGGCCACGCCTTTGGGCGGAATTGTGGCGGCCAGTGTTTTTCCTTTGTTGATTAAGCATTGGAATCTGAAAACGGTATTAGGGCTGATTGCCATCAATGTGGGACTGTGGCGCCTGTTATTCGCCTGGGTGCTGCCTTCCCGCCCTCAGAACAATTCGGATCGCATCCCCCCAAATGTAAGGGAATTCGACTGCCGTCCAATTCGGCGGAGACTGTTGGCGCTGAAATTTCCCTTGCTGGTCAGTTTTTTACTTTCTCCTGGGCAGTATGTGTTGTTGACCTACGCGATTTTGGATCTTCACGGAAGATGGCGCGTTGCTCTGACAGTTGCCGGGCCCGTTATTGCGCTGGCTTTACTGTCCGGGTTTGTGGTCCGTATCGTTGCCGGGGTGTTGAGTGACAAGGGGGTGCCGCTGCTGAGGCTCTTTCAGGCAGTGGCTCTTACCGGTATTGTCTCTCTCGTGCTGTGGGCAGTGTTGCCGGCTTCCTTGCCTTTTTGGGGAGGTTTGGCGGTAATTGGCGGATTAGGCGCGGGACTGGACGGCTGGAACGGGCTTTTAACCGCCTGGGTGGCCCAAATGAGCACGACTACGGAACGGGGGATGACTTTGGGACTGATTGGCATGGCCGGGTTTATCGGCATTGTGCTCTTTCTTCCTGTTTTTGGAGAGATTGTCAGGACCTTTGCTTCTTATCGTCCGGCTTGGGCCTTGCTTGCTCTGGTCTATCTCGGGGGGGTGGCGGTAATTGGCAGGGGTCTAGAGCGCAAGTAAGAAGGAAAGCTGGAGAGGGGCCTGGGAACACGGGCCCCGGGTTAACGAGGGGAGAGAAGGGTGAACACGTGCAGGTAATGTTCTGGGCCGGTCTTAGTTCGGCAGATGGTTGGGCGGGGGGAGTGGATTACGGTTCTCATCATAGAGTTTGATGGCCTGGGTTCGGTGATGGACGTCTAAATAGCGAAAAATATGTTTGATTCGGTGCTTTGTGCGTGACAAGGAAATGCCCAGCATAGCGGAAATTTGAGCATTTGAGTAGCCTTTGGCTACAAGAGACCAAATCTCGCGGTCGAGAGCATTGAGAGAAGTCGTGTGGGGGCCCAGCGCCATCACTGTCCGTATAGCGCTTTGGGACATGTCAAGGTCCACGGCGCCGGCGTGATAATAGGCAAGACGCATCATGTTAACGATAACATTGGCCCGCATCGACGTGGTCAATGCGGCAGCTCCTTCTTGAATGATTCGGACAATGTCGGGACCGGACCAGGGACTATTGATTGCGGCAACAAGAGGGATGTGCGGCATTGCCTGAATAAACGTGGAAACAGCATCTTCCACGATGGATGTCGGCAAAATCATCACAATAACCTCCACAAGGTCCCAATCACAGAGTTGAAATGATGATAATCCCGGCGGTACATGGGTCATTATGGTATGGCAGCGCACGACCATATCAGGGGTACTCCGGATCACAGCCAGCAGTCCTTCATCCTCCATCTCATTGGAGACCAGTGAGGCGACACCGATAGGGGCAGCACCTCCGGCATCGGTAGCCATGTTGTTTCCCTCTCTTTTTCGGAATGGAACCACTGCGGCGCCGTTTTGTCGTTTTGAGCCGGTTCTCCCTGGACGGAGAGGAAGCCGGGACTATCAGTTAGGATTTAGCGGGGGACGGCGGTGAACCAGTTTGCCGCTTGACCGGAGTTACGCTCCGGTTCCCCAGGTTGTTTTAAAGATCGGCTCTAATTCCCACGGTTTTGGAACGCGGCTCGCTTTTGGTTTGCGGTGGGAGAACCCAGCACCACATGGGACTTCTCCTTCCTCTCGCGCCTTCCGGCGGGTTACGAATCAGTTGTCTTCATTTTGTGAGCCGCGTCACAAATTCTAATGTCAGTCTAGAAGATTGGCACAAAATCTGCATACGGACAAAGGGTGTGAAAGCCCTGGACCTAAAGATTCCCGGAGGGAGGGACCATGGTTCAAAGAAAAGGGCCGGTAGCAGGTTTGTGCCGGCAGGAGGTTTCTCTGGACGGCCGGAAAAAGGCCATTTGAGCACAGAGGCGGATCCAAAAAGGAGGGCCATATTTCCCCGGTAATAGCCGGAAAATATGGTCCCCGAGTCTTCGGCGATAGCCAGTTGGGACGGTCGTTTAGCGCGGCCTGGGACGACATTAGCCGCGGGGCAGGTGAAGCTTAACCTGAACTGCGACCCGCCGCTTTAGGCTGGATATGCAAACGCAAAGTTTGTTCATACCAGGTAAGGGTTTGAAACATACCTTGCAACACGACATTGACAACGGGAACGAAATCGCCTCCATCTGCTGACTGCAAAGCCGTATAATACGCGGCCCGGTTTTCTGGGCCAAGCAAAGCGGGGGGATAATGATAACGGATCAGCCATAAATTCAGCAACAGACGGCCTGTTCTCCCATTGCCATCCATAAAGGGATGGATCGCCATTAACCGGGCGTGCAAACAAGCGGCTGCGGTTACCGGGTGAACAGCGGTCTTTTTCAATTCATCGAATAATTGATCAATTTTACGGGAGATGGTGACGGGATGGGAAGGGACCCAGGCGCCGCCTTTCGTAGCCACTGGTACCGTGCGATAACGGCCTGCTTCGTCGGGCTGCGTGTGACGAACAACGAAAGCGTGGAGGGACTGCAACAACTCTGGACTGATGGGCTCATCGCTTTGGGAGTATCGCATCATGGTATCCCATGCCAGACTATGGTCGATGGTCTCGAGATGTCGGCGGGAAAGATTTGCCTGACCGGGAACCTTTCGCAGCACAGCCTCGGTTTCAGCTAATGTCAGATGTTGCCCTTCGATCATGTTAGAAGCGTAGGTCATGCGCGCCCGTAAAGCGTCGTAGACCGGACGTATGGCCTCAAACGACCATTGTCGCTGTTGATCGACCCGTTCGAGCCGATCATCCAAGGACGACAAGACATTGGACACAGAATATTTCCCCCTCTAGTGGCAATACCGGGACCTGAATCTGTCCCCAATGTTATTATGGCAACATTGTACGATATTCTGTAATTTTAATGAACAGGTTCCGGCGTAAATGAGACGTTTTTCGAAATCAGGCGAATATCGCCCGGAAAGCGGAATAAAGAAGAGCATAATGAAGAATTTTAGCAACTTTTGGCCAGACGGAAAATTTTCATTGGCATAAAGGCTCAAAAAAGTTCCGTGTCATGAACACCAACACGGTCCGCTCATCGTTGGGAACTCCGGTACCATACAGTCCCAAGGTGTTCCTTTGTTGTGGTCGTCTTTGTTTCTCTGAGAATACCGCGGGGACGCTTGGCGAGGGCATTCGCTTGGTGGGAATACTGCAAGGGATACCTTCAACGAGTTCATAACCGTTGGGTCAAAATTTCCGGTGGATTTACAGGATTCGACCCTGAGTCAAGATCTCAACTTTGAAAGTGGCAACTCAATATTTTATGACTCGTCAGGATCAAGCCGTTTCTGGCACTCTGGCGGCTATCTTCCGGAAACGTCTCTTGCTAAAGAATATGTTCGGGATGCTCACACGTTGTCTGCACTGGCCCCGGTTCAACCTCAGCCCTCTTATTGAAGTATGTGTCACAATTAGTCCTGATGGATTTTCAGAAGGCCTCCGTGTGATGAGCGACAGCTGCGGTCTTTTATACGAAGAGGAACAGGCTGTGCCCTGCACTCTCTACCCGTGCCGGACCGGCATTTGCCGGAAAGCATGATGTTGCCATGATGTTTGACCAAACGCCCCCGTCAAGTTCTTTCGTTTGACCAAGCGCATTCCCCAGCCTTTGGCTTTTGATAACGGATTACGGACGGGAACTCGCGAAGTCGGCGGAGGCAACTGCTGTTAACCAATACCTCCCATCTCATCCGCGGGAGGCATAAGGCAACAAAAACATCGCCATGCGGTTTCCCGGTGGCTCGGTATTGCGACTTTGGTCCGGTTAATACCTCCAATGGGACTGTCACGTGCTAAATCGGGGGCATCCCGTAGCACGGTAGCTCATCGAGGCACTGCTGAACACTCTCCATGCCTGAGCCTTCTGGTGGTTGCCGGCTAAGGGGAGTTGGGGGTGTTCAGCATAAAACTTGCGGCACTCATTCTTGACCAGGGATGTGGGGTTTTCCAGGGTGCGATATAAACCTCTGACGTTGCTGTCAGGATTGGCTGATGTTGGAGAATCGCTATTAGCGGCTCGAAATGGAATCCGGAATTATGGAGATCGGGTCCGGTATTGAGTGGATTGTTAGCGCAAGTTGGCCTTTCGATAGGGACGAGGTCGCCGCCGCTTGAGACCCGCGGCGATCGGAGCGACCAGAATGAGTGGTATCCCGGCTGCCCAGGGAACTTCCGGCAATTGGCCCACGGGTGCATAGAGATGGGGAGCGTCGTGCACCCCGCCTTGGTTTTCGATGTTGCTGCCATTGTCCTGCCCCTGCTGAGCTAGGGAATTGCGGGTGCCTCCAGCCACGATTAAATGGGTGGCGGACCCTGCGGCGAAGTCGGGAATACTAAGTAGTACTCCGGCAATGATTACTGTCAAAAGCGGAAAAATCCACCGGGAGCCATGAAAGCGGCGCATAGAACTGTCCTCCTGACGTATTGGGCCTTGACGGTATGGTTATCCTTGATTTTACGGTAATCCGCCAGCTGCCCTGGCCTTAATTGTCAGCCGAAGAGTTCTGCCTGTCAGTTCCGTTTTCCGTATCAGATTTAGTCTCATAACCGCAACCAGTCATAAACACGGCAGGTGCCGGGGATTTACGCAGGAAAAGCTGGCGTGAGTCCAGCAGCACGACTGCAAGGACTATCATGGGAAGCCTGGCATGAAAACAAAAATTATGGATATACTATAGCATTCCTGCCAGAAGCAAGATGACATCAAAACAATGAAAAGACGGGACCGCATCCATGACAAAGGCCCGGGCGGTATTCACAAAATGCCGCGTTTTCGACAAGATTTGGAGGGAAGATGGTTGGCATGAACCCGAGCGCTTCGCCGATGCGTCGTCTGGTGCAACGAGTGATCAAGTGGAGTGCCGACGGCCTGTATTTGTTAACCGTTATGAGCGTCCTCGCTCTGGCAGTGCGGGTTGTGACAGTCATTGCGCACAAAATTATGGCCACGCATCCCTATCCCGCCGTTCTCTCCAGTTTGGATCCCATTTTGACTTTGTTAATGTTAGCGGAATTGTTGCACACGGTGGTCCTGACTTTTAAGACTCGGCACTTGCCGGTCAAACCCTTACTGGCTTTGGTGTGGATTGCGCTTTTACGTCACGGTGTGGTCCTGGCGACGACAACGTCCTTGGCTTCGGCCAACGCTGTTGTTACTTTGGTTAGTGTTGTCATCCTAAGTGTCGTGCTTGTCTATCTGCCAGCCCATGATGCGGATTAAATGTTCAGGGACTCAGGGCTTCCTTTTTGAGGTCCTAAAAGGCCGCCCTCTGAACGTGCTTTGTGACAGCATTGGTCAGCCGAAAATCACACTCAGAGACTGTCGGGCAAAGCCGTTTGATTGGGCTCAATGCGCCAGTACCAGGTAACAACGGCGCCGAGCACCGAAGCCAGTCCGGCGATAGCTAATACGCCGCCAAAGTGAAAATGTACTTCGGCGAATCCCAGAACGAAAACACCGGCAATGGCACCGATGCGGCTGAATGCAGTGGCCGCTCCTAAAGCGGTGGCCCGTTGGGGTGTGGGAAAAATTTCGGCGGGAATGATCCCGCAAGTAGTTCCGGGCCCGCTGCCACTGAAGAAGTTCGCCACCATGAGGCCCGCCAGCAAGCCCAAAAAGAATCGGACGTGAAGCCAAAGACTCACGGCCAAGACAAAGAGGACGAGTCCGGAGAGAAAAAACCCCCTCATCTGGATCCGTATCCGGCCCAACCGGTCCAGACGCGGCATAGCCCACCATGTTCCCAATCCGCCGAACAGGGCTGCCAAACCGGTACCCAAAATGGAACCGGTGGTGGATGTGAGGTTGTTTGATTTAAGTAAAAGAGGCAGAAGCAGGCCAAGACCATAGCTGGTAAAATCCAAAAGAAACCAGGGAACCATGGCCAAAATCCAAAGACGGAGGGGGCTGCGCGAGGAACGGGATGCCGGCTTTTCTCTGTTTAAGCGTAGCTGCAGCCACCTAGGGGATTCCGGCAGTTGGTGGCGCATAATTAACCCCACTGCAGCCGGGATTACGGCCAGAGCAAACAATAGACGCCAACTGAGTCCTGGTGCCACGGAATCCACAACCAGTGCCCCGAGTCCAAAACTCCCGACGGCTCCCACAGACCATGCGAGCCAGATGTACCCCATGTGAAAGCCGCGAGATTCCGGCAAGGCAAATTCCGCGACATAGGTGGGAGAAATAGCGTAATCGGCACCGACCGCGAGTCCCACGACAAATCGTGCCAGGACCACCCAGAGATAGCTGACCGCCAGTGAGGAGATGGCGGAGAATAAGATAAAAATCACCAGATCCCAAATCAGCAGCGTTTTCCGTCCATAACGGTCGGCGAGCACTCCCGCGGACATCCCGCCTAGAATCGAGCCAGCTAGAGTTGCGGACGCGAGCAGTCCCATCGCGCCCGCAGCCAGATGGAATTGCCGCGTCAAGGGAATCAAGGTTACGGCAATAATCGAGAGGTTATAGCCGTCCAACAGAATTCCCAGGCCGGAAACCAGGCGAATTCGGTGAAAGAGAATTTCGCTACTGCGAACCGTGGGACTATGCATATGCCTTCACCCCATCATTGAGTTCAGGGTATATCGAGAAATAAGGAGGGCTAGCGTCCGGTCCGTCTCTTTACGCCATCCGTTCTCAGCCAATAAAGAAACCGCAAGAGATGAAGCCGGAGCAAGGATCCTGTCCACTGTTTTCCATTGTAAACCAATCGCGAATGTTCAGGAATTATTTCCTCTTGGTGCGCACGACCAGGTAGGAAACTTATCCCAGTCACTCGGCAGGACAGTCCCCGGGGCGGCCGACGCTGACGAAGAGCGCACCGCATTTTCCTCCTGTTCATGGCCTTCCAGCCAAAAGTTCCCATTCGGCGCGCCGCTGCAGCACCCGATCATGGCGATAGCACGACCGTTCCTTGAGCCAGGGCGCATAGTTTTTCTTCGCTGCCGTTCACGACATAAATCTCGCACTGACAGACAGCCTGACGTTTGCCAATGCTCCGAGCCTTTGCCCGGGCTATAAGACGATCGCCGACGGCTGGCCGCAGATAATTGATCTTGAATTCGGCCGTCAGCGCGTTGCCCCTCAGTGCCAGACCGCCCGCGAAGGTGATGGCGTTGTCCGCAAGATAGCTGATGACGCCACCGTGAACGAAACCATGTTGCTGTTTGAGGCGTTCCACAATAGGAAGAGTCAATTCCGCACTATCGCGTGCCACATCGGTCAATTGCGCACCTATAAACTGGCTGAAAGGTTGACTGGCAAAAACCTGCCGTGCAAAGGACTGAATGTCGTTCATGGTCGTCCCCTCGTTTATGACAATTAATGTCCGTGGTGAATAACCGTAATTCTTTAACAACGAGCCACTGGATCTCGTTTCACGGTTAGATCATGTTGGTGATGCCGTACATATGGTTGAAAACACGTCCAGAACTATTGGCCACCCGATGCATCATCCCGGTAGCCCGCAGCTTGCAGACACAAATGTGCCAATGCCCCGACCACACGATGTTCCTCATTCCGGTCGCTCACCGTCGAGAACGGGCTGGCGAGACTTTCGACCACAGCGCCCACCATGGCGGATGCAACGACTTCGGCCGCTAAAGGGGGAATCTCCTCCCGCCCCAACTGCTTCCGGGAGGAGATTCGAAAGATGTCGGATTTCGACGAAAAATATCGGCACAAGAGCCCTGTTGAAATTCCGGCATTGGCGGCGATCCCGTCCATACTCGTGGCCTTATATTCATTGGTGGCAATCAAAGCGATGACTGACTGCACGATCCGATCCCGCGTTTCGGCCAATCATGTTTCGATTTTGGAAGTGCGTCGATCGGCCATATCTCCGTTCCTTTCGGCCTTGTCTTTGATCAATTGGCGTGTGTCCAGTGCTCCCTCTTGACAAAAGATACAAGCACGAATAGTGTGAATCGGGGAAAATGTCTAAAAAAAGTAAATCACCGTTCACTATTTGTGTCAATGAGAGCTTTTCATAACGCGAAGGTCCTCCTCCATGTCCGTCATTGCATTGTGCACACGGCATCACGAGGGCTCTTGAAAGCGGGTTACGTCAAATCGCAAGGCTGTCAGAACACTTTGGACTGGGAACGTGGAGTCATTGAACTGGGAGCCGGCCTGGAGAGAGGGAGTGCCAATTTACGGTAAGAGATCAGTGGTGCAATGCCCGCGAGCAAAAACGACACCATAGATGTCCCTGTGCGGCATGGATAGGGATTTCTGTGTCGGCGCAATGAAAATCCCGAGTAGCTCCTGGCTGGGACCGCTCGAATTTCGCCGTCGCGGTTGCCTTCTTAGATATCCCCGGGAAGCCATGATATGGCAATGGCCTCACGACCACCCTCTTGCCTACAACGTCGTACCGCCGACCGATCTTACCAACGGAGAAAACTGTTTGAAAAACAGGGCAACTGATCCAAAAGCTGGCTCCTGTCCTAAAGGAGGTAAGGGATTAACTTCCACGTACGGGCGGCGTATTCCCGATAAAGGGGGCCGAACAACTGAAGCAGCATTTCTTCTTCCACATGAATGCGGTAAAGCAGTCCCACTAAGGGTAAAACAGCAAACAGTGCGAACTGCATCCATCCGGAACAGGACAAACCCAGGCCAATAAATGCCAGCCACACGCCGGTATAGCTGGGATGGCGAATATAGCGGTAGGGGCCATTTTGCACCAGGGTCTGCTCTGGTTGAAACGTGACCACAGGAGTGAAGAAACGGCCTAGGATATGGACTGAATAGAAGCGAAGAACCATGCCGCCTGCCATGACAATCAGCCCCAGCACCTCGATTTCGGGGGGAATGGCGACATTCCAGCTCTTTCCCCAGTCATTGACGGTATCGGCCAAAAGGAATGCGAGCGCCACCGTTACGCCAATTACAATCATACTGCCCTTGTCCCGGGATGGCGTGTGGATCGTCCAGTGCCGGGACAATGTATAAAATTCCAGAATCACCCAGAGAGCAAGGAGACCATTGGCGACAAGACCGAGATTGTTCAAGCGGATCCTTCGTCCTTTCTTTCCCATAAAGTCTCTTTGTGCCGTGATGCTGCTTGGGTTTGACACCAACGGGAGCATAACTCAGAGCTTCCAAAGGTGCGAGTGCATGTTGTTTGTTCATTGTACCGAATATGACCGACACCAGGAAAGAAAAAAAGCACCGTGTTGAAGGCTCATACAGAGATGGCGCACATTATCAAAATCTCGGAACGCGCTGGAAACATGAATTGCATCCATCTTCCCTGCGGGGAAAGAAGGAGGAGACATGGCTCTTCCTCGTTGAGTCAATTTTCGCATAATGTTGCGGCTCCTCATTGTTTTCTCAGTACCCTCGTGCGATAATACAGATAAATCTAGCGGTGAGGGGAAAGGTTCAGTTGCTAGATTTTTAAAACCCCTGAAGACATCGGATGTCTGAGGACTCATCATAGTGGGAAGTCAGGATATGTTGCCTTATTGTTGCAAAATTCTTTATAGTATTTAGCCCTTTTGGTATGGGGCCCACCCGTTACGGATAAGGTAGTGTCAGGATTCAGAATAAAAATCCCCATACGGGGGAAGAGAGGGAGGGACAGATAATGATGTCGGAAACGGCTCCTCTGCGCGAGGAGCGGTGGACGCCCACCGACAGCTGGTCCTTTTGGGCGTTCGGGCTGGGCATGTTGCTGGAAGCCTACATTTTCGGCATGGCCACCATTGCGACCGGCTGGGTGCCGATGCCGGTGCATTTGCGCTCGCTGCTGCTGTCATGGGCCCCGTTATGGCTCATTATCGGCATTGCGGTGGCCGGGCCGCTGGCGGATCGGGTAGGCCGCAAAAACACCTTTTATTTGACCATGGCGCTTTATGGCGTGGGTGCCGTGGGGATTGTCTTCAGCGATTCCTATGAATTGATTCTGCTGTTTTTGGCTGTCTTGCTCTTTGCCGCGGGGGGAGAAATGAACACGATTATGGCGGCCTCCCACGAGGTGATGCCGGCCAAGCACCGGGGCAAGACCATGATGATGGAAATCAACTTCATCAATTTGGGCGGGTTTCTGTTGGCCCTGGTCTCGTTATTGAGCGCGTATCATGCCGTCGCCTTTCAGCGGGGCATGATTGCGGTCACCATTCTGGTGGTGCTCTTTGTGCTCTTTCTGGCCCGGACGCATACCCCGGAATCCATCCGCTGGCTGGAGCGCCGGGGGTTCACCGAACGCGCCCGCCAGGAAGCGGAAAAATATTACGGAACCGAGGAATATCAGGTGCGCCAGGCCATACGCGCGCAGCAAGCCCGTCAATCGGCTCCCGTCCGGGTCTCCCTGGGGGTCCGCCTCTACGCCACCACGGCGATCGCCTTTGCGGGGACGGCCGGGTTCGGGCTGATGACGTATGTGCTGGGGCCGAGTTACTTTACGCATTACACCGCGCTGATTCTGCTGGTGGCGACTGGCGTCGGATTCTTTTCGGGTTTTCTGGGACTGCTGGCGGACCGCTGGAGCCGGAAGAGCATGCTGCTGTGGGGGTATGGCGGCACCTTTGTGATCACCGTCCTCATTTATTTGACGGTAAACCAGTGGACCAAAACGATCGCTTTCTTCTGGCTCTTGCTCGTCGTGCTGAACCTGTTTGTGAACATCAGCTATCTCACCGAGGACACCCTAAAAGCGGAAGTGTGGCCCACCGCCCACCGGGGCACCTACACTGCCGTGGTCCGTTTTGTCAGCATCGGGCTGTATATCGTCACCATCTATATGAGCCAGCACTACAATTTGCACCAGTATATGCTGTTCAATCTCATCATCTGGGCCATTGGGCTGAGTGGGGCGGTGTTATGGGCCATCAAAGGGCATGAGACCGGCCAAGGCGCCAGTATCGAGACGGCATCCGGGGAATAACCCAGTCTGGAGCATGGGCCAAGCGGATGCGGCACCACGAGAAGGCGGCCCCCGATCCGGTGGCGGTTTGGGCCGCCCTCTTTTCCTGGGAATGGGGACGCGATGGTTCTCGCTATTTCTGTATGATAGTGGAAGGGAAAGAAAAAGTTTGCACGTCCTAATGGCGGTGGCGACCGGCGCCGGATGCTTTTACCACCTGGCCCTAATCGTGGGGAGTGCATGATAGGAGTCCGGCCGGTATTTGCCCAAAGAGACTTCCGGAACCATCCGATTAGGATTGGACCGAAAAGGAGAGGATTCGACAAAATGGATTGGGGTAAAATTAAGCAAGCCGTCGGAACACTGGAGCCAGTTTTGACTTCGGATGAATCCCGGCGGATTCAAATGATCCGCCGGGAGCCCTATCAAGCTGTGAGTACGAGTCTGGCGGGGGTGATTGATCATACGCTGCTGTCCGCAGACGCTACACCTGCCGATATTCGGCAGTTATGCCGAGAAGCCGAGAAGTGGCATACTTATGCCGTATGCATTAATTCCTGGCTGGTTCCCTATGCACACGAGACTCTGGGAATGAGTCCGGTACAGATTGCTTCGGTGGCTGGATTTCCCCTGGGAGCCGGGGCGTCCCAAGCTAAAGCTTATGAAACCCGGTGGGCGGTGGATCACGGAGCTCAAGAAATCGATATGGTGATTAACCTGGGCGCGCTGAAGGCAAGGGAGTGGAGAAAAGTCTTGGACGATATCGAGGCGGTAAGAGAGGCGGCTCCGGCTCCAGTTGTCCTCAAGGTGATTTTGGAAATGGTTCGTCTGACGGAGGAGGAGAAAATTCAGAGTGCCTTGTTGTCAGTGGCAGCCGGGGCAGACTTTGTGAAAACATCAACAGGGTTCGACCGAGGGGGAGCTACTGTTGCGGATGTTCGTCTCTTGCGCGAGGTTGTGGGAGCCGACATTGGCGTCAAAGCGGCGGGCGGGATCCATTCTACCTCCGAGGCCCGGACCATGGTTGAAGCCGGAGCCAGCCGGATTGGGGCCAGCCGCACCCGGGAGATTTTGAATGAAGAGCTCTGATGACAACACGAGGAGGTTATCCATGATCCCTTTCATTCAAAAAACTCGAGACAGGATTCCTTTGAGCTCGCAAGAGCTAGCGGAACTGATACAAGGAGTTGTCGACGGCCGCTGGCCAGATTATCAACTGTCGGCGTGGCTCATGGCGGTCTATTGCCGGGGACTCACCGAAGACGAAGTTTTTTCTTTGACAGGATCGATGGCCTTTACCGGTTCTCCCTCTGCAGAACCTCTGGGCAGTGTTGACAAACACTCCACAGGCGGTGTCGGTGATAAGACAACCTTGGTGCTGGCTCCGGTGATGGCGGCCTTGGGCTATCCTATGGCTAAAATGTCCGGGCGTGGGCTTGGACATACCGGCGGCACCCTGGACAAGCTGGAGAGTATTCCTGGATTTCAGACGGAATTGCCCATGAGTGCCGTAAGGCGGCAAATCGACAGGGTTGGAGTGGCTGTAGTGGCTCAATCCTCCGAACTGGCCCCGGCCGATAAACGGTTATACGCCTTGCGCGACGTTACTGCCACGGTGGAGTCCATTCCTCTGATTGCGGCTTCGGTAATGTCGAAGAAACTGGCTGCGGGTACGCCTCATCTGGTACTTGACGTCAAGGTGGGCAACGGAGCCTTTATGGCTGATCTTGAACAGGCTCGGGAACTGGCCAAGCTTATGGTGCAAATCGGGTATCATCACCACCGGGCCGTCACGGCTTTGTTAACCTCGATGAACCAGCCTTTAGGGTGGGCCGTGGGCAACGCCATTGAGGTCAATGAAGCTAGAGACTGCCTGAAAGGCCAGGGGCCGGAGGATTTACGGGACGAAGTTCTCAAGCTGGCGGCCGAACTTGTGCACCTGGTCACGCATGAATCGCTGCATGATGCCATGGAGCGGGCAGCGGGGGTTTTAGACCAGGGCAAGGCTTGGGAGAGCTTTGGCCAATGGATTATCGCGCAAGGCGGCCAGTTGGCTGCGGTGGAAAACGGATTGCCCCTGGCACCAGTGGTGCGAGAGTGGCGGGCCGAGGATGGAGGGTGGATCGAAAGGATCGACACCCGAACAATTGGGGAAGTGGCACTGGAACTGGGAGCGGGTCGACACAAATTGGGAGATTCGGTAGACCCAGGAGTGGGAATCCGCTTCTACGCCAAAACGGGCCGCTTCATGGCTCCGGGTGAGGTCATAGCGCAAGTTTTTGCCCGTTCCGATCAAGATGCGGACCAGGCGCTTCAGACGTTATCCCTTGCTGTGCACTGGAGTACGGCACAGCCACCACAAGAACCTCTAGTCCTGGACCGCATCTCTACCCAGACGTGATGCCATCTGCGGTTCCGGCATCCCCAAACGGTTGTGAAGAGGAGAGAGAGCATGCGGATCGTATTGATTGTGATTGATTCCGGAGGCATAGGCGCGGCCCCAGACGCTGCACAATTTGGGGACGAAGGGGCGAATACCCTGGGGCATGTTGCCGCGGCAGAACCCACTCTGAGCCTTCCCCATTTAGCGGCTATGGGTTTGAACCGACTGGTATTTTTACCGACGGATGATCAGGTTCCCCTCCGGGGCGTCGCATATGCGATGATTCCCCAGGCACGCGGAAAAGACACCTTGGCGGGACATTGGGAAATGATGGGGATCACCATCGACAAACCGTTTGAAACGTTTTCCGAGGGGTTTCCGGACTCGGTCCTGGCTTTGGTCGAATCAGTCATCCAAAGACCTATTTTGGGGAACGAAGTGGCGTCCGGCACGGAGATTATTGAGAGGCTGGGAGAAGTTCACAGGCAAACCGGATTTCCTATTGTGTATACTTCGGCCGACAGCGTGCTCCAGATTGCCGCTCATGAAGACGTGATTCCACCAAAGATGTTATATCAGTGGTGCGGCGATCTGCGTCAGTCCTTGGACAAGAGTTCTTACCGCATTGGCCGCGTCATTGCCCGGCCTTTTATTGGGAAACAGGGAGGGTACGTCCGGACTCCCCGGCGCCACGATTTTACGATACGGCCGCCGGGACCGACAGTGTTGAATGGACTTCTCCAAGCCGGGATTGAAACGATTGCCATCGGAAAAATCGGTGATATTTTCTCCCAGCAGGGATTAAGCCAGCACCGGGTCACCCAGAGCAACCTTGACGGCTTGCAGATAACCCTCGAGACTCTCCGCAAAGCCAAGTCTGATACCTTTATTTTTACCAATTTGGTAGAGTTTGATTCGCATTACGGCCATCGCCGGAATCCCTCCGGCTATGCCCAGGCACTGAGGGAAGTGGACGGCTTTCTGCCTGGGTTGTGGAATGCACTGGAAGCCGATGATCAGTTGTGGATTACCGCCGATCACGGGTGCGACCCCACGTTCAAAGGCACGGATCACACCCGGGAGCGGGTCCCCTGGTTAGCCTATGGTCCAGGGCTAAAACCCCGAATGGGAGCTGCGCGAATTGGCTTAGGAGACATTGGAGCTACGCTGGCCGCCTTATGGAAGGTGCCTTATCCCTTTCCCGGAGTGGCTGCCAAAGAGCTCATCATCAGAAAATAGGAGGCGATAGAGAATGTCGCAACACAAAAGCCCGGTTCCTGGCGGGAAAGCATCATCTTCCGGCTTTCGGGCCGATCAGGGGGAGAATATGGCCGGGATAGGAACACAGGGAATACCCTCCAGGCTGCCGTTGCCGCGGCAAGTCGCCTCCGCTATTCGTTCCCGCATTATTAACGGGCACTGGGAACCGGGAGACCAAATTCCGGCGGAAGATGAGTTGGCACGGCAATTCGGTGTGAGCCGGGCAACCGTCCGGGAAGCTGTCGCCTTATTGACCGTGCAGGGATATCTCGTTAAGCGCCGGGGCATTGGAACATTTGTCGCCCAGGCCCAGGCTATTTCCGGAGGACTGGAATCTCTGATCAGTATTACTCAATGGATTGAAGCGCACGGATATCAACCGGGAACCAGTTACGTGGAAATGGGATCCCGGTCCCCCACCGCTCAAGAGGCGGAAGAACTGTCGTTTTGGCATCCGGAAATGGTGACGGAAATTCACCGGGTCCGTACGGCCAATGGTGTGCCGGTCTTGTATTGTATTGATGTGCTGCCGGTATCCCTAGCACCCAAAACCCCGGATTCCCTGGATGAATCACTCTTTCAGTACTTGGAAAGAGACTGGGGACAGGTCGTTATTTTCGCGCGTACGGCCATTGAGGTGACCCAGGCAACCCCTTCCATGGCGCATCATTTGCAAATAGACCCGGAGACTCCCTTGTTGCGTCTTCGCCAGGCACATTTCAACCAGCAGTCTCTTCCTATTCTCTTGTCGCAGGATCACTTCGTCACCGACCGCTTTCATTTCAATGTTCTGCGACATCGGCAGTAGGGTCCTGTTCCTTCTGGCGTGGCTTTGGTTGTCGTCTCGGCATGACACCGAAAAGCGCTCTGGATCTTTAGGACGCAGCACTTTTCCATAAGGAGAGATGGTTTCGGCCGAAAACGGCCAGTGGGAAGTTGACGGTGAGCGTGAAGACGAGAAGTGCCGATATTTTGGTCCTAAAGCGAGTTTGACTTGCCGTTATTCGACTCTGGCGTCCATAGATCCGGATTCCATCAACCTGATATGGAATAGCGCTTTGAGGCACTAATAGAATCTAAATCGTCAGTCTTTCCACAAAGAGTCCACTTGTCGGAAAACCTCGGATTCGTTGTCAAGACGGAGTTTCGCATGGTCTATGATCACCCACGCTAAGCTCCTATTGGGCGCATGCAATGAAGGCGGTATCTCCTCGTGGCGAAGGCCCTCCGGACGATCTTTTCAATTGGTCCCATGATGTTGTCAGAACACCAATAGCCGTAAGGTGCGCGGAGCAACACCTTATTGCCTCTGCAAAGTGAAAGTTGATTCTCAAAGTCGCCTTAGCACACCGCTTTTGGGAGTTTCGAGACAGTTCCGAGAACGCGAGAAGAGCTGTGGTACTGTGGTACCGGGTTCGATTTATGCTGGCAAGAGTAAAAATCCGGAATTTGCCGAGAAGATGTTGGGCTTGTTCGCGCCTTTGCTATCCGTTGGCTCTACGTTCGGGACGTGCGGAACACTCCTTTCCTTGTTTTGTTGTCTCAGTATTATAAGGGGCCACATCGAGATCCACGGGTGCGTACCCAGTTCCTCCGATTTGGCGGGCCGGTATGTGCTGCGGTAACAATTTGTCGGCTATCCCCTGGATAGGGACGGCCCAATGGCCGGCCTATTCTTCCCAAGGATTGCTTGGTTCAGCCGTTGGCTCCGGATCCAGACTTGACGGCATCGGGCCGAGGCCTAACGCCATCGAAAAGAAAGGGTTCATCGCGAAATGCCTCGATGTGCTTGGATTCTAGCTCGCCTTGGGCCAACACCCCGATGAAGGCGAAGACTGCACCGCGATACGGAATGTCCAGATGTCCCGCCTTTGTCACAGGGAGAGACACAGAACCATGCCGCCAAGGGCGTATCACCACCGACTGACCAATCACCTCTGATCTGCTTTATCCTCTCAACACCCCAATCGTCGTCTCCCGCGTCTCATACCGCGGGTGGGTATTTTGGGTCGCTCCCGGAGATTAATGGCTTTCCGGTGTTTGCTGTGATGGAGCCACTTGGACCTCAGATGACGTGTGCTCATTTCCCCAGGCATGACGCTGAATCGTTGGGGTTCCTTGGCGAGGATAACGCGGGCCCTTTTATGCGGTTTTGTGATCGGTGCGCCGAGTCAGTTTGACGGCCAGGGCCGGGTTTGGACAAACTTTTCCCGCATACGCTTTTGCTGCGGGACAAGTTCCCAACGCACGACGATATATGCATAACCAAAGTGTGCTATTGAGAACTGAGGAAACGGGGATTTCCGTGACAATGCGCACGGTGAGGAGAAGGCACTCTATTTACCCGGAATTGAAGAGTATAATAGGGGCGGACCGAACCGTGGCTGTCTGAGTTGTGATCAGCACTGATCGGCTGATCGTGAGAGTGGGGGGAACGGGAATCGTTCCTGATGAAAAATGTCTGATTAAGAAAGGAAGCGGCGACTCAATGGACGATTTGTTTGCTCCGATGCACATTGTACTGTTATTGGTTGTTGCCCTCTTAGTGTTTGGACCCAAGAGGCTGCCGCATTTGGGATCGGATTTGGCCAAGGGGATTAGAGAGTTTCAAAACGAACTTCATGGCACGAAAAATTCGTCAGTCAATCAAGAACAGAACGCGACCTTCGATAATAAACCATCCGATTCACCGGATCCCCATTCATTTTCCGCTCACTCCACGGACAACGGTTCCGATTGAAAACCTTGTGAAGGGAGACAGCCATGGATTCGTGTGTGATTACGGGCATGGGTATCATTGCCTCTCTCGGTCTAACAGTGGATGAGTTCTGGCATCGGCTTTTGGAGGGGGAACAGGCCATCGAAGGGGTCATGATACCGGGTATTGCTTCCCCCATTTGGCAGTCTAGGGTCGGAGATTCTTTCAATCCCAAAGACGTGGTCGATGATCCTCGGGTATTGCGCAATGCCAGCCGGTTTACTTTTTACACACTGGCCGCCGTATCCCAAGCCCTGACTCAAGCGGGACTAAATGTCTTGCCCGAAGAACGGACGGCCGTAGTTATGGGAACCTCCATGGGGGGCGTACCGGATCTGGCGGTGGCGCAATCAGCTTATATTACGGAAGGAATCCACAAGGTTCCTGCCCGGCTTATGGCCTCTGTCATCCCCAACATGGCGGCGTCACACGTGGCCATGCATTACCGCGTGCATGGGCCTCAATTGACTGTGACCTCTGCCTGTGCTTCCGGTATTGACAGCATCGGCATGGCCGCCCGACTGATTCAGTCCGGAATGGTCGATGTGGCCATTGCGGGCGGCGTGGAGAATTTATTGGACCCGCTTGTCAGTGCCAGTCTGTTTCATGCCCATGCGCTGGCTCACGCCACTCATGGCTCGGATGCTTCAAAACCCTTTGACCGGGACAGAACGGGATTTGTCATGGGGGAAGGCTCGGGGGTGGTCATCTTGGAATCGGAAGCTCATGCTCTTAGACGGGGACAGCCGATTTTGGCGTATGTCAAGGGATATGCCTCTTTGGCGGACGGATATCATGTGACTGCGCCTGACCCCTCCGGAAAATGGGAGGCCCGCGCTATGCAGCGCTCCCTGGAATCAGGGTCCTTCACAGCCTCCGACGTTGATCTGGTTTTGGCCCACGGCACCGCAACTCCTGTAGGGGACCGGGCCGAAATTCGCGCTATCAATCAAGTTTATCGATCGCCGCACACTGTGGTGATTTCCATAAAAGGGCACATTGGCCATAGCATGGGAGCATCAGGCGCGATGTCGGTAATTACCGCCATCCGAGCCATGCACGAAAGTGTTGTCCCTGCGACGCAAGGAACGCGCCATCTCGATCCTGAGGTGGATTTCGACGTCGTTTTGCATGAGCCCAGGACTCTATCTGTAGAAATAGTGCAAGTGAATGCCTTCGGATTTGGAGGACAGAATGCGTCTCTCATTATAAGCCGTTCGCGATGATACCGTAGCGAATAGTGCGGAAGGAGGTTCGCAGATCTCGCTGAACTGCGTCCTCTTTAGGTTTGTTGCTTTAGGTTGCGGCAGGGCGCATTTTGCGACGAACCGAGTTGTCACCTGATGCCATCCGGGGAGAGGCCTAAGGAAACTGAGAAACCTGCCGGTCTGTTGGGAATGCCTCCGATTTAAGATGTCGACCAACAAATTCTGCATGGCTCATCCCCGGAGGCTGTATGACGCTTTGCTCTCAGCCGCCTGGGTGCCGTCTGTGCTTGTTCTCAGGGTGTCAATAGCTCCACGTGATGCCACATTGTATTCCCACCAGTACCGATTTGATATCAATTTATCAGATGCGCCACCTTTTGGATCAATCCCAACTTGGCGCCACACTTCATGATTTGGAAGTCGGTATGACCTTGAACCAGGAGAACCAGGAACCGACGGACTTGCTTGACACCGCGATTGCGACGAACGGGATCCCTGGCCCAAATAGATTCCCACCCTAAGGTATTCGTACTGGACAAGTTTTAAGAAATTGAGCGGCTGGGGACGAAACCATTGATGAACTCTCCCGCCGCCTAACCCTGACGGGCTGAGGCGAGGGTTTCAGGGATCGCTCCCGAAGCTCATTGATCGCTGGACGACGGGTTTGTGGCCCTTGGCGTCTTGCGCAATCTCCCCAGGCGTAACTTTGGACCGTTCAAACATGCCGATGTCGGATTGGCTTCCGTAGTTTCCTGGACTCTGCCATGTTCCTCAGCGCATAATAGTCTGATTGCGTCCAAGGCCCTTACCCAGGTTATGCGCATCTTCATCATTACGGAAAAACCCGCCGTGGAGAATATCATTTGGTCCAGCTCTTGTTTGGCGAGTGGTTCCGTCGGAAGCAGGGCGCCAATTTAATACCAGTGATCCTTGCGACTCTGAAATGCCCGAAATATTATGTGGTCCACTCGCCACGGATTTACCGCCAATTTTACCGCCAATCGTTGATTCCAGACGTCGGCAAAGTGGACGAGCAATGCTTGCCCTCGGGGTTCGAATCGCGTTAAAAGCGATAGCCGTGTTGACTGCGAATGGAAGGTCCCTTGAAATGCAAGGATTTGAAACCCTGCGTAATATGAGAGTGAATTTGTGATCAGGGAGTTCTTTCCAACAATTCAATCCCGAGCAATCCTATTCGACAATATTCTAGCGATATTAAAAAGTACTGAAGGGGGAGTCGAAGGAGCCCGATGGTTATAGGCCATGCAGCCCCCTGAAATCACTACATGTGAACGCAGGCACAAAGTTTTTTTGGACTTACGCTGATGGTGAAGGAAGTGGTATTCAACCGGAACAAACGGGCACTCCTTCCTGTTCCACTCAAAACGGTGACGGCAATATGGTGCGCAATTCGGCAATATGGCGAATTGTCCGCCCGTCTTCATGGTGAAAGGAGTTGAGCATCGTGTCGCGGAATACGTCCCGAGATCTCCCCATTCAGAATGGGTCTTCTCACCCTCTATGGGGTTGGTGGACCAATCGCCGGGCCTTGCTGTTTCTCATAGCGTGGTTGGGAATGTATGCAGCGTTGAGTCTTTATGTGTCCATTCCCTATTTCAACGAGCCGTCCGCCAGTGCCGATATCGTCTGGCGCAATGTCATGTTCCTCCATGGGTTTCTCATTGGACTTGTCGGCGTGTTAGCCCTGGTTACGGTGGAAATCTTCGAGTGTTGTTCATCTCATGTGAAGACGTGGATCGTGGGAGGAGCGCTGGTGGCCACTTTTTTAGCCAGTGTTGGCGGATTATTTGACCACAATCCTTCCAACGCTTTTGCCCTGTGGACTCAGATTGCCGGATTCTTTGCTCTCGACGAAATGCTTATCGTCCTTATCTGGGGGTTTTGGATCGATTATCGTCTTCAGCAGCCCGCATCCCGGACCCTACCGTTTTGGGTCGCCTGGTTGGGCAGCTTCTCCATGCTGCTGGCGGCTCTTATGGGTCACGTGGCGGGATGGTTGCTGGAATTCCCCCATGCGCCCTGGGGCTGGCCGGATGATTACGCACACTGGGCAGGGCTGAGCGTCGGCACCTGGACAGCCAACCTCGTCACCTCGCATTCTCATGAAATGGTGGTGGCGGTCATCGGAACCTTAGTGGCCGCTCTGGTCTGGCAGTGGGGTTACGGGGCTCTCAAACCCGCAACCCGCACTCTGGCCCGCGTGGGATTGATAATGATGGCGTTTGGCATCGTTGCCATGACCGTCATTTACGTGGTGGCAGGATTCACCACGGCTCAACCTCCGACGTTGTTTGCCTTCGGACCCCATGGTATCGATGGGATTGCCGGCGATGATTTGGTCACTGGCGTGTTCGTCATGCTAGGCGGGTTGTTGGCTCTCTCCGCTCTTCTCTTTCAACATGCTCGGGCGGGATCTTCCCGGCTGTTGCATTGGGCCCAAGCCTGGGCTTATCTCATGACGATTGTGACGGTCGTCGTGGCGGGGTATGCGATTGAGTTGAATGAGCAATATTTCGGCGCGGGTAATCCTCAAGCACCGGGAGCCCAAGCGGATGCCATCTTTACATTTTGGCACCAGGACTTCGCGTTTTTCATGATTCCGGCGATCATTCTGGTTCTGGTCATCGCAGAGCGCTATCTCCCGCGTAGGCAAGATCATAATGCGCTGGGGCGCGGATTCATTGCGGGAACCACTCTGGCCTTCTTGGGCGGACTCCTCTATGTATTCGTCGACCCTCATCTTTATGGGATAGGATTTTATGTGGCGGCGGTGGGCTTTCTCATCATCGCGTTTTTGGTCGCTCGCACCTGGTGGACTTTGCTCACACAGCCGGACCAGCCTGCCGACACCATGGCTCCGCCGGTCGCAACCTCCGATACCCCCAGACGCGTTGGAGGGTAATTGGGGCATCGCGACGTCACAGCACCGTGAAGATGCAGACAAGGGGCCGTCGTGAAGTCCTCATTCAATGCCCTGATTCAGTGTTCGCTCCTATGGTAAACATTGTGACTGATCAACAGATGGAGGAATGATGAAGTTTTCAATCGGAAAGCACCCTGAATCATGGTCCGCACGTTATGGAATTATGATTCAGGGTGTTTGGGAACGGGAGATCCTTGCTACAGCACGAAGAATGCCTGCAATAATGCAGGCAAACTCCTGGACGACGGGGACGAGCTTGAAGAACAAAAGATTTCGCGAGATCGCGGATGAATCCCGCCACGAACAGACCATCCATAATTCGAAGAGGAGGGTGTTTTCCTCTTTAAAAGACCACTTAAAAAGACCACTTAGAACCACGACAATTTATTTCGCGACTTTAAGGTAGCCGAAAACGGGATCAATGTGACGACAAATGGGGGTCCAGCCCTTGGTCAAACCATTCGCGGATCCGGAATTTCTGAATCTTGCCGCTGGGAGTCTTCGGTAGATCTGAAACAATTTCCAAGCGTTCCGGCCAGAATTGTTTGGTCAGATGACACGAATCCAGATATTGGGTCAGCTCAGAAAGGGTTAAATGTGCCCCAGGATTCAGTACCACCACCGCACAGGCTCGTTGCCCCAACCTGTCATCCGCCGTCCCCACCAAGGCCGCTTCCTTAATGGCGGGATGACGGTAAAGCAAGTCTTCCACATCGGACACAGGAATTTTCTCGCCTCCCCGGTTGATCATATCTCGGGCACGTCCGGTTATGCGGATATAGCCGTCCGTATCGATAATGGCCAAGTCGCCGGTATTAAGCCATCCATCGTCAGTATAAAGTTTCTCGGTCAATTCGGGTTCGTCAAAGTAACCGATGAAGTTTTGCGGACCTTTGACTTGCAATTCCCCTTCGGTAAACGGGGGCAAAACTTTTCCGGTTTCGTCCACAACCCGGCAAAACATTTCCGGAACAGGCTGGCCGTCAGTGGAGTAGGTCTTTTCCAGCGGATCTTCGGGCTTGACCAGGGTAACCAAGGAATTTTCGGACATTCCCCATCCCGTCAGAATATGTGTACCTAGCTGGGAGTGAGCCTTTTCCACCAAAACCCGGGGAATCGGGGCTCCGGCACAGAGAAAAATTTTTAGAGCGGACAAGTCATGCTTGAGCGGATCATAATGTGCGGTTAAATCGGCAAAAAATGGCGTGGCTCCCATGGAAAAGGTGGCATGCCAAGTGGAGAGCAAGTCCAGGGCGGTTCGAGGCTCCCAAATATCCTGATAGACGGCGGGAATTCCGAGGAGCAGGGGAAAGACCACGCCGTACAAAAATCCGGTTTGATGAGCAAACGGCGAGGGCATGAAAATCACATCCTCCGACCCCAAATGGAGAAAATCACGCTGAATCAACAGTCCCCGCAATAGTGTCCGGTGAGAATGCATAACCCCTTTCGGTCGTCCGGTCGTACCAGAGGTGAACACAATTTCGGCCAGATCGTCATAATCGGGCAAAGACAGAGAGAGATCACCGGTAAGGGGTTTAGGATTCATCATCTCATGGAGTGAAGGGAATTCTTCGGTTTCTCCCCGCATCCAAATAGTCAGGTGGGGATAGTCCTGCGCGAGATGGCGGGCCATGTCTTGAAAATCGAAGTGACGAAATGTTTTGGGCAGCACAAACACCTTGGCACGGGTTTTATAAAGGATCTGGCGTACTTCATGTTCACGAAAGATGGGCATAATCGGACAAATGACTGCCCCCAAATTCCAAATGGCCAAGGTTAAGGCGACAAATTCCCAGTTATTTGGCAGCTCAACGGCTACAACATCATGATTTGTAATTCCCTCATCACGGAGCGCACGAGTCGTAGCGTCGACGATTTCAGCAAATTGCCCAAATGTCCATCGGGCTTCGTCGCGCTCCATACTATGGTCCACGATATAGAGATCATTCGACTTAGTTTTAGTCCATTGTTGAAAATATTGAGGGACGACACGCGGAATATTTGGGTTCTCGTGTTGTTTCACCAGTATTTCGGCGCAATAAGTGCGGCCGTTTCAGCGGCCAATGCGCCTTTCTCTCCTTTCGACTTTTTAGTTTTTAGCGGTGCCCGTCGGCACCACTTCGGATCCGTTCCCCCAAGCCCAAAAATTTTGCAACGGGCTTAGCTGTCACTGCATGGGTTGCTTCACGGTTCATGCGCAAGGAAAATTTTCCCTCCGCTGCGCCGAGCGCAAAGCATATTGGCATCGATGATACCGCGGGAACGGTCCTAAACCCCTGGCGTTCTGTGCCCTCAGGAAGCGGTTCGGTACCGCAATTTTCCTGCCGAACGTACCAGACCATTGCGAAGAACACCACGAAAACGGTATCCCCTAAAGATTTTGCGGTAATCTCGGATGTTTGACAAGCTTTTAAGGGCATTCGCGTCTCCAGACGGGCGTGTGACCCGAGAATCAGCCGGGCGAGATGGGAAACGTTACGGTAAGCGGCGTATCCGGCCCTCTGGCACGAACATCGCCGCACGAAACACACAAAACATTTATAGTACGACTGTCTGCAGCCATTCTCCAGACTCATAGGATTCTGGGATGCCGTGAAATAGCCAGGGCTTAAAAGAGGGTGTGGGCTTGAGGACGGCCTAGATTTCAGTGCGCTCTGGTGAGGGAGTGAAATAGAGCCGTTCAGCAAAAGAGTACCGGTTCGATCGCAGCATGAGAATGTGCCGGCCGAGGTGCCGGCAAGAACAAGGAAGGGTGGGCTCTTGGTTTCGCCAAGGGGCGAAACCCGTTTTGGAGAATTCGGAGTCAGTCCATGGTTGTTGGCTGGGAATGGATGCGAGACAAATAAGGGGACAGAAGACGGCCATGGGCCCCTGGGATCCGAGGTCCCAAGGGCTCAGGGTTTCATCTATGGCCTGGCGATGCCGGCAGGTGCCGTCTCAGGGAAGGTTGTCGATCGCCACCGGCTCAATTGGTTCCGGCAAGGGGAAACCCAGAATACGGCTGTAAAAATACCATTCTGCTTGAATGGCGCGCTCGATGTTGTCGGCGTTCCGAAAACCGTGGCCCTCGTCCGGAAATGCGATATAACTAACGGGAACATGATTGTGGCGTAGCTCTTCCACCATCATTTGGGATTTTTCAGGTAAGACCACTTTGTCGTCAAGGCCTTGAAAGAAGATTACCGGAGCATGGATCCGCTCTGCGTGAAACAAAGGAGAGCGTTCGCGGTAAATCTCTTCCCGTTCGGGACAGGGTCCAATCAGGCTGTCCAGATATCTTGATTCAAATTTGTGGGTTTCACGGGCGAGGGCAGCTAAATCACTGACGCCATAATAACTGGCTCCTGCCCGGAAGACGTCGCGAAAAGTGAGGCAGGCTAATGTGGTGAATCCTCCGGCGCTCCCGCCGCGGATCACCATCCGCTGCGGGTCCACCACCCCTTGATCAGCTAAATAAAGGGCGGCCCGGGTGCAATCGTCGACGTCAACAATGCCCCATTGCCCGCGAAGCCGGTTGCGATAAGCCCGTCCGTGACCGCTGCTTCCGCCGTAGTCGACGTCTGCGACGGCAAATCCGCGAGTAGTCCAGTATTGGATGGCAGGGCTAAACAGCGGAGTACCGGTGGAGGTGGGACCGCCGTGGCTGATTACAATCAAAGGCGGCAATTCATGATCGGGCCCGGTGAACCGGTGGTTGTTCGGCGGATAGAAAGCCATGAACGCCTGTTGGCTTTCCGCTGCCGGGAATGGTTGAAATACGGGCACACTAATGTCCCGGGTATCCATGGGCGCGACTTGGGAGGGTCTAATCACCTCAGATGTTCCTCGGGCGACACAGAGGTTGACAATTGCCACGGGAGAGTGCCAGGAAGCGCCGATGAAAGCGGCGTGGCCCGAGTCGCGAACGGCGGGCGAGTCAAAATACGTATAGGGCAAATGCCATTCGGTCAGCGAGCGGCTCTTGACGTCAATCTGAGCCAAATGTCGGATTCCACCGTCGGTATAGACGGCCAGTATGCGGTCTTCGTTAAGATAGCCATAGCTCGTCATGCCGAAGACCCAAGGTGGCATGCCAAATTCGTAAGGGGCAGGGAACACAGCCTGGGCGTCATCATTGACCCACTGATACAAGTTCCACCAGCCAGAGCGGTCGGAAAGAAAGGTTAAAACGCCTCCGGGAGAAAACGTGGGCTGCAGGATCGCGTCGGCGGCGGATCCAGTGATGTGCCGCCGATTAATCAACTCACCCTCCGAGGAGATATCGGCAAGCCATAATTCTGTGCCGTCCCATGGCATTTGGGGATGGTTCCAGGCCAGGTATGCGCATCTGCTGCCGTCTTCGCTGATATGAGGATGCATGTAAAAATCATGCCCGGACACCCAAGGGGTTCCATACTCGTCGCCTTGGGGATCAATAATGACCAGAGTGGTTTCGGCATGAATGTCAGAAACGCGGTGATCTTCCCGGACCGCAATGATCCGGCGGTGCCTGGCGTCAAAAACCATGTCGGCGTAGCGAAGGGGCCCTGGTGCCGTAACGGGGATAGGGTCTTCACCCCGTTTTTGGCGATACAGGCGCTGATCCGCGAAATTGCTGAAATAGACTGTATCCTCGTGAACCACGTAGGAGCGCCCTCCATATTCATGGGCCCGGGTGCGGACATTATACGGGGATTCGGTGATGGGCGCGGTCTGGCCATAACAATCGAAACAGACGACGGCATTGCGTCCCCCTTCGTTCGGCATCTCTTCGACCCAGTACAAATTGCTGCCGTCGAATTGAAGCTGCGAAAAGTGGTACGGGGAGACCCCCGTCAACATTTGGGCGGTTACGGGAGATGGCCAAGAACCAAAAGACTGTTTCGTTAATGCACGGCCCCTTTCTCAAAGTTCTTTTCTGAATGCTCTCTCCCCGGCCCCTACCGCGTTTGGGCCGGGGAGGGAAGCCTAGGACAATTGAAGAATTTGGCGAATATCTTCTTCCGTAATCGAGGGAATATCTTCACCTTGGGAACGGATGACCTGGTCAACGAGATCTTGTTTCTTTCTTTGCAAAGCATAGATTTTCTCTTCAATAGTGCCTTGAGTGATGAGGCGCATGACCTGCACCACCTTTTTCTGGCCGATGCGGTGAGCACGGTCGGCTGCCTGCGATTCCACAGCGGGATTCCACCATAAATCGTAGAGAATCACGGTATCGGCTCCCGTGAGATTGAGACCGGTGCCCCCGGCTTTTAACGAAATCAGAAAGGCCGAGCGCTCTCCCTGATTAAATCGGGAAACCAGCTGCAGTCGTTCATTTACCGGGGTATCTCCGTCGAGGTAGAAATAGGACCAGCCTCTATCGTCGAAGTTTTGTGCAATCATTTTCAGCATTGAGGTGAACTGGGAAAAAATGAGTAAGCGGTGATCCGACTCCAAAGATTCTTCAACAAGCTCCAAAAGCAGGTCCATTTTTGCTGAAGTGCCCTGATAATTGTCCATGAACAGCGCCGGATGACAACAGATTTGCCGCAGACGGGTCAGTGCAGCCAAAATTTTGATCCGGCTCTTTTGAAATCCATCCCGGGCCAGGTCGCTTTGCGTATCCGCCTGCACTTTTTCCAGATAGGCGAGATAAATGGATTTTTGCTCACGGGTGAGTTCTGTGGTTTCCACGGACTCAATCTTTTCCGGCAAGTCTTTTAACACGTCCTGTTTCAGCCGCCGCAAAATGAATGGTCGGACCTGTTTTCTGAGTTGATCCGGCGTGGTTTGGGAAAATTTTTTGTGGCTGCCCAACAACTCTGGAAAGACGGCACGAAAAATGGACCACAGATCAGTGAGCCGGTTTTCCATGGGAGTGCCCGTCAAAGCAAAGCGGTGGGAACTTTTGATTTGATAGGCTGCCTGTGCGGCCTGGGTTCCGGCGTTCTTGAGCGTTTGCGCCTCGTCGAAAATCACAGCATGAAAGGTGTGTTGGCGGTAATAGGCCAGATCGCGCCGCAGAAGGGGGTAGGACGTGATCAAGACATCGATGCCGTTATTCTTGGCCTCTTCAAGCATTTGCTGCCGTTCTTTGGGATCGCCCGCCATCACCTGTGTCTTGAGGGTCGGGGCAAACATCTCAAATTCACGGTGCCAGTTATAAATAAGAGACGCAGGTGCCACGATCAATGCGGGATTCTCCCAGTTTTTTGATTCCCGTTCGGACAGCAGGTACGTAATACTTTGCAAGGTCTTGCCGAGTCCCATATCGTCAGCGAGGATTCCTCCAAAGCCGTAACGGCTCAACATTTTCATCCACAAAAATCCAGTTACCTGATAGTTTCGCAGCTTGGCCGTCAAACTGGCGGGAGCGGCCACGTCAAGGTTATCCGGATGACGCAAATCGTCCAGCCATCGTCTCAAAGACTTGCCCAACTCCCATTGGGTTTGATAGGGATGGCTGGGGTCGACCAGGGGGACGGCTCGCAATGCCGGCACCGTTGTCCCGGATCCGTTTAGATCGTCCGGGTCGATATCGAGTTCTTCCAGGACTTTCTGCGCCGCCTCAAAGCCAGCTTCCTCCAGAGGAAGAAACTGGCCGTTTGTCAAGCGGTGGTAACGGCGCTTTTCTTTGAGGGCACGCAACACGGCCAGGATATCGTCTTCTTCGAGATCACCCCATTCGAAGGATACTTCCAGCCAGGAATGCTCCGGATCCATGTCCATCCGGACTTTGGGCGAAGACGAGACATGATGGACAGGATCAAATAATTCGCTGACGCGCACGTCCATTTCATGGGTCAGTTCCTCCAGTGTTTCCGACATAAACTGGTATATCGCCTCGTCTTCGGTCAAGACAAACCGGCTTTCGTCCTGATGGAAGCCGGCATCAATCAGCCGGCTCGTTATTCGAGCTTCCTCAACCCGATCCCGGCGAATGATCTGAGATGAGCTGGCACCGGAACTTGGATCGCCCGCTACAATGATCGTGGAACCATAGACAAAGTGAAGCTGGGCTTCAATACCCTCGCCGTCCCAGTCGAGATAAACTCGAGGTTTCAGAGGTTCGGATACAATAACAGAAGCAATGTCCGGTGACAGCCGCAATTGCCCCAGCCCGTCGAGCTGAGGCAGAACTTCTGTGACCACGTCTTCCATTTCCCGGGATTCCAGCGGGATCTTAACGGCCTTTGACGACGAGGGAATCGCCAGAATCTGATGCAGCAGATCCGCTTGACGGCGGGATATGAGATAGATATCCGGTTCTCTGACGGCCGATCCATATAGAGGCAGCACTTTCAGTTTCGGTTTTTCGTAGCTTAAAACATATGACTTGTCGGCAGATGTTGGGGATGAGGGAGCCTTGGTTTCCTCCAGCTTAAAAAGCAGGGGAATAGAACTCTTGGAAATTCTGACCGGCAACACGGGATTACGGGACCAGAAAGCCCGGACTTCCGGCAAAACGGAGGCCAGCTGTTGCCAAATAAACGGGGGGAGGCTCATCGTCCGGTCCGAGCGTGCCCGGGTACCATAAAAGTTATAACGATAGGACTGATAATTCGTGTTCTGCTGGGTTTGAGTATAAAAAAGACTGTGATCCAAGGCTTGAAATAAGATCTCCAGAACCTTGCGGTCGGACGGCTCGAAAGTGTGGGCTCTCGGGTCATAGGTGAAAAGTTTTGAAAAGGTGTGCACTGCTCCATCGCGCACTTCCCGCAAAAATTCAGGCACTTTCGGAACAATATACAGGCGTTTGTCTGTGCCAATTTTCATTTCCAAGGTAAAAACTGTGGCGGAGCCAGATTCTGCCACGCCGATCAGATATTCCAGGCGGAGTATTTCTTTGGACGAATTGGATAGCGCAGGCGATCGGGGAACACGAAACACATCCAAAAACCGCGCAGTGGTTCGCGACGTAGGTGAAGACTGTGCCGGATGGGGAGAAGAAATGTTCTGCGGGGGTGAGTTGGCCGGCGGTTCGGCCCGTTCAATGAGGACTGCGGCAATATGCTTGCAGACGCCGTGAGCGGGAAATGCCGGGCATTCGCAGTGACTGCTCATGAAGCGGCCGTCCCCTCCATAAAAAAGACTGACGAGATAGCTTTCCGTGCCGCGAACGCGGGCTTGGTACAGAAAAGGATCTGGCGAGCCGGGAGCAAGGGCCTTGACTCGCCCCTCTTTGACATATTGATATCCGCGCCGGTAAAAGACCGGGCCGCAGTATTTGATAATGTCATTCGTCGTCATGATTTCCTGAGTGGGAACTTGTGCCACCGTTCGACCTCCCCAAAATAAAGTGATGCGCCAGCTGTTTCATCATTGTCGTGCTCAGCCGGGGTTTTCTGATGTGCCCTGGCCAACCCTAAGGTTACAAGAGGTTACAAGAAATACCACACGAAAATACATACATGCCTATTATCCCGACTAGACCGCAATTTGTCGATGTGCGTTTCGCCCGCAATAATGGAACGGACAGGCAATAACCCCGCCTTCGGCTTCCGGTATCAAGCTGAGAGCATGGGAATTCGGTGCCTGGGGCATCATCACGTAGGCGTTGTGCTGGTTGCAAAGGGGGGCTTCCTCCTTCGCGGATGAGAATCCA